>JACRCZ010000103.1 GCA_016218765.1 Deltaproteobacteria bacterium | reverse complement strand
GGCCGCGGTCATGCGGCGTTTCATCTCGCGGTTGACCCAGGCGGGGTCGAGGTTCTGGATGCAGCCGTAGACGGCGCACTGCCCGCATTCGGAGCAGAGGTAGGCGCCGGCGAACGCGGCCGTGTCCTCGCCGCCGCCGGCGGCGCGACCGAGCCCGCCGTGCGCCTCGTCGCCGGCGGGCCGATGATGGGCTCGCTGGCCCCGGACGCCGACGCCCCGGTGGTCAAGACGACCAGCATGCTGCTCGTCCTGCCGCTGCGACACCCCGTGGTCCAGCGGCGGCTGCGCGACGCGCGTCGGCAGATCCATCTCACCCGCGCCGCGTGCCTCAAGTGCATGATGTGTACGGAGGTCTGCCCGCGGAACTCGCTGGGCCACCGCCTCTTCCCGGATCGCCTCATGCGCAACCTCGCCGCCGGCGTCGGCGAGGACACGGCCGCGTTCGCCGGCGCCTACCTCTGCTCCGAATGCGGGCTGTGCGCCGTCTACGGCTGCATCCAGAACCTCGACCCCGCCTGGGTCAACCGCGAGATGAAACGCCGCATGACCGCGGCCGGCGTCCCGCGACCTGCCCCGCCGGGGCCGGGCGAGCGCCGCGACGGGCCGCTGCGCCGCGTCCCGCAACCGCGCCTCCTCGCGCGGCTGGGCCTGACCCCGTACGACCGCCCCGCGCCGCTCCGCCCGTTCGACACACCGGTACCAAGGCTCGTCGTGCCGCTCAAGCAGCACGCAGGCGCCCCGGCGTCGCCCGTCGTCAAGGTCGGCACGCGCGTGAGGGAAGGAGACGTGTTGGGGGAGATTCCGCAAGGATCGCTCGGCGCGCGCGTTCACGCGGGCGCCGCCGGCACGGTCGTCGCCGTCGACGAACGCGCCGTCACGATCGAGGTGGGGTGAAGCGTGAAGTCGTTGAGCTGTCCCGATCCGACGCTGGAGAAGACCGAGGTCGAGCGGATGCGCCTGGACCCGCTCGCCGTGGGCTGCGTGGAATCCACGAGCATCGCGCGCGGCATCGAAGCCGCCGACGCGATGCTCAAGGCGGCCAACGTGCGCCTCCTCGCCGCCAGCCCCGTCTGCCCGGGGAAATACGTCATCCTGGTCGGTGGGCTGGTGGCCGAGGTCGAGGCCTCGGTGCGCGCGGGAGAAGCCGCCGCGGCGGATACCCTCAACGACGCGATCATCATCCCCAACGTCCATCCCCAGGTGCTCGACGCCTTCTCGGCCTCGACCGCGCCCGAGCGCGTGGAGGCGATCGGCATCATCGAGACCTTCAGCTCGCCCTCCGTCGTCCTCGCCGCCGATCAGGCGGTCAAGAGCGCCGCCATCCAGCTCCTCGAGATCCGGATGGCCCGGGCGCTGGGCGGCAAGGCGTACGTGATCTTCACGGGCGAGGTCGCGGCGGCGAAGGCGGCGCTGGAAGCGGGCGCGAAGGCCGGGGCGCAGAACGGACTGATGCTGGCGACGACGCTGATCCCGGCGCCGCATCCGGACCTGGTGGAAAGGCTGCTCTAGGACGGGGACGACGATGGACGAGGCGCTGGGCATGATCGAAACGCGCGGACTGGTGGCCGCCGTGGAAGCCGCCGACGCGGCGCTCAAGGCCGCACCCGTTCGGCTCGAGACCAAGGCCCACTCCGGCGCGGCCCGGGTGACGATCATGCTGCGGGGCGAGGTCGCCGCGGTGCAAGCCGCCGTCGAGGCCGGGGCCCAGGCGGCGCGGCGCGTCGGCCGGCTCATCGCCGTCCACGTCATCCCGCGGCCCGACCCGGAGGTCGAGGGCGTGCTCGGCGGCCCGCCCTCCGGAGGCGGCGACCCGGGAGAAGGCGCGGCCTGCGTCGTCGAGCGAAGGCCACAAACACGGCCAACGGCTTCCGGGGGAGTTCGCGCAAAGGACGCAAAGGACGCCAAGGGCGCAAAGAGGGGGGGGACGCCGTGAGGCTGGCGCGCGTCATCGGAACGGTCGTGGCCTCCGTGCAGGACGCTCGGTTCGACGGCCAGAAACTCCTGCTGGTGCAGCCGGTCGACGAACACGCGAAACCCGTGGACCGGACGCTCCTCGCCGTCGATGCCGCCCAGGCCGGCGTCGGCGACTACGTCCTCGTCGTCCAGGAAGGCAAGAGCGCGCGCGCCGTCATGGGCGTCCCCGACGCCCCCTGCGAGGCGATCATCGTCGGCGTCGTGGACCACGTGCAAACCGGCGGCGAACAACGCTTCCTCAAGCCCGCCAAGGAGCGCACGTAGCCCATGACCGACCTCCGCGCCAAGGTCGAACGCGTCGTGCGCGAGGTCATCGCCGACCTGGCCGCCTCCGGCGCGTTGCGCCCGGGCCCCGCGCCGGACACCGCCGCGCCCCGCACGCCGCTCGTCGCCGCCAACTGGAAGATGCACAAGTCCGCGGCCGAAACGCGGGCGTTCGTGGCGAAGCTCCGACTCGCCGAAGGCGTCGAGACCGTGCTGTGCCCGCCGGCCGTCCTGCTGCCGGTGCTCGCCGCCGCCCTCCCCCCCGGAAGTCCCGTGCGCCTCGGCGCGCAGAACGTCCACTTCGAGGCGCAGGGTGCGTTCACCGGCGAGCACTCCTGCGCCATGCTGCTCGATGCCGGCGCGACCTACGTCGTCGTCGGACACTCGGAACGCCGGGCGCTCTTCGGCGAGACCGACCATGACGTCGCGCGGAAGGCCGCGGCCGCCCTGCGCGCCGGACTGCGGCCGATCGTTTGCGTCGGCGAGCGCCTGGCCGAACGCGAGTCGGGGGCCACGTTCCGCGTGCTGCGGGCCCAGCTCACGGCCGCCCTCACCGGGCTAGGCGCGCCGGCTCCCGATCCCGCGGCCCTCGTGGTCGCCTACGAGCCGGTGTGGGCGATCGGCACGGGCCGCAACGCCACCGCCGCCCAGGCGCAGGAGGCGCTCGCGTTCCTGCGCGATCGTCTGGCCGAGCTGTTCGGCCACGCCTGGACGCGCGGGATGCGGTTGTTGTACGGCGGCAGCGCGACGGCGAAGAACGCGCCGGAGCTGGCCGCGCAGCCGGACGTGGACGGCTTCCTCGTCGGCGGCGCGAGCCTCGACCCCGAGGCGTTTTCGGCAATCCTCGCCGCCGCCGCTGCGCGCCGGCCGGAGGTCACCCGATGAGCGAAAGGTCGTTCTCGGCTCTCGCTTTCCCGTCTTCAGCCGGACAGGCCGCCGTCCCCGCTCCGAACGAAGAACGAAAAACGAAAAACGTGAGACGCCGCATCTTCCTCGGCGCGGACCACGGCGGCTTCGCCCTCAAGGAACAGCTCAAGACCTGGCTGCTGCAGCGCGGCCACGAGGTCGGCGACTTCGGGACGCACTCGACCGACGCGGTCGACTACCCGGACCTCGCCCTCCTCGTCGCCCAGGCCGTCGTCGGCAACCGCGCCGGCGGCGGCGACGCCGTCGGCATCGTGCTCGACAGCATCGGCCAGGCCAGCGCCATCGCCTGCAACAAGGTGCCCGGAATCCGCGCCGTCGCCGGCTACGACCTCTTCGCCGTGCGCTCCAGCCGCGAGCATAACGACGCCAACGTGCTCTGCCTCGGCGGACAGGTCCTCGGCCTCGGCCTCGCGCAGAGCCTCGTCGAGGCGTGGCTGGACACCCCGTACGCGGCAGGCCGGCACAAGGCGCGCGTGGACAAGATCACGGCGATCGAGCGCCGCTTCACGAAGGGTTGACGATGCAGCTCGGACGGGTCGTCGGTCAGGTCGTCGCGTCGGTCAAGGACCCGTCGCTCGAGGGCCTCCGCTTGTTGATCGTGCAAGGCCTCGATGAACAGGGCGGAGCCGTTGGAAAACCGTTCGTGGCGGTCGATGCCGCCCGTTGCGCCGGACCCGGAGACGTGGTCTACCTCTGCATGAAGCGGGACGCGGCGATCGCGCTGGGCGACAAGCCTCCGGTCGACGCCGCCATCCTGGGCTACGTAGACGAAGTCGCCGTGGAAACGGAACCCGGCGGCCCCGTGCGGATCGTGGGACGGAAGGACGCGCGGCAGGGTCGCTGACCCCCGCGCCTGAACCGAGCGAAGGAGGACGAACGTGGAAAAGGAAGCTCTGGGCATGATCGAGACCAAGGGGCTCGTGGGCGCGATCGAGGCGGCGGACGCCATGGTCAAGGCCGCGAAAGTGACGCTGATCGGCAAGGAGTTCGTCGGCGGCGGCTACGTCACCGTCATGGTCCGCGGCGACGTCGGCGCCGTGAAGGCCGCCGTCGAGGCGGGCGGCGTCGCCGCCAAGAAGGTCGGCGAGCTGCTCTCCGTGCACGTGATCCCGCGGCCCCATGCCGAGGTCGAGGGCATCCTGCCGAAGATCGAGAAGTAGCGGGGGCCGGAGTCCGGGCGCGCGGTGCATGCCGCAGGCGGGCCGCAGCCCGGACGAGGGAAACCACAGATGAACACAGATGAACACAGATGGGCTCCGCCCTGAACCCGGCGCACGGGGGCGGAAGGAAACCACCGATGGACACCGATGGACACCGATGGGACTCCGCCCTGAACCCGGCGCACGGGGGCGGAAGGAAACCACCGATGGACACCGATGGACACCGATGGGACTCCGCCCTGAACCCGCCGCAAGGGGACGTGAGGCGCCGCATGGAAGAGCGGAGTTCGTGGTGGACATGAAGACGGACAGGGGCGTGTCATGAGTACCGATGACGTCGTGCGCCGTATCGCCGAGGAAGTTCTGCGACGGCTGGGGCAGACAACGGCCGGCGCCGCCGCCCCGCCGCACGCGGCCGGAGCATCGGCCACCGCCGGCATCGAGGGGCGCAACGCGCTGGTCCTGCTCACCGGCGGCGACCGCCGACTGGACGAGGCCTTGGCCCAGGTCGGGCGGATCGCCGAGAAGGCGCGCTCGGTCACTGTCGTCCTGTCGCCGACCGCGCAGAAACGCATCGGGCTTCCCGGGGTCCGTCGCACCGCCCCCGGCGCGAACGTCGTGACCGACGGCGCCCCCGAAGCCCTGCTCGAGAACGTCGACGCTGTCTTCCTCCCGAACCTCTCCCTCAACGCCGCGGCCAAGGTCGGCGGCCTCATCCCCGACAGCCTCGTCTGCATCACCGCCGTCCGCGCCCTGTTCCTGGAAATACCCGTCGTCGCCGCGAAGGACTCCCTCTTCCCCGACGGGATCTCCCCGGAACAGGTCCCCGCCGGTGTTCGCTCTCGCGTGGAGCGGCGGTTGGAAGACCTGGCCGCCCTGGGCGTCACCCTCGTCGACGTCGACCGGTTGTCGGAAACGCCCGTCGCCCGGACCCCTGACCTTCCCCTGCCTCCTGTCACCTCTCAGCGCCCTCAGCGCCTCAGCGGTCAGTCGGGCTCCGCCGAAGGCGCCCTGAGCTCGTCGAAGGGAGCGCTCTCCGCCCCCTCTGTGTCCTCCTGCTCCGACTGCGACGGCTGCGGGCACTGCGTGGAGAAGAAACCGCAGGCGGTCGGGGCGCTCGTCTCCTCCGGCGCGGACCGCATCGGCGCCGCCGTCGGCGCCACGCCCGGCTCGGGCGATCTGGCTCGCTACATCGACCACACCCTGCTCAAGCCGGACGCGACCGAGCCCGAAGTCCGCAAGCTCTGCGAGGAGGCGAGGAAGCACACCTTCGCCTCCGTTTGCGTCAACCCCTCGTGGGTCGGGCTCTGCGCGAAGCTCCTGGCAGGCTCGCCGGTCAAGGTCTGCACCGTGATCGGCTTCCCGCTCGGCGCGACCACGCCGACCGCCAAGGCCGTCGAGACCCGCGACGCCATCGCCAACGGCGCCGCCGAGATCGACATGGTGATCAACGTCGGCGCGTTGAAATCGGGCGACGACGACCTGGTCTGCCGCGACATCGAGGGCGTCGTCCAGGCCGCCCGCGGCGCCGCGATCGTCAAGGTCATCCTGGAGACCGCGCTCCTCGCGCGCGAGGAGAAGATCAAGGCCTGCCTCCTGGCCAAGCGCGCCGGCGCCGACTTCGTCAAGACCTCGACCGGCTTCTCCAGCGGCGGCGCCACCGTCGAGGACATCGCCCTCATGCGCGAGACCGTCGGCCCCGCCATGGGCGTCAAGGCCTCCGGCGGCATCCGCGACACCGCCACCGCCGCCGCCATGGTCGCCGCCGGCGCCACCCGCATCGGCGCCTCCGCCTCCGTGGCGATCGTCACGGGGCAGAAGACGGGCGGCAAGGGTTACTAGTTCTCGGTTTTCGGTTATCGGTTCTCGGTCCGGAGGTACGGGACCGGGAGCGCGACGGCTACGGTCGGATCCGAAACCGAATTGCCTCGGGCCGGCTAATGACCTGCGACCCGACCTGCGGGTCTCCGAGCCGCGGGGCGCGACGAGGCCCCGTGGGCGGCCGCGCAACGGAGGTGGCCCGATGGGCGTAGGCAGCAACGACATCTCGGGAATCAGTACCGTCGGCGTGTTCCTCGCCGGCCGCGCCTGCTCGGACACCCTCTTCCACATGGTCGCCGGCGCCTACGGCCACCCTGCGATCACCGAGGAACGAGCGGCCATGCCGTTCGCGGGCGGAATCCTGCAGCACGGCTACCAGTGCGGCATGATCTGGGGCTCCGCGCTCGCCGCGGGCGCCCAGGCGCATCGACGCTTCGGTCCGGGCCCCCGGGCCCAAGCCGCGGCCGTGACCGCCGCGGCCAAGGCCGTGGAGTGCTTCCGCTACCTGAACGACGGCCGCCGGGACTGCTTCGACATCACCGAGCTCGACGAGACGTCGTCGAAGATGCGGATGGTGACCTACTTCCTCCTCAAGGGCGGGACCATCGGCTGCTTCCGCCGGGCCGCACGCTACGCGCCGGCCGCCTTCCGCGCAATCGAATCGGCCCTCTCCGCGGACCCCGCCGCGCCTCCCCCGCCCGTCGCGAGCTGCGCGGCAGTCCTGGCGCACCGGATGGGCGCTTCCGATCTGCACCAGACCATGGTCTCGGGGCTTGCCGGCGGCATCGGCTTGAGCGGCGGCGGCTGCGGGGCCCTCGGCGCCGCGATCTGGCTCGCGGGGATGGACATCCTGAAACAGCACGGCGGCAAGCTCGCCTTCAAGGACCCGAAGACGACCGACGTCCTCGAACGCTACCTCAAGGCCGCCGACTACCGCTTCGAATGCTCCGAAATCGTCGGCCGGACCTTCCAGGACGTCGTCGACCACGCCGCCTGGGTCCGAAGCGGCGGCTGCGCCGGGATCCTCGAAGCGCTGGCCTCCGGGTGATCGGTCCGAGGATCGGCCGATGTTGACTGGCTTGAGGATCCGAGGTTGCGCTCAGCCCGGGTGCATTCAACCGGAGTGCGACCGCCCGCGCCGGCCCGGCCATAGCCAGGAATGCCGCCCCAGCAGGTGCAGGATGGCGGGGACCAGCATCATCCGCACCAGGGTCGCGTCCAGCGCGACCGCGACAGCCAGCGCGAAACCCATCTCCTGCATCGGACGCAACGACCCGGAAAGGAACGCGGCGAAGGTCACGAAGGCCACGAGCGCCGCGTTGGTGATCGTCCCGCCGGTCCGCGAAAGACCCTCGGCGATCGCCTCCCGGTGGGCCGCGTTGAGGGCGGCCGGCGCGTCGCCGGGACGCGTCCGCGCCAAATACTCCTCGCGGATGCGCGCGACGAGGAACACCTCGTAGTCCATCGACACCCCGAACAGGACGCAGAACAGCAGCACCGGCGTGATGAAGTTCAGGCCCGCCGCCGCGGACCCGTGGATGCCGAACAGCGTCAGCCCCCAGCCCTCCTGGAAGACCAGGACCAGGATGCCGAAGACCGTGGCCAGCGACACCGCGTTGAGCAGGAGCGCCTTGACCGGAATCACCAGCGAACGGAACAACAGGGCCATCAGCACGAACGCGGCGGCACCGATGAGCGGAATCATCGCCGGCAGGCCGCCCAGCAGGCCGTCGCGCGTCTCCGAATCGCGCGCCGGCGCCCCGCCCACCAACGCCGTCAGACCGGGAGACTCCGCCGCCAGCACCGCCGGCAGCTCGCGGTCCAGCTTGTCCACCAGCGCCGAGAGCGTCGGGTCGTCCGACGTGCGCGCCATCACGTTGAGCGAAAGATAGTCGCCGTTGCGGCCGACGAACCGCCCGGCGAACCCGTCGCCGAAGCCGTAGCCCAGGCGCACGCCGAACACGTTGAAGGACAGCGGCATCAGCAGGTCAGCCGACTGCACCTTGCCGACCTCGGGCCACGCGCGCAGCCGCTCGAAGATGCGCAGCACCTCGCGCTGCCGGCCCTTGTCCTCGAACGACCGGCCGTCCCCCGCGTGCAACACCACGATGATCGGGTACAACGCCCCCTCGTCCGCCACCTCGAGCAGCCGATCCAGGCCGCGCCGCGCCTCGAGGTCCTTCGGTATGACCTCGTGCCGCGGATTCTGCACGCCGAGCGACGCCAGGTGCGGGGCGAACGGAACGACAATCGCCGCCCCGATCAGCAGCGGCACAATCGGACGGCGCAACACCAGCCGGCTCCACCGCACCCAGAAACGGTCCACCGCGGCATGGCTCGCGCGGAACCAGCCCCAGCGCGGCCAATCGATGCCGCGCCCGAGCAGCGACAGCAACGGCGGCGTCAGCGTCAGCGTCGAGAGCAAGGTGCAGACGACCGTCAACATCCCCGCCAGGCCGATCGACCGCGACAGATCCACGTCCGGCACCAGCAGGCCCGAAAAACCCACCAGCACCAGGCCGCCCGAGCCGAGGACCGCGCGGCCGGCCGTACCCGCCGCGACCGCCAGCGCCTCGTCCGGCGGCTTGCCCGCCTCCCGCTCCTCGCGGAATCGCGTGACGTACAGCAGCGCCCAGTCCAGGCCCAGCGCCAGGCCGGTCATCGTGGAGACCGTGGAGACGTAGACCGACAGCCGGACCTCGGCGCCGACGAAGTAGACGACCGTGAGGCACGTCATCATCCCCAACCCCGCGGTGACGATGGGCAGGAAGGCGGCCGCGGCGCTGCGGAAAACCCACACCAGGAGCACCAGCCCGGCGAGCGCGACGATCACCTCGGCCCGCAGGGTGTCCTCGCGCACCAACCGCCCCACGTCGCGATCCACCGCCGGAGGACCTGTGACCAGCAGCTCGAGGTCCGGCAGCGGCAGCCCCGCCCGCACCTCGCGGATCATCCGGCGCAGCTCGACCACACAGCGCTCGGCGGTGTCGAATTCGTTCGGCGCCGCGACGATCTCGACCAGAGAGAGCTGCGTGTGGCCGTCGGGAGACACGAAGATCGATCGCAGGGGCAGCTCCGGCCACGTCGTCAGAAGCTTGACGCACGGCCGACCCCGCACCGCCTCGTGAACGACGTCGCGCGACTCCCGGAACGGCTTGTCGTCGGCCGTCCAGCGCGGGTCATGGAAGGTGATCTCGGCGACGAACTGCGCCTGCCGCGGGAACTCCCGGCCCAAGAGGCGCGCCACCTCCGACGACGGCGCCCCCTCGCGCGAGACGATGATCGACTTCAGCCGCTCGCTCACGTGCAGCGACCCGTGCGCGAGCAACGGCAGGGGAACGAGCCACACGATGAGGACGGCAAGCCGGTGCCGGAGCAGGAAATGCGTGAGGCCGACCAGCCAGCGTCCGAGCATGTTCCCCCGCCGCGCCGGCTACCGCCCGGCGCCGCGCCGCACCGCCGCGAGCGTCCGTTCGTACGCTTCCGTCTCGCCGTAGATCGGCCGGTACCCCAGCAGCCGCTCGGCCTTGTCGCTCCGCACCGTGAACGTGTTGCACACGTAGTCCACGCTGAACGTCGTGAACAGCGGCCGGAACGGCACGATCGGCCGCAGCGCCTCCGCCGCCAGCTCCAGCGCCCGGCCCACAAGGCGCATCGGCCCCCGCGGCAACGCCAGCGCCTTGGGCAGCATCCGTCCCCCCGCCGCCCGCACCATCGGCTCCAGGTGATCGAAGAAGTTCCTCGGCGGGAAGTCGCTCACGAAGTACACCTGCCCCGCCGCCTCCGCGGACCCCTCGCGGAGCGCCTTCCCCGCCAGCGCCACCGCGTGGGCCACGTTGCCGACGTACGTGAAGTGCGTCGGCGCCGACTCGCGCCCCAGGCGCACGACCGGTCCGCGACGGGCCAGCTCGAGCATCGCCCCCACATGGTAAGGATCGTTTTCGCCCCAGATCGAGCCCGGCCGCACGACGATCGTCCGGAGACGCGGGCCACCCTCGACCACCGTGCCGTCGGCCTCCCGCACCGCCCGCTCGGCCTCGGCCTTGCTCGCGCAGTACGCGCTGGGGTAGGAGGCCGGATACGGAGTCGTCTCGTCGACGTCGTGGAGCGAATGGCCGGCGTAGATCACATCCAGGCTGCTGGTCGCGACCAGGGCCGGCACCCCCGCGGCACGACACGCCGCGATCACGTTGCGCGTCCCCGTCGCGTTGACCGCGTGCACGCGCTCCGCGGGGTTCTGCCCCCAGTCGATCAGCGCCGCCAGATGGAACACGACGTCGGCACCGGCGAACGCGCGCCGCAGATCTTCCGGCTCCAGCACGTCGCCGCGCACGAACGTCACCCCGGAATGCCCGGGCGGCGCCGGGCGGATGTCGAGAACACGGATCTCGCTCGGCCGCAGCACCGCCTCCGCGGCCGGCTTGCGCAGCTCGCGCACGAGCGCCTGCCCCAGGAAACCCGCCCCCCCCGTCACGACCACGACCGGCCCCGCCGACGACTGCCCGACGCTCATTCCCCAAATCCCTCTCGCACCCCGTTCCCCGCGGGAGGTTCATAGAGCATGAGGTGGGGAGTGTTCAACTTCCGCGGCCTGCGGAGCTCAAGAACGCACGGCCGGCCGGACGTGGAGAGGTGGGGAGGTCGGCTGGAGAGGTGGAGCGTGCGACGATGAAGAAGCTCCAGTACCTGGTTCGCGGTCCCGAGCGCCGGCCCCTGGATGCCTTCGGGGCCGACGTGCTGATCCAGCTTGCGCCGCGGCTGTTGGCGCTCTCGCCCGCGCGGCTCAAGCTGACGTTCACCGCGGACACGCCGCCGCGGCTGTCGGTCATTCCCTTCCGACGCACGCCACTGGCGCTGATCTCGGTCTGGACCGACGACGACGGCGACGGTGCCGCGGCCGCGTGGGCCGACGCCGCCCGCGCCGCGGGCCTGGGCGCCGTCACCGGCTACCGGGTGGACGAATCATACCCGCGCGCGTACGCGCGCGACTGGCCCGACCAGGCGCGGACGCCCGGCGCCGGCCTGCTCACCCTCCTGTCGCGCAAGAAAGGCCTCGGCGACGCCGAGTTCTTCCGGCGCTGGTTCGACGGCCACTCGCCCCTCTCGCTGCGCATCCACCCGCTCTGGTGCTACGTCCGCAACGTCGTCCACTCGCCCGTCGTCCCCGGTTCGCCGGCGCTCGACGGCATCGTCGAAGAGCACTTCCGCCCCGCGCAAGACCTGACCAACCCGTTCCGGTTCTTCGGCGGCCTCCCCTGGATGCCGCTCAACATGCTCCGCGTCGCCCTCGACATCCAGGGCTTCCTCGACCTGCGCACCCTGGCAAGCTGGTACGTCGCCGAGTACTGGCTCAAGAGCTGAAGCACCTCTCCAGCCGACCTGCCCTGAGCGAAGTCGAAGGGACTCTCCACCTCTCCCATTCCCGACTCGCGAACAAGGATCAGACACCACGACCCCGTGCACCACGGCTCGTCGGTCCGAGGCGCAGCCTCGCCTAGTGGAACGTGATTCCCGTGTACGTCGTGGGCGTGCCGGAGCCGTCGGCATCGACGCTGAGACCCGTTCCGGCGGGGTAGAGATCCCACGTCTCGGTCATCGTCCCCGTGTCCCAGGTGACACCCTGGTACGGGACGTCCCAGACCGTCGTCGCCCCGTTCTCGATCGCCCAGCGCAAGGCGCGGTCCTCGCGGATCGCCCAGGCGTCGGCCGCGACGTCCTCGAACGCCATGTTCAGCTCGGCCCAGCCGTACCAGTGCGCGTAGTCCGGATTGAAATGGTACGCCCCGTGCCACGCCTTGACGAAGTCGTACTTGTAGAGCTTGAAGAAGTCGCGCTCGATGCCCGAAAGATCGCGGTAGAGCATCGGGCCGCCCAGGACGATCGCGCCGACCGCGTCCGGGTTCGGCGGGCGGTCGCCCACCGCCGGCTCCAGCAGGCCGTCGAAGGCGAGCGCGCGGACAATGTCCTCCGCCTCGTGCTTGACGATCTCGGCATGCTCGTGGATCCCGTCCGCCACGTCGAGCCGGTACTCGGCCCAGGAATCCGCGTGGCACCGCCCGCACACGTCGAGCATCTCCTCGCGCCGCGCCGCCAGGACCACCGCATCGTCGGCGACCTGAACGACCTTGCCGTCGCGATCCTCCGCGTACGCGGAGTCGGCCGCGCCGTCTCCGCCCGACATGTCGACGGGAGCCGCCGGATCGAACGCCGGGTTGGGACGCAGCTCCGTGCCGGCCAGGACGTACGGAAGCTGCCCGCCGCGCCGCAGGCTGAGGTGCGTCGCCGCCCCGCCGACCGGCCCGTAGGCCAGACCGAATGAGAGATCGTGATCGGTGTAGGTCCGCCCACCCGCCCCCGTCGCGCGATTGGCCATGTGGCAGTCCGAGCACGTCGGGGCAATGCCGATGTCCCCCTCGGTCTCCCACACCACGCCGTGCTTCGACGTCGCGTAGACCTCGTACTGCGGATGATCCGGGCCCATGTGGCAGGTCGCGCACGCCAGCGGGTCGCGTGCCTGCGCGCGATCGAAGGAGTGCCGCGAATGGCAGGCGTCGCACTTGTGCTCGACGTTGTGGCACTGGGTGCACAACGCCTCGCCGGCGGAGTCGAGCGCCCCGTCGGAGGCGCACGGAGGCAGGTCGTCCAGCCTCCCCGCCTCGAACGTCCGCTGCATCCCGATCGAATGCCGGTTGGCACGGTGTCCCCGGAACTGGTCGGGGTGGCAAGACCCGCACTGCTCGGGTGACGGCCGCGGGTTGTGCCCCGGTCCTCCCGCCGTGTCCGTGCCATGGCAGTCCTGGCAGGCCACCTCCTGGGCCATCAGGCTGCGCTTGTAGTCCGATACGACGACCGGGTCGAACCGCGCATGGCACGCGATGCACTCGTCGCTCGCCGGATCCCAGTTCTGGAACTCCAGGTCGAGCGCCGCGACCTGCCCGGCAAGCACCGATACCGCACCTTCCGCGGACGGGAAGTCGCCGAACGCCGCCGTGACCTCGTACACCCCGGCGGGAAGCCCGACGAAGGAGAAGGTCCCGTCCGCCGCGGTCGTCACGCCCAAAGCCATGGCCGGAACAACCGTGATGACGGCGCCCTCCACAACGGACCCACCGGCGGCCTCGGTGACCGTGCCCGAGAGATCCCCCGTGCTGGTCCCGGGATCGCCCGGCGGCCCCGCCTCGCCGGGCGGCCCCGCTTCGCCGGGCAAGCCGGCTTCACCCGGAGGTCCCGCCTCTCCGGACGGCCCGGCCTCGCCCGCAGGTCCCGCCTCGCCCGGCGTACCGGCCTCGCCGGCCGGGCCCGGATCTCCGGGAGGCCCCTCCGGACCGGGCGGCCCTTCGCAACCAAGCGCGAGCCCGAGCACCGCGATCCCGAACAGCGAACACACTCGTCCTGCCCCTCTCCGCATCTCTCCTTCCCTCCTCTCGACCCGCCCCGCGTGCCCGACGGCGGCGGGAATCGCTCACGAACCGATGTCGGACCGAGCTTCCGCTCCTGCCGCTCCCTCAGCAACGACCGTGCCACGTCCAAAGCATCTTCATCCGCGCAAACCATGCGGAAGGACAGCCTTCGACGAAGCATGAATCCCGACCCGACTAGTCAGCAAGACAACTCCGGCCGTCTCGGCGGGACAGTGCGTACGGTCCGTGAGACAGGAGCGGGGCAGGAATCAGTGAACGACGGTGGAGCCGGCGCGCAGGTCGTCGGCGACGGCGGGGAGCTGCGGGAAGGCGTGCGCGACGGTGCCGGTGTGGCAGGCGCGGCACGACGCGGTGCGCGGACCGTTCGACGCGTGGCAGCTCGCGCAGGCGAAGTCCAGCGTCACGGCCGGGGTGGTGACCGACGTCGCGGTCGAGCCTGCGAGGTAGGTCACGCTCGGGTCGACCGCGATGGCGAAGGTGTGGGTGTGGACGTCGGCGGCGTTGCCCACGTTGCGCGCCGACTTGGCCGTTCCCGACATGTGGCAGTCGGTGCACTCGATCCGCTCCCAGGTCGACGGGTACGTGCCGGCCGTGGTGTACATGTCGTGGCCGCCCGCGGACGGCATGTACAGCGGGTGCCGGAAGCCGCCCTCGTGCGTCGGGCTCGCCGACGCCCAGCCCACGGTCTGGTCCCAGTGGCAGCGGTCGCAGGATGCCGTGACGCCGGTGCCGTTCATCGTGGAGTCGTGGGGGTCGTGGCAGTCGACGCAGTCCAGCGTGCGGTGCTTGCCGTTCCACAGCTCGTCGTACTGCTCGTGGTGCTCGACGAACCCGTTCTTCGCCTCGATCACCTCGGGAGCCACGGCGACCCCGTCCATGCCCGCCGGTGCGCCGCGCGTGTGGCAACGGCCGCAGGCATAGCCCGAGCGGTCGGCAACGATGTCGGCCGGGGAGCGGGTCATGACGTGGATCGAGCCCGGTCCGTGGCACGCCTCGCAGTGGACGCCCGGCTGGGACCAGTAGCCGACGAGGCCGGTCATGCCGGCCGGGGGCGTCGCCGTCCGGTCGTAGCCGGTCGTGTGGCACGGGCCGCAGTCGTAGTTCTGCCGCGTGGCGGAGCCGGTCGCGTTCCAGTTGCCCCACGCCGCGGTGGCGAAGTTCAGGTCCGAGTTGGGGAGGTTGTACTGCACGGTGTCCGCCGGGGTGACGGTGCCGTCGCCGGTTCGCGCGATCTGGCCCACGGAGTCCATGAAGCGCGCCTTCCAGCCCCAGCCGCCGATGACGTAGCTGAGGTCGTTCCACGTCAGCCCGTAGGGCAGGTCGGCGTCCGTCACGGAAGCCAGGTTCGCGGCGACGCGGCTGCTCCAGCCGGTGATGCCGAGCGACGCGGGATCGACGTTGTCCTGGACGACGCCGCCGACCACCGGGTTGAGCTTGAACGGGTGGCCGGAGTCGATGAGCTTCTGGTACTCGTTCATGTGACATGCGCCGCAGATCTCGGACGACCCGACATACTCGGCCTCCGCGATCGTCGCGTTGCAGTCGATGGCGTCGCAGCCGCCGTCCCCGTTGGCGTCCTCGGTCGCCGGATCGCACGCGCCGCTGGCGTCGAGGTCCCAGCAGGGGGTGCCGGGCAGGCCCATGCAGTCGGCGATGTCGCAGTCGCCGTCGCCGTTGGGGTCCTCGGTCGCCACGTCGCAGCCGCCGTTGGCGTCGAGGTCCCAGCAGGCGACCCCCGCGGTCCCCGGCGTGCCGTCGCCGCCGCGCGCGTCCGCGACCGTGCAGTCGCCGTCGCCGTTGGCGTCCTCGGTCGCCTCGTCGCACTCGCCGTCGCCGTCGAGATCCCACGCCGCGACGCCGGCGGGGCCGCGGCAGTCCGCGGCCGTGCAATCGCCGTCACCATCCATGTCCTCGGTCGCGGCCTCGCACGTGCCGCTCCCGTCGAGATCCCAGCAGGCGGCGCCCGGATCGCCGGGATCGCCGGGATCGCCGGGATCGCCGGGCTCGCCCCGGGCGTCCTCCGTCGTGCATTCGCCGTCGCCGTTCGTGTCCTCGGCGGCAAGGTCGCACTCGCCGTTGCCGTTCAAATCCCAGGCGGCAAGGCCCGGAGTCCCCGCCTCGCCCGCCGGTCCTGCCGGTCCGTCGCAAGCCGCCACCGCCGCGCCCAGCGCGACCAACATCGCCATCCCGCCTCCGTGCCGGATTCCCTTCATCGATTGCCCTCCTCTTCCGCGCTCCGGCACCCGTGCCGGACACGCCGACTTCCCCGAAAAACCCGGCACCTCGGTGTCCCCCGCGGATCGGATTCGATCCGCCCCCGGAATCGCCATCGGCCAAGAGCAACGACCATGCCGCACGACGCGGACGCCGCCACCTGCCTCGCTCACGCCGGCCGAGTGTCATTCCGCGCCGGTCGCGAGATCCTCCACCGGGTCACGATGCTCCCATTGTGTCGGAGCCGCTGGTCGTGCGGTGTCAGGACGCCACCAAGACGCCCCGGCGGAGGCGAATCCGATGCATTCCACAACACCGGCAGTCGCCGCGCTTGCTGACCGGAAACCGTCACCGCGCCGTCCGGCGCTGGCCGATTCCGGTCGCCTCCCGACACCCGGAACGATTCGCCTCCTTCCGGATGGTTCCGACTCCGTCGGCCCGCCGTCCCGGGGTCCTCGCCTCCGGCAATGCGGCGAGGGCTGACCGGAGCCGGTCACCCTGGGCAACGGCGCTCGATCGCCGGGGCATGCGTCCAGCGCCAAGCCGCAACGAATTGCCGCATGTTTCCCCCGTGGGTTGGCTTCCACACGTCCCGGCGCCAGCGGCCGTCGCGTCCTTGGTCCGGTCGATGCACGGCGGACGGTGGGGTGGCAGCGCCGAAACCGCACGAACGCAGCGGCGGCGGGAAGGCAGGGCACGATGCCTCGATCCGGGATCGACAGCGGGAGCGCCGTGGAAGCGGCAGGATGACCGGGCGGCGCTTGCGATTCGACCTCCTCGGTTGGGCGCCGGTGCGGACGGTCGTTCGATGGATCGGGTTCCCCTTGCTGCTCCAGGCCGTGACACTCGCAGCCGCCTTCTGGCTGGCCGGCAACGGCCTTGGCGTGGGCGTCGGAGCTTCCGACGCGGACCTGCTGGTGTTGCGCCGGACCAACCTCACCACGCTCCTCGTCTGGGGTCTGTGGTGGCCGGGGATGATCCTGGGTGCACTTCTCCTGGGTCGTGTCTGGTGCACGGTGTGTCCGTTGGAGCTGGTCCAGCGCCTGACCGACGTCGCCGCCCGGAGAGTGGGGTGGCCGCGGCTCCCCTTGGGCCGCGTCCTGGGTGCGGGCTGGCTGGCGGTCCTGGGGTACGTCGTGCTGCAGGTGCTGGTCGCCGGCCTCTCGCTGCACCGCTCGCCTCACCTCACGGCGCTGATGATCCTCGCCGTGCTCGGTCTCGCGGTCCTCAGCGGGCTGCTCTTCCGCCATCCGCGGTCGTTCTGCCGCGCGTTCTGCCCGGCGGCGCCGCTGCTTTCGGTCTACGGCCGCTACACGGCGCTGCAACTCGACACGCTGGACCCGGCGGTGTGCGAGAGCTGCGGCACGCGGGACTGCGTCGCTCCGGAGCGGCTGCCCCGGCTGGACCGGCGCGGTTGCCCGTCGCGGATCGCGCCTTTCGCGCGGCAGCCATCGGACGGTTGCGTGCTCTGCCTCCAGTGCGCGAAGACCTGCCCCAAGCGCAACCTCGGTTGGGGTGCGGTGCCGCAGGACGCACCGGTGCGCGGCCGGGCGTTGCTGCGTCCGGTCGAGGCCGCGTTCGTCGCGATCGCGACGGGTTTCGTCGCGCACGAGGCGATCGGCGAGGTGCGCTGGCTCGATGACCACTTCCACGCGCTGCCGGCGCGCCTCGGCACGCTCGTGCCGGCGGTGGGCTTCGGTTGGATCGAGGCCTTGTGGTTCCTGGCCCTGTTTCCGGCGGCGCTCTGGTGCGTGGTCGTGACCGCGGGACGGATCGCCGGGGACCGCTCGGGCCTGCGCGGACTGCTGCTCGCGGCCGCGACGGGCGCGGCGCCCGTCGTCGCGGTGGCGCACGCCGCGAAGGCGGCGGTGAAGCTCGCGGCGTGGGCCGGGTTCGTGCCCCTGGCGCTCGACGACCCGCAGGGAGTGCAGACGCTCCAGCGCCTCGCCCGGCACGCGCAGCTCGCGCCCGTTCCGCTGCTCGGTACCGCCGCGATCGGCGCGGTAATGTTCGCGGTGCTCGTCGTCGCCGCGGCCCGCGGAAGCTGGTGGGTGAGCGACGTCCCGGGTCCCTCGCTGGCCGCGGCCCGGACCGGTCTCGTCTCGGCCACCATCCTCTTCGGCATCGTGCTGTTCGAATGGGCCTGGCCAATCCCATGAACCCCCGGCGAAACCCGGCGGACGTCCCGCTGCCGACGGGACCGCAGGACCGCAGCCCCTTCCGCGGGGACGCCGGCCGAGGTAGGGTTCCGCCGATGCGGCGTCTGCCGCCCTGGATGACAAGCCTCTCGACCAAGCTCACGGTCGGCCTGAGCCTTGTCGTCGTCGCCGTGTTCGTGCTCTTCGCCTGGCTGTTCGTCCGCTACCACGATGAGACCTCGCTGGACGAGGCGCAGGTCGTGGCACGGACGCAGGTCGACCTCATCGGCATGGCCATCGAGCACGAGATGGCGGCCAACGACCGGGAACGGCTGCGCGCCGTCTTCCAGGACTTCGCCAGGGAACGGACGATCACGCGCGTGTCCCTGCTCGACGCGGACGGCGTCGTCCGCTACTCGTCCGTTCCCTCCGACATCGGCCGGCGCTTCGCTCCATCGTCTCCGGGCTGCGCCGAATGTCACGACCTTCCAACGGCGCGGCGGACCCGCAGCACCCTCTGGTCCGCCGAGGGGCGGCAGCTCCTGCGGACCGTCCAGCCGATCGCCAACGGCGCGGGCTGCGACGCCTGCCATTCGCCGACGCAACGGACGTTGGGGTTGCTGCTGCTGGACCAGCCCGTCGTCGACCTGTGGGAGCGCTCCGGGGCCGAGGTGCGATGGTTCGCCGTGGTCGCCGGGATCCTCGCCCTGGTCGTCCTCGGGGGAACGCTCTTCATCATGCGGGCCGTCGTCCTGCGCCGCGTCGCCGTGCTCGCCCAGGCGGCGAAAGCGCTCGGGTCCGGCGACCTCGACCGGCGCGTCGCCATCGGCGGCTCGGACATGATCGCGGACCTCGCGCGGCACTTCAACGAGATGGCCGACGGGATTCGCGAACAGCTGACCGAGATGCGCCGGCTGCGGGCCTTCTTCGAAACCGTCCTGGACCGCCTGGCCATCGGCGTGACCGTGTTCGACGCCGACGGACGCATCGAATACGCCAACCGGACCATCCGCGACCGCTTCGGGGACGTCACGGGAAGGACCTGCCGCGAGGCGTTCGGAGCGGCGAGGCCCTGCGCTTCGTGCCCGCCGGCCGCCACGGCGGCCGACTCGCCCGTGGTCGAGCGCCGGCATGCGACGCCCGACGACCGCGTCGTGGACCGGGCCTGCGTGCGGATCGAAGGCGCCGACGGCAAGATCCGCACGGTGGAGACGGCGGCCGACGTGACCAAGGGCGAGCTGCTCGGCCGGAGGCTCGCCCGCGCCGAACGCCTCGCCGTCGCCGGAGAGATCGCCGCGGGCGTCGTCCACGCCATCAACAACCCGCTGGACGGCATGCGCCGCGCCCTCGACCTTGCCGCCGCCCGCCCCGGCGACGCCAGGCGGCTGGAGGAGATGCACGCCCTGCTCCGCGAAGGGATCGACCGTCTGGTGCACGTCACCGGAACGCTCCTCGCGTTCGCGCGAGTCGATCTCGACGGCCAGCGCACCCGCGTCGACCTCGACGAGCTGGCCGCCGCGGCCGCTCGCCTCGTCCGGTTCCGCGCCGAAGACCGCGGAGTCGCGCTCGAGCTCCGGCCGGCGACCGGCCTGCCGGCCGTCAATGCCGATGCCCGGGGATTGCAGGAGGCCGTCGTGAACCTCCTGTTCAACGCCCTGGACGCCGTGAAGGAGGGCGCGGGACGAATCGTGGTCCGGACCGGCGCCGCGGCGGACGGCTTCGTCGAGCTGGCGGTCGAGGATGACGGCGCCGGCATTCCGCCGGAGGACCTGCCGCGAGTGTTCGAGCCGTTCTTCACGACCAAGCCCGTCGGCAAGGGGACCGGCCTGGGACTCTCGGTGGCTCGACGCATCGTGGAAGCGCATGGGGGAGAAATCACCGCGCGCTCCGCGCCCGGTCACGGGTCGACGTTCACCGTCCGGCTCCCCGCCGCCGCGGCAGGGGACGGAGCACCCGCAAGTCCCGAGGCGGCGGCGACACGTCGGACGAAACCCGAAGGGAGGGGATGATGGCGCGGATCCTGGTGGTTGACGACGAGAAGCTCACCCGCACGACGCTCGCCGTCGCGCTGCAGGACGAGGGCTACGAGGTGGTGACGGCGACGAACGGCTTCGAGGCCCTCGAGGCGCTGGAGCGGGCGCCGGTCGACGTCATCATCACCGACTTGCGGATGCCGTCGATGGGCGGCCTGGCCTTCCAGGAAGAGGCACGTCGGCGCTCGCCGGACAGCGCCGTCATCGTGATGACCGCCTTCGCCAGCGTCGAGACGGCCATCCAGGCCATGCGCGCGGGAGCGGCCGACTACCTCACCAAACCGCTGCGGTCGGAGGAGCTGCTGCTGCGGGTGCGCCGGCTCGTCGAGGACCTGGAACGCACCCGCGAGCTGCGCCGCCTGCGCCGCGGCGCGGCGACACCCCCGGCGCTCGGGGACCTCGTCTGCCGCTCCGCCGCCATGAAGGCCGTCGTCGACCGCGTTCTCGCCGTGGCGGACACCGACGTGACGGTCCTGATCGAGGGCGAGACGGGGGTGGGCAAGGAAGTCCTGGCCCGGGCGATCCACGAAGGCAGCGGCCGGCCGCGCGCGCGGTTCGTGGTCGTCAACTGCGCGGGCCTGTCGCCCACGCTCGTGGAAAGCGAGCTGTTCGGGCACCTGCCGGGGGCGTTCACCGGCGCCGTCCGCCGCCGGGCGGGGCGCTTCGAGACCGCGGCGGGGGGGACGCTGTTCATCGACGAGGTCGACGACATCCCCCTCGCCATCCAGGGCAAGCTCCTGCGCTTCCTCCAGGACCGGACCTTCGAGCCGGTCGGCAGCGACCAGCCGCAAACCTCCGACGCGCGCGTGCTGTGCGCCACCAAGCGCTCCCTTCCGGCGCTGGTGCGGGAGGGACGTTTTCGCGAGGACCTCTACTACCGCATCGGCGTGGTCGGCGTCGTCATACCCCCGCTGCGCGAGCGCAAGGACGACATCCTGCCGCTCGCGGAGCATTTCGTCGCCGCGTGGTGCGAGGCGCGCGCGCGGCCGCGGGCGGAGCTCGGGGATGCGACGGCCGAGCGGCTCCTCGGCCACGATTGGCCGGGCAACGTGCGCGAGCTGCGGCACGCCGTGGAACACGCCCTGGCGTTCGCGGCCGGCGGCCCGCTGCGCCCGGAGCACCTCCCCGCGCTCATCGGCGCGGCCGGACCCCGGCCGCTGCTGGAGCTGCACCTGGAGGGACGCACGAGCGTCCCGCTCCAGGAGGTCGCGACCGACTGCGAGCGCCGCCTGATCCTGTGGGCGCTCTCGCAGACCGCGGGCAACCAGGCCCGCGCCGCGGAGCTGCTGCACCTCTCGCGCACTACCCTGCGCAACAAGATGGCCGCCCTCGGCTTGACCGTCGACCGCGGCGGGGCGCCCGGCGAAGAGTAGACGACATGGCGCAATTCCGTCGGGGGTTGCTTCCCGACCGGTAGGGGCGTCACGTAGCCCTGAGCGAGGCCTGCCCCGAGCCTGTCGAGGGGCGCAGCGAGTCGAAGGGCGAGTGCGCCCGCCGTGGCCCGGAACCCGCGCCGCCCGTGTTGCGCACGGCCATTCCCAGCCTTACAGGAAGCGTTGTCCCGAGGGGGGACATCCATGGCGAGTACACAGGTCACCATCTCCCCGGTCGACGGCCGCGTCTACGCGGAACGGAAGCTCGCAACCCCCAGGGAGATCGACGCAGCCCTCCGCAAGGCCCGCGCCGCCGCGCACACCTGGGGCCGCACGCCGCTCGCCGAACGCGCGCGTCTCGTGACGAAGCTCATCGACGCCGTCGTCGCCAGGAAGGACAAGCTCGCCGAGGAAATCACCTGGCAGATGGGCCGGCCGATCCGCCACTCGCCGAGCGAGCTGGCGGGCTTCGAGGAGCGGGCCCGCCACATGACCGGCATCGCCGAGCAGGCGCTCGCGGACGTCCCGGCCGGCGAGAAGGCCGGGTTCGTCCGCTTCGTCCGTCGCGAGCCGCTGGGCGTGGTCCTCGTCGTCGCCCCGTGGAACTACCCCCTCCTGACCTCCGTCAACGCCGTGGTCCCCGCGCTCCTGGCCGGCAACGCCGTGCTCCTCAAGCACTCCGCCCAGACCCCGCTCGTCGCCGAGCGCTACACCGAGGCCGGGCGCGAGGCGGGGCTGCCCGAGGGCGTGCTGGAGCACCTGCACCTTTCGCACGACGCCGTCGCCGACCTCATTTCCCGCCCGGACGGCGTCGACCACGTCGCGTTCACCGGCTCCGTCGAGGGTGGACGCCGGATCCAGCGCGCCGCCGCCGCGCGCTGGATCGCCCCCGGCCTCGAGCTCGGCGGCAAGGACCCCGCCTACGTCCGCGCCGACGCCGACCTCCGCCACGCCATCGATACCCTCGTCGACGGCGTCTGCTACAACTCCGGACAGTCCTGCTGCGGCATCAAGCGCATCTACGTCGCGCGGCCCGTCTTCGACGCCTTCGTCGCCGGCGCCGTCGACCTCGTACGGCAGTACAAGCTCGGAATCCCCACCGACCCGACCGTCACCCTCGGACCCCTCGTGCGCACCGCCGCCGCCGACGCGATCCGCGCACAGCTCGACAAGGCCGTTCGCGCCGGCGCCAAGTGCCTCATCGACGAGTCCGCGTTCCCGGCGGCGGAGAGGGGAACGCCATACTTCGCACCGCAGATCCTCGTGAACGTCGATCACGGGATGGACATCATGCGCGAGGAGACCTTCGGGCCCGTCGCCGGCGTGATGCCGGTCATCGATGACGACGACGCGGTGCGACTCATGAACGACAGCCGCTACGGACTCACGGCCGCCGTCTTCACCGCCGACCTGGACGCCGCGAAACGGCTCGGCGAGCGCGTCGAAACCGGCACCTGGTTCATGAACCGCTGCGACGTCCTCGACCCGGCCCTCGCGTGGACGGGAATCAAGGACTCCGGCCGCGGCTGCACGCTCTCCCGGGTCGGCTTCGAACACCTGACCCGGCCGAAGTCCTTCCACTTGAAGCACGCCCTCTAGGGAGAGGAGCCGATGTCCGAAGCAATCCTCGCCGGCAACTGGAACTACCCCACCTCCGTGCGCTTCGGCCCCGGCCGCGTCCGGGAGCTGCCGCAGGCGCTCGCCGAGCTGGAGATCGCCAAACCCCTGCTGGTCACCGATCCGGTCGTGGCCGGGCTGAAAGCGACCGCCGGAATCCTCGACGTGCTCCGGACGGCCCGCGTGCCGTTTCGCATCTTCCACGACGTGAAGCCCAACCCCGTGCCGAAGAACGTCACGGACGGCGTCAAGGCGTTCCGCAAGGGCCGGCACGACGGCGTCATCGCGCTCGGCGGCGGCAGCGCCCTCGACGCCGCCAAGGCCGTCGCGATGATGGCCGGCCAGTCCCGGCCGCTCTTCGACTACGAGGACGTCGGAGATAACTGGACCCGCATCAAGCCCGCCGGGATGGCGCCGGTCGTCGCGATTCCCACGGCCGCCGGAACCGGCTCGGAGGTCGGCCGCTCCTCGGTCTTCGTCGATGAGCGCACGCACACGAAACGGATCGTCTTCCACCCGAGGATGCTCCCCGGGAAAGTCATCCTGGATCCGCAGCTCACCCTCGACATGCCGCCGAAACTCACGGGCGCCGTCGGCATGGACGCCCTCTCGCACAGCCTCGAGGCCTACTGCGCCACGGGTTTCCACCCGCTGGCCGACGGCATCGCCGTCGAGGCCATGCGGCTCGTCCGCTTCGGCCTCGCGCGCGCCTTCAAAGACGGCCACGACCTCGCCGCCCGCAGCGCCATGATGGCCGCCTCCGCCATGGGCGCCACCGCGTTCCAGAAGGGTTTGGGCGCCATGCACTCCGTCGCGCACGCCGTCGGCGGCATGTTCGACACCCACCACGGCACGACCATCGCCGTCATGATGCCGTACGTCCTCCGGTTCAACCGCACCGCGATCGACGAGCGGCTCGCCCGCGCCGCGGGCTACCTCGGACTCGCCCGGCCCACGTTCGCCGCCTTCCTCGCCTGGATCGTCGGACTGCGGCGCAAGCTGGGCATCCCGCAAAAACTCGCGGCGCTCGGCGTGCCCGCGCGGGCGGTGCCGGAGCTCGTCGAGCGCGCGGCGGCCGACCCGACCGCCGGCACCAACCCGGTCCCGCTCGACAGGAAGGCCCTGCGCGGCCTCATCGAACGGGCGATGACCGGCAGGATGAGCTGACGCCGCTTCGCGGCGCAGGGGGTCATGGATGGAACATCGGGAACCGGGACGCATCGGCCTGCAGGAGCTCGTGGAGCTCGTCCGGAAGGGCGACATCGACACGGTCGTGACCGCCTTTCCGGACATGTTCGGACGGCTGATGGGCAAGCGGGTCACGGGTCGGTACTTCGTCGAGAAGGCGGCGACCGAGGGGATCCACGCCTGCGACTACCTGCTGGCGTGCGACGTGGAGATGGACCCGGTGCCGGGCTACGCCTTCGCGAGCTGGGCGACAGGCTACGGCGACGTCCACCTCGTCCCTGATCTGCAAACGCTGCGCCTGTGGCCCTGGCTCGAGAAGACGGCCTACGTCCTGTGCGACGTGCGCCGCGGGGACGAGGACGAGCCGGTTGCCGTCGCACCGCGCGAAATCCTCCGCCGCCAGGTTGCACGCCTGGCCGACGCGGGCTTCCGCGCCATGACCGCTTCCGAGCTGGAGTTCTTCCTCTTCCGCGAGACCTACGAGGAGGCCGCCCGCAAGCGCTACCACGACCTCACGCCCTACGCTTCGTTCGTCGAGGACTATCACGTGCTCCAGGGGACCCGGGAGGAGTTCGTCGTGCGCGCCATCCGCAATGGCATGGAGGCGGCCGGAATCCCCATCGAGTTCAGCAAGGGCGAGTGGGGTCCGGGACAGCAGGAGATCAACCTGCGCTACGCCGACCCGCTCGAGACGGCCGACCGCCACGTCCTCTACAAGGAAGGGGCGAAGGAGCTGGCGAGCCTGCACGGCGTGTCCCTGACCTTCATGGCCAAGTGGCACGAGAAGCACGCGGGCTCGAGCTGCCACCTCCACGCGAGCCTCTGGGACCCCGACGGGCGGCAGTCGCGCTTCTTCGATCCTGCCGCGCCGCACGGCATGGGGAAGATCTTCGGCTCGTTCCTCGCCGGCCAGCTCGCCCACGCCAAGGAGCTGATGCTCTTCTGGGCGCCGTTCGTGAACTCCTACAAACGTTATCAGGCGGCGACCTTCGCCCCCACGCGGCTCGGCTGGTGCGTCGACAACCGCACCGTCGGCTTCCGCTCGGTCGGGCGCGGCGCGAGCCTGCGCGTCGAGAACCGCATCCCCGGCGCCGACGCGAATCCCTACCTCGCGCTCGCCGCGACCATCGCCGCTGGGCTCGACGGCATCCAGCGCGGCCTGGAGCCGCCTACGCCGTTCTGCGGCGACGCCTACGCCGCCCAGAGCCTCGACCGCGTCCCGGACACCCTGCCCGCCGCGATCGAGGCGCTGGAACGCTCGAGCTTCGCGCGCGAGGCGTTCGGCGTCGACGTGGTCGAGCACTACCTCCACGCCGCCCGGACCGAGCTCCGCAAGTTCAACGAGGCCGTCACCTGCTGGGAGCGGCAGCGGCACTTCGAGCGGACCTGAGGCCCGGATCCTCCCTAGGGTCCGTGGACGACGTGTTCGTAGCGGCGGATCCGTCCGTCGGACGAGACCAGAGGACAGCGAAGAACGCGACTCGTCGCCACGATGATCTGGTCCGCCGGGTCGGCGTGGAACTGTCCGGGCAGCCGGGTCGATTCCGCGGCGATGGCCGGGGACAGATCAACGAGCTGGATCCCGGGGTACTTCAGCGCCACGTTGTACCACTCCTCGATGGCGGTCGGCAGCGTCAGCCGGCCGTGTTCAACCAGCTTCGCCACCTCCCACAACGTGATGGTGCTCACGCCGATACCGGTGGATTCATGCGCCGCAAGGAAGGCGTCCTGCAGACCCGTCAGCCGTGGGTCGCCTTGCACCCACCAGACCCAGATGTGCGTCTCGATCAGGATCACCGGCCGGTCTCCCATTCGTCCACGCCGGCCGGTGAGAACGGATCGTCGAAGCGGTAGCCGGTCCCGCGCAGCGGATATTTCGAGGGTCCGGCTTCCTCCCGAACCAGCACGATGACCTCCACCTCGGTGCCCGGCGGGAAAGGAACACCGGTGACGGTGACCGTGCCGCCCGGTTCCACTTTCACTTCCGTCGTGTGCGTCACCATGTCCTCGACCTCCGCTTCCGCATGGTAGCGCCGAGGAGAGACCGCGACAACCGGACCTTCATGCCTTCAAGCATTCAGGTGACCCCCCAGCTCGTGCCATGTAACCGGCGGCCGCGCCACGCGGCCAGAAGATGGGCTCTTCGTCGAGAGTCGGTCCAATGAATTCCCTGGACTTCCTCATGACGGCGTTCCGACGGAGTGCAACTACGCGGGCCGGAACTCGATCCAAGGCCGACCGACTCGCTCCAAGGCGTCTCTCATGGCAGCCGAGACGAAGGAGTACCCTCCGAGTTCGGAGGCGCGGACGAGCGGCTGGCCCCGGTACGCACTGACGACGAACTTCCCCCGGTCCTGGATAGCAGGGTCGATGTCGGGCCGGAGTTCCCAAACGGGCCCCATCTCGTCGGCCAGGGATTCGTCGTGCTTCCGCTCGAGGATGTAGTCCTCGGGTTCGCCGCTTTGCGGGTACTCTGCGGGCTCGGGGGCAGATGGGTCCCATCTGCGCCAGTCGAGGTGCACGATTTTCGCCAACGAGACCGAACGGAAGTGGAGGCCGGCCAGCGATGTCTCCAGCAGCCGCTTGGCCCAGTCCGTCAGGACGATGTCGCGGCCCCCGGGATGCGTCGTGGGCGGAATGAAGGGGCCCGTCCGTTCGAGTTGAAGGCGGCCGTCCAACCGTCCTAGATGTCCCGTCATCCCGTGCACCAGGATGTGCCCGTAGTCGCCCCACGGCGCGTCTGACGCACGGACGATGTACACGGCGGTGGTCTTCGTTCCCGACTTCCGTGGCATTCCCGTCGGCCTCCTGCCTTGTTTCCCAAGTCCTTCGTCATGGGCTTCTTCATGTTGCGCCGTCGCGTCAAGCAACTGCGTGACAGGTGTCGCCGTCCGCCGGTCCGACGAGTCCCGCCGGCAGCACAAGAAAGCCGCGGGCGAGCGCTACCCGGCTCGAATGGCCCGCTCCACCAGCGCCCTCACGATCGGCAGCTTGAAGCGGTTGTCGCCCAACGGCGTCGCCCCCTCCACGGCCAGCGCCGCGGCCTGCGCCGCCGTCGCCGCGTCGGGACGCTTGCCCCGCAGGAACGCCTCCGCCGCCGCCGCCCGCACCGGGACCGGCGCCACCGCCCCCAGCGCAATCCGCGCCTCGGAGATCCGTCCCCGTTCCATCTCCAAGACCACGGCCACGCTCGCGATCGGGAAATCGATCGATCGCCGCGTCCGGAACTTGAGGAATGCCTGTCGCGCACCTGCCGGCGGCGCCGGCACCACCAGCTCCGTCACCAGCTCGCCAGGCTCCAGCACCGTCGAGCGCCGCGGCCGCGCGTCGAAGAACTCCTCCGCCGCAATCGTCCGCCGGTTGGTCCGGATCGACGCCTTCAACGCCAGCAGCGCCGTCGCCAGGTCGGACGCGTTCACCGCCACGCACCCGCAGTCCAGGCAGCGATGCGCCTCCGCCCCCGCCTCCCCTGCCCCGAGCGTCGCCCGATCCTCCCCCCCGATCGTCCTCTTCCCCACCGGCGCCTCGACCGTGGAAGCCCGCCGGCTCCGCCCCAGCGCCGCCGGCTCGCAGCACGACCGCCCGCCCCCCGCCCCCTCTTCCCCTCCCCCTTTGCGTCCTTGGCGTTCTTGGCGAGCTTTGCGTGACTGCCCTGAGCGAAGCCGAAGGGAAATCTCGTCGCGCGCGCTCCCCGCGGCTTCGCCACTCAGCTCGCGGTGGATCGCCTCCGCAGCCCTCCGCCCCGCCGCCAGCGCCTCCACCACCGACGCCGGCCCGCGGGCCATGTCGCCACCGGCGAACACCCCCCGCGCGCTCGTCGCGCCCGTCGCCTCGTCGACCACCGGCTTGCTGCCGGCAATGCGGACCGTCTTCCCCGCATACGAGACGTCCACCCCCGTCCCGATCGCCACCAGCACCTGGTCCGCCTCCACCGTCGTCTTCGTCCCAGGATCGAACGCCGGCGCGAACCGCCCCTTCGCGTCGAACACGTCCGTGCAGCGCACCAGCTCCATGCCGGCCAGAACCCCGCCCTGCAACAGCACGCGGCTCGGCCCCCACGACGGCAGGATCTTCACCCGCTCGAGCTGCGCCTGCTCGATGTCCTCCGGGAACGCCGGCATCTGGTCGCGGCGCTCCAGACACGCCATCGTCACTTCCTTCGCCCCCAGCCGCAGCGCCGAGATGGCGACGTCGACCGCCACGTTCCCGCCGCCGATCACCAGCACCCGGCGGCCGACCGGCTTCACGGCGCCGCTCCGGGCGTCCGACAGGAACCGCAGACCGGAATCGAGCTTCTCCTCGTCCGCCAGCCCCAGCCGCTTCTCCTTCCACGCGCCGGTTCCCAGGAACACCGCGTCGTATGCCCTCCGCAGCGCCGCCAACGACGTCTTTCCCTTCCCCCAACCGCTCGAGCGCTCGCTCCCCCTCCCCACCGCTCCACCGCTCCACCGCTCCCCCGCTCCCGCTTGCCCCTTCCCCACCGCCTCGCCCAGCCGGAACTCGATCCCCATCCCCGCGTACGCCGCGACCTGCCGCCGTACCACCTCGCCCGGCAAGCGGTAGGCCGGAATGCCGCCGACCAGCATCCCGCCCGCCTCGGGCAGCGCGTCGAACACGGTCACCCCGTGCCCCATCCGCCGCAGGTAGAACGCCGCCGACAATCCCGCCGGTCCGGCCCCGATCACCGCCACGCGCTTGCTCGTCCGCTTCTTCGGCGCGACGTACAGCTCCGCCGCGTGCTCCAGCACCCAGTCGCCCAGCGAGCGCTCCACCTGCCGCACCGACACCGGCTCGTCGAAGTCGCAGCGGTTGCAGCTCCGCTCGCAGTAGTGCGGGCACACCCGCCCCGTGATCGCAGGCATCGGGTTGCAGTCGAGCACGATCTCCGCCGCCGAACGCATGTCGCCCGCGCGGATCCGCGCCATGTAGGACGGGATCGCGACGTGCGCCGGACAGTGCTGCGTGCACGACGGGTCGGCGACCCGTGCCGCGCCGAAAATCGAGTGGTAGCGGTTCTCGCCCAACATCGCGTTGCAGCGGTCGCCGCCCTTGCGCAGGCAGTGGAAGCGGTCGTCGGGAGAACGGTAGTACCAGCAGCGCGGCTCCTGGCACACGTTGCCGCCGGCAGTGCCCATGCGCCGCAGCTCCGGCGACGCAACGCTCCGCGCCGCCTCGGCCAGCACCGGGGCCTTGGTGCGCACCACCGGGTGCGACGCCAGGTCGTGCAACGACGTCAGCGCTCCGATGCGCAGCCCCCGCCTGTCCTCCGAGACGCCGCGGAAGCCGTCCACCGTCTTGAGGTTGACGAGCAGCTCCGGATACTCGGAATGGACGTTGTCCTTGAGCGCGCCCAGCAGATCCGTGCCGCCCGCGATGACCGCGACCTTCTCGGGGCCCGGAGCGGCCAGCGCCGCGGCCTGCTCGAGCGAAGTCGCGTCGGTGTGGCGGAAATCTCGCAATGCCATCACTGCACCTCAGATCGCGCGGAGCGCCGCAAGGATCTTCTGCGGCGTGACCGGAATGTCATCGATGCGCACGCCGATCGCCTGGTGGATCGCGTTGAGGATCGCGCGCGGCGTGCACGTCAGCACCGACTCGCCGATGCCGCACGCCCCGTACTCGCCCGCGCCCCGCCAGACCTCGAGCAGCACCGGCTCGATGTCGGGCATGTCCGCCATGGTCGGGATCTTGTAGTCGACCCAGTTGAAGTTGAGCGGCACCCCCGTCGCCCGGTCGTAGACGATCTCCTCGTACAGCGACTCGCCCACCCCCGCGACCTGCCCCCCGAGCTGCTGCGCCTCGGCCCCGGAGGCGTACATCACCGTCCCGCAGTCGTTGAGGATGATCAGCTTGAGCACGTCCGTCCGCCCCGTCGCCGCGTCCACCTCCACCTCGGCGAACGCCCCCAGATACGGCACGCCCGTCTTCTCGGCGAGCGGCTTGCGGCTCGCGACGACGACGATCGGCACCAAATCGCCCTGCCAGAGGATCTTCCGGAAATCGGTGCCCGGCTCGGGCGACCCGCGGCGCACGATCCGCCCGCCGACGACGTCCAGCTCCTCCTCCTTCGCGCCGAGCTTCTCCGCCGCCAGCGCCAGGATCTTCGCCCTGAGCTCCAGCGCCGCCTCGGCCATCACTTCCGACTGCAGGAACGAGACCGCGCTGTCCGTCTGCACCGTGTCCTTCAGGCTCCGCTCCGTGTCCACCGACGCAATCCAGTGCACGTCCTCCGGCCGGATGCCCAGGAACCCCAACGCCTCGGCGCACCCGAGCACGTTGCAGGTGTTCGAACCGGGCCCCGTCTCCACCGTGGGCGCGTCCAGGAGCACCGTCCCGTCGGGGTTGAGGCGCAGCGAGACCTGGATCTGGCCCCGGCGCAGCTCCTGCCAGGCCGCGTGCCAGCCGGGGTGGAACGAGAACCCCACCCCGCGCCGCTTCGTGCCTTCGAACACGGGACCCGCACCAGGCGCGTGGCGCTTCTCCGCCCAGCCGATCCGCCGCGCGCCCTCCTCCAGCACCGCCGAGAGGCTCTTGTCCGGCAGCGTCTCCCACTGGTGGCCGAAATTCTTGCGCACCAGCTCCAGCGGGTCCATTCCCAGCTTCTCCGCCAGAAGATCGACGACGTGCGCCAGCACCAGGTTGAGCTGCGAGTTCCCGACGCCGCGCATCATGCAGGCCGGCAGCTTGTTGGTATAGACGCCATAAGCCTCCATCTTGAGGTTCGGGATGTGCGCGAAGCACACCTCCGCCACCTCGGCCGGCGCGAATTTCAGCGCTAACATCGAATGATCGGCGTAGGCGCCGATGTTGCCGACGGCCTTGAACGAGGCGGCCGTGATCGTGCCGTCCTTCCGCGCCCCGAGCTTGCCGGTGTAGATCGCCGGCTGCCGCGAGTCGTGGAACGCTTCCCGCCGCGTGTGCCGGAACTTCACCGGCCGCCCCGTGCGCTTCGCCAGGAGCGCCGTGAAGAGGTAGAACGGCTGCTCGCCCGTGTCGTTGCGCCCGAACTGACCGCCGACGTAATGGCAGACCACCCGCACCTTGTCCAGCGGCAGGTCCAACATTTGGCTCACGTGCATCCGCGTCTGATCCGCCTCGTACGTGTTCGACCAGATCGTCAGCACGTCGCGCTCCCACTTCGCCGTGCAGCACCAGTGGTCCAGCGAGCCCTGGTTGGCGTTGTGGTAGGTCGAAGTCCCCTCGACGACCACGTCCACCTCCGCGAACGCCCGCTCCACGTCGCCCTTGGTCAGGTAGACGTTCTCCCCCCCGACCGGGTCCGGCGACAGCACGTTGGTCGCCGTCACCTCGGGGTGGACCGCGGGCGCCCCCGGCTTCATCGCCTCCAGCGGATCGAGCACGAACGGCAGGACCTCCCAGTCGATCTTCAGCCGCCGCAGCGCCTCCTCCGCGATCGCCTCGCTCTCCGCCGCCACCACCACGCCCGCCTCGTCGCCGACCCAGCGAACCGTGTCGTCGAGCACCCGGCGGTCGCGGAACTTCTTCCACATCATCCGTTCGTACGAGACCGTGTCCACCCCGTCCGTCCAGCCCGCCGAGGTCGGCCGCAGCCGCGCGACCTCGGGATCGCGGAACGTGAGGACCGCCTTCACCCCCGGCAGCTTCTCCGCCTCGGTGGCGTCCACGGCCTTGATCCGGGCGTGCGCGTACGGGCTGCGCAGGATCTTGGCGTGCAACAGGTCCGGGAAGCGGTGGTGCACGGAGACGTCGTCCGCGTACAACGCGCGGCCCGTGGCCTTCTCCAGGCCGTCGATCCGCGGGCGGTAGCCCCCGATGAACTTGCGCTCCTTGCGCTGCCTGAAGGGGGCCCTCATCGCGCACCTCCCCGCCCGCCGGCCTTCTCCGAGGCGTGCAGCACCGCCTGCGCGATCCCGGCGTAGCAGCCGCAGCGGCAGACGTGGCCGGACAGGCCCTCCTTGACCTCCTCGAGCGTCGGGTGCGGATTCTCCGCCAGAAGCCCGCGCGCCGCCATCACGTAGCCGGGGGTACAGAAGCCGCACTGCACGGCAGTGCCGTACCCCGGCTCGCACTGCCCCGCGAACGCCTGCACCACCGGGTCGTCCTCGGACACCCCCTCGATCGTCTCCACCTCGTGCCCCGCGGCCTCCACCGCCAGCGTCATGCACGAGAAGATCGGCCTGCCGTCCAGGAGCACCGTGCACGCGCCGCACGCGCCCTCCCCGCACGACGTCTTGAGCCCCGTAAGGCCCAACCGCTCGCGCAGCAGCCACGCCAGCGTCGTCGAAGCCTCCAGGTCCCGACCCACCTCGAACACGTGGGCCAGCCCGTTCACCCGCAGCGTGACCGTTCGCTCGGGACGTGGAGCGGTGGAGCGGTGGAGCGGTGGGGCGGCAGCTCCGGCTCGGACTCGGGCGGGCTTGGGACGGGCCTTGGACTTCGTCGGCATGGGTTCCCTCCGTCCTGCCGGTCTTGCCACATCGTCATCGGAGTCGCAATCCCGCGTCGGTCGGTGTCCCGGCCGGACTTGCCGTCCGACGCACGCCGGTGGTAAGACCAGCCCCTCCCGGGAGGGAAGGAGGAGACCGATGAACAAGGTGGTGGTGATCGCGCTTGTGCTGTTCGTGGCGGTGCTGGGCTCGCTCGCCTGCAAGAAGAGCGCCGGCGGGGAGCCGACGGATCCGAAGGCGCTGTGCGAGACGATCTACAAGGATCGCGTCGAGGGACCGATCAAGATGTTCGCGGAGGAAGGGCCGAAGCACAAGGCCGAGTTCGACGCCTGGTGCGTCAAGCTGCCGGTCGAGTACCTCCAGTGCGAAGCCAAGGATATCATGACCATGCCCAAGAACGAGGTCGAGAAGTGCATGGACATGATCCGCGTGCACCAGGGCGCCCTGAACGACGTGCTCGTGACGGGCAAGCCCGAGTAGCGACCCGTCCCGCTCCGGCGCCATGGATCGCCGGGCCCCGCTCCCACGTAGGGAGGGGCCGCGGCGTGAGGTGGCGCGATGCAACCGACGAGCTGGAAGACCCCGAAGGACCGACGAACCATCCACGACTTCGCCGCGACGCTCGCGCTCTGCGCGGCCGCGGCCTCCTGCGCGACGCCCTCCCCGGTTCCGCCGGGCGCGACGAGCACCCCGACGCCCGCGGTCGAGCCGACGGAAGCTCCCGCGACGGCCGCGGGCGCGGGCGCGCCGTGCGCGGACGCGACGGCCACGACCAGCGTCTTCCTCGACCCGCCGGGCTTCGGCGACCGCTGCGACCGGGAAGCGCCGTGCCCCGACGGCCTCGAGTGCGCAGGCGGGCGGTGCCTCGTCATCGGCGGACGCGGCTACGAGTGCGGCTCGGACGCCCAGTGCCGGTTCCCCCTGGCCTGCCGGCGCAACGCCTGCTCCCTCCCCGGCGCCGCCGGGGACTCCTGCGCCTCCGAACGCGACTGCGCCGGCGGCCTGTTCTGCGCCGCCGCGAAGTCCGAGCCCGGCGCCTTCCCGCGGCACGAGGAGGACGGGACCTGCCGGCGCAAGCCGCGACGCGGCGAGGCGTGCGACGCGCAGGCGAGCTGCGCGGACCCGTTGCGCTGCGTCGCCGCACGGTGCCTCGGCCCCGGCGGACCCCGCGGCGACGTCTGCGAGAACGACGGCGACTGCGCGGCCGGGCTGATCTGCGGCCCGGAAAGCCGCTGCCGCACCCGGCTGGAGCGAGGCGCCGTGTGCCGCGACAGCATCGAGTGCAAGGACGGCCTGCGGTGCGCCGCGTCCCAGAAGTGCGTCGGACCGGAAGGCGGCCGCGGCGCGGCCTGCGAAACCGAAAGCGACTGCGAGGACGGCCTGCACTGCTCCGGCGCCGTCTGCCGCCCCGGCGTCTCGGGCGACGTCTGCGACCTCGACGAGGATTGCGCCGACGGCTTCCGCTGCATCGGCTCGACCTGCTCAGCCGGCAACCGCGGCGACACCTGCGCCGTGGACGCCGACTGCCGCGCCCCGGAGCTGCGCTGCGGCCTCTCCGGCGGAAGCTGGCGCGCCTGCCTCGGCCCCGGCGGCGCCGACGGCGACGGCTGCGAACGCAACGCCGACTGCGGCCCCGGCCTCGTCTGCGAGCGCGAATGGGGCTACTGCTCCCTCCCCGTGACCGGCTGACCCTCGACTACAGCAGCGCGCGCGGCAGCCCCCGCCGACGGGAAACGCCGCGGCTCACGGGCTCCCCCCCCGACCCCTCGTCCGCTCGCTCCCCCCCCGACCCCTCGTCCGCTCGCTCCCCCCCCGCCCCCTCGGCCGCTCGCTCCCCGCCCGGCCGCTCGCCCTGCCCTGAGCTTGTCGAAGGGACCGCTCGCGCCGCCGGCCCGGACCGCGCCAGGAACTCGCGCACCAACGCCGCGACCTCCCCAGGCCGCTCGATGATCGGCATCATCCCGCACCCGCGGATCTCGCGGACGAGGGTCCCCCGCCGCCGCTCCGCCAGCGCCCGCATCGCCCGCCGATCGACCAGCCGGTCGCCGTCCCCCCACGCCAGCAGCGTCGGCGCACCGACGTACTCGAACGTCCCCGCCACGTCCCGCCCCAGCAGCTCGACCCGCAACCCCGCCATCGCCTCCGCCAGGACTCGCAGCTCGCCCCCCGTGTACCCCTCGACCAGCTCGTGCACGAACGCCGACGTGTACTCGTTCCGCGCGACGAACAACCCTTCCAGCGCCCGCCGCCAAACCGACGGCAATAGCGACCCCATCAGCCCCGTTCGCAGCAGCACTTCACCCGCTACCCGCGGCCAAACCGGCGCGGGCGCCAATCCCGCCGGATCGAACAGCGCCAGCCCCGTCACCAGCGACGGCCGCCGCAGCGACAGCTCCACCGCGACCGCCGCGCCCAGCCCGTGCCCGACCACCGCGGCGCTCTCGATCCCGAGCGCGTCCAGCAGCCGTCCGAGCTGCGCGGCCCCGCGCTGCACCAACGGCGCCCCGCGCTCCCCCTCGCTCTCGCCGCACCCCGGCAGGTCGAGCGCGACGACCCGGTTCCCCTCCACGAACCGCAGCGCCACGTGCGCCCAGTGCGTCAGGTTCCCCCCCGCCCCGTGCACGAACACGACCGCCGGCCCGACGCCCGCGTCGCAGAACGCCGTCCGGAGACCGTCCACCAACATCCATCGCTGCCGTAGCGCGAACGAGCGCAGCCGCCCCGGCGCACAGCGGCGCGCCTCCGGCAGCGGCTTCGCGCCGGCCACGACCTCCCCCCCCGCGGTCGCCCCATCGGGGGCCGCGGCCGTCTCCGCTCCCGCCCCCTCCCCCTCGCGCACCAGCCGCGGCCAGAGCCTCTGCCCCGGCGGCCCGCCGGCCATCCGTTCCCACAGCCTCTTGATCTCGGCAGTCCCCACGCCCATCGCCCACCACCCCTTCCCCCGCCGGGAGCACGCCGCGCGCGCTTCGGCGCAGAGCATAGGAGCGGAATCGGAGGGTCTCAAAGTTATCGGAGGAGGCGGCGCCGCCGGGGGAGGAAGGCGGGGCGATGCGGGGGAGGCGCAGGGGCAATGTGAATGCTGAAACATGCGATAACAAACCGGAAACGGGCAGGCGCGGCACAATGAGGAAACCACGACACGCAATGCAAGACGGAAAGCGCATTTCCGGTCTTCCCTTGTCCGTTTCCGGTCCGGCGTTGTGCCGAGCCCGCCGTTGTCGGCTTTCAATCGCATGTTTCAGCATTTACATTGCCCCTCCCCTCCCTGACCGGGACCTTCCAGCTTGACGCGCGCCTCCCCCGCGCCGTAAAAGCCGAAGGCCCACCTGGGCCGGGGAGAGGCGCGGATGGATTTCCGGTTGACCGACGAGCAGAAGATGCTGCGCGAACAGGTGCTGCGCTTCGCACGCAACGAAATCGTCCCACGCGTGCGCGAGCACGAGCTGGCCTCCACGTTCGACCGCGCCTCGTGGAACAAGCTCGGCGAGCTGGGCATCTTCGGCCTGCACTTCCCGCCCGAGTACGGCGGGGGCGGCGGGACGGTCACGAGCTGCGTCGTCGTCGGCGAGGCCCTCGGCGCCGCCGGCGTCGACGGCGGCCTCACCCTCTCCTACGGCGCCCACAGCTTCCTCTGCGGCGACACCATCCTCGTCCACGGCTCCGAAGCCGTCCGCAAACGCTGCCTGCCGAAGCTGGCCTCGGGCGAGTGGATCGGCTGCATGGGCCTGACCGAGCCCGGCGCGGGCTCCGACGTCGCCGCGCTGCGCACCCGGGCCGACCGCCGCGACGGCGGATGGCTGCTCAACGGCACCAAGATGTTCATCACCAACGGCGCGATCGCCGACGTCGCCGTCATCTACGCCAAGACCGCTCCCAACGCCGGCCACGCCGGCATCTCCGCCTTCGTCGTCGAGAAGGGCACCCCGGGCTTCTCCGTCGGCCGCAGCCTGCACAAGATGGGCGTCCGCACCTCGCCCACCTCCGAGCTGATCCTCGAGGATTGCTTCGTCCCCGACGAGAACCTCCTGGGCGAGCCGGGTGCGGGCTTCGGCATGGCCATGCAGACCGTGGAGTGGGATCGCAGCGCGCTCCTGGCCCCCTTCGTCGGCGCGTTTGAGTTCCTCGTCGAGCGCTGCTGCCGCTATGCCAAGGAGCGCGAGCAGTTCGGCCGGCCGATCGCCGCCTTCCAGGCGGTGAAGCACAAGATCGCCGACCTCAAGATCTTCCTCGAGGCCGCGCGCACGCTCGTCTACCGCATCGCCTGGCTCAAGGACCGCGGGCGCGGCGTCAACCACCTCGACGCCGCCGTGGCCAAGCTCTTCGCCGGCGACGAGTCGCTCCGGCCGTGCAACGACGCCGTCGTGCTCCACGGCGGCTACGGGTACTGCCACGAGTACGACGTCGAGCGCGTCTTCCGCGACGGACGCCTCGCCCCGATCGGCGGCGGCACCTCGGATATCCAGAAGCTGATCATCTCGCGGCTGATGTGAGCACCGACCATGGACTTCGACTGGACACCGGAACAGCGGGCGGCGCGGAACACCGTCGCCGCCTTCCTCGACGACGCCGAGCGCGCGCGCCTGCGGGCGGCCGAGGACGAGGGCACGCCGGGACTCCGGGGGATGACCGTCCACCTGCAGCGCAGGCTGGCCGAGCTGCACGTCTTCGCCTCCGCGCCCGTTCCCGGCGACGAGAGCGCCGCGCTGGCGCTGCTGGCGGCCGACCTCGAGCTCGGCGCGGCCTCCGCGTCCTTCCTGGTCGCCGTCCAGGCAACCCGCCAGTGCGCCGACCTGGTCGCGGAACACGGCTCCGAAAAACTCCGGCACGGCCTCCTCGCGGCGCTGCGCGCCGGCGAGCGGCTCGCGACCGTGGCGTTGCCCGATCCCGGCGGCGCGGCCGACGGCACTCCCACCGCAACGCCGGCGCCCGGCGGCGGCTGGATCCTGCGCGGCCGGCGGCCCTTCCTGGCCGGCGCGCCCATCGCCGACTACCTCGCCGTGTTCGCCGACGCCGGCGGCAAGACCCTCGTCGCGGTCCTGCGACCCGGCGACGCCGGCGTGCACGTCGGCAATCGCCTGCCGCTGATCGGCCTCCACGGCCTCGCCGCCGCCCCGCTCGAGCTGGCCGATGCACCGGTCCAGGCGGACGCGGTGATGGGCCCGTTCGACGGCCCCGCCGTCGAATGCCGCGTGCGCCGCGCACGCGACCTCGGGTTGGCCGCCGCGAGCGTCGGGCGGATGCGCGCCGCATGGGCCGCCGCGAAGGCGCACGCCGAGTCGCACCGCCGCGGGGGAAAGCCGCTCGTCGCCCGCCAGGAGATCGCCTTCAAGCTGGCCGAGCTGCTGGCGCTGACCCAGACCGCCGAGCTGCTGGCGTGCCGGGCGGCATGGATGGTCTCCGAGGCCGGCGAGGAGGCGAACGTGCTGGTCCGCTGCGCCAAGGTCTTCTGCGCGGAGACCGGCGAGCGCGTGACGAGCGGCGCGATGTCCGTCCTGGCGGGACACGGCTGCGTCGCCGGCAACGACGTCGAACGGGCGTGGCGCGACGCCAAGACCCTCGCGGCGATGGGCTCCACCGTCGAGACCGCGAGAATGGCCATCGCGGATGAACTATTGGAACGGCCGTGAAGGTGACCCGATGAACGTCCTCGAGTCCCGGATCGACACTTCGGGCGCGACCTACCGCGAGAACTTCGCGGCGATGAAGGCGCTGGTCGAGGAGCTGGAGCGCGAGCTGCGGACGGCGCGGGAGGGACGCTCGGAGAAGGCGCGGCAGCGCAACGCCGAGCTGGGCAAGCTGCCGGTCCAGGAACGCCTGGAGCTGCTGCTCGACCCCGACACGCCCTGGCTCGAGATCGCCCCGCTGGCCGCGCGCGGAATGTACGACGGCGGCGTCCACGGCGCCGGCAGCCGCTCGGGCATCGGCGTCGTCCGCGGCCGCGAGGTCGTCGTGCACGCCAACGACCCGATGATCAAGGGCGGCACGATCTACCCGCTGGGCGTCAAGAAGTCGCTCCGCGTGCAGGCCATCGCCATGGAGAACCGCCTGCCGATGATCACCCTGGTCGATTCCGGCGGCGCCTTCCTGCCCCTGCAGTCCGAGATCTTCCCCGACATCGACGACGGCGGGCGGATCTTCTACAACCAGGCCCAGATGTCGAAGCTCGACATCCCGCAGATCACCGCCGTGATGGGCCTGTGCACCGCCGGCGGCGCCTACATCCCCGCCATGTCCGACCACGTCGTCCACGTCCGCGGCACCGGCGCCATCTTCCTCGGCGGACCACCGCTCGTCCGCCCCGCGACCGGCGAGGACGTGTCCGCGGAGGAGCTCGGCGGCGCCGACGTCCACTGCCGCGAATCCGGCGTCTCGGACTACCCGGCCGACGACGACGCCGACGCCATCCGCATCGTCCGCGACATCGTCGGCACCCTCCCGGCGGCACGCAAGGCCGACTTCCCCGGACGCCCGCCCCGCGAGCCGCTCTACCCGGCGGAACAGCTCTACGGGATCGTCCCCCGGTCGCTCCAGACCGCCTACGACGTCCGGGAGCTGCTCGCCCGCCTGGTCGACGGCTCCGAGTTCCTCGAGTTCAAGGAGCTGTACGGACCGACCCTCGTCTGCGGCTGGGCGTACCTGCACGGATTCCTCGTCGGCATCCTGGGCAACAACGGCGTCCTCCTCTCCCAGAGCGCCCTCAAGGCCACCCAGTTCATCCAGCTCTGCGACCGCCAGGGCATCCCCCTGGTCTTCCTGCAGAACATCACCGGCTACATCATCGGACGGGAGTACGAACGCGGCGGCATCACCAAGGACGGACACAAGATGGTCAACGCCGTGGCCACGGCCACGGTGCCCAAGCTCACCGTCATCGTCGGCGCCTCGTTCGGCGCCGGCAACTACGGCATGTGCGGCCGCGCCTACTCGCCCCGCTTCCTCTGGATGTGGCCCAACGCCCGCATCGGCGTCATGGGCGGCGAGCAGGCGGCCACCGTGCTGATCAGCGTCAAGAACGAGCAGCTCGCCCGCGAAGGACAGCCGCCCCTGCCGGCCGAGGCGGTCGAGATGATCCGCGGCCCCATCCTCGCCGCCGCCGACCAGGAGGGCGGCGCGTACCACAGCACCGCCAACCTGTGGGACGACGGCATCCTCGACCCCGCCAAGACCCGCGACGTCCTCGGCCTGGCGCTCGCCGCCACCCGCAACGCCCCGCTCGACGGCCGCCGCCAGGGCCACGGCACGTTCCGGATGTAGGGGAGACGATGTTCACCAAGGTGCTGGTCGCCAACCGCGGGGAGATCGCCGTGCGCGTCCTGCGCACCCTGCGCGAAATGGGCATCGCCTCCGTCGCCGTGTACTCGGACGCCGACCGCGACGCCCTCCACGTGCAGCTCGCCGACGAGGCCGTGCCGCTGGGCGATCCCCGGCCGTCCACGAGCTACCTCGACATGGACAAGCTCGTCGCTGCCGCCCGCAGCACCGGCGCGCAGGCCGTCCACCCCGGCTACGGGTTCCTCTCCGAGAACGCCGCCTTCGCCCGACGCGTCGCCGCCGCAGGCCTCGTCTTCGTCGGCCCGCCCGCCGACGCGCTGGCCCGCGTGGGCGACAAGACCGAGGCACGGCGCACGGCCGCCGCCGCCGGCGTGCCGCTCATCCCCGGCATGGACGCGCCGGAGGCCGACCCCGACAAGCTCGCCGCCGCGGCCGACCGCATCGGCTACCCCGTCCTGGTCAAGGCCGCCGCGGGCGGCGGCGGCAAGGGAATGCGAGTGGCTGCGACGCCCGCGGAGCTGCGCGCGGCCGCGCAGGCGGCCGCCAGCGAGGCCGCGACCGCGTTCGCCGACGGGTCGGTCTACCTCGAGCGCTACCTCGACCGGCCCCGCCACGTCGAGTTCCAGATCCTCGCCGACGCCCAGGGCCACGTCGTGCACCTGTTCGAGCGCGAGTGCTCGGTGCAACGGCGGCATCAGAAGGTCCTCGAGGAGACGCCGAGCCCGGCGGTGGACGACGAGCTGCGCGAGCGGATGGGCCGCGCGGCCGTCGCCGCGGCACGGGCCGCCGGCTACGTCAACGCCGGCACCGTCGAATTCCTGCTCCACGGTCGCGAGTTCCACTTCCTCGAGGTCAATGCGCGGATCCAGGTCGAACACCCCGTCACGGAGCTGGTCACCGGCCTCGACCTCGTCCGCCTGCAGCTCGAAATCGCCGCCGGCGCGCCCCTCCCGTTCTCCCAGGAACAGGTGACGCGGCGCGGCCACGCGATCGAGGCCCGGATCTACGCCGAAGACCCCCGGCGCGGCTTCGCCCCGTCCCCCGGCCGCATCCTGCTCGTCCGCCACCCCGAGGGCCCCGGCGTGCGCTGCGACTCCGGCGTGTATTCCGGCTGCGACGTGCCCGTCTACTACGACCCCATCCTGGCCAAGGTCGCCGCGCACGGCCCGACGCGCGAGGCAGCCGTCGCACGCCTCGCGCGCGCGCTCGAGGAGCTCGTCGTCCTCGGCGTCGACACGCCCGCCGAGTTCCTCCTCGACGTCCTGCGCTCGCCGCCCTTCGCCGAAGGCCGGACACACACGCGCTTCCTGGAGGAGCACTTCGCCGGGTGGATGCCCGCCGCGGACGCCGATGGCCTCGCCTTGATCGCGGCGGCCCTGGAACGCTCGTCGCCGCCGGCGGTCGCCGCCGCCGCGGCCACGACGCCGGCCGACGATCCGTCGCCCTGGCGGCGGCTGGGCGGCTGGGGCCGCGCGTGAAGAGCCACCGATGCGCGTCGAGGACGGAACCGGACAGAGGAAACCACAGATGGACACAGATGAACACAGATGGGGAAGGGAGCGGCGGAGGCCATCCTCGTGAAGCTTCGTATCGACGATCGCGAGCACGACGTGTCGGTTTCTCCCGTCACGGCTGACGGCACTCGCCGCGTGGTCGTGGACGGAAGGCAGCACGAAGTCGTCTCCTGCGCCGCGCCCCCCGACGCCCGCGGCCTCCTCGTGGATGGGCGCAGGGTACGGCTCCATGTCGCGCGGAGTCCCGACGGCACCTGGGTCTCCCACGCCGGCCGCACACGCCTCGTGCGCGCCCCCCTGCCCGATGCGAGAACTGACGACCGAAAACTGAAAACGACCCCCCGCACCCGCTCGGCCGCCCAAGCGATAACCCCCGCCTTCCCGAGCATGGTGGTCGCCGTGCTGGTGCAGGTGGGCGACGAGGTCCGCCGCGGGCAGGAGCTGGTCGTCGTGTCGGCGATGAAGATGGAGTCGCGGCTCGCCGCGCCGCGCGCCGGGAAGGTCAAGGCGATCCGCGCGAAGGTCGGCGCGAGCGTCAAGCCCGGGGACGAACTGGTGGAGCTGGAGCCGGCGGCGGAAGGGACGGCGGATGAGTGATCTGTTGTACGAGGTCCGGGACGGCGCGGCCCGCCTGACGATGAACCGCGAGGCCCAGCGCAACGCGATCAGCGGCGAGATGCTCGGCCTGTTCGGCGAGCACCTCGATCGCGCGGAGGCCGACGACGCCGTGCGCGCGGTCGTCCTCACCGGCGCCGGGGACACGGCGTTCTGCTCCGGCGCCGACCTCAATCTCGGCGCCGAAGGTGCCCTCTCGGGAACCCGGCGGTACGCGGCGCTCCTGCGCCGGCTTCGGACGTACGGGAAGCCGCTCCTCGCGCGCGTCAACGGCGTCTGTCTCGGCGGCGGCCTGGGTCTGATGCTCTCGTGCGACATCGTCTACGCACGCGAGGGCGTCAAGCTCGGCACGCCGGAGGCCAGGGTCGGGCTGTTCCCGATGATGATCGCGGCGCTCATCCAGCGCAACGCGACGCGCAAGAAGGCTTGGGAGCTCATGCTCACCGCCGAGCCGGTGACGGCGGAGCGGGCCGAGGCGATGGGACTCGTCACGCGGACGGTGCCGGCGGGCGAGCTGGACGCGACCGTCGAGCAGGCCGTGGCGGCGATCCGCCGCAACGCCCCGCTCGCGCTGCGCGCCGGCCGCCGCGCGCTCGCGGAGACGGAGGGCCTGGGCTTCGACGAGGCGCTGGACAGCCTCTGCGGCAGGCTCGACGAGCTGCTGCGCACCGAAGATGCCGCCGAGGGGCTCACGGCGTTCTTCGAGAAGCGTCCGGCACAATGGAAGGGCCGCTAGGAGGCATCGATGTCGCTGTGGACCAGGGACAACCAGGACTACGACCGGCCGTGCATGATCACCTGCGCGCTCTCCGGCGTCGTCGCCGATCGCGCACAGTGCCCCTCCATCCCCTACACGCCGGAGGAGTATGCCGCCGAGGCGAAACGCGCGTACGAGGCGGGCGCGGCCGTCGTGCACATCCACGCCCGGAAGCCGGACGGCGCCCCGAGCTACGACGTCGAGGACTACCGCCGCATCCGCGACGCCGTCGTGGACGCCTGCCCGATCCTGATCAACTTCTCGACGGGCGCGATCGGCATCTCCACGGAGCAGAAGACCGCGCACATCAAGGCCCTGCGGCCCGCCATCGCCGCCCTCAACATGGGCTCCATGAATTATGCCAAGTACAACCCCAAGAAGAAGGCGTTCGTCTTCGAGTTCGTCTTCGCCAACCCCTTCGCCGAGATCTCGGAGATCCTGCGCGCCATGAACGAGGCCCAGTCCAAGCCCGAGATGGAGTGCTTCGATCTGGGCCACGTCGCCAACTCCTTCCCGCTCATCGACCAGGGCCTGCTCAAGCCCCCGTTCCAGTACAGCCTGATCCTCGGCGTGCTGGGCGGAATCCCGCCCACCGTCCCCAACCTGGTACGCATGGTCGAACAGCTCCCGCCGCGCAGCGACTGGGAGGTGATCGGCATCAGCGACGACCAGTGGCGGCTCGTGGCCGCGGCGATCGGCCTGGGCGGCAATGTCCGCGTCGGTCTGGAAGACAACTTCTACGTCTCCCCGGGCGTCATGGCGCGCTCCAACGGCGACCTCGTCGCGAAGGCGGCACGCATGGTGCGTGACCAGGGGCGCGAGCCGGCCACGGTCGAGGAATGCCGCCGCCGGCTGGAGCTGGTGAACGGGTGAGCCGATTTCATTGTCTTGCCAAAAGGCCCCCGCTGCGATAGCAAGCGCCGCAGTGTGGGAGGGGGGACAAGGAGGAGGTAGCGTGGCGACAACGAAGAAAGGGACTCTCGCGGCGGTTCCGGGACTCGACCTGGCCTATGCGGTCGGACGGCTGATCGCTGCCGGGAAGACCACGGCGGACGAGGTCCTGCTGCTGGCGGCGGAGCGGACCAGCCGCATCCGCTCGCTGGAAAAGGAGCTGGCGGCGCTCCGGGCGGGCGCGGCACGCACCGCCGCGACGCCGGCGCGACCGGCCGCGAGGCCGAAGGTCGCCACGCCGGCGAAGCGCCGGACCGCTCGCGCGGCGAAACCGAAGCCCGCGGCCAAGGGACGCGTGATCGTGCGCAGCGACGGCCGCCAATTCACGCGCACGGCCAAGGTCGTCGCCGCCCGCAAGCTCCAGGGCCAGTACCTGGGGCGGCTGCGCCAGGTGCCGGCGGCGGAAAAGGGCCGCTTCAAGAAGCTCGCCCACGACAAGGGAGTCGCCGCCGCCGTGGCCGCGCTCGACCAGTACCTCGGCCGCTGATGCCGGGGGCCGGAAATCCGGATCCGAACCGCGGGCTTCAGCCCGCGGCCCACGCGGCCACGTCAGCCGCACCCGGAAGGGTGCGGTTCGGTTGTGGGGACGGTCCGAAACGACTGACCGGCGACACGAGTACGCGGCGACGCCGGCTCGCAGGGCTTCGCCGCCGGTCCGCCCCTCACCGCCAGGCGACCTGCAGGCGCCCTCGAACCTCCCCCGCGTCGAGGCCGTAGAGTCCCGCCACCAGATCATCGATCGCCGCGGCCACCCGCCCGGCCGCCCGTTCCGGACCGCCCGGAGCGCCGGGATCCCGGCCGCCGGCCGCCGCGCCGGACGTGAGGGCGATCATCCGCCGTACCAGCGCCTCCAGCCGATCGCGTCGCTCGTCCGCAATCCCCTCGGGATCGGGAAACGGAAGCACCTCGAGCTGCGAGCGCCGGAGGTACGGGAAGAGCTTGTCGTCCGTGAGGAACGCGACCCTGAGCCACATCGTAGGGATGGACGAATTCAGGATTCCGAGCAGGGCGTGCGCCGACAGCCCGCACCGCGGACCCAGGCAGTACAGCGTGTTGAGCGGCCAGCGCCGATCCTCGTCCAGCGCGGCGATGATGCCGTTCGCGACGCGACGCAGCAGGATCTTCGGCGACACTTCGTAGATTGACGGATCCTTGATCACCTTCGGCCCGCTCGCCCGCTCGTCGAAGCCGAGTCCCGCGTCCGCGATCCGGTACCGCGCGACGTCCTCTCCGCGCACGAGCCGGTGCACGCCGCTCGCGTCCCGGTAGGGGACCACCGCGCGGTCCTTCTTCCCGCACTCCAACCCGCGGGACAGGACGTCCACGACGTCTCCAAGCCGGCACGGCATCCCCGCGAGCGTCTCGACCATCGCCAGCGTCGCGGGCGTCAGCCTGGAGCTGAAGTTCCGGTTCGGAAGACGGCCGAAAGCGTCGTAGGGCGCGGTGCCCAGGTCCCGCACCCCGCGGGCGGCCAGCTCCCGCAGCCTCACGACGTCGGGCTTTCCGTTCTTGCACACGACGAGCACGACGGCCTCCACCTCCGCCCCGGCGAACGGCCGGCCGCACTCGACGACGTCCGTCAGCCCCTCGGCGTAGCAGATCTCGCGAAACGACCGGTAGCTCTCGGATGCCAGCACCGGCCGCGGAAGCACGAGCCCGAGGCGTCCGCCCGGCCGCAGCAGCTCGACGGCCTTCTCGCCGAAGAGCGCGAAGGAATCGTACTGGCCCCCGGCACAGGCGTAGGTGCGCCGGAGCCGGAGCTTGTACGTCTCCTCGAGAAACCCGCGCTTGAGGTTCAGGTACGGCGGATTGCCGACGACCGCGTCGAATCCGCCGTCGCGAACGATCGCCCCGAAGCCCCGCTCGGGGTCGGCCCAGTCGAAGGCGTCCGGGATTCCGGCGCCGCGGAGAGCCCGCGCGCAACGGCCCGGCCCGGAGGCGGAGCCCACGAGCGCATCGCCGCAGCGGATCTGCCGGTCCAGCTCCGGCAACGCGCGTCCGGCGAGCAGCGGAAGCTGCCGCTCGTCTTCCCCGTCCAGCGCCGCGAGCAGCAGGACGAGCCTCGCGACCTCGACCGCATCCGCATCGAGGTCGACGCCGTGGATGCCGCTCGCCAGGATCCGCCGGCGCTCCGCCGTCGTGAGCCGCCAGCCGTCGGGTCCGTTCCGCCGCAGCCTCGGCGCCCTGCCGGACGACCAGGCCTGCGGGCCGCCGTTGGCGGGGTCGATGTAGTGCTCCAGATGCCGGTCGAGCAGCCGCTCGTACGCCGCCAGCAGGAACGTGCCGGCGCCGCAGGCGGGATCGAGGATGCGCAACGACGCGAGCTCGCGGAGCGTCCGTCCCTCGAGCAGCCGGCCGACCGTGGACTCGACGACGAGCCGCACGACGTGGGCCGGGGTGTAGAAGATCCCGCCGGACTTCCTCGCCCCCTTCCGCCTCTCGACGGTCGCGTCGCCGCGGCCGTCGAGCCGGATCGCACGGCCCACGGACCGTTCGTACAGCCGGCCGAGCACGCCGGCCGGCAGGCCGGCGAACGCGTGCGATGATTCCGGCCCGCTCGACGCGCGGAGCACGTCCGCCAGGACCCCGTCGCCGACGTCGACCTCGGAGAGCGCGAGCCGGGGACGGGGTCCGCCTGCGTCGCGGCGGTGGCCGGGGAGGAACCCCGGCCCGAACCTGTCGCCGGATCGTCGGAGCAGCTCGACCAGGCGCTGCCAGGCTTCCGGGACACCGATCAGCTCGCGCAGCGGTCGAGGCGTCGCGATGCCCCGCGCCTCGGCCAGCCGCAGGAAGACGAGGCGTTCGAGCAAGCGGCTGACGAGGACGTGGACGTCGGGAGCCGGGAGCGCGGGATTGCGGCGGGCGACGTCCCGGGCGAGGTCCCGATGCCAGGTCGCGACGTCGGCGAGCAGTGCGTCTTCGGCGTCGGTGCCCTGCCGCCCTCCCGGCGGACGGCGTCGCGCACCGGACTCGGTCGGTGGAGAGGGCGCCACGGGGCGTCCGCGTAGCACGGTTATCGTTCGCGGATCCAGGGAGGCGGGTGGCGCTATTTCCGCGAAAGTTTCTTCATCGCGGCGATCGCGGCCGGCATCCCCTTCTCCTTGGCGATCGCCTTGATCTTGGCCTTCTCGGGCAGTGCCAGGCTGCGCATCATGCCGATGTAGGTGCCCTGGACCTTGAGCTGGGCGGCGCGCTGCGGAGTGATCGTGAGCTTCTTCGGGGCGGGCGCCTTCGCGACGGCGGGCTTCTTCGCCGCCGCGGGCCTGGCGACGACGGCCGGCTTCCCGGCCCTCGCGGGCTTCTTCGCAGCGGCCGTGGGCTTCTTCGCAGCGGCCGGCTTCCTGACGGCCGCCGGTCTGGCGGCCGGGGCGGTCGCGACGGCAATGCCCTGGCGCAGCGCCGACAGCTCGGCCTGCAGCTCGGCGATCCTCGCGCCTCGCTCGGCCGCCAGCCGGAGGATCTCGGCTGCGGTCGCCTTGCCCATGTCGACGAGGCGGCCGACGGCGTAGGCGAGGTCGATGACGGGCAGACTGCTGATGCTTTCGTTCCTGGTCTTCGGCATTGGTCCTCCTGGATCGCGGCGATTGCCGCAGTGCCGGCCTGCCTACCGCATTCCGCCCGACATCGCAATGGTGCCGTGTGACGACGGCCCCGCCTGTCGCCGCGCCGGGGCTGTCGCCCTCGGACGTCTTTGCGCCGACTCGCGTGAGCCTGCGGGCAGTTGACACCACACCCGGATTCCCGCTAGAAATCACCCCGGCCCGGAGGAGGGCTTGGCGGGATTAACTCAATGGTAGAGTGCTAGCTTCCCAAGCTGGAAGTTGCGGGTTCAAATCCCGTATCCCGCTCCGAGAAAACAGAACGAAGTCGATGGGCTACGAGCGCCGCTCGTCCGGCGGCGCTGCGCCGTTTGGACAGTCCGGACTGTCCGACGAACTGTCTTGGGATCTCGAGGCAGACCGTGGCGGATGGCCGGGGGACGAGGGACTGGCTCCGGAATCGCCGCGGCGGGGTCCGGCTACCGCACGGGGACGTGCTCCGCCCTGAAGTCGCCGATCTCGACCGTGACCAGGTCGCCAACCTCGATCTCCGCGGCCGGGTTGGTGAAGAACTGGAAGTAGATGCGGCCCGCCTCGGGCTTGAGCGAGGTCTGGCGGAGCGGCCCGACCGTCGGCGAGGTGGGAACGAAGCTCACGGCGCCGGTCGCCTCGTCGAGGAGCGTGCTGCGCTTGCCACGGTCGAGGATCGGCGCCGCCTTGACCGGATCCAGCACGCGATAGCGGAAGTCGAGCATGTAGCCGCCGCTGGTCCGCATGACGCCCAGGATTTCGACGCCCCACTGTTCCTCGAGCGGCGAGAGCGCGCGGCCGGCCGCATCGCCCGCGGCGGGCCGCCACGGAGCGGGAAGCCAAGTCGCCGCGACCCGGCCCTCCTGAACGCCAACCGTCGCGGTGGAGACCGGCGGGAGCGCCCGGCGCTCCGCCGCCGGCGGCGCCGCCTGCGCCTGCGCGTGCCGCTCCTGGCACCCGGCCAGCGCGAGGAGAAGTGCGACGGGTACCATCACCGCAATTCCGTCCGTGAAGCGTCTCATGACCGGCCTCCCCAGGGGCAGCCGCGGGCCAAGGCCCGCGGCTCGGATGGGAACGATGGCCCGCACTCCCCGCACTTCCCGCACTCCCCCCTAGAACATCCTGTCGTACAGCAGCTTGGCGCCGGAGGCCGGGACGGTGAACAGGACGTCCGCGGTCTTGCCGGCCGGCATCAGAACGGCGGTCCGCTTGGTGGGATACTTGTAGGGGAAGCCGTCCTCCGCCAGCGCCAGGACGTCCGCCTGCAGGAACAGCGGCACGTGGGACCGCAGCCCGCCGTTGACGAAGCGCACCAGGAGCCGCCGGCCTGCCAGGCTCGGGTCGACGTCGTACGCGCCGCTCATCACGTCCTCGCCGTTGACGAGGAAGTACTGCGGCACGTACTTGATGGTGCTGGTCACGGCCAGACCGGGCCCGTACTGCCCGCCGGCGACGGCGTCGTGCAACTCGGGGTCGACCTCGCTGTACACCAGCAGCAGCTCGTCGTCGAAGGCGCGGCCGGCGTAGGCCTCGCCGGCCGCGGACGGGCGGCGCACGGCGCCGAGGAGCCCCATCTGCACCTGCACCTGCGGGCTGGTGCCCGTCTTGTACAGGAAGGTGCCGGGACGCAGGACGCTGTACACGTACGTCACGGGCGCGACGTTTCCGGGCGAGGCCTCGCGGGTGAACGAGCGGACCCGGCCGTCGGGATGGCGAACGGCGGGAAGGGATTGCCGGAGTCCGTCGATCACGAGGGAGGTCGGGACATCGAGGTTGTTTTCGAGCTGGACGGTCAGCCGCGTGGTGTCCGCCTGCAGCTCGATGACCGGCCCGGGGGAAGACAAGACGCCGTCGTGCGCCCCGAAGGCTGAGTCCTGCGCATAGCCCCACATGACGACGTCCCGGCCGTCGGGCATCGTCTTCGTGAAGGCCTCGGCGCGCAGGTAGACGAAGACGGAAGTCAGGGCGGCCCTCGTCTGCGGGTCGCCCTCGTCACCGGTGGCGCAGCCCGCCGCGCTCCCCAGGAGGAGCGCGAGGGCCGGCGCCAGGGAGGCCGAGCGAACGGTTGCGGCATGGTACTTCTTCATGGCGTCACCTCCACCCTACATTTCCATGACCGGGACGTCGGGATGTTCGACGATCAGCATCGTCATCATGCCGCCCGGGGGGGTGTCGTTGTTGACCATCTCGTATTCCTTGTGGGAGTGCCACATGAACACGTAGCCCGCGTGGGCGTTGGGGCTCGTTCCGGCGACGGGCGGACGGTATCCGGCCACGCCGAGGAACGGGCTGCCGGCGTAGTACGGGCCCGGCTCGAGGTCCTTGGGGTCCGGCATGATGACGGGGAACGGCTTGCCGTGGTCGAGCGCGTATTCCCCGGGTTCCAGCGGATCGCCCGGCCGATGGCCGTAGACGTCCCACCCGAGGTTGTCGCCGGTCCAGGAGTAGATGGCGTCCTCGGTGCCTCCGGGCGCCACCGTCGTGGTGAAACGCAGGAAGGAGAGATCCGCGCCGGCGCCGGGCGCGCTCTCGAGCAGCCGGCCGTCCTGGGCGATGATGCGCATGTGCTGCCCGTGCGTGTGGAACGGGTGAAGCCCGCGGCCGGCATTGATGAGCCGCACCAGCAGGCGATCGCCCGGGTGCGACATCGGCATGCAGGAGTACGGCTGGTGCGGGAACCACTGCGCGCCGGCCGGCACCATCGTGTCCGGCGCCGAGCGGCCGTTGAGGAACCAGTACACCGGCCGATACGCCGTGAAGTCGACCTCCGCGATCCGGCCGGTCTCGACCAGCTCGTGGATGATCGGGTCCATCTCCGTCTCCAGCACCAGGAACTCGCGGTCGTAGGCGCCGTCGGCGTGCCCGTACGCCCATCCGGCCGTCGCGGAGCGCACGATCAGCGCCCCGACCAGGCCCATCTCCACCCCGAGCTGCGTGTCGGTGCCGGTGAAGTACTGGTACGTCCCGGGCCGGGCGGCCGTGAACTGGTAGGTGACCGGGGTCCCGCCGGGCTCGACCTCGCTGGTCAGGGCCCCCGGGACGCCGCCCAGCGCGGTCACGCCCTGCTGTCCGGGGAAGACGATCGAGACGTTGACCGGCAGCTCGTTGGACAGGGTCACCGTGACGACGTCGCCCTCGTCCACCAGCAGGCTGGGACCGGGATACTGCATCAGGCCGGCCCCGTCGGCGTAGCCCCAGGAGTAGATGCTCCCTCCCTCCGGGGTGGAGACGAAGCCTGCACGCGCCGTCAGGCTGAAGCTCGGCCCCTCGACGCCGGGAATGGCGCCCCGGGCCGGGGCGGGGAAGGACGCCAGCGCCAGCGCCAGCAGCATCGCTCCCCCCATACTCGTCGTGTGCTTTGTCATGGCAAGGTCCTCCTTCATGTCCCGTCTCAGCCCAGGATGACGACTTCGGTCATCATCCCGCCGTTGTCCTCGGCATCGTTGCTCAGGAAGTTCAGGTTCGTCGTGTACAGGAAGTACGTTCCCGGCACGACGCCCGTCGTGTCGAGGATCACGTCCGCGGTCTCCCCGCCGCCAAGCGTGACGGACGTCGTGTCGTAGGACAGATCGAGCCCCGTGGGGCCGCGCAGGAGCCGGGCGTCCTCGCCGACGACGTGCATCGGAATGCCCTGCAGGGTGACCGTGAAGTGCTCGGTCACCGAGAGGTTGGAGAGGCGCAGCAGCACGCGCTGGCCGCGTCGGGCGCGGACCTGCGCGTCGATCTTCTGCGAGAGCTGGCCGTCGAAGCTGTTCGGCATCGGTCCGCGGCGCACCGTGTCCGGATAGCCGCGGCCGTTGATCAGGAAGTAGCGATCCTCCATCAGCGCGAACGGCAGCGGCTGCACGCTCTCGCTGGCGTCGTGGAAGTCCGGATCGAACGAGTCGAGCTGCAGCGCGACCTCGACGTCGTAGCGGCTGCTGCCGTCGCCGTCGTTGTAGCCGTACTTCTGGCCGCGCCGGTGGGTGAAGCTCCCGAGCACCGTCCCGGCCGGCAGCATGTTCTGCTTCGGCTGGACGTAGAGCTGCCCGACCATCCCCATCTGGATGTGCTCGGTCGCCTCGACGTGGCAGTGATAGAGGTACGTGCCCGGGTCCACGACGCTGTAGAAGTAAGGCTGGCTGGCGTCCATCTTGATGGTCACGGTCGAATCCGGCATGCCGTCGAAGATCGGCGCGGCGTTGGGGAAGCCGTGCCAGTGGACCGAGTGGGGATCGAAGAGGTCCGGGCGGACCATGAACCCCGCGTTGCTCAAGGTCAGGTAGACCCGCTGCCCCTCCCGGAACGCCATCGTGGGAGCCGGGGCGTTGGCGGACAACGTGTGGTTCATCACGGCCATGTCCAGCGGCTCGCCGGAGAGGATCTCGGAGAAGCCGAAGACGTAGAGCAGCCGTCCGTCGGCCATGTCGGCGTAGCCGTCGCTGGCGATCAGGTGCCGGCACACGTTGTCGTTGCCGGCATTCCCGTCGCCGTCGGTGTCCATCCCGTCGGTGTCGGCGGGACACTGGGCGGAGATCGCGGCGCGGGCCGGCCCGGCGGCCACGACCACCGCCAGGGCCGCCAGGAGCGCGCCAAGGTGGCGATTGGTTGCGTTCATCCGATACCGTCCTTTCTCGTTGTTTGCCCGCGTCATGGCTAGTGCCTCTCGTCGGCGCCGGAATCCACGCCGCCGGCGAACGGACGGCCCTCGCCGTCCACGTCGTCGCCCAGCTCCGGGAAGGTCCCGAGCCAGGCGCCGTCGCCCAGGTTGATCGCCGGCGAGCCGCCGCCGATGTGGTAGTCCCCGTGCGACCCGGGGAGCTGGAACGTCGTCATCACGAAGTTCCCCATCGCCGCCCCCTTGGAGGAGGCGAGGTAGGAGTTGAAGTAGGAACCGTCCACGAATTCGGGGTCGACCGCCTCGTTGCTGGCATCGTACGACCCGCCGCCGCCCGGATACGCGGTGTCGGTCAGGATGCTGTACAGCGGCGAGAGGAACTCCGGTCCCGCCGTCCCGACCACCGCCATGTCCCAGTAGTACGGGGCGTCGCCCCCGGCGATGTCGGGACCCAGGCCGCCGTACGGCCAGTTGGCCGCAGCGTCCCACCAGAACGACCGGTTCTGCCAGATGATGCAGTCCTCGAAGAAGGGGTCGGCGAAGGTCTGCGCGACCGAGGGATCGAACGCGGCCTGCAACGCGGTGCTGTGCGCCCGCGCATGGATCCCGCCGACCTGCGGCACCGAAGTCGACAAGCCGCCGCCCTCCAGCTCGTTCGGGCACACGGTCCCCGGGGGCACGTTCGGAACGCACGGTCCGAACGCGTCCACCGCGGTCGATGTCGCGTCGTTGTGGGCAACCGTCGTGTTGAGCAGGAACACCCGCGCGGCGTCGTCCATGGAGATCCCGCCGCCCGCGTCCCAGCTCACGTTGTTGGCGATCACGTTGTTGAGGATGTCGATCTCCCACCACAGGCCCGGGTCGGCCGGAGCCGCGGCGACGTCCTCGCCGTTGACCATCAGCAGCCGGATGCCGCCGCCGTCGTCGCCGCCCATGTTGCCCACGATGGTGTTGGAGTCGATGACCACCGAGCCGGACCCCGGGGTGAGGCCGCTGCCGCCGGGAAGCGCCAGCTCGCCGGCGACGATGATCCCGCCGCCCTCGTCAAAGCTCTGGTTGGACAGGATCTGGTTGCGCGCGATGGTTCCCCCGTCGCTCCGGCCGAAGTGGTCGATGCCGCCGCCGTAGAGCACGGTCATGTTGCCGCAGATGAAGTTGTCGGCGATCGTGTAGTCGTCGCTGCCGTTGAACAGCGTGACGCCGCCGCCGCCGTCGATGCCGCCGTTGCCGGTGATCAGGCTGTGATGGATGTTGAGCCGCGGGTTCTCGGCGCTCACGAAGTCGCCGGTCGCGGGATCGATGAGGGACGGCGTGCCGGCCCGGATGCCGCCGCCGAAGTTGCCCTGGTTGCGGTACACCCGGAGGTTGGCGAGCTGCAGGTCGCGCACGTACGAGTTGATGAAGATGCCGCTGCCGTGCTGCGCGCCCGCGATTTGCAGGCCGTCGATCCGCGGCGGCGTCGTCCCGCTCACCGCCGCCGACGAGGCGAAGCTGACGAAGATGCCGCCGCCCTTCTCGGAGAAGAACCGCACCTGCGGCGGGTCGACGCCCTCGCCGGGGATCGCCACGACGTCGAGCTGTCCGGGAAGCAGCTCGATCGATCCGTCGTCAACCAGCGATTGCAGCAGCACGTCCCACTCCGCCTGCTGCGGCGGCGTGAGCAGCCCGGCCTCGAGGATCGTCGAGAACGGACCGTAGCCCTGCAGCTTGAGCGGCTTGTAGACGATGAGGTTCTCCCGGTACACGCCCGGCTCGACGAGGATGAGGGCGTTGGCGGGCGCGGCATCGATCGCGTCCTGGATTGACCCGCCCGACGCCACGCGGATGACGCTCGAGACGCCGGAGGTCCCGATCTGGACGGTGATGCCGGTGGGCGAGACCAGCCCGTTGTCGGAACGGGTCACCAGGAGCTGGCCCGTGGTCGTGCCGACCGGAACATCGATCTCGATCTGGGCCGGCGACCAGCTCGTGACCGTCATCTCCTCGCCGCCGATGGTCACCGTGCCGTCCGCGCCGAAGCCGAAATCGCGATCGATCAGCGGCGCGCTCAGCGGATCCGCCGGGTCGTAGTCGGGGTTGGGCACCGCGACCAGACCGCGCGACTTGATGACCAGCGTCCCGGGGAGCGAGGGCAGGTACGGCCCGCCGCCGTCGGGGTCCGAAACCTCGGCGACCATCGGCACGTGGTCCTGCGGCTCGCAGTCGAGGCGTCCGGTGTTGTGGGCGAACGCGGCGATCGGGATCACCGGCGTGTCCAGCGGAGTCTGCTTGCCTGGGTAGTACTGGAACTTGAGGCACATCGGCGCGTACGCCGGGTTGAACCACGGGTCCTGGATCCACTGCCCGGGGTTCTCGGGATCCTCCACCGGTCCCGGGTCGTTGACGCAGATCTCCAGGACGTTGGGCGCCACGCCGGAGGGCGCGGGCGCGTTGATGCCGTACGTGGACGGGACGAGCGCCGTGTAGTGGCCGAACTCGTCGGTGTAGAAGCGCGAGATCTCCATCCCCGTCCAGTCGTTCATCGCGATCGGCATCCACGCCGGCGCGAGGTTGTCGCGGAAGATCGGGTTGTTCGGGTCGAAGGTCAGCGCGAGGTCGTTGCGGACCATGCCGAACACCCGCCCGGCCTTGGGCACTGCCGTGAACATCGGGAAGTCGGCCGCGGCGTTGCGGCCCTCCGTGATGCGAACCTGCTTGAGGTCGCACAGCGGCAGCGTCAGCCCGGCCGACTCGGTCTCCACGCCCGGGAACAGCGTCAGCTCGGGCGGAACGAGGTGGCCCTCGCCCACGCAAACCGGCGGACCCAGCACCGGGTCGTTCTTGAACTCGAACGGGATGATCTCCTCGCCGAAGTCGACGTTCTTGTCCTCCTCCTTGGCGATCTCGTACCCGGGCGGAGGGCTCGCGCCGACGATGTAGTAGCCGGTCGGAATCGGCATCGTCTCGACGCCGCCGGCGACGATGCCGCCGGGGAAGTACGAGGCGAACGCGTAGCCGCCGTCGAAGAGGCCCGGCCGGACCTGGTTCCAGGTCGAGATCGTCTCGGCGCAATCGAGCACCGGCGAGCCGTGCACGAACTGCGGATCCCCGGGGCACCCGGTCGGCAGGTTGTCGTCCCACGAGTCCGTGGTCACGATCTGGAGCGCGTCGCCGGGATCGAACGTGCCGTCGCCGTCGCGGTCCCAGTCCTCGGGGCCGGGAGCACCGGCGTCGCGCCAGCCGAACGGGAAGTTGTCCACGTCCGCCCGGGTCGGGAGGCCGTCGCCGTCGAGATCGTCGATCGCGCCGTCGAACTCCAGGTCCTGGTACAGCTCGACCTGCACGCGCGGAACGCCGGGCTCCCACTCCTCCATCGCCGCCAGGTGGGGGTCGTTCTCCGCCCGGGTCACCGCGTAGTAGGTGATCCCGGCGATGCCCCCGTTCTCGCCCGACCCGTAGGCCGCCTTGCCCCAGTCGATGCGGTTGGTCTGTCCGGCGAAGAGCATCATGCCTTCCAGCAGGATCTCGGCCGGGTGCGAGCCGACCTCGGTCCGCCAGCCCAGGCCGCCGTTCTCGGGCTGGGCCTGCGGGGTGAGCACCTCGCCCGGAGCGACCTCTCCGCCGTCATCGACGATGGACGTCGCTCCCGTCGACTTGAAGCGCGCGAAGTCGACCTCGACGATCAGCCACTGGAAGAACGGGAAGATCTCGCTCAGCTCGTAGCGGCCCTCGTCGTCCGTGCCGGTGGCCTGGTAGATCGAGCCGTCGGTGAAGCGCAGGTTGATCCCGGCACCCGGAATCCCCATCTCGCCGGCGTCCTTCATGCCGTCGAAGTCCAGGTCGTTGAACACGGTTCCTTCCAGGTTGCCGAACCAACCGAACGCCCCGATCTCCCCGAGGTCGATCGCGGCCCCGCCCTCCGGCATGACGACCGTGCGGAAGTCGATGATGGCGTCGAGCGAGTAGTCGAACGTAACGAGCTGCCACGTCCCGGGCGGCACGTTCTCGATCGTGAACGACCCGTCCTCGGCGCACGGTCCGGCATAGACCATCTGGTCCGAGCCGGAGAGATCGTTCAGCGCCACCCACGCGTTGGGGATCGGGCCGGCGACCCAGTTGCCGCGCCCGATCGGGGGACGGTTCTCGTGGACGTAATGCGTCTTGCCCGAGATCGTCCCCGCGGCCCCGCCGGTCGCGGGCAGCTCCGTCGGCTGGACGAAGCCGAAGAAGCCGTGCCACAGGAACCAGCCCAGCTCCACCAGCCACGGCGGCTCCGCGTGGCCGACCCAGGCGTCGATCACCTGCGAACCCTCCAGCGTGCTCGTCTGCACCCAGCCCGAGCCGACCGGCGGGGTCACCAGGATCGCGTACTTGCCGGGGTTGAGGTACTTGATCGTCGCTTCGCCGCTCACGTTCGTCAGCACGTACCCCTCGCCCATCATGTCCACGACCGGCGCGCCGTCCGCGTCCAGAAGGAATCCGCCGGCGCCGTCCGTCGCGTAGGTGGTGCCGATGGGGTTGCCGAACGCGTCCATCATCTGCTGGCCGGCCTGCTCCGAGATTGTCACGGTGAACCCCTCGAGCGGCAGCTCCGCGGGGATGTCGGGCGCACTGTTCAGCGGACTGTTGTCCTCGAAGGCGTACACCTTGATCTGCGCCGTGGGCAACGGCGGCGTGTGCACGATCACCGTCGCCGCAGTCTGCCCCGGCAGGATGTTCGCACTGCCCATCTGCCACCCGTGCGCCTTGGGCAGCACGGAGAGGAAGCTGCGCCGATCGTCCGGAATCGGAATCGTCGCCGAGTCGGCGTCCGTGTCGCCACTCGCCAGCGTCGGCGCGTGGCTCTTGTGGATGCTGACGCCCGGGCTGTCCGTCGCCGGCACGCCGGGCTTGACGTCGTACGAGACGTCCTCCTCGAGCAGCCAGCGCCACCCGGCAACGGGCGCCCCCGTCTCGTCCACGACGCTCACCGTCAGGCTGGGCGCGCCGGCGAACGCCTGCGTCGGCGGATCCAGCCTGGCGCCGACCTGGGGCGGGCCCTCCGTCGTGGATGTCGTGCACCCGACGACGCTCGCGATGACCAGCGCGATCCCCAGCCGGAACCGGTTCGAGAGAATCCTGATTCGTGAGTTTTTCATGCGGCCACCTTCCCTCCCTTCCCCGCTCAGCGTCGGGGAGGACGCCCGGGACTTTGCGAGGGCCGGGCCAACGCCGGCGACGCCCGGGAGCACGCGCAATCACGCGGCTTGCCGCGAGATCGCCGCCGTCCTCCCCTCGCACCCGGTCGTCCACGGACAGTTGTCGACTTCAAATGTCGCCAAGCTTGGCGACTGGCAAGGTGTCCGCGGCGGGACATCCGGCCGCCGCGGGCAGCCCGCGTCCCGCCCGGCGGGATCGCGTCACTCGTCGGCGTCGGAAGCGTGGCCCGGGACACGGTACTCCAGGCCGGCCAGCACCAGCCAGTCGTCGTAGTCCCAGTCGATGGCGTAGGATCGGGAGGCGGGGAACACACCGGGCACGTAGTCCGGATAGTTGGTGCGCCGGGCGAGGTACTCGCCGGCGCCGGTCAGGCTCAGCCCCTCGGTCAGCGCGTAGCGCAGCTCGATCCGGGGGCGGTAGCGATGGTCGGTCCGCGAGCTGCCGTCGTCCAGCGGCGGGTGGTCGCCGCCCGCCGCGTACCCGCCCTCGCCGTAGAACCGCCACTCGAGGTCCGCCTCCGCCACGATCTCCAGCCCGGGCAGCGGGCGGACCTCGATGCCGGCCGACACGTGAGGACCCTGGTACGAGCCGTAACCCTGGAAGGCATCGATGACGAACGGGTGGCCGTAGCCCAGGCGCAGCGTCAGGACGCCGTCCAGCAGCTCCACGCGGGCGTCGACCGCCGGCTCGACCGACCACAGCTCCAGCAAGGGGTTGGGCGAGGCACCGCCCGGACCGGCATGGGTCGCCCCCGTGCCGGCATCCCTCGCGTACGCGCTCCGGTACGCGGTCCACGAGGCATCCACCTCGCCGCCGACCCGCCAGCCGCCGTCGAGCCAGTGCCAGACGGCCCGCACCGAGTGCCGCTCGTTGTCCGCGGGCGCGAGGTGGTCGGGGTACTGCAGCGGGTCGTAGTCCCCGTCCTCCCGGTAGTCCGAGTAGGCGTACCCGTACACCAGCCGGGCGTGGTGATGGCGCACCGGGATCCCCGCGATCGTCGCCTCCGCGACCGGCCGGACGTAGGAGTGCCGATCGCTGCGGGCGAGCGTGCCGTCCGCCTGCGGCTGGTAGGGGTCCGGCCAACCCGGCCGCAGGACCAGCCGTGCCCCGCCTTCGAGCCCGATCCGCAGCCGACTGTCCCGGCGCCACTCGACGGCCAGTCGCAGCTCGGAGCGCAGCTCCGCCAGCGATGTCGGCCACGTCTCGCGCATCGATAGCTCGGCCGGCACCCTCAGCCGCCAGTCGTCGATCGCCACGGACGGCTCGACGTCCAGCGACGCGCCGGCCGTCGCCATGTCGCGCGCGACCGAGCGGTAGCCCAGCATGCCGCCGGCCTCCAGGGCCGCGGCCAGGTCCCAGTCGGTCGTGGTCTCCGCCGGCGCGGCGCGCGCGCAGGCCAGGACGACGACCAGCAACAGCGTCCGGGGCGTCCGGAACGCGAGGCGCTGGTCGGGAGTCGACAGTACCTTCGCCTGCGGCGAGGGGTGCGGAAGGTCGTTGGTCAACATCCGCCGGCCACCAGGTAGGACTGAGCCCGGGCCACGTAGGGGCTTCCGGGGAAACGGGCCGCCAACTCCTCGAGCACGACCCGCGCCGCGGCGCAGTCGCCGTCGTCCCGGGCGATGCGAACCTCGTAGTACAGCGCGTTGTCCAGATACTGGCTCGCCGCGAAGTCGGCGAGCAGCCGGTCGAACTCGACCAGCGCGGCCTGCCGCTCGGCCAGCGCGTAGTGCGATCGGCCGAGGTAGTACGTCGCGTCGTCGAGATACGTCGACTCGGGCGCCAGCCGCACGCGCTCCAGCGGTCCGAGCGCCGCCGTGTAGCTCCGCTGGTCGAAGTACGATCGTCCCAGGTAGTAGCGCGCATTGTCGAGGAATGTGCTTGCGGGGCGCTCGACCTCGAAACGGCCCAGCTCGACGACCGCGGTCGCGAGATCGCCCGCCTCGTAGCACGTCCGTCCGACGTAGTAGTCGGCGTTGTCGGCATAAACGCCGGCAGGGTCCGCCACGACGGCCGCCCGAAAGTCCTCGAGGGCTCCCACGTAGTCGGCCAGCGCCAGCCGCGACCTCCCGGAGAAGTACCGGGCCTCGTCGGTGAAGGGCGAGGCGGGGTGCGAGCGCTGCAGCTCCGCGAAGGCGGCGATGGCCCCGGCGTAGTCGAACAGCGCGTAGCGGCACCGCCCGGCCAGGTACCCCGCGTTGTCGTGGCGCCGGGAGTCCGGGTACCCCGCCAGCAGCTCCTCGAACTTCGCCAGCGCCCCGGGATAGAGCGCGCCGTCGTAGAGCGCCAACGCCTCCTGGAACAGCGCCTCGTCGACGGCGACGGCCGCGTCGTTCCCGCCGCCGTCCCCGCCACCGTCCGGATCGCTCGCGTCGAGCCGACCCGGGAACGCGGCGTCATGGCAGGAGAGCCCCAGGAGCAGGGCGAGGGCCGACAGCACACGGCCGACGGAACGGCCGGACGGTTCCATGAGCGTCACGAGCATGCGGTTCCTCCCATCATGCGCCGCCGCCCCCCTCGTCGGGCGACGTCGCGGCCCCGGCGCACCGTTCCAGCAGCCGGAGGGCCTTCGCGTCGTCCGGCGCCTTGGCCAGGACGGCCCGGACGTCGTGGACGCAGCCGTCGGAGTCGCCGAGCCGGCGGCGCAGCTCGGCGAGCGCGAGACGTGCGGCATCGTCCTCCGGCGACCGGTCGAGCAGCTCCTGGTACAGGACGAGCGCCTCTCCGCGGCGCCCGGCGCGGTCCACCAGCTCGGCAAGGTTGCGCAGCGACGCCGCGTGCTCGGGATCGACGGCCATCGCCTCGCGGAAGGCGCGCTCCGCCTCGGCGTCGCGACCCGACTCGTCCAGTGCGAGGCCGAGGTTGTACCAGCCTCGCGCGTAGCGGGGCTCGTCCGCGAGCAGGCGCCGGTAGGTCTCGATGGCGTCCGGGACGCGGCCGGCGCGGGAGTAGGCGACGCCGAGGTCGAGCAGCGCCTCGGGGTAGTGCGGCCGGAGCTCGCCCGCGCGCCGCAGCGCGAGGATCGCCTCGTCGTGCCGGTCGGCCGCCGAGAGCAGCCGGCCGAGGTTGAGCCATGCCGGGGCATAGTCGTCCTCCCGGGCGATGGCCTGCCGGTAGCTCGTCTCCGACTCCTCCGTCCTCCCCGACCGCGCCAGCACCAGCCCGAGGTTGTTCCACGCCTCGACGTAGTCGGGCCGCTGTTCGGTCGCGGTGCGGTAGGCCTCGATCGCCGCCTCCGGGTTCCCTGCGTCGCTCTCCAGCTTGCCGAGATTGAAGTACGCCTCGGGGTAGGTCCCCCCCATCCGCGCGATGGCGTCGCGGTAGGCCGCGCGCGCGTCTTCCCATTCCCCGGCGCGGGCCGCGACCAGGGCGGCCAGGAAGTGGTGCTCGGGCTCGTCGGGCGCGGCATCCACCAGCCGTGCGGCGTGCAGGCGCGCGAGGGCGAAGTCGCGACGGTCGAGCGCGAGGCGGAGCAGGCGCCGTCGGGAGAACGTGTCCCCGGCGTCGAGCTCCAGCGCTTCGTCGTACGCCAGCCGGGCCTCGGCGTCGCGCGCGGCACGCTCCAGCGCCCACCCGAGCGCCCGGTGCACCTCGGCGACGTCGGGGGCCAGCCGGGCCGCCTCCTGGATGACCTCCACGGCCCGCGCCGGATCGGCGGCGGCTCCCGCGGCCAGCCAGGACCTCCCCACCCGCAGCCGGATCTCGACCTGGGCCGGTGCCCGGGCGATCGCCGCGTCGAAAAAACGCTCGGCTTCCTCGCGCCGTCCCTCGGCAAGCTCGATCGAGCCCAGCGCCGCGAGCGCACGCGCACGACTGGGGTTGTCGCCCTCGCGCGCGGCGGACTCAAGGATCGGCACGGCCTCGGCGCGGCGCCCGGTGCGGGCGAGAAGGCTCCCCAGCGCCACGCGCGCCGCGGCGAAGCCCGGATCGAGCGCGAGGGCCCGGCGGTACTCGCGCTCGGCGGCCGCGTCGTCGCCGCTGCGGTGCAGCGCCACGCCGAGGTTCAGCGCAATGGCCGGGTCCTGCCCGTCCAGGAGCACCGCCTGCTCCAGCACCGCGCGCGCCTCGTCCGGACGGTCCGCCGCCAGCAGCCAGTAGCCGTACTCGCCGCGCAGCGCCCCGTCCCCCGGGCGGGACGACACGAGCGCCTCGAAGGCCGGCAGCGCCGTGCCCCACTCGCCCCGCCGCGCGGCGGTCCGCGCATGCCGGTGCGCCTCGTTCAGGACCGGCTGTTCCGTCGCGGGACCGTCCGGCACCTCCGGGTCGTCCGTATCGCCCGCCGTCGCCACCGCGGCCGCACCGACCGTGACGACCACGGCGTCCGCGGCGCGGTGCGACGCCAGCGCCTCCAGCCCCGCGGCACCACCGATCATCGCGACCAGCAGCGCCAGGATCGGCCACACCCGATCCGGACCCCGTCCTCCCGTCATGCCTCCTCCTCCCCCAGGAACTCGGCCAGACCCCGGCCGTGCACGTTCTGGATCTCCAGGCCCGGCCGGACGTTGAGCTCCAGCACCAGCGGCGAAGCGGAGCGGTCCAGTACCAGGTCGACGCCGAGGTACCCGAGCGGCACGGCGCGGGCGGCGCGACGGGCGAGGTCGATGACGGCGGCCCACGACGGCACGACGACGCCGACCAGCGGCCGGCCGGAATCGGGATGCCGCTCGATCGGCGCCCCCGCGAGCACGGCACGACTCATCCGGCCGCTCGCCAGGTCCACCGCGACGCCCACGCCGCCCTGGTGCAGGTTCGCCCGTCCGCCGGAGCGCGACGTGGGGACGCGGAGCATCGCGATGCGCGGCTCGCCTTCGAGGGTGATCACGCGGATGTCGGGCAATCCGTGCGGCCACAGCTCCCGCAACGACTCGTGCGGCTCGATCCGCTCCTCGATCAGTGCCCGATCCCCCAGCCCGCCCCACAACGCGTAGGCGCCGAAGACGATCTCCGCCAGGTGCCGGCGCAGCTCGGCCGTGCCGATCTCGCCGCCCGCCGCCGACCTCCACCGACCGGCGCCCGCACGGCCGGCCGCGACCAGGATGCCGCCGCCGCCCGAGCCCCGCGCCGGCTTGACCACGAACTCGTCGAACCCGCCCAGCCGCTCGATCGCGTCCGGCACGTCGGCCAGCCGACCGCACACCGCGAGCGTACGCGGCACCCGCACACCCGCCGCCGTGAGGGCCTCCTTGGCCAGGAGCTTGTCGTCCGCCAACGGGTAGTACCGCCGCTCGTTGTGCTCGTGGATGAAGTCGAGGTTCCGGCGGTTGATGCCCACCAGCGCCGTGCGCCGGCGCAGCAGGGCGCGCCATCCACGGTCGAGGGCCGCGTCGCTCATCGCACGCCTCCCGGCGCGAGCACCCGCCGGAACCGCACGTACTCGATGAGCCGGACGCCCACCCATCGGCCGAGGTAGATGTCCGCGGCGATCACCAGCAGCAGCACTTCCGGGAACCCGATCAGCAGCGCCTGCAGGGCCAGCGAGCTCATCACCACGTAGCAGGCCAGCATCGCCACGACCGTCCCGCCCAGCTCGCCGAGCGCGGTGCCGATGCCGCGCTCGACCGCCACGAGATGGAAGCGCTCGACCGTGATCGCCATGACGACGATCGGGAACAGCACGATCTTCGTCAGACCCCAGGCCCCGAGCTGCTCGCCCGCCAGGCTCAGCAGGAGCATCGTCGTGGTCACCACGGCCAGCAGCACGGCGAGCATCGGCGCGCGCAGCAGGTGGAGCCGCTCCAGCAACGCCCGCGCGCCCGCCGTGGCCAGGACCAGGAGCGACACCCCGCCCACCGCCCACGCGGCCCCCGTGCCGGATGCCGCGGCCGCCAGCAGCGCGGGCAGGAAGACCCCGAACGTCGGCAGGCCCACGACGTTGCGCAACACGACGACGACCAGCGCGCCGAACGGCAGCAAGAGCAGGGCGCCGAGCAGCGAGAACGGCAGCCCGAGCCGCTCGAAGAGCCCCCAGACGTTGACGGGCGCCATCCAGGCCCGCGCCGCGGGCGACGGAACCATGCTCGCCGTCGTCACGAAGCGCCAGTCGAAGTTGATGTCGGCGGTGTGCCGGAAGAGCACCTCGTCCCCGTGGTACAGCGTGAGGTACCGGTCGGGGAGCGACGCGAAGTGTCCGTTGGTCGGACAGAAGGGCACCCAATGCCCCGCGACCCACGCCTCGGTCCACTGGTGCGAGGTGCGCTTGCTCCCCGACTCCAGGATGAGTCCGCCGACGAGTCGCGCGGGGATCCCCGCGGCGCGGGCCAACGCCACGAAGAGCCGGCCCTTGCCGTTGCAGCTCGCCTCTCCCAGCCGCAACGCGGTCAGCGCGTCGGTCTCGCCCTTGTACGGCCGCCACCCCATGACGTGCACGGCATCGAAGACCGCGCGCAGGCGGTGCGCAACCGTACCCCGATCCGCTCCGAGCCGTCCCAGTGCCGCCTCGATCTCCGGAGCGTCCACCTGGATCGCGTCCTCCGGTCGCAGGTAGCGCGTCACCGACGGCGGATAGGCCAGCGGCACCGCCAGGCCCGGATCGAGCTCGTAGCGCACGGGCCGCAGCATCACCGAGAACGAGTGCCGGATGGCGGCGCCCCGCGGCACGTCGGAGCCGACCCACCGGCCCGTCCGATCGCCGCCGCTCGGCTCCGCCGAAAAGTGGAACGCCGGCGCCGCGTCCTCCTCCTCGCTGACCACCTGCGTGTCCGTCGAGGCGGGAAGGAACGTCCGGACGCTGATCTCGCGCCCCATCCCGTCCAGCCGCATCTCGAACGACACCCGGTACAGCACTCGAGGCAGCGCATCGAGCGGACGGTAGTCGAGCGCGACGATCTTGAACGCGGCGATGGCCGCCGCCAGAACCACCAGGCCGGCCACGACCCATCGGCGCAGCCGATCGCCGCCGCGACCGGACCTGCTCTGCACTCCGCCCGCGGCGGAAACCGCTCCCGCTACGGCGCCCTTCTCCCGTTCTGCCCCGTTGTTCACCTTCGCGACTCCCCCTCTTCCGGTCGGCTCGTCCCCACGGGGGGATGCTAATCACCGGTTCGCGACGCGCAGGTGCGCGACGACCTCCGGACGACAATGAACGGGGCGCGGCGCGGCGGGAACCAAAGGCGATCCCGCCGCGCCGCCGGAGACGCGATCCGGGACCGATCCGCGGCAGCTTCCGGACGGGAGCCCGCGATCCGCGGACGCGTCCGAGGTGCGCGGCCGGGCGGTCTGCCTAGTCGGCCTGGTGCAGCAGAACCAGCTCGAGGGCGGCGAGGACCTGGTCGGGATCGAGCGGACGATCGACGACCGCGTCGGCCCCGAGACGGTAGGCGGCGGCCCGGCCGTCACAATCCGCGGGCGGCGCGGCGAGAATCACCGGCACGGGACGGTCGGAGTCGCGCACGGCGTGGAGCATCTGGCGGCAGCAGGGCGTCTGCGAACACACGTCGGCGACGACGGCCGTCGGCGTCGCGTCGTCGCACGTTCCTAGCGCCGCGCGGACGCGCTGGAACAGGTCCCGCCCGTCCCGGAAGTCCAGAACGTCGAAGCCGTCGTCGCGCAGCGTTCCGGCCACGCCGCGACCGGCCTGGCTCTCGGACTCGACAAGCAGGATGCGCGTCATGGGTTCCTCCCGGCGGCCAAAGGGACCAGGGCGCCCACGGCGGCGCCCAGGTCGTCCAGCTCGAACGGCTTCTCCAGAATCGCGCGGGCGCCCAGGCGTCGTGCCTCGGCGAGCACCCCCGGGTCGGGGAAGCCGGTGATGAGGACGACGGGGACGGCCACGCCGACCTCGCGCATGACGTGCAGCACATCGAGCCCCGAACAGCCGGGCATCTGGATGTCGCTGATGACGAGCTGCACCTCGGGGCACGAACCGCACTCGACGATCCTCCGCCGCACGAGCGCGGCGAGCTGCAATCCCGTCTTCGCCTCGACCACCGCGTACCCGGCGGCCCGAAGAGCCAGCGCCAGAGTCTCCCGAAGTTCGTCGTCGTCGTCGGCCAGCAGGATCGACGGCGGCGGGACCGGGGACATGGAGGGAGCAGCGGGGACCGCGGTACCGGGCGATGCGTCGAGCCTTTGTTCTCCGTCCCACACCATCGTCCGCGACCCCGTTCCCGCATCCGCACGCGGGCTCCGCCGCCGACTCCTGCGGGACGTGTGCCATCGCGCCAACTCCTCGGAATCGGCGCGGGATGCTCCCACGGCGATTGTGGCGTTCCGCCCTGTCGCGCTCGGGCACGGCGCTGACCCGCGCCGATCGGGCGGAATTGCCGGGCTAGCGGGCCGGAGCCACGTTTGGGGCATTTTGCCGCGTGGGGCGCCGTTCCGCCCGGCGAAACCCCGACGGACGTTCAGCGCACCGGCCGGGACCGACGGCGCCGGATCCTGAACGCCACGACCACGAACGCGAGCGCGACGAGCGAAGCGGCAGGACCCGGCTGCGACCCGGGCGCGCGGCAACCGCAGGAGCCGGGATCCGGCGGCGGGTCGGAGCAGTCCGCGTTGAGCCCGCCGTGAGGGGGCTGGCACACGCCGGGGTCGGCGGCATAGGGGTAGAGCGTGGTCGCACCCTCCACGTCGTCGGGGGCCAGGTCGCGCAGCGAGCAATCGCCTGGTCCGCTGTAGACACGCATCGTGGCCCCGAAGACGTCGGTGTGGTCGAGCCCGAGCATGTGGCCCGCCTCGTGGGCAATCGTGTTCTGGATGTCCATGACGTCCGCCGAGCAGTCAGTGCCGAAGCGGTAGCCGACCCCGTTCAGCTCGACGTCCGCATCCAGGATGGCCCCGTTCGCCGGGTCGTACGTCAAGGTCGTCAGCGCGATCGTGCTCGCTCCGTACTCGCCGGGCCAGCGATCCTCGCGCCACTCGACACAGTTGGTGTTCGTCCAGTCCCGCTCATAGCCCGCGCCGCAGCACGTCACTTCGGGAGTCGGACGGAAGCGGAAGTGCGAGCCGCGCAGGTCCCAGGCACGCATCCCCAATGTCACGGCGACGAGGCAATCGTCGCTCGGGACGTCCGCCGAGCATCCGGCGGCAACCACGTACTGCAGACAGTTGGAGTCGGCCACGTGCAGCGGCCGGTGCGGCGCCTCCTCGGTCGTCGCCTGGACCCAAGCCCGCGCCGGAGAAACGCAGAGCAGCACGCAGCAGCCACAGACGAGCACGGCTGAGCACGGACGAAGCAGCGGAGACGGCCCCGTCCTGGTCCCTTCCCTATCGGTGTCCATCGGTGTTCATCGGTGGTCTCAATTCCCCGCCTCGTCCACCGCCGCGCGGACCTCGGTCAGGACGTCCTCCAGGGGCCGAGGCACGTCGAGCCAGGGCCCCACCGACATCTCCACCCCGGGCTCGACCAGCTCCGGCAGGTCGGGGTTCGGCACGACACGGGCGCCACCCGGACCGTCGACCACCGGCAGGGCACCTTGGGACATCCCGACCGCTCGGAAGATCGCGCTCGAAGGCCCGCCGCCGGCGGGGTACTCTTCCAGGAACAGCAGGTACCGCTCGCCCCACCGGAGTTGCGGCTCCCCGAAGACCTTCTGGCCGATCCCGTCGACCTCGCCCCCCAGCGTACGCACGACCATCCGCTCGCCGCCCGCCGCGCCCGCCAAACCCTCGCCGACGACCACGACGGAGTCGGTGACGATGCGACCGTCGAGCCACGCCGACGACGCCGACTCGACCGTGGCCAGCACCACCGAGTCGGACTGCTCGACGAGCTGCGTCAGCGAAAGGGCACGCACGATCGAGCCGGCGGCGTCGGGCGCGAGCGCGGCGACGACGGCCGCGGCGAGCGGCAGGAGAGGCGGGCGCGGGCGGTGGGGGGCGGGTGGTCTGCTCATGTGGGCCAGTTCAGCACGTGGCGGGGCGGCGCGCAAGGCGCCGCCCCCGCCGCACGCCCGCTACAGGCAGGTGGTGGTGGTGACCGGCGTATTGCCGTCGACCGTCAGCGACCAGTCGGCGCAGCCGGCCGACGAGGCGTGGCGGATCTCGACGATGAGGTCGAGCGTGTCGTCACCGCCGGTGTCCTCGCGGCGCACGTTCACGGTGTCGTAGTGGCCGGTCGCCCCGCTCACGGTGGACGACCCGGCGAGGTCGCCGCCGCAGGAAATGCAGTAGACGTAGAGGTTGTAGTCGACGCCCGGCGGGCTCCACAGGCTCAGCGTGCCGGTGATGGGGATGTTCGAGAGCAGGTCGTCCTCGCGCAGGGTGACCCACTCCCACTGCTCGGTCCAGTACGAGTCGCTCGTCGCCTCGGGACCCATGTCGCCCGAGATGCTGCCCAGGTCCCACAGGCCGTCGGTGCACAGCGGGTTGGTGTCGCGCACGTAGCCTTCGTCCGTGGTCCCGTCGCAGTCGTTGTCGACCATGTCGCAGACCTCGATGGAATTGCCCGACGTGTCGTTGCAGGCGAAGACTCCTGCGGTGCACGAGCCGGTTCCTTCCGGGCAGGAATCGAGGTCCGGCCCGTCGCACGCCCCGCCGACCCGCGGATCCCCGGCGCCGTCAGCGGTGGACGGATCGCAGTCGTCGTCCGCGTTGTTGCACACGTCGGGGGTCGAAGGGCTCGTGTCGCTGCACAGGACGACGCCGCCGGCGCAGGCGCTGTTGCCCTCGATGCAGCGGTCGCTGTCCGGGCCGTCGCACGGAACGCCGACGAGCGGGTCGCCGGAGCCGTCCAGCGTGCTCGGGTTGCAGTCGTCATCGATTCCGTTGCACAGGTCCGGCGAGGACCCCGGCGGGTCGGAGCACTGCAGGGACCCGCCGCTGCAGAATTGGGTTCCTTCCATGCACGTGTCGGGGTCGGAGCCGTCGCACCGCACGCCGACGCCGGGATCCTCCGAGCCGTCGGTGCTCACCGGGTCGCAGTCGTCGTCCGCGCCGTTGCACAGGTCGACCGTCGAGCCGGAGGCGTCCGAACACGAGAGGGTCGCACCCGAGCAGGTCCTGACCCCTTCCGTGCAGAGATCGCTGTCCGGGCCGTCGCAGGAGACGCCCGCCGCGGGGTCCTCCGAGCCGTCGGCGCTGGCCGGGTCGCAGTCGTCGTCCAGGCCGTTGCACAGGTCCGGCGTCGATCCCGACGTGTCGCCGCACGTCAGCGTCCCGCCGGCGCACGACGTGGCCCCCTCCAGGCAGAGATCGCTGTCCGTGCCGTCGCACGAGGCCCCGACGCGTGGATCCTCCGAGCCGTCGGCGCTCGCAGGGTCGCAGTCGTCGTCCGCGACGTTGCACAGGTCGACGGTCGACAGCGTCGTGTCGTTGCAGGAGAGGGCGCCCAGGTGGCACGCGACGGTGCCTTCCAGGCAGAGATCGCTGTCCGTACCGTCGCAGGAGGCGCCCACGCCCGGGTCCTCCGAGCCGTCCGCGCTCGCCGGATCGCAGTCGTCGTCCAGGCCGTTGCACAGGTCCGTGGTCGAGCCGGAGGCGTCCCCGCAGACGATCGACCCGCCGGAGCACGACGTGCTGCCCTCCCGGCAGAGATCGCTGTCCGTGCCGTCGCACGAGGCGCCGACGCCCGGGTCCTCCGAGCCGTCCGCGCTCGCCGCGTCGCAGTCCTCGTCCGAGCCGTCGCAGAGGTCGAGCGTGGAGCCGGAGGCGTCCGAGCAGGCGGTGCCCGTGCCGGAAGCGTCACAGGACAGGGTGCCTTCGGCACAGAGGTCGGAGTCCCCGCCGTCGCAGGCCGAGCCGACCGCGAACCCCTCGTCGGTCTGCCCGTCGCAGTCGTCGTCGGCCCCGTTGCACGTCTCCGCCGGTGGCGCGCAGGCCGACCAGGAGCACGCGTCGCACGACTGGGTTCCGGCGCTGCCGCAGGACGTGGCGCAGGCACGGGCGGCATCGCCGTCGCACTGCTCGTAGCCGGCCCACACCTCGCCGTCGCCGCAGGAGGCGGCGACGCAGGTCGAAAGACAGGAATCGGTGTTGACGGTGTTGCCGTCGTCGCATGCTTCGCCGGGGTCGACCACGGCGTTGCCGCAGGCGACCTCGGCGCACATCCCGCCACGGCAGACGCCGGCCGCACCGCTCGCGGCCGTGCACGGCGTGAGGTCGTCGGCCGGGGGGCCGGCCTCGCAGACGTGTGCCGCGGTGCAGGTCTCGGCGCCGTTGCACAGCACCTCGTCGTCGCACTCGGGCACGGAGGAGCAGCTCCACGTGCAGTCCGCCTCGCAGCCGTCACCCGGAACGGCGTTGCCGTCGTCGCAGTCCTCCCCCGGCTCGACCAGCGCGTTGCCGCAGTCGATGGCCGCGCAGAGCCCGCTGCGGCAGACGCCCCCCGCCCCGTCGGCCGTGGTGCAGGCCGTCAGATCCGCTTCGGGCGTTCCCGCCTCGCAGACGTAGGCCGCCGAGCACGTCTCCGCGCCGTTGCAGAAGGCGCCGTCGTCGCATTCCGCATCGGCGACGCAGGTGTACGTGCAGTCGGTCTCGCAGCCGTCGCCATCGATGACGTTCCCGTCGTCGCACTCCTCGCCGGGATCGACGACGCCGTCGCCGCACGAGATCGGCGCGCACGTTCCGCCGTGGCAGGCGCCGTCCCCGCCCGAGGAGTCGGTGCACGGCTCGCCCTCGGCCTTCGCCGTCCCCAGCTCGCACAGGTGCGACGCGGAACACGCCTCGTCGCCGTTGCACGTCTCGCCGTCGTCGCAGTCGAGGTCCACGGTACACTGGTAGGTACAGTCGGGCTCGCAGCCGTCGCCCGAGATGTCGTTCCCGTCGTCGCAATCCTCGTCGGGATCGAGGTACCCGTCGCCGCAGCTCGGCCCCGCCTCGGCGTCCCCGTCTCCGGCGTCGTCGGCGTCGGCGCCACCGTCGCTTTCGCGATCCGGCGGTCCGTCGTCCCGCACGTCTGCCGGCTCGTAGTCCTCCTCGGGTTCGTAGTCGTAGGAGTAGTCAATCCCGCCGTCGGCGCTGCCGCCGTCGTCCGGGCAGCCGGTCAGGGTCGAGGAACTCGCGACCAGCAGCAGTGCCAGCGTCGTCAGTGTGCCTTTCCACCGAATCGGATTCATGAGTGTCATCCTCCCTCCCGCCCGGAGCGGAGCCCGGCGAGCGTCCGGCGGTAGTGCGAGGGCCGGGCCAACTCGTCCCGACGCGGCTGTCCGCCGGTGGTCGCAGCGGTTTCGCGGCTGGCGCCCACGGCGGCCCGGACCCCGTTCCGGGGCGGTTCAGCCAACTGTTGACGGCAGGTTCTGCCAAGGTTGGCGATTCGCGCGTGTAGGTGTGAGGGCTCGGGTTCACGGGCTCGGGAGGCAGGTCGCGGCGGCGACGGGCGTCGCGCCGTCGACGGTCAGCGACCAGTCCGCGCCGCCGCACACCACGCCGGCGCGATGGCGGACCTCGATCAGGACGTCGAACGTGTCGTCCGCCGGCGTGTCGTCGCGGCGAACCTCCACCCGATCGAGGTGGCCGTCCAGGCCGGCGACGGTCGACGCGCCGGCCAGGGCGCCTTCGCAGGCCAGGCAGTAGACGTAGAGGTCGAAGTCGACGCCCGGCGGACTATCGAGCGAGACGGTCGCGGTTACCGGCGCCGCGGCGCCGGGGTCGTCCTCGCGGATCGTGACGAAGTCCCATTGCTCGCTCCAGAACGCATCCCCGACGCTGTCGGATCCGGTGTCACCCGTCACGAGTCCCAGATCCCATACGCCGTCGGCGCACAGCGGGTTGTTGTCCGGGAGGAAGGTCTCGTCGATCGCCCCGTCGCAGTCGTCGTCCAGCCCGTTGCACGTCTCGACGGAGTCGCCGCTGGCATCGCTGCAGCTCAGGGTGCCGCCCGCACACGAGGCGACGCCCTCGGGGCACAGGTCGAGGTCCGGACCGTCGCACGGCGCTCCGACGGCCGGATCGCCCGAGCCGTCCTCGGTCGCGGGGTCGCAGTCGTCGTCGATGCGATTGCAGAAGTCGGCGTGCGGGGCGCAAGCCGACCAGAGGCAGGCGTCGCACGTCCGCTCGCCCACCGTGCCGCAGCTCGTCGTGCAGGCGCTGGAGTGGCCATCGCACTCCTCCGTGCCGGCCCGGACGTGTCCGTCGCCGCACGAGGCGGCAAGACAGGTGGAGAGGCAGTCGTCGGTGTCGTCGGCGTTCCCATCGTCGCATGCCTCGGCCGGGTCGAGCACTCCGTCGCCGCAGCTCGGGGAAACCTCGGCCTCCGCCGACGCCTCCGCGTCCCCCGCCCCGGTTTCGTCGAGGGGCGCGTCCCCTGCCGCGTCGGCGTCGCCGTCCGCGGCCGCACCCCCGTCCTCTTCCGCATCCGGATCGGCGTCCGCGTCGCCGGCCCCGGACTCGTCGCCAGGCACGTCCTCGACCGGAGAGGAATCCTCCGCCGCGACTTCGACACCGTCCGCGGGCGCGTCCGCCTCCGCCCCGACGTCGGCCTCCGCGGCGACGTCGGCGTCCTCGACGCCGTCCCGCACCGCTTCGTCGCGCCCGTCGGCGCGCTCGCCGGACTCGCCCGCGCCGTCGGCGACGTCGGACGCGTACCCTTCCGGCGAGTCGTCGCACGTCGCGGCGCCGAAGACGGCGGCGACGGACAGGAGTCCGATGACGATCGACTGCCGCGTTCGCTGCCTGCGCTCCTTCATTGCGCCCCTCCGCCCCAGCGCGTACACCGACGCCTGGTTGACGGCTGGAACCCTGCGAAGGCCGGGCCATCGCCCGTACGGGTCCCGGCACCCACGTCCGATTCGCAGTTTCGAGCTGCACGTACGGCCGCGGATCGCGAATCGGACCCGGCAGTGAGCGCGATCTGAGAACACATTCCGCCAAGATCCTGCACGCGGGATTCCGCGGCCCACAGGCGCGACGGGCGGCTCGTCGAACCCGACGCCAGTCGCGAACAACGGAAAGCGCGCAGTCGGGCGGGTTGACTCTCCCGGATCCGTCCTTAGTCATTGGTTCGCGGGGTGGCGGAACAACGGGGGCCGCTCCAGGACGGGAGGAAGGGCAAGGGAAAGACGGCGGTGGCGCAGGGGGATTCGAGACGCCAACGCGGGAGAGGTCGTGTTCCGGCCGGTGACACGCCGTGGGATCCGGCGGTCGAGCCGTCGGCGGCGGGGGGTGGAGGCTGAACGTGGACAATGCTTCTGGAAGCGGGTCGCCAATGCGCGTGCTGTTGGCGGGCGAGGACGAGGGGATCCGGCGGGAGATCGTGCCGATCCTGCGCGAGGCCGGACACCAAGTCGAGGAGGTCCAGGACGCGGCGGCGGCCCGCAGCCGGGTCGAGGTCGCCGGCTGCGACGTCGCGCTGGTCGACTCGCGCGTCCTCGACGGGCAGCGCACCTCGTTCATCGGCCGGGCCGGGGGCGACGGCAAGGGGGTCGCGGTCGTGCTGATCACCGATCGGCCGGAAGCCGAGGCGGGGGTCGATGCCCTGCGGCTCGGCGCGTCCGACTATCTCCGACGCCCGGTCAGCAAGCTGGAACTCGAGGACGTCATCCGCAAGGCGGACCGCATCTGGCGCTCAAGGCGGCAGGCTCTGAGCGACGCGAGCGCGGGTATCCCCGAGGCGGGGGGTCCGACGGTCTGCCCGGCCGCGTGCCTCATCGGGCGGAGCGCCGCGATGGCCCGGGTACGGGAGCAGGTGAGCGCGGCCGTCGAGACGAACTGCCGCACCATCCTGCTCCAGGGCGAAACCGGCACCGGCAAGGAGGTCGTCGCGCACGAGCTGCACGTCGCGGCGGCGAAGGCAGGCGACCCGTTCGTCGCCGTGAGCTGCCCCGCCCTGCCCGAAACCCTGGTCGAAAGCGAGTTGTTCGGCCACGTCAAGGGCTCGTTCACCGGCGCCGTGACCGACAAGGCCGGATGCTTCGAGACCGCGAGCGGCGGCACCCTCTTTCTGGACGAAATCGCCGATCTGTCGCCGCCCGCCCAGGCCAAGCTGCTGCGCGTCCTGGAGACACGCTCGGTCAAGCGCGTCGGGGGAACGCGCGAGGTGGGGGTCGACGTCCGGCTCATCGCGGCCACCAACTCCCCGCTGGAGGAGCTGGTCGCGAAGCAGCGCTTCCGCCAGGACCTCTTCTTCCGGCTCAACGTCTTCGGCATCGTCATCCCGCCGCTGCGCGAACGCAAGGAGGACGTCCTGCCCCTCGCACAGCACTTCGCACGGACCCAGTTCGCCGGCCGCGGCATCGCGATCGATGGGTTCTCCCCGCGGGCCGAGGAGCTGCTCCTCTCCCACGACTACCCGGGAAACGTCCGGGAGCTGAAGAACATCGTCGAGCGGGCGGCGATCGTCTGCCGGCAGGGGAAGATCCGGGCCGAGCACATCTTCCTGCCCGGCCGCGCGCCGACCAGCTCCATCCTGCCGCCGCCGTCCGTCCTGCCCGAGCGCGAGCAGATCCTGCTGGCGCTGGAACGCGCGCGATGGAACCGCCAGCGTGCCGCGGCCGACCTCGGCGTCCCGTACTCGACGCTGCGCTACAAGATCAAGAAGTACGGCATCGCCTGACCGCTTGACGATCGTGCGACCCGCCCCCCATACTCCGGCCCGCCGCGAGGCCGCATGCACGTCCACATCATCTACCCCACCTGGCCGAAACTCCCCCACCAGACGCGGTTCGACCTCCCGCCGCTCGGGCCCCTCCAGGCCGCGGCCTGCCTCCCCGACGACATCGATGTCACGGTGACCGACGAGAACGTGCAGCCCGTCGACCTCGACCGCCCTGCCGACCTCGTCGGCATCTCGATGATGCTCACCTGTCAGACCCCCCGCGGCTTCGCGCTGGCCGACGAGCTGCGGGCACGCGGTCGCACCGTCGTCCTGGGCGGCCTGGCCGTGGCGCTGCACGAAGACGAGGCGCGCGGCCATGCCGACGCGATCGTCGTCGGCGAGGCCGAAGGGCAGCTCGAGCGCCTGGTGCGCGACTTCCGCGAAGGCCGGCTGCAGCCGGTCTACCGCCGCACGGAATTCGCCGACATGGCGGACGTCCCGGACCCGCGCCGCGAGCTCCTGGACAAGAGGCGCTTCTACTCCCACAAGGGCTGGGAGCTGGTCGACCTGGTCGAAACCTCCCGCGGCTGCCGCTTCTCCTGCGCCCCGTGCTGCACCCCCTTCCTCGGCGGACGCACGCACCGCATCCGGCCCCTCGACCGCGTCCTGGGCGACCTCGCCCGCTGCTCGCGCCTCCTGTTCCTCGTCGACAACTCGCTGGAGCAGGACGTGGGCTACCAGAAGACCCTCTTCGGCGCCATGGCCGGCCTCGGCAAACGCTGGGTCTCACACCCGATCTCCGTGGAGCCCGAAGTCCTGCGCCTGGCCCGGGACGCCGGCGCCTGGTACGTGTACCACGCCATCTTCACCGTCTCGGACAAGATCCGCGACCGCGTGCGCATGCTCCACGATCACGGGATCATGGTCGAGGGCACGATCCTGCTCGGCCTGGACGAGCACGACGAGGACTTCCTCAAACGCTTCATCGACTTCCTGCTGACGATCGAGCTGGACGTGGCCGAGTTCACCGTGCTCACACCCTTCCCGCACACCGAGTCCGCGCGCCGCCTGGAGGCCGAAGGCCGGATCCTCTCCCGCGACTGGAGTCTCTACGACGCCGGCCACGTCGTCTTCCGTCCGCGCCGCATGACGCCCGACACGCTCCAACGGCTGTACGAGGAGGCGTGGCGCACGTTCCACGCCGAGCAGTCGCAGACGCTGCGCATGAGCAAACTCCTGTTGCCCGTGCTGCGCGAGGACCGGGCCCGGCGCCGGGCCTCGGGCGAGGCACCACCGCCGAACGAAGGGAACAACGATGGATCCGTTGCTCGATGAGCTGAGGGTGAAGGTGGTCGAGGCCGTCGGCCTGACCGACGTCCGGCCGGAGGACATCCGTCCCGACGAGCCGCTGGTCGGCGAGGGACTCGGCCTCGACTCGATCGACGTCCTGGAGCTGGTCGTGATGCTCGAGGAGGACTACGGCGTGAAGATCGACAACAAGGAGCTGGGCCGCAAGGTCTTCGCCTCGCTCCGGTCCCTCGCCGACCACGTCCGCGAGCACCGCACCCCGCCCCCGACATGACCGTCGCCGCGCCGCGCGCCTTCGTCGTGGGCCTCGGCGCCCTCACCGCAGCGGGCCGCGGCGTCGATGCGCTGCGCGCCGCCCTCCGGACCGGCGCGCGACCGTTGCGCCCGCCCTCGCGCCTCCGCCTCCCCGAGGAGTTCCGCCTGCCGGCCGGCGAGGTGCCCGACATCGAGGGGCCGGCCGACATGCCGCGCAGCCATGCGCTGGCCCGGGACGCCGCGCGCGAGGCCCTTCGCGGGCGCGCGACGCCGCCCGACGCGATCGTCCTGGGGGTGACCACCGGGGGGATCGACACGACCGAGCGTCTGCTCGAGGCGGGCGAGCGCGATCCTCGGCGCTATGCCCTGCACGGCGCGGGCACCGTCGCCGAGCTGCTCGCCGGCGACGCGGGGTGCACCGGCCCCGCCCTCACCGTCGTCACGGCCTGCTCCAGCGGCGCCGTCGCCCTGGCCGTCGCACTCGAGCTGCTCCGCTCCCGCCGCGCGCGCTCCGTCCTGGCCGGCGGCGTCGACGGCCTGTGCCGGCTGACCTGGCACGGCTTCCGGCTCCTCCAGCTCGTCGACCCGCACGGCTCGCGCCCGCTCGACGCGGGCCGCCGCGGCCTGAGCGTCGCCGAAGGAGCAGGGATGCTCCTCCTCGTCGGCGCCGCCGAGCCTCCGCAAGGCGCGCTGGCCGAACTGCGCGGCGCGGGACTGACCTGCGACGCGCATCACCCGACGCAGCCGCTGCCGGGAGGTGAAGGCGCACGACGCGCGATCGAGCGCGCCCTGGCCGACGCCGGCGTCGCCGCCCCCGACGCCGGCTACATCAACCTTCACGGCACGGGGACCACGGACAACGACGCGGCCGAAGCCTCCGCCGTGCGCGCCGTCTGGCCCGCACCCCCGCCCCTCTCCTCGACCAAAGGCCTCACCGGCCATCCGCTCGCCGCCGCGGGCGCGGTCGAGGCCGTCATTGCCGTCCTCGCGCTCTCCGAAGGCGTCCTCCCGCCCAACGTCGGCCTCGTGCGGCTCGATCCAGCGCTGGGCCTCGAGCCGCTCCGCGAGCCCCTGGCGCGGTTCCCCGGAGTCGTGGTCTCGAACTCGTTCGGCTTCGGCGGAAACAACGCAACACTGGTCTTCGCGGAGGCGGGCAGCCGGAACGAAGGAATCCGATCCGTAGGGGCGCCACATGGCCCCGAGCGAAGCCTGCCCCGAGCCTGTCGAGGGGCGAAGCGAGCCGAGGAGCGAGTGCGCCCGCAGGCGTCAACCGTTGGGAGCATTCGCGCCGGCACGCCCGCGGCGCAGGCGTCCTGCGCCACGTGGCTCCCCTGCCGGGCTGGGGAACGGCGCGGTGAGGACGCCCTCGAGGTGCTGGGCGCAGCGTGCCTGACGGGCGCCGGGAATGTCGAGGCGACGATGGCGGCGCTGCGGTGCGGTCACTCCTGCGCGGGGCGCCCGTCGGAAGAGGCCGCGACGGCCGGAATGCCGGCGCGGGCGGTGCGGCGCCTGCGTCGCCTGCCGCGGCTGGCGCTCGCCCTCGCGGAGGCCGCCTGCGGGGCGGCGGGGACGACGCACGCACCCCGCTCGGTCTTCTTCGGCACCGCCTGGGGCCCGCTGTCGGAGACGCACGAGTTCCTCGCCGCGCTCTTCGCCTCCGGCGACCGCTTCGCGAGCCCCACGGACTTCGTCGGCTCCGTGCACAACGCCCCCGCGGGCGCACTCGCAATTCGCCACCGGGCGAACGGACCGAACGTGACGTCCACCGCCGGCGGGACGTCGTTCGAGCAGGCGCTGTTCCTGGCGTCGTTGCTGGCCCGCGACGAGGACGAACCGATGCTCGTGGGCGGGGCCGACGAGCACCATGCCGTGCTGAGCCCGCTCGTGGCTCCGACGGGAGCGGGCGACCCGCCCGCGGACGGCGGAGGCATGCTGGTGGTGCGGCGGGCGGGCGCCGGGCGGGGCATCCGGATTGCTCCCGTCATCCCGGCGGAGCGGGAGGGCGATGATCCCTGGGCGGCGCTCGTCCGGACGCTCGACGGGACCGAGTCCTTCCGGTCCCGCTTCGCAGCCGTTCTCGCCGTCGGCTCGGCCGCCGCCACCGGCTCCTCCTTGGAGGGCCCCGGCGAGAGTCGCATGCAGCGCGAGTTCCGCCGGGGTACCGGTTTCGAGGGGCCGATCATCGACGTGCAGCGCCTGCTCGGGGCCTATGCGACGGTCTCGGCGGCCGCGACCGTGGTTGCGGTCGCGCTGGTCCGGGACGGCGCGGTTCCGGCAGTGCTCGCGGGCGGCCGGGACCTGCCGCTCGAAGGGCGGGGAATCCTCGTCGCGTCGCGTGACCCCCGCCCGGCCGCCGTCGCGGTCCTGGCGCCGGGGGACGAGGGAGGTTGATCGGGTCGAGTCGGGCGATTGGGAAGAGTTGGTTGATCGGGTCGAGTTGGGCGAGCGGGTCGAGTCGGTCGAACGGGTCGAGTCGGTGGTTGACCCGGACGGGCGTGACGGAACATGCGAGACGGAGGGCCGGCGGCAGCGCCGATGGCGCCGCGATGGACGTGGGGGATGGGCGCGGCGCTGGCGGCTCTCGCGGCCGCGGGCGTGCTGGCGTTCGTCCGGCCGTGGATGGCGGTCTTGCCGCTCGGGCTCTTCCTCGCCGCGTGTGCGGCGGCGCCGTTCTTTCCCGCCTGGGGGTTCTTCGGCAGGACCGTCACGCGCGGGCGGGACGACCCGCCCGGCGTGGCGCTGACCTTCGACGACGGCCCGCATCCTTCCACCACGGGTCCGCTGCTCGACCTGCTGCGCGAGCGGGAGGTGCGCGCCGCGTTCTTCGTCGTCGGGCGTCACGCGGCAACCCATCCCGACCTGATCCGGCGGATGGTGGCCGAGGGGCACGAGGTGGGGAACCACTCGGCGTCCCACGACGTGTGGCTGATGCTCCGCCGCTCGCGAACCGTGTCGCGGGAGGTCCGCGACGGCTGCCAGGCGCTGGCGGCGGCCGGGGTGCGAACGCTCGCCTTCCGGCCCCCGGTCGGGATCGTCGGACCGCGCCTGTTTCCGGCGTTGCGCCGGGAGGGGATGTTCGCGGTGGGGTTCTCGCGGCGCGCGCGCGACTTCGGAAACCGCCGCGTGACGGGCCTCGCGGAGCGACTGCTGCGCGGCGTCCGCTCGGGAGACATCGTGCTCCTCCACGACGCGCCCGTTCCCGGCGAGGACGGCCCGGGACGGTGGCTGGGCGAGGTGCGGCGCGTGCTGGACGGGCTCGCCGCCAGGGGTCTGGCGATCCGCCCGCTCTCCCGGCACATCGATCGGCCGGTTCTACGGTAAGGGCGGCGGCTCCTCGGCCAGCTTGCCTTCCGAGCGGCCGACGATCACGACGCCGACCAGATCCCCGGTGATGTTGACGACGGTCCGGCACATGTCCAGGACGCGATCGATGCCCAGAATGATGCCGACGCCCTCCAGGGGCACGCCGACGGTCCCAAGCATCATCGCCAGCAGCGGCACGCTCGCCCCGGGGACGGCGGCGGTGCCGATGGAGGCCAGCGTCGCGGTGAGGACGAGGCCGAGCTGCTCGGAGAAGCCCAGCGTGACGCCGTAGATCTGCGCGATGAACAGCGTCGCGACCGCCAGGAACAGCGCCGTGCCGTCCATGTTGACGGTCGCGCCGAGCGGCAGGCAGAAGTCGCCGATCTCGCGTGAGACCCCGAGCCGCTCGCGCGAGCAGGCGAGGGACGTCGGCAGCGTCGCCGCGCTGGACGATGTCGAGAACGCGACGGCCTGCGCCGGCCGCACGGCTCGGAAGAACCACCGCGCACCGCGCCGCGCGAGCAGGCGCAGCAGGAGCGGATACACGAGGAACATGTGGACCGCGAGCCCGGCGACGACCACCCCGGCGTAGACGGCCAGCGAGCGCAGGACGGAAGGGCCGAGCGGGCCGACGACCGAGGCCATGAGGGCGGCGACGCCGAGCGGCGCGACGCGCATGACCGCGCCGACCATCCAGATCATCGCCTCGTTGGCCGAGGCGAGAAGCTCCGTGACCCGCCCGCCCTTCTCCCTGCCGATCGCGGCGAGCGCCGCGCCGAAGAGCAGCGAGAAGAGGATGATCTGGAGCATCTCGCCCCGCGCCAGCGCCTCGAAGACGTTCCGGGGGATCATGTCCAACAGCACCTGGAGCGGCGCCGTCTTCTCGCGGACCTCCTCGACGCGCGCCGCGTCCACCGCACCTTCGGTCGATGCCATCAGCTTCGCCCGCGACTCCGCGTCGACGGTCGCACCCGGGTCCACGACGTTCGCAAGGCCCAGTCCGATCGCGACGGCCACGACGGTCGTCGCGAGGTAGTACACGAGCGTCTTGGCGCCGACGCGGCCTACGGCGCGGATGTCCCCCAGGCTCGCCATGCCGCCGGCCAGGGAGAAGAACACGAGCGGCACGACGACCATGCTCAGGAGCCGGATGAACGCCATGCCGACCGGACGAACGTCCTCGGCGCGCGGGCCGAGCGCGAGGCCGAGGGCGATGCCCGCGACCAGCCCGGCGAAGATCCTCGTCCCGAGCTCCAGGCGCGACCAGCGGGACCAGGCTCGGCGCAAGACGGACACGCCCCTGCTCTACCGCATGGCGGACCGCGGGAGCAACGGGTCGACGCGGGCCAGGCGCACCAGCCGCCCCAGCACCCCCTGCGCGATCAGCAACAGCAGCACCCCGGGACCCAGGAGCGGCGCGGCCAGCCAGACGCGCGACGCCGGCGAGGAGAACTCCAGCAGGAGCGCCCAGTACGCGGCGAGCACGAGGCCCGAGGCGACGACGGTCGGCCAGATCACCCGCGTCACCAGGAGCCTGGTCACGCGCCAGAAGGCAGGGAAGGAGCGGAAACGGCGCTTCTCAAGGAGCCGCGCGCGCACGACCGGGTACGCCTTGCCGAAGATCACCGCCGCGGAAACCAGGCACACGACCGCGGTCAGCACGATGTAGAGCAGCAGCGAGAGCATCGTCGCGAACAACGCCCCGTCGGGCAACGGCGCCCCGGACCCCGCCACCGCGGTCGCGGCCAGGAGCGTCTTGAGCAGCACGACCACCGCGGCGCCCGTCAACAGGCGGACCGCCACGACCGCCAGGACGGTGAACACCGCCACGAATCCGAGCATCCAGGCCGCCGCCCGCACCTCGCGCCACACCACCGCGAGCTAGTCGAGCGCGAAGCGTCCGAGCGTGGGGACGGCGCGGCCGGCGGCGGCGTCAAGCGGGTAGCGGACCAGGTTGCGCACCAGGGGGAAGAGGACCCGCCACGCGACGACCAGCGTCAGCGCGGCGAGGATCGGCCCGTACAGGTCGAGGAGGTGGAACAGGAAGATGCAGAGGTGGCGGCCCCACGCCAGGAGGGTCGAGTCCATCACGCCCTGCACGGCGACCCACAACGTGCCGGCGACGCCCAGCGCCGAGAACGGGTCGCGCAGCGCCGCCTCGCGGGCCTCGAACACCAGCCGGAAGATCCGGTCGACGTCGGCGTCGCCCCCGTAGGCGAGGTAGTGCAGCGCCGCGTCGGCCCCCGCGGCCGCGGGCGAGCCGAGCGCGGCCACGGTCACCTGGATCTTCTCCGTGCCGACCACCACACCGATGAGCAGGTTGCCGACGACGAGGATCGCGGCCGCGGCGACGATGAAGTAGGGTGCCACGGCCCACGCCGCGGCGGCGGCGCCGGGCCGCCCGCGGCCGCGCCACCGAATCCACAGCGGCCCGAACAGCAGCAGCAGGGCCGACAGCGAGGCCAGCTCCAGCGCCCGGTCGAGCCGCGCGAGCCAGCGCACCCGCGACTGCGCGGTCTCGTTGATCAGGAGCACGTTGACCGCCACCCGCGCCGCCGTCAGGTGCTCGCGCAACGCCTCGATGGTCAGCTTTCCCGAAACGTACGACTCGGCCAGCTCGCGAAGCCGCTGGCCGAGCGGACGCACGGCGCCTTCGCCGGCGGGCCGCGCCGCGTCCCCCCGCGGCGACGAGATGTCCCCGCCCGCCGCGGACGCCTCCGTCCCCTCCGGCTCCCCCGCGCCGAGGTCGATCCGGATCGGCGGCCGGTCGGCGGTGCTCCCCTCGTCGGGCCACAGGATCGACTCGACCACGATCGCGCCCGCGGCGACGGCGAGCACGAGCAGGGCGGCGGTACGCCATCGCGCCGGCCGAGGCGTCGCCGCCTTCGTCTCTTCCCTCCGTGGCTCGGTCTCCAACCTGCTCTCCTACCCGGTACGCGTCTCCTCGTGCTCCACGAGCCGCTCGAAGCTGTACCACTGCTCCGGATGCCGGCGCACGACCGCCTCGAGATCATCCGCGTACGCCTGCGCCGCCCGCCGGATCGCCTCCTGCCGCGCGGCGCGTGACGCGACCTCCAGGCGCACCGGCCCGGACGCCGCGAAGCGGTACCGGCGCCGCCCCGTGCGCAGGGCGAAGAAGTGGAACAAGGGCGCCCCGGAGACCAGTGCGAGCGCCCAGGGTGCCGCGGACAGCCGCGCGGTCCCGCCGGCGAAACGGACGGCGACGGTCCGGCTCTCGCCGGCCCGCGGACGGTCCGCGGACAGCGAGACGAACCCCCCGCCGCGCAGGAAGCGCAGCGCTTCGACGCCGTCGAAGACCGAGCCCTCCCCGCCCCCCGCCACGACCACCTCGACGCCGTCGCCCCGCAGGTCCGCCTTCTGCGCCCGCTCCACCTGCTCGCGCTCGCGCGCACCCATGTGCAGCATCATCCGGAACCCGCGCCGCCGCAGCAGGCGCGCCGCAATCTCCCACGAGCCGACGTGGGACATCACCAGCACGACGCCCTTCCCCTCCCGCGCCGCGCTCTCCAGCGCGTCGCGTCCCTCCTCCTCCATCTCGAACGGCTCGTCCGCGCGCAGCCGCAGCCGCTCGGCGAACAGGGAGGCGAAGGCGTGGAACTGCCGCCACGCGAGCCGCCGCGCGTGCGCCCGGCTACGGTCCGGGAACAGCCCGCCGTAGAACCGCACGCTCTCCCGCACCCGGTCACGCCGGAAGACGAAGTAGCCGGTGGACACGACCCACGCGAACGCGGCCACGATCCACACCCCGACCCAGCGCGACGCCCCGACGAACAGCCGGTACAGGAAGCCCCTCACGCCCCCGCCCCCGCTCGCGGCACCGCCACGAACCACGTCTCCTCGCGTCCCGGCGCCGTCGGCTCGACCAGCTCGACCGCGAACCCCGCATCGGCCAGCTCCGACCGCAGCACGTCCGCCGATCGGAACCAGGGAACGCGACCCGCGCGGCGGATCCGCCCCGCCTCCACGCGGCGCAGCCACGGAACGGCCCCGTCGCCCGGCACGGTGGCGCGGACGACCAGGCGACCGCCCGGCCCCAGACGGCGGCAAAGGTCCCGCAGCGTCGCCCGCAACCCGGCGTCCGACAGGTGGTGGGCGACGTCGAGCAGCAGGGCGGCATCGACCCGTCCCGGCACCTCCGGCAGCTCGGGCGCGGCGGCGCACGCCGCCGTGCCGCGCGGGCCGAAGGCACGGGCCGCGATGCGCGCCCGCTCCGGATCCGGATCCAGGCCGTATACCCGGAGCGACGGCAGCCGGGCCAGGAGCCACGTGCCGGGCACGCCCTGGCCGCACCCGACGTCGAGCAGCGTGCGCGGAGCGCCGACCAGCTCGTGCAGCCGGCCGAACATCGGGTCCAGGCGCAGCTTGAACCAGGCGAACAGCCGCGCGTGCGGGTCGAGGCCGGCATAGCGACGGGCGACAATGCGTCGCGGATCGTCGCCGGGCAACGCACGCCATTCCGCGGCGACGCGCCCGGGGAACATCCGGGCCAGGAACGGCGGCAGGATGACGAAGGCGCCCACCGCGGCGGACGCGATGCCGATGGCTCCCGTGACGCCCGCGCTGCGCAGCACCGGATGCTCGGACACCGCCAGCGCGACCATGCCCAGGAGCGTCGAGGCGGCGGCCAGGAAGACGGTCAGCCGCAGCGGCCCGAACGACGGATGGCCCGGGTCCAGCAGCCGCTGCGAGCCCCGCACGAAGTAGATCGCGTAGTCCACCCCCATCCCGAAGACGACCACCGCGAGGAGCAGGGCCGGGATGTCGAGCGGCAGGCCGAGCAGGCGCAGCGAGCCCAGCGTGACGACGAGCGCGAATACCAGCGGCGCCAGCGTCAGCAGCACCGTGCGCAGGCCCAGGAAGAGGATGACGAGAAGCACGACGACGGCGCCGCCGATCACCGCGAGCATCGTGCGGAAGGCGACCTCCAGATGGCCGCCGAGACGAAGCGCGAAGAACTGCGGGTCGAAGAGCCGCGCCCCGGCGGCTGCGGCGCCCGCAAAGACGGCCGGCGCCTCGTAGCGCGGACCCTTGGCGAGCGTGCCGAGCCACACGCGCCCGGTCCCGCTCCGCCGGTCCGAGACGCCGAACATGTCGTCCAGGTCCGCGGAAGGAAGCGCGGGCGCCGGGCGCGGCTCCGCCAAGGCCGTGAAGAAGGGCGTGAAGGCCTCGGCCGAAAAGCCCAGCTCCGCCCCCCGTCGCTCGACCTCCACCCGCAGCCCGGCCCGCCGCTCCGGCGTCCAGAAGGCGCGCCATGCAGCCAGGTTCGCCGCCGCACGCGCACGCCCCGGGGCGACGTCGGAAGGCACGAAGGCGGCGGCTACCGCCCCCCGCGCCCGCTCGCCGTCCCGGAACGCCGCCACCCGATCGGTCGCATCCTGCAGCGCCTGCGCGTCCGCTCCCGTCGCGGCCAGCACCACGCGGTCGTAGACGTCGCCCCACACCCGCCGCACCAGCGCCTCGTCGGCCAGCGTCTCCCCGCCGACGTGGTTCATCGCCGCCAGGTCGACGGCGATGGGCGGGGGCCCCACGACGACGAAGGCGGCGGCGACCGCGCCCGCCAGGGCGGGTCCGAGCCATCCCCGCGCCGTCGCGGCACGCGCCAGCCACCGTTCGACGGGCACCAGCGCCAGCCTCCGCGCCGCGGGCACGCCGGGGAAGATCCGCGGGAACACCGCGTGCAGGAACAGGAACGCCAGGCCGACGGCGAGCGCCGCGAAGAGGCCGAGCTGCTCGAGCAGCGGATAACCGCTCCAGCACAACGCCAGGAACGCCGCGACCGTCGTCAGCGTGGCGAACAGCCCGGCCGACCAGATCTCGTGCGCGGCCTCCCGCCCCGTCACCGCCCGCGCGCGATCGAGGAACAGGAAGTAGGCGATGCCCTGATCGACGGTGATCGACACGAGCGCCCCGCCGAAACCGAGCGCCAGGGCGGAAATGGCGGGCCGGAACAGCGAGTAGACGAGCAGCGCGAGGATCACGCCCGCGGCCGCGGGGACCAGCGCGAGCAGTCCGAGCCACGGACGCGGGAAACAGGCCAGGAGAAGCAAGGCGACGCCGAGCGTGGCGATCCAGACCGCGCGCTGCGTGTCGCCACGGATCGTCTGCTCGTTGTCGAGCGCGGCGCGGAAGCCGCCCACGGTCGCCAGACGGAGCCGCCGCAGGTCTCCCGCCGAAAGCCGCGCGTCCGACTCGCGCTGCACGTCCGAGAACAGCCGGCGCAGCCGCCCCGCCGTCGCGGTGTCGGTCGCCCGGCCCGCCGGGTGCAGCAGCAGCAGCAGGTGGCGGTCGTCCCCGGAGAGGAGCTGCCCGCGGAAGAGGTGCGCGTCGCCCGCCGGCAGGAGCGCCGCCAGCCGGCCGAGCACGACGCCGCGCAGGTCCAGCGGATCCCCGGCGATCGCCTCGGCCTGCCCCACGCCGTCGAGCTGCGCCAGCTCCGCGATCCGCCGCCGCAGCGCCTCCCCGACCCGCTCCGGCTCCAGACGGGGCGCAACCTCCCGCTCCAGCTCCTCCGCCGTGAACAACGCCGGAAGCCGCGGGACCACCCCGGCGGCCAGCTCGGCCAGCGCCGGCCCGGCATCCGCCAGACCCACCTGCGTGAACAGACCGCTCCGCCCGAGCCGCTCGGCCAACGCCTCCCCCGCGTCCGCCAGCGCCTCCCGGTCGGCGTGTCCGTCGGCGAAGGACACGTCCACGGCGATGCGCTCGATCGCCGGGTGGTCGGCGAGGATTCCGCGGGCGGCGGCCAGCACGGGATCGTCGCCCGGGATCGACGCCGCGACGTCGGTGTCGATTCGCAGTCGCCGCTGGGCCGCGAAGAGCGCGCCGGCCAAGGCGGCGACGGCCAGCACGAGCAGCCACCAGCGGGGACGGAGCGGCCGTTCGCCGATCGACGGCCGGCCGCCTCCGGAGCCGGCGCCTCGATCCGAAACCGCGCCGACTCCACCTGCCGGACAACCGGCCGACGAGGGACCGCGTCCCGGGCCGAGGAGCCGGCTCGTGATCAGGCGGGCGAAGACGGCCGAGTTGCGCCAGAAGTCCGCCCACGGCCGGTAGTGCGTGACGCGACCCCCAGGCGGCGAATACGTCACGCGCACCGGGACTTCGGTGATCGCCATCCCACACCGCCGCGCCAGCACCAGGACCTCGACCTCGAACTGGAACCGCGCCCCGCGGGCGCCCAGGCCGAGCGTCTCCGGCAAGGGATAGATGCGAAACCCCGTTTGCGTGTCCAGCACGTCCGGCCCGCCGGAGGCGCGGACCCAGAAGTTGGAGAACTTCCGGCCGAAGCGGCTCTTCCACGGGATGTCCGGCCGGTCCATCCCCTCGCGGCGACCGACGACGAGCGCGCGTTCGCCGGGGGGGATGGCCGCGACGAGGTCGCTCGCCTGCCGCGAGTCGTGCTGGCCGTCGGCATCGACGGTGATCGCCCAGTCGGCGACCTTCGCGGCGGCGGCGAAACCGGTGCGCAGGGCGGAACCCTTGCCGCGGTTCGCGGCATGCCGGAGGAGCGTGACGCCGTCCATGCCGGCAATGGACTCGGCACCCCCGTCGGTCGAGCCGTCATCGACGACGAACACCGGGAAACCCAGCGACCGGGCGCCCTCGACGACCTGGCGCACGGTCCGTCCGTGGTTGAACAGGGGGACCACGAAGGCGAAGCGGCCCCGCCCGCCGGGCGCTGCCGCGCCCGCGTCCTCCTCGCGTCCGGCTCCGGCGGAGGACTCGTCCATCGCGCCGCGCATCTTGCCGCGAAACGCTCCGCGATTACAGATCCGGCGGCAGCGCGGCCGCCGCCCAGGTCCCGGGGCCCATGTGGGCGCCCGAGGTGAGCGAGAGCGGAGCGACCTCGACCTCCGCGGCCGGGAAGCGCGCCCGCACGGCGGGCAACAGCTCCTCCTCGAGCCGGGCGCGGTTGTCGGAATGCTGCAGCAGCACGGACCCCGCACCGCGCGGACCGAGCGTTTCCTCCAGCCGGGCCAGGGCGAAGGGAAGCTGGTCGGACGCGCGACGCACGGTCCCGACCTTCCGCGCCCCCTCCGGCAGGGGACTCACGATGGGCTTGACGTGCAGCAGGTCGCCGAAAAAGGCGCCGGGACGCGAGAGCCGGCCGCCGGCGGCGAGCCACTGCAGCCGGTCGAGGAAGACCCACTCCCGGCAGGCGACGATCGCCCGGCGCGCGAACGCGACGACCTCGCCCGCGTCCGACGACGACAGCGCGCGGCGGGCGACGGCACGCGCGATCAGCCCGAGCCGTCCCGAGGCGGCGCCGGTGTCGAGCGCGACAAGCTGCCCATCGGGGTCGTGCAGGCGCTGCCATTCCAGGACCGTCGCGTGATTGCCGGTGAATGCCGAGCCGACGCAGAGGTAGAGCGCACGACCGTGCAGGCGCAGCGCCTTCTCGTAGTGCTGCCGCCTCTCGAAGACCGATGCCTGCGACGTGGACACGCGCTCTCCGCCGCGCATCGCCGCGTACAGCACGTCGGGCTCCAGCAACGTCTCGGGAACCGACGCCTCGCCGATGGAGATGTAGCTGTCGAGCAGGGTGACGCCGAGGCGGCGCGCGACGTCGCGCGACATCGAGCCCGCGGCGTCGGTCACGACGTGGATCGCCTGCGCGGCGGCCGGCCGGGCAAACTCCTGCGCCTGTTGCCGCAGATCGTCCGCGGACCAGCGGACGACGGTGCCGAGCCGCTCGAGATCCCGGCGCAGCGCGTCCCGGTCGGCCGCGTGGAGGTGGACCTTGACGAACTCGTCGCGCCGCAGCGAGACGACCGATTCCCCGGACCGCTCGAGCGAGCGGCGGACGTCGTCGGCCATGCCGGCCGCGCGGACGACGGCGTCGACGCAGAAACCGGACGCCGCCGGCCCCCCAGGCTCCGGACGGAACGCCGCCGCCTCGGGAAACCGCTCCACCGGATCGCGCAGCGCGTCGGTCCGCCCGAGCTGTCGCGCCAGGAATCCATCGACGAAGAGGAACATGCCCAGGGCCCCGGCATCGGGCACGCCCGCCCGGCGGCAGGGCTCGAGCCGCTCGCGCGTTTCGCGGACCGTCCGCTCGAGGTCGTCCAAGAGCGCCTCGGCGGCGCCGTGCGCCAAAGGCTCGCCGGCCCGCGCCAGCGCCTCCGCCAGGCGGTCGAAGAGGGTGAGCATCGTCCCGTCGCGCGGCTCCACGACGGCGGAGCGCGCCAGCTCGCCGCCCCGGACGGCACGCGCGCGCAGCGGGGCACCGGCATCGCCGCCGACGAAGCCCTCGAGGAAGCGCGCGCCGATGTTCCCGGAGTTCCCGCGTGCGCCGAGGAGCAAAGCGCGGACCAGCGCGTCGCGCGGCAGCTCGGTCCGCCGCAGCGGGGCGAAGCTGGCGACGAGGTTCCGGCCCGTGTCGCCGTCGGCGACCGGGAAGACGTTGATCCGGTCGAGCAGTTCGGCCCACGCGCCGAGCCGCTCGTAGCCGGTCGCCAGCGCCTCGCGGAAGTCCCGATCCATCGTTCAGCCCCCGCCGAAGGCCCGGCGCACGTCCGCGGGGATGCGCAGCTCCAGCGCCAGGGACGGCAGGCGCACGGCGACCTGTTCGGTGCGCCCGCGAGCGCAGACGGCGCCGCCGCCTGCAAGACGGATCTCGAAATCGATCACGATCTTGCTGCGCGCATCGACCAGGCGGGCCGTGCAGTCGAACTCGTCGCGGAACCGCAGCGGCCGGACGTGCTTGACCTGCGTGCGCACGACGGGGAAGACCACGTCCCCGTCGCAGGGAGAGCGGTAGGGGTCCAGGCCCGCGGCGTCGAACAACGCCTGCCGCGCGCGCTCGAAGTACTTGAGGTAGTTGCCGTGGAAGACAACCTGCATCGGGTCCAGGTCGTAGAACGGCACCCTGAGCCGTACGACCGCCTCCCGCTTCGCCTCGACCGCACGTCCCATGGTCCCTCCGGCCCGGCGCACGTCGCCCGCGCGCCGCGGCCTGCGGGCCTGATACCGGCCGCGGGCGGGCGCGTCAAGGCCGCTCGGGAAGGCGCTCCCGGAGGTCCGCGGCGCGCCACGTGCGCGGCTCGGCGATCAGCCGCCGCGCGGCTCCGACCTGGTCCCAGACGTTCCAGAGCAGCACGCCGCGGACGGCGCCGTTCCGCAGGTAGTAGACGACTCCCTTGCGGTACGGCTCCTGCCAGTGCTCGACCGTCGAGAGCCGGTTGTCGACCTCCCCGACGGCCTCGTACCCGGAATCGAACAGGTCGGAGTAGAAGAACGGCAGGTGCGTGTACGGCTCGGCGGCGCCCGCCATGTTCCGGCCCGCGAGCCGACCCATCGCCAGCGCGTTGTCCTCGTGCTCCACCCGCATCCGCCGATCGAGCACGGCGCTGTGGAACGAAGCGACGTCGCCGGCGGCGAAGACGTCGGGCGCGCCCGCGCGCAGCTGCTCGTCGACGACGATGCCGTCGTTCACCGGCAGCTCGGCGCGCTCGGCCAGCTCCGTGTTCGGGATAATGCCGATCCCGGCAATCACGGCGTCGGCCGGGATGTCGCGCCCGGATCGGGTCCGCAGCACGAACCCGGACCGATCGCGCCGCATCCCGGCCACCGTCTCGCCGGCCCACACGACGACGCCCCGCTGCCGGTAGTCGTCCGTCACGAAGGAGGACAGCCCGGCCGGGAAGATGCGGCTGCCGATTCCCGCGTCGGGGAAGAGCATCGTGACCCGACACCCGCTCGCGGCGAGCGCCGCCGCGATCTCCGCGCCGATGAACCCCCCGCCGATGACCGCGAAGCGCAGGTGCTCGTCGGCCAAGGCCCGCACGCGGCGGTAGTCGTCCAGCGTGCGGAAGTAGACGACGTCCTCAGCTCCGAAGGGCAGCCGGCGCGGCGCGCCGCCCGTCGCGAGCAGCAGGCGGTCGAAGCCGTAGGTCTCGCCGCGCTCGTCCCGGACCTCGTGCCGCACCGCGTCGAGGCCGACCGCACGGCGGCCGGCGTGCAGCGTGACCTCGAGGTCCTGCGTGCCCCGCCAGATGCTCTCCGGCCGCGCGCCGCGCCACAGCTTCTTGGACAGCGGCGGACGCGCGTACGGCGGATGAGGCTCGTCGCCGATGAGGCCGACGGTCCCCTCCGTGTCCAGCTCGCGAATGCCCCGGACCGCGGCATCGGCCGTCATCCCGCCGCCGACGATCAGGTACTTGTAGCGCATCATGTCATCCTCCCCGTTCCCCGCGCCGGCTCGACCGACATGACGGCGGACGGTGCAACTTCCCCCCGGGCAACGTGGGACCCGAAAGGGCCGACGTCAACCGCCACCGCCGCCACCGTGCAACGACCGCCGCTGACCGGTATAGTTCAAGGCAATGCCCGACCCCGTGCCGGACGATGCCAACGCGCCGGCGCCGCCGGCGCTCCGGGTCTTCGCGCACCGCCGGGTGGCCCTGCGCTACCACGCGCTCGCGTTCGTCCCGCTGCCCGGCGACGACGCCGACCTCCACCGGCCGGGCTATGTCCGCGCCTGGCGCCGCACGCTGGCGGCCGGCGGCGTGCCGGACGCCGAACTCGACGCCCGGGTCGAGGCGGCACGCGCGGCGCTCGCCACGGTCCGCGGTCGCCTCGCCGCCCAGGTCGACGTCCTGGCCGACCCCACCCGGGTTCCCGCCGCGGACCCGCTGGGCCTCCTGGAGACCCTGCTCGAGCCGGCCCATCGACTCGCGTGGGACGAGGCGCTCGAGGCGGTGGAGGTGTGCCGGCTGGGGTTCGCCGCCGGCCTGCAACGCCGCCGCGCACTGTTCGCCCCGCTGCGACAGGCCGGTCTCGAGCGCCTCGACGTGCAGCTCTGCCCCTCGCTCCGGGCGGCCGGCCGTGCGGCGCGCTGCGGCGCGACGTACGCCGTCGCGGTGCCGCTGCCCGACGACGACACCTCGTCGGACGCCGCGTTCCTGCAGCTCGTGCACGAGTGCTGCCACCCGCTGGCCGACGAGGCGCTCGCCCCGTTTCTCCCGCCGCAGGGCGCGGACACGGCACGCGGTTCCGCGGGCCACGCCGCGCACGTGCTGCGCGAGGACGCCGCGCTGGCAATCGGCAGGGCGTGGCTCCGCGGCGACCCGGCCGAAGCCGGCCGGTACCTCGAGTGGGTCGCCCGGTTCCGATCGCGGGAACGGCTGGCCGAGCGTCTCGACGGGGCGCTGGACCTGCCGCAGGCCGCTCGCGGACCGGTGTTGGCCCGCGCCGCGAACGTCGCGCGGACGGCAGGATCATAGCCGCCGCGCGCGCTCTCACTCCAACCAGCCGTCGTCGCCCGCGGCCGGCGGAAGCCGGGCGAACGCGATCGTGCGATGGCGCCCCCCGTCGGAGTGCGCCGCCAGCAGCAGCACGCGCTGCAGGCCGAACCGCGGCCCCACGACCACGACGGCCCGACGACCGGCGCGCGCGCGGACCCAAGCCGACAGGGCCCGCGGCACGTCGGGATGGGCGCCCAGCGCCAGCGCCACGGAGGCCGAGCCGGCACGCGCCCGCAGCGCCGCGGCCAGCCAGGACGTCCTCGGCCGGCGGGACACGGCCGGCCCCAGACGAACCAGCACCCGGCGGAGCGCCCCGGGCCGCGTCCGGATCCACGCCACGGAAGCGTTCCGGTCCGCGCCGCGGAGCGCGGCTTCGACGGCAGCGTCGCGTCCGGCGCCCACCACCGCCCACCTCGCACCGCCGCTCCCGCCCGCCTCGCACGCCGCGACCGCCGCCAGCGCGACGTCGTCCTCCACGATCGGCAGCGCGAGGGCCAGCCGCGGCGGAGCGGCCGTCAGCCGGGCGTCGGGGTGCAGCATCGCGAAGATCCGCCGCCGCCGCTCGTACATCTCCGGAGCGAACGCCTCGCGCTGCTCCTCCAGCGAGCGGGCGAAGATCGGCGCCGACCGCTCGTCGTCGCAGCGGAACGAGTCCGCCGCCCGCAGGACCACGGCCCGGAACCCGGAGTACGTCCGATCGAGCCGCTCGAAGACGTCCAGCGTCGCCGAAGGATCAACCAGCTCCGGCGTGACGTCCCGGTCGGCGGGACGCCGCCACCAGTCGGGGACGTGGAAGCGCGCACCGTGCTCGGCGCTCCACGCCTCCATCCGGCGGTGCACGTCGCTGCCGGGGTAGAGGCGGAAGGGGTCGACGGACAGCCAGCCGCGCGTCGGCCGGTCGGCCGGGAACAGCTCGTCCAGGAACGCGAGCGACTCGCGGACGGTTCCGGGGGTCTCGCCGGGATGCCCGACCAGCACGTTGACCGCCCAGCTCGCGCCCGCGCGCTCCGCCTTCTCGCGCAGTCGCAGGAAACCCTGGAGGTAGTCGTCCGGGCGAGCCGTCTTGCGCATGGCGAGCAGCATCGCGGGCGAACCCGACTCCAGACCGATTCCGAACGAAAGGCGGCATTCCGCGGCGAGCCGCAGGTCGTCCTCGGAGAGGCCCTCCGCGCGCGTGAGCGTCCACGCCGCCCGCGGACGTAGTCCGCTCGCGGCGAGCCGGCCCAGAAACTCGCGCCGCCAGGCCGCGCCGGCGCCGAAGAGCGGATCGGTGAAGTGGAGCAGCGAGTCGCCGACGGGGAAGACGCGGTCCAGACGGCGCAATTCCTCGACTGCACGCTCGGGCGGCAGCGCCCGCCACACGCGGTCCGGCTTCGCCCGCTCCATGCAGAACGTGCAGGCGTGCGGGCAGCCGCGCGAGAGATTGACCTGGAGCTTCACCCGGGCGGAGCGGGCGCGGGCGGCGTAGCGCTCCAGCAGCCGGAACGGAGACGGCGGCAACTCGCCGGGCTCGATCGGCCGGTCCGCCACGAGCACGGACGGCGGGCGCGCGCCGCCGTCCAGCGCCCAGCGAACGACCTCGGCCAGCGGCCGCTCCCCGTCCCCGACGACGACGAAGTCGAACGGGCCGGCGGGCAGGAGGAGCTCCTCCGGACACGCCGACGCCTGGTAGCCGCCGGCGATGAGCGGCGTCGTCGGCGCGGCGGCCCGCGCCTTCCGCGCCGCCTCCAGGGCATCGAGCTGGTCGAACGAGGCGTAGCACGAGACGCCGATCAGCACGGGCCGCGAGTCCGCGACCGCCTCCCGCAACGCGGCGTCCGGGTCGCGCTCGTGCCGCAGGTCGCGCACCACCGGCTCGACCCCGCACTCGCGCTCGATCCAGCCCGCCAACGCCAGCAGGTGCGGCACGCCGAAGTCCTGGCTCCGGGAGGGGAACGACGCGGGCTGCAGCAGCAGGACCCGCGGCTTCACGCCACGTCCCCCGGGACCTCGGGCCGGTTCGCGGCAACGGCCTGCGCGACGAAGGGGTCGAGCAGGTCCAGGCCCCCGCGACACGCCCGGGCGGCCTCGCGACACCCGCAGCCGCATCGGTCGCGCAGGCGGCACGAGCGGCACTCCGCCGGAACCGACTCCCGGAACGTCCGCCGGTAGGGAGCGTGCTCGACCTTCGACCACGGGTCGACCCGCAAATCGGCCAGCACCTCGGCCGACAGGTTGCACAACCGCACCTCGCCCGTGGGACCGATCACCGGGTTGGGCGTGTCGCTCGCGGACGAGCACGAAGCGAAGCGCACGTGCGGAAAGCGCGACGGATCCACCACGCACCGCGGAATCGGCATCGCGGTCGTGATCTCCAGACCGTGCCGCGCGGCCGCCCACTCGCCAACCTCCAGGGCCTCCTCCACCTGCGCCACGGTCGGCAGGACGTCGCCCGGGTCGAGCGCACCGCAGCCGGCGGGCGAGGCGCGGTTGAAGGCGATGCGGCGGATGCCCAGCGCGACGGCCAGCTCGAGCACCTCGCCGAAGCGCCGGAACGTCCGCGGCGTGCAGACGAAGCAGACGTGCACCTCCGCACCCGCCTCGCGGAGGCGGATGGCGCCCTCGACGAGGTCGTCGAACGAGTCGAGGCCCTTGAGGACGCGGTGGGCCTCGCGCTCGGCGGCAAGAAACGTGAGCTGCACGGGGGAAACGCCAAGGCGGCCGATGTCGGCGGCGGCGTCGAGCAGCCGCCAGCCGGACGTGATGAGCGAGACCGAGCGCACGACGCCCTTGGCGGCCGCCAGCAGGTCGAGCGCGTCGTCGCGGGCGAGAGGCTCGCCGCCGGTGATGGTGACGTGGCGCGCGCCGGAATCGCGCACCGCCCGGGCGAGCAGCGCCGACCACTCGCCGACCGCAAGCTCGCCGGTGCCGACGCCGGCGTCGGGCTCCTTCCAGACGTTGTAGCAGTAGTAGCAGCGGTGCGCGCAGCGCGCGGTGACCTCGCAGGAGAGGGTCCGGACCTTCATCCCCGGGGCGCGAGCGGCGTCATCCGACCTCGCCGCGCAGCCGTGCCAGCCGGCGAAGCTGCTCGGCGGTCAGCACGCCCGCGGCGGCGAGGCGCTCCGCCGAGTCCCGGTCGCCGCGTGCGGGTGCGGCGGAGGAGCGCCCCGGAGGAGCGATGCTCAGGCACACGTGGTCCGGGGCCTCCAGACAGGGCTCCACCCCCGCGTCGGGCCCGGCGCCGGCGTCCTCGGGCGGGGCCGGACGCGAGAGGCAGGGATGCGGCGCGACGCGAAGGCACGGCTCGGCGGAATCGCCCGTGCCGGAGCCCCCGGACTGGTCGTCGTATTCCAGGCACGGACCGACGTAGGGCGGCTGGAGGCACGGGCCCGGCGGCGGCAGGGCGGGCGAAAGGCACGGTTGCGGCGGCGGCTCGGCGGCCTCGACCCCCGTGCCGGCGTCGCGCGCCGGCGCGATGCTCAGGCAGGCGCCGACCGGGCCGCGCGAGGAGCACCCGGAGGATGCCCCGGCCGCAAACAACAGGTAGCCGGCAAGGGCCGCGACGCCCAGGCCGAGCGAGCCCAGGCCGAGCCCCGCGGCGCCGCAGCCGAGCGCGGTGCCGCCCGCGGCAAATCCCAGGACGGCGGCGGCAGGCCAGGCAAATCGTGTCCAGGTGCTGCGCATGACCCCTCCTTCGCGTCCCTAGCCGCGACCCGCGAGCCGGCGCAGGCGCGCGAGCTGTCCCGCGGTGAGAACACCGGCGGCCGCGAGCCGTCGTTGCGCCTCCGGCGCCGGACCGGACGCCGCCGCCACGTCGGCGCCAGGCGGTGGACAGTCGAGGATGCACCAATCGATCGGCGCGTTCAGGCAGACGTCGCAGAGGTCCGGGGGACAGATCGGCAGCTCGCCCGCCCCGTCCCCGGCCTCCTCGAGAGGCGCCGAAAGGCACGGCACGAGGTCGGGCGTGCCGCCCTCGTCGGGGTCGTACCGGAGGCATGGCCCGAGGTCGGTCGCGCCGCCGTCATCGATCGGCGCCCCCAGGCACGGGCCGGAATCGGGAACGTCGGCGTGCGGCGCCAGACACACCGTCGCCTCGACCGCGCCGTCGGCGTCGTCGTCGGGGTGGCTGGCGTAGCAGCCGGAGGACGCGCCCCCGGCGACCAGCGCCCACGCGACGAAGCCGGCCAAGGCGAGGCCGAGCGAGCCCAGACCGAGGCCCGCCGCGCCGCAGCCGAGCGCCGCGGCGCCCGCGGCGAGCGCAAGAAGGGCGAAAGCGAGCACGGCCTTCGGATGGCGCACGGAGGAAACGGTAGCATCGGGAGGCAGGCGACGCAATCCGACCCGGCACCCCGGGCACGGGATGGCGGCGGACGGTGCCGGCGAGTATCATGATGCTCGTCGGATTCGACCGACCGCTTCGGGAAAGGAGGGACCGGATGCGCTCAGGATGGATCGGCCTCTGGGTCGCGGTCGCGACGGCGTCCTGCGACGCCGGCACGTCCCGCCCCGGCGAGCCGCCCGGCACGACCGGTGCCGCATCGACGAACACATCGCCGGCGGTCGCCACGGCGACCCCGATCCTCGCCGACGTGCTTCGCCTCGCCGGCGGCGCGGACCGGTTCCTCGTCACGCCTCGCTGGTCGCCCGACGGGCGGCGACTGCTGGCGTCCGGCCGGGGCGGCGTCGGCCTGTGGATCGTGGACCCGGCGAGCGGCACGACCCGTCTCGCCGACCCCGACTGCCGAGGTCCCGCGTTCTGGTCGCACGACGGGGCCACCGTCGCCTGCCCCGCGGGCGACACGACGAGCGGGTGGCTCGTCCACGACCTGGCGGGCGGGATCGACCGGGTCACCGCCCGCCCGGCGTTCGTTCCGGCGACGATTCCCGCGGGCGACGTGCCCGCCGACGCGGAAGTCCTGTTCGAAGCCGAAGGGCGGCGGGTGACGTACGAGGAGTATCGGGGACGCCTCGAGGCGTGGGAGGGCGAGGACCACCGGGTGCTCGCGGGCGAGGACGCGGCGGGGCCGCGGGCGAGCCCCGACGGGTCGCGGGTCGCGTGGTGGACCGGCCCGTTGCTCGACCCGACGCTCCACGTCTCGGGCCTCGACGGCCGGGAGATCTTCGCCGGTCCCGGCGCGCACGCGGCGTGGCTGCCGGACGGCGAAAGCCTCGTCTACGCGGTTCCGCGGGCGGGAGCGGGTCCGGACGGCGCGCCGCGGGTGGCCGCGTCCGAGCTGCGGCTGCTCGACCTGCGCGACGCTTCCTCCACCGACCTGACGGCGACGCCGGAGGCCGTGGAGATGCAGCCGGCGGTGGCGCCGGACGGACGGCGGCTGGCCTTCGCCGACTGGGCGTCGGGCGAAATCCGGCTCGGGCGGCTGGCGCCGGCGCGAGGTGCACCATGACGCGCGCCTCCCTGGCCGCGGGACTGGCGCTCGCAATTCTCGCCCAGGCGAAGCCCGCGGCCGCCGCCTACGAGTGCGGGGGCGAGTACGACACCTGCACCTGCGGGCGCGACAACTACTGCCTGTGCGACGGGACCTGCGGCAACTGCGTCTGGCACGCCTGGCACTCGGCCTGCTGCCATTGGGGCCGGGCGCTCGAGTGGTGCACCGACGCGAACACGTGGAACGACAACGCCGCCGGCCGCGGCTACCCGACGGGCAGCACGCCGGCGGACGGCAGCATCTTCGTCTGCGAGCCCAGCGGCACGTGCAGCACCTGGGGCCACGTCGGCTGGGTCGTCACCGCCCACGCGGACGGCAGCTTCGACTCGACGGAGCAGTTCTGGGGCGGCCCGTGCGGCACGCACAGCCGCACCCGCTCCGCGGGCTTCGCCACCGGAGGCTTCATCTACAACCCTTCCGGACCGCCCCCGCCCCCGACCAACGACGACGCCGATTTCGTCTCGGAAACGATCCCCGACGGCACGCACTTCCGTCCCGGCGAGGCGTTCGTCAAGCGCTGGACGATGCGCAACGCGGGAGACACGACCTGGACCCGCGGCGACAACTACCTGTGGGCGTTCGACGGCGACGAGCGGTTCGGCGCCGCGGAGCAGACGCTCCTGCCCGACGGAGCGAGCGTCGCCCCCGGCTCGACCCGGGACTGGGACGTGCCGATGACGGCCCCGTCCTCGCCCGGCACCTACCGCGGCTACTGGCGGATGGACCGCTTCGGGACGCACCGTTTCGGCGATCGCGTGTGGGTCGAGATCGTCGTGGACGACGTGGCGCCCGCGGACGGGGACGGCGACGGATACGCGGCCGGGACGGACTGCGACGACGGCAACGCCGACGTGCACCCGGGGGCCGCCGAGGTCTGCAACGGCCGCGACGACGACTGCGAAGGGGGAACCGACGAGGGCGTGACCAACCGCTGCGGCGGGTGCGGGCCGGAGCCGGCCGAGGCCTGTGATGGCCTGGACAACGATTGCGACGGCGCGACGGACGAGGACTGCAGCGGCGACGGCGGCACCCCGGACGCCGGGCCGCCCGACGGCGCGGACGCCGCCACGGACGGGGTCCCCGGGGACGGCGCAGCCGACGCACCCGACACACCGCGCTCCGACGTGCCGCGCCTCGACGCCGCGGCGGAAGGCGGCGACGCCGCGCATCCCGTGTCCGGCGGGGACGCGGGATGCGGCGGCTCCGCGGCCGGCCGCGGCCGGTCCCTGTGGACGGCCGCCCTGCTCGCCGCCGCCTTCGTGGTGCGGCGCCGCCGTTCTTGACCTCCCGGCCTCGCACACGGTAGGAAACCCGGGCCGCGCGGCGCCGAGTCGCCGTGCGGCCCGGGAGCGATGGAACGTCGAGTCGTCATCACGGCCGCGTCGGCGCTGACCCCGATCGGCGTCACCCTGCCGCAGATCTGGGACAACCTGGTGCGCGGCGTCTCCGGCGTGCGGCCCCTGCGCCCCGATCCGATGCTCGGCACGTACCTCCGGAGCCAGGTCTTCGGGACCATCGATCCGCCTCTGGAGTTCCACTTCGATCGCAAGTGGCGCAAGACGATGGGCCCCGTCGGGATGCTCGCCTGCCGCGCGGCCGGGGAGGTGCTGTACCAGGCCGGTCTGCCGGACGCGTTCCTCTCGTCGGGCCGGATGGGCGTGGCGTTCGGCTCGCTGCACGGCAGCTTGAGCGTCCAACGCTCGCTCTACGAGAGCTTCTTCAGCCACTCGGAGTCCCGGTTCCACGCCATCGGGGCCTCGGACTACCTCAAGGCCATGGTCCACACGACGGCGGTGAACATCACCCGCCTGTTCCACATCACCGGGCGGGTGATCTCGTCGAACACGGCCTGCACGACGAGCGCGCAATCGATCGGCTTCGGCTACGAGGCGATCCGCTACGGGCTGCAGGACGCGATGCTCTGCGGCGGCGCGGACGAGTACGATACCGTGACCGTGGCGGTCTTCGACCACCTGCTGGCGACGTCGACGACGTTCAACGACGCGCCGTCCCGGACGCCGCGGCCGTTCGACGCGCGGCGGGACGGGATGGTCGTCGGCGAGGGAGCGGGAGCGGTGCTGCTGGAGGACCTGGACGGAGCGCGGCGGCGCGGGGCCCCGATCCTGGGCGAGGTGCTCGGCTTCGGCTGCGGCAACAACGGCGGGGACATGATCCTGCCCAACCTCGCGGGCGTCGAGCAGACGCTCCGGATGGGCCTGGAGAACGCGAAGCTCGCCCCGGACGACGTCGACTTCGTGAGCGCGCACGCCACGGGGACGCGCATGGGCGACGTCATCGAGGCCCAGGCGATTCGCAACATCTGCGGCGAGCGGCCGTGGGTCACGGGGTTCAAGGGCCACATGGGGCACACCATGGGGGCCTGCGGCGCGATCGAGACGATCCTCACGTTGCTGCAGATGAAGCACGGCCTCGTCGCACCGACCTTGAACCTGGAGGAGGTCGACCCGCGGTGCGCGATCGTGCGGCACACGATGCAGCCGCGCGAGGAGCGCATCCGGGTCGCCGCCGTGGAAAACTTCGCGTTCGGGGGCGTCAACACCTGCCTGTTCCTCCGGCGCTTCGACGGATAGGCGGATGGCGCCGCCGCTGCCGCTTCGCCGGCCGGTCGATGCGTTCGTCACCCTCGCGGTCTGGATCTACTTCCTCGGCGGAATCGTCCTCCTTCCGCCCGCGTATCTCGTCGCGCTGGTCTCCGGACGGCCGCGCGCGGCGATCCAGCGGGTGCACCATTGGTACCTGCGCGGGTTCTTCGCCCTGGCGCTGATGCTGGCGCCCGGCCTGCGGCGGCGGGTCGATCCGACAATTCGCGGCATCCGCGGCTCGATCGTCGTCTGCAACCACCGCTCGTACCTGGATCCCCTGCTGCTCGTGACCCTGTTGCCCCGCCACACGACGTTCGTCAAGCCGGTCTTCTTCCGGGTGCCGGTGTTCGGCTGGGCACTGGCGGCGGCCGGCTACCTGCCGGCCGGGGGCGAGGTCGACCGGCGTCTCCTGCGCCGGATGGACCGGCTGCGGCGGCATCTGGAGTCGGGCGGCAACGTGTTCGTCTTCCCGGAAGGGCGCCGGGCGCGCGGCGCGGACGTCGGGCCGTTCCGGGCGGGTGCGTTCCGACTGGCCCGGCGCTTCGGCGCCCCGATCGAGCTGCTGCGGGTGGACGGCACCGACCGCCTGTTCGAGCCCGGACGGTTCCTCTTCCACACCTGCGTGCCGAACGTGCTGTCCGTCGAGCGCCTGGGGCGGGTCGAGCTTCCCGGGCCGGACGAGCCGCTGGGCCCGTGGGTGGAGGACGTGCGCCGCCGCTACCTCCCCTCGCCCTGACCCGCACTCCCCGCCCTCCCCGCACTTCCCGCCCTCACCGCCCTTCCCGCACTTCCCGCACTTCCCGAACTTCCCGCACTTCGACCCGATTGACCTTGACGCCCCGGACGCGCGCGTGCTATCCACACTAGCCCGTTTTCTCCTTCCTCACGCGAGGTTACGGGCGAAGAGGAGTGGTCGAGGTGGCGAGCAACGCGGGAGCGATGGACCTCCGGACCTTGGACGATCGGGGCCTGGAGCTGCGGATCGCGGAAATCCTCATTTCCGAATTGAAGCTCGAGGACGTGACGGCGGACACGTTCGACGTGGGACTGGACCTGGTGGACGAGCTGGGAATCGACAGCATGGACCTGACGACCGTCGCGCTGGTCCTGCAGGACGTGTTCCGGGTCGCGATCGACGAGGACGACTATCCGCGGCTGAAAAGCGTCCGCGCGATCCGGGAGTACATCCGGTCGAAGATCGCCGGCGCCTGAGCCGTCGGATGGATCTGATGCAGGAACGGTGGACCACTCCCGTCGTCGAGCGACCCGCCGTGGAGAGGGCGGCGTGGCGTTTCCGCGAAATCCTGGCGCTGCCCGAGGTCGGAGAACGGTTCGAGCGGGTGCGGCGCTGGTTCCATCTTCGCGAGTCGACCTACGACGTCACGAACCGCTGCAATCTGCGCTGCGACGGCTGCTACTACTACGAGGGCGAGAAGCAGTTTGCGAGGGAAACGCCGGATCCGACGGCCTGGCGCGAGCTGCTGGATGCGGAGCGGGCGCGGGGGATCACGTACGTGGTACTGGCGGGGGCGGAGCCGGCTCTGGTGCCCGACGTGCTGCAGGCGTGTCACGACGCGATCCCCCTGGGCTGCGTGGCGACCAACGGAGTGCTGCCGGTCCCGGGGTCGATCGGCTACCGCATGCACGTCTCGGTGTGGGGCGATGACGCGACGAGCGCCCGGGTGCGGGGCATGCCCGGCATGCTGCGCCGGCAGCTCGAGGTCTGGCGGGGCGACCCGCGCGCGGTGTTCGTGTACACGTTCACCCGCGAGAACATCGACCAGGCGGACGACGTCGTAGCGACCCTCGCGGCGGCGGACGCGAAGGTGACGTTCAACATGTTCTCGGCCCCGGTGGGCTACGCGGGGCCGCTGCGCCACGACGCGGCCTCGCTGGCGGCGACCCGTGCGCGGATGCTGGAGCTCCTCGACCGGCATCCGCGCCACGTGCTGTTCTCGCCCTACAGCGCCGTCGCACACACGCAGCCGCTCGGCCTGCACGACCTCTTCGGCTGCTCGTACCCCCGCTGCAACCCGTCGACGTTCATCGGCCTCGGCCGCTCGTTCCGCCAGTACCGCACCGACCTCACGTGGGACCGGCAGGTCTCGTGCTGCGTTCCGGACACGGACTGCGCCGATTGCCGCCACTACGCCTCGGGCAGCGCCGTGGTCACGGCGCGCATGCACCGTCACGCGTCGCATCCGGACACGTTCCGCGCCTGGCTCGACTACGTCGACACGTACCTCGCCGTCTGGGTGGCGGGGTACGAGAAGGGCGCGAACCTGTGCCGGCAGCCGCCGGCCCCGCCGCGGGCCGTGGGGGAGGAGGAGCGCTCATGAGCCGCTCGCTGCGCATCGTCCTGGCCGCGTCGCTGCTGCTGCTCGCCGCCGCCGGTTGTCACCGCGGCAGCGCCTACGTCTACGTCGATTCCCAGCGCTACATCCCGCAGATGCCGGTCGAGCTGCGGGCCTACCAGGGGCAGCCGATCTTCCTCACCACGTTCGTGAACCTCTCCCCGAACACCACCCGCGAGTACTACTACTACAGTCCCGACGGCTCGGTGACCTACGAGGTCGCCCCGACGCTGGCCGGGTTCGTCCGCGACTCGTTCGCCCGCGCCATGGCGGCCCTGGGCATGCAGGTCATCCTCGATCCGCCGCCGCCCCTCGACCCCCGCGTCGCCGAGCTGCAGCTCGCCGTGACCTCCTGGGACGACTTCGCCTTCCACTGCCAGATCGTGCTCAACAAGTACGACGCGACCCTGTACCAGCAGGAATACCGTGTCGAGTTCCCGCGCCTCCTGACCGACAACGTCCAGGCGCTGGAGGACCGCGTCTACCGCATCGCGGACGCCGCCATCGCCGGCATGCTCGCCGACCAGGGCTTCCAGCAGGCGTTCTTCCAGTAGGACGAGGCATGCTCACCGTCCGCTCCCTGCTCGACGACGCCTGGTACGAACGCTACAAGCGCATCTCCCACCTCAACATCCGCAGCTCGATCTACGACGTCACCGACCGCTGCAACCTCCGCTGCAAGGGCTGCTTCTTCTTCTCCTCCGACGAGCACCGCGCGGCCCGCGAGGAAACCGACCTCGGCGCCTGGGAGAAGTTCATCGACCGCGAGCGCGCGCGGGGCGTGAACCTCGCGATCCTGATCGGCGGCGAGCCGACCCTGTATCTCGATCGAGTCGAGGCGTTCTACCGGCGCCTCCCGACCTACTGCGCGACCAACGGCCTGCTCAAGGTGCCCCGCGACCGCTTCCCGGACATGATGCTCGGGATCTCGCTGTGGGGCGACGAGGACGACGAGCGCGAGCTGCGCGGGCGCGACACCTTCGCCGTCTCCTCGCGCCACTACGCCGGCGATCCCTTGACCTACTACCTGTACACCATCACCCCGCGCCAGGTGGGACGCGTCGAGCGGATGACGCGGCGCATCCGCGACGTCGGCCTCAAGGTCCACTACCAGCTCCTGTCCAACGACGAGGGCGCGGAGGGCTTCAACTGGGAGTCCTCGCGGCTCGACGACCTGCGCCACGAGCTCGACGGGCTGCTCGAGCGGTACCCGGAGACGGTCGTCTCGGCCCGCTACTACCACGAGGTGCTCACCACCGGCCGCCTGTTCGGGCGTCCCTTCGGCTGGGACGAGTGCCCTTCGGTCACCGAAACCATGGACACGCGCCAGCCGCGGCCGAAGCGCCTCATCCGCTTCGTGCGCTGGGCGAGCGATCTCAGGACCACGCACCGCTGCTGCACGTCCGCGACCCGCGACTGCTCGACCTGCAAGGACGGCGCGGCGCACATGAGCTGGATCATGGTCAACAAGCACGCGCACCTGCGCTCCGCTCGCGACCTGCGGAATTGGATCGAAGTGTACGAGATGTTCGCGAAGCTGTACCGTCTTCTCCCCTGGTGACGCGGCGCGCCCCGCCGCCGCGCGGAAGGTCTTCGGGATGCCCGACGCCCGGCCCGTGATCCTCGGCTTCGACGCCGTCTCGCCCCTGGGCACCGACCTGGACGAGCAGTGGGCTCGCGCCCGCACGGGCGAGAGCGGCGTCGGTCCCTTGACGCGATTCCGCCTGGACCCTGGATTTCCGGTGGGCGTCGCGGGCCAGGTGCCCGCCTTCGACGACGCGCCCTACCCCTTCCTCGCGCCGCGACCCATGGCCCACTGGACCTCGCCCGTCTTCCGCCACGCACTCCTCGTCGTCCACCGCGCGCTTCGCCGCGCCGGCGTCACCCTCGGTCCCGACCTCGCGCCACGCGCCGCCGTGACCTTCGGCACCGCGATCGGCGGGCTGGACGCCATCCTCGCCGCCGACCGCGAGCTCGCCGCCTCCGCGAAGCTGCCGTCGCCCTTCGCCAACCCCAACGCCTGCGTCAGCATGGTCGCCGGCAAGGTCTCGATCCTCGCCGGGGCGACCGGGCCCGTGGTGACGCCGATCACCGCTTGCGCCACCGGCAGCACGTCGCTCGCCCTGGGCGGCATGCTCCTCGGCGCCGGCGAGGCGGACCTGGCGATCTGCGGCGCGGTCGATTTCCCGCTGGTCGAGCCGATCGTCGCCGGGTTCGCCACGATGAACGGAGCCTACAAGCGCAAGCCGGGACGGGAGGACGAGCCGCCGGCGCGGGCGAGCCGCCCGTTCTCGGCCGATCGGCGCGGGTTCGTCGTCGCCGAAGGCGCCGCCTGCCTCGTGCTCGCAACCCCGGACTTCGCCCGCGCCCACGGCCTCGAGCCCCGCTGGGAGCTGGCCGGATGGTGCATGAACGGCGACGCCGACCACTTCGTCGCCCCGCGGCGCGAGACGATCGCGCGCTGCATGGCCGGCGCCATCGCGCACGCCGGACTCGCACCCGCGGACATCGGCGCCGTCAACGCCCACGCGACATCGACCAAGGTGGGCGACCGGACCGAAGCCGACGCCCTGGACGACGTCTTCCGCGGCCGCGTCCCGCCGGTGACCGCCAACAAGTCGCTCACCGGCCATGCCATGGGCGCCTCCAGCGCCCTCGAGATCGTCCTGGCGCTGGAAGGCTTGCGCGACGGCATCCTCCCGCCCACGATCAACCACTCGCCGGATCCGGAAATCCGGCTGGACTGCGTGTCCGAGGGCGCCCGCCGGCTGCCCCACGAGCACGTCCTCAAGAACGCGTTCGGCTTCGGCGGCGCCAACACCTGCGTGGTGCTGCGCCGCCTGGTGTGAGGAAGGAGTCGAGGCCCCGCACGATGAGAGCCCCCAGCAACCGCCGCGTTCACGTTGTCGGCTGCGCCGCGGCAACCCCGCTGGCGCCGACGCTCGAGGCGTCCTTCGCCCGCGCCGCGGCCGGGGAGGCGGGCTTCCGCAAGATCACCCGCTGCACGGTCGACTGCGCCAGCGACGTCGTCGGCGAGATCCCCGGCTGGAACCCCCACGCCCTCGACTTCGCCTCCGAGAAGGACGTCCACCAGTGGAACGCGGGCTTCGTGCTCCTGACGATGGCCGTCTGCCGCGATGCGCTGCGCGACGCCGGGCTGGAGCTGACCGCCGAAACGGCGCCCCGCACCGCGTGCCTGGTCGGCTCCGCCCTCAACGGCCACGACGCCTACCGCGTGGCCGTCCAGGCGCTTTCCGCCCACGGCCCGAACCGCGTGAGCCCCTTCCTGCTGCCCAACCTCTGCGGCAACGTCCCCGCGGGCAAGGCCGGCATGCTGCTCGGATTCACCGGACCCGTGTTCTCGCCCCAGGGCGCCTGCGCCTCGGGCAACCACGCCATCGGCCTCGGCGCGCGCCTGATCCGTGACGGCGACTGCGACTTCGTCCTCGCCGGCGGCGTGGACATGCCCATCCTGCCCGAGCTGGTGCACGGCTTCGCCAACATGAACGCCACGATCAAGGTGCGCCCCGGCGACCGCGCCTGGGACAACCCCGCCCGCGCGTCGCGCCCGTTCAGCAGCGACCGCAAGGGCTTCGTCCTCGCCGAAGGCGCCGGGGTCCTCGTGCTGGCCGCGGACGACGCCGTCGCGGCGCACGGGCTGCGGCCCCGCGCCGAGGTCCTCGGCATCGGCTGGACGTCCGACGCGCACCACTTCACCCGACCCCACCCGCCGGCCATCGTGCGCGCGATGCGCGAGGCGCTCGCCGACGCGGGGCTGGCTCCGGACGACGTCCAGTACGTGAACGCCCACGCCACGTCCACCCCGCAAGGGGACGCGGTGGAAGTCGATTGCCTGCGCGAGGTCTTCGGGGCGCGCCTCGCGCGGCTCCCCGTCAGCTCCAGCAAGTCCCAGATCGGCCACACGCTGGCGGCGGCCGCCGCCATCGAGGCCGCGCTCACCATCGAGGGCATGCGGCGCGGCATCCTCCTGCCGACCATCAACCACGTGCCCGATCCCGCGCTCGACGGCCTCGATGTCGTCCCCAACGCCGCGCGGCCTCAGCACCACGAGCTGGCCCTCTCCAACGCCTTCGGCTTCGGCGGCACCAACTGCTGCGTGGTCTTCCGAGGAGAATGAGATGCGCCCGAGGGAATTCCGGCCCGTGCCGCGCCAGGACGACGAGCGTTTCGTCCGCGACGAGGCCAGCGGAACCACGTGGCACCGCGTCTTCCACCGCGCCCTCTACGCCGACACCGACCGCTCCGGCGTCGTCTACCACGCCAACTTCCTGCGCTACTTCGAGCTCGGTCGCACGTCGTTGATGCGCGACGTCGGCTACCCGTACAAGGAGGTCGAGGACGCCGGCACGGTGTACCCGGTCGTCGAGCTGGGCCTGACCTTCCACCGCCCCCTGCACTACGACAGCCCCATGTGGATCCACTCGCGGCCGGGGCTCCTCGAGCGCGTGCGCGTCACGTTCGACTACGTGATCACGCGCGCGGAGTCCGGCGAGCTCGTCGTCCGGGGCTTCACACGCCATTGCGCGCTCGGCCCGAAAGGCGTCCCCACGGCGGTCGATCCCATCACCGCCCGCTGCTGGGAAAGCTGCCCGCGATGAGCCACCCGCGGCGACGGCCCGAGACGTTGCCGATCGCGCTGCCGCCGCGGCCCGCCTGGCGCGACCACGTGGTGCGCGGCCGTGCCGTGCTGCCGGCCGTGGAGGCGCTGCAGACCCTCGCGCGCGCCGCGCTGCAGCGCGACCCCGTCGCCCCCGTGCGACGCTCGACCGATGCCCGCTTCACGCGCTTTCTCGACCTGCCCCCGGACGACGCCCCGATCGATGCCCTCCTGGAGCTCGACCCCGGCGCCGATCGGAGCGTGACCGCGACCCTCTCCACGCGCCGCGCCGCCGGATCCTCCGGCGTCGTCCGCGCCTGCGATCACGTGCGGGTGGTCTTCGGCGCCGCCGCCGAACCGACGCCGCCTCGCCTCGAGGACGCGCTCCTTCCCGGACCGCTGTTCGCGCTCGACCCGCAGCGCCTCTACGCGGAGCTGGTGCCGTTCGGCCCCGCGTTCCGCAACGCCCGCGCCCCGATCCTGCTCGGCCGCGCAGGAGCCGTCGCCCGCCTGGGCGCCCCTGCCGACGACGCGGCCGACACCCTCCCGCTCGGCTCCCCCTACCCCCTCGACGCCGCGATGCACGTCGCCTGCGCCTGGGCCCAACGCTACCAGGGCAGGGTCCTGTTCCCCTCGGCGTACGGCGCCCGCCACGTCCTCGAGCCGATCCCGCCCGGCCGGGAGACGCTTTGCCGCATCATCCCGCTGGCGACGGACGCCGACGGCGCCCTGTTCGACCTGTGGCTCCGGGCCGAGGACGGCACGCCGCACGAGGTCGTCCGCGCCCTGCGTCTATCGGACCTCTTCCACGGCGAGATCTCGGTTCCCCCGTGGGTCCGGGCCGCCGAGCCCGACGTGGATTCGCTGGCCCCGTTGCGCCAGGCGTGCGCGGGGCTGGTGCTGCTGGAGCTGGACGCCTTGCCCCCCTTCGCCGGCCGCCTCCTGACTCCACGGGAACGGACCCGCTTGTCCGACCTCGGTCCGGATCGCGGGCGGAGCTTCGTCGCCGCACGCGCGGCGCTCAAGCTCCTGGCCCGCGAGCTGTATCCGAAGGCGGCCGCGGCGCCGGCCGAGACGATCGAAACCGTGTGGCCCGACGGCACCCACCCGACGGTCGAGCTGGCCGGCCTGCCGGACGGACTGCACTCGTTCGCCGCGGCGCACGACGAACGCTTCGCCGTCGCCGTGGCGGGCGACCGGCCGTTGGGCGTCGATTGCGAGCCGCTCACCGGCCGCGCGCTACGCGGCGCCCGCATGTTCGCGTCGGAGGAGGAGCGACGCCGGATCGGCGATTGCGGCCTCGATCCGCAGGAGGCGGCGCTGCTCGTCTGGACGACCAAGGAGGCCGCGGCCAAGGCGATGGACGTGCCCCTGGCCGCCGCGTGGCGCGGCGTCGCGGTGACGCGGGTCGGCGCCCGGTCCAGCGACGTCCTCCTCGACGGCCGCCCCTCGACCGCCCACCACGCACGCGTCGACGACCACCTCTTCACCCTGCTCTCCATGCCCGAGTAGCCGACCGGCCTGCCCTGAGCCTGCCGACCGCCGACCCCCGACCGCCGACCGCCGACCGCCGACCGACACCGCCGACCGACTCCTGTCGGCCGCCCCGCATTCTGCGCTACGCTCGTGCCCGGCATGGGCGCCCTCGCCGCCGTCTGCATCGGTGCGTACCTCGTCGCGTCGCTCAATTGGGCGATTGTCGTCCTGCGCGCGCTCGGTCACGGCGACCCGCGGACGCGGGCTTCCCGGAATCCGGGGACCAGCAACGTCTATCGCCTCGCCGGCCCGCTCTGGGCCGCCGTCGTGCTCGTCCTGGACGTGGGCCGCGCGGCCCTCGTCGCCTGGGCGGCCCTGCGCCTCCTTCCGCTCGAGCTCGCCCCCCTCGCCGCCCTCGCCCTCGTCCTCGGCAACCGCTTTCCCCTCTGGCACGGCTTCCGCGGCGGCAAGGGCGTCGCGAGCCTCCTCGGGTTCACGGCCGTCCTCCATCCGCTCGCCGCGCTCTTTGCCTGCGGGGCCTGGGTGATCGTGTCGATGCTCGGCCGTGTCCACTACGTCGGATCGCTCGCCATGATCGCCGCCCTGGCCGGCGGCGCGGTCCTGCGTTGCGGCTGGGGCTACTCGTCCGTCCTGGGCACCGCGACCGCCCTGGCCGTCATCGTCCTCGCCCACTCGCCCAACTTCCGGGAGGGTGTCACCGGGACCGGACGCGACTCCCGATGACGGGCATCACGCTCCGGAGTCCTGGGATCGTCGGCGCGGGCATGCCGCTCCGATCCTTGGCAACGCACGATCCGCCCGTCCGGAAGCTCGCCGCGGCGCTTCTCGACGCCGCATCTCGACGCACCGCCAGCGGCCCGAAGGCCGGGATGGCGGCCGCACGGCGAAACGATCCGCCCCCCTACGCCGTCGCCAGAATCGACTCGGACGTCGCGACCGCCGTCCCCGGCGGCGCGATGCGCCTGGCCAGGGCCGCAAGCACGGAGCCGGGACCGCTCTCCAGGAAGCGCGCGACGCCGAGCGCCAGTGCCGTGCGCACCGACGGTTCCCAGCGGACCGGAGCGACGATCTGTTGCACCAGCTTGCGGCGGATCTGCAGCGGATCGGTCTCGGAACCCCCGGTGACGTTGTCGATGAACGCCAGTCGCGGTGCACGCAGCTCGACCGCGCCCAGCTCCACACGGAATGCCTCCGCGGCCGGCACCATGAGCGACGAGTGGAACGGCGCGGAGACGTTGAGCGGCACGGCACGTCCCAGCCGCCGCTCCCGGATCGTCTCGACCGCGGCTTCGACCGCCGCCGTCTCGCCGGACACGACGAGCTGATCGGGACCGTTGAAGTTGGTGATCTCGAGCACGCCCTCCCCGCTGCACTCCTCGACGATGCCCCGCAGCACGTCGAGCGGCACCTTGATCACGGCAGCCATCCTGCCCGGAGTCCGCCGCGCCGCCTCCTCCATCACGCGCCCCCGGGCCCGCACGACTCGTACCGCGTCCTCGAAGGCGAGTGCACCCGCGTGGACCAGGGCGGCATACTCGCCGAGACTGTGGCCCAGCACCACGTCGGCCTCCAGGCCCCGGGCCCGCAGTCCTTCGGCATGGGCGAGATCCATCACCAGAAGCGCCGGCTGCGCGTTCGAGGTCCGGGTCAGCTCCGGCTCGGGCCCCTCGTCGATGAGGCGGCCGAGGGCGAAGCCGAGCACGGCCTCCGCCCGTTCGAACAGCTCGTCCTGCGCCTTCGAGCGCGGGCCGAGCCGCGCGCGCATTCCGACCGACTGCGAGCCCTGGCCGGGGAAGAGGAACGCGGTCCCGCCGCCCTCCCCCGCTGCGTCGCGTCGCTCGCCTCCACCCGCCCCGGATTCGTTCATCGCGTCCCTCCTCGGTCCAGCAGCATCTCGGCCGCCATCCGGTCCCGCTTGCCGGCCGCCGTGCGCGGCAGCCGCGCGACGCGGCGCACGCGCCGCGGCCACGCCGCCGGCGGCAGGCTTCCGCGAAGCATGCTCCGGATCGCCCGCGGCTCCGCCGTCCCCGTCACCAGCGCCACGATCTCGTCGCCCCGGGCGCCGCGTCCGGCGCGCGACCACACCCACGCGTCGCGCACCCCGGGCAACGAGCGGATGCGCTCCTCGATTTCGCCGACGTCCACCCGACGCCCGCCCACCTTCGCGATGCCGTCGGCCCGCCCGAGCAGCGCGAACCGGGTCCCGGCGCGCGCGGCCCGGTCCGCGGTCGCGAAAAACCCTCGCCCGTCCCGCGGCAGCTCCGGCGAGAGGTACGGCGAGGCCACGCGCAGCCGGCCGTGCACGATGGTCCAGCGCACGCCGGCCAACGCCTGCCAGGCATCGCGCCCTCCCGCCCGACACCGCACGGCGACGCCCCCGGTTTCGGTCGAACCGTAGAGTTCCTCGACCGCGATCTCGGCGCGAGCCGCGAACCGGGCGGCGTCGGCCTCCTCCAGCGGTCCCGTCGATGAGAGAGCGAGCCGCAGCCGGGCGTGCCACGCCGTCCGCGCCAGCGCGTGGACGTGCGCCGGAACGGTCACCAGCACGGTCGCACGACGGTGCGCCAGCGCCCTGCCGATGGCCGCCGGAAAGAACGGGCTCTCCCGCAGCACCGCGGCACCCGAGACGAGCGGCACGACGATCGAGAACAGCAGGCCGTAGATGTGGCGCGGCGAGACCGTGGCCACGATGCCGTCCGGGGCGCCCAGGCCGTAACGCCCGGCATGGAAGCGGGCCTCGGCCAGCAGATTCCGCGGAGTCTTGGTCCAGCTACGGGGATGACCGGTCGACCCTCCGGTGTGGAGGTGCAGGAACGGCTCGTCGAGCGCGCGGAGCAGGCGGAACGGCCCTCTCGCGCCGCGTGCCGGCAGGGGGACGAGACGCACGCCCGCCGGCAGGACCGACGGGTCGTCACCGACGGCCCGCCCGAACGGGACGGCTTCGCACGCCGCCCGCAAAGCCTCCCGTGTCCCGTCGTGGGGAATCACCACCGGCGGACCGCCCGCCAGCGACGCCAGCAGCGCCGCGGCGACGGTCAATCGGTCCTCCGAAGCCAGGCACACGGGTTCGTCGACCGCGCCTTCGCGCAGCAGGCGCTCGCGAAGGCGGAGCGCCCGGGCAACCACGTCGCCGCGCGACGACCCGCCCAGCAGGAAACGGGCCGCGGGCCGCGCGAGCAGCAGCGCCTCGAAGACCCGCGACCCGGCGCTGCCCCCTCCCGGTCGCGTCATGCCCCCTCCCCCGCCGGGTACCGAACCGCGATCAGTCCGCGGCACACCGGCTCGCCGTCGATCCGGACCTCGAAGCGCAGCTCGCCGGCCCGGGCACCCACGGCCGGCCCGACGACGATCACGGCCCGCGCGGCCCCCACGACCCGGGCCCGGAAGCGGACGTTGCGGAAGCCGGCAATCTCGACCGGCCGCCCGCCGCGGCGCGCGTTCTCGCGGACCACCTCGGCGGCGGCGTACAACCACACGACGCCGGGTAGGACGGGGCGGCCGGGGAAGTGGCCCGAAAACCAGGGCGCGTCGGCCGGGATGTCGACGGCGGCCTCCACCCCGGCCTCGCTCGACGCGGCGAGCTCCGGCCGCGACAGCCAGACGTCCCCCATCGCCCGCTACTTCTTCTCCGGCGCGTGGCGCACCAGGTACTGCACCACGTCCTCGACCGTGCGGATCGTCTTCAGCTCGTCCTCGACCACCGTCATGCCCAGCTCCGTCTCCATCAGGCTGATCATGTCCAGCGCGTCGATGCTGTCCAGCTCCAGCTCCTCGAAGAGGTGGGCCCCGGACGTCACCTTCTCCGGCGGCAGCTCGAACTGCTTCGTCAAGTAGCGGCGAACGGTCTCGAATGCGGTTTCGCGGTCCATCGGCTCCCCAGGCGCGCCCCCACCCCGCTCGGCGCGCCGATCGCGTATAGAGGGCCCCGCGGCGGGGTGTCAAGACGCTCGTCGCGACCGACCCGGCTGCCCGCGGGGACGGACGGCTGCTCCCGGCACCCGCCGCCCGCGGGTGCTTGCGTCCCGACCGGCCGTCGCCCAAGATGCGCGGCCTGGGAGGCGGCCGTGGGCCTGCAACGGTGGCTCGGAAAACAATTGGCACGGACGGCGTACGCCCGGCGGGCGATCGCCGAGCAGGCCGACCTCTCCGCCTTCCGCAAGCCGCCGTCGGGCCGCCTGCTCGCCGGCCTGATCCTCATCGGTTCCAGCTTCCTCATCGCCTGGCCCCTCATCGCCGTCTTCGGCGCCCTCACCGTGCACTACGAGGAGCCGCTGATCATCCTCATCGGCGGTCCGGCCGCCTACGCCGCCTCGTGGCTCGTCTGGAGCTCCGGCATGCTCCTGGCCGGCGCCGAGAGCACCCGACACGGCAACATCTTCCTCAAATGGCTCGTGCGCCGGCTGGTCGAGAAGTCGACGGAAGGCACGACTCAAGGCGCGGCGACCGGCTCGCCCGAAACGCCCCCCGCTCCGACGCCGGAGGCCTCGACCTCCACCAGCTCCAGCACCAACGAATAGGCATTCTCGCCGCTCGCCGTCAGTTCCATGCGCGACGCGAAGCCGTCGCGCGCCGACCCCGAGCCCCGCACCCGGCGCGACTCAACGCCCCTCGCGTCCCACAACGTCGTCGTCCACTCGCCACCGGCCACCGCGACCCCCACGTCCTGGATCGCCCCGTCTCCCCTCACCCACCTGCAAACGACGCGCCCGTCGCCGTCCTCGCCGACCTCCCGCGGGGTTCCGCTGGGCCGCAGCAACAGGAGCCGCATGTCCGCCGCCATCCCCGCGGCAAACCCCTCGCCGTCCAGCGGCGGCAACGCCCGGTGCACGACCAGGCCCTCGGGCGACCACTCGATGTCGACCAGCACCATCCCTTCGAGCGACAGCAGGTTGCCCCGGAACGACCGTCCCCCGTCGCTCGTGGCGCTCACGCCCAGGAACACGCCCGTCGCCCCGCCCGGCAACGCCGCCGCGATGGAGTGGACCGCGCGGAAGTCGGGCGCCGGAAACACGCCGAGACATCGCGCCAGCGCCTCGTCCCGCACCTCCGGCGCCGCCGGCGCCAGCCGCGGCGGGCCCCCGCAGGCCAGCAGCGTCACCACGGCCGCGATCGGAACTGTCGCCTTCATGGGGTCGTGAATACGGCGTCACCCAGGTCCGCGTTCAGCTCCAACCCCTGGAACTCGATGCGCGTCGAAGCCTCGGCCCCCTCGAAGATCTCGATCGACGCCACCGCCCCCGCCGTCTCGGCCAGCGTCACCACGATCCGCGTCACGAAGCGCCCGATCGCCTCCTCGCGCGGGACCAGCTCGATCACGGTCGGCGAGCCCGGTGTCAACGTCGCGGCGAAGGCCGCGCTCTCGTCGAACCGCCCGGACATCCACGCCGCGACCTCGTCGAGCACCACCCGCATCGCCTCCATCCCCGCCCCGGCCTCGGCCGTCCACTCGCCGTCCTGCTTCGTGAACCGGCGCACGTCCCCGCCGTCGGTCAGAAGCACGCTCTCCACCGGCGTCCGGTACTCCCAGCGGATCGACCCCGGACGGCGGAACGCGAACGTCCCCTCGGATCGCAACGGGCGGGTCAGGATCGGCAACCGCTTCTCCTGCACGAACGACGCGCGCACCGTGCGCACCGATGCCGCCGCCTCGCGGATGGCCTCCCAGCTCTCGCCCCAGCCGGCGCCGGCGAGCAACACTCCCGCGGCAAGCACCGCAAGGAGCATCAGCCGTGGCACGGACCGTCCTTCGCTCGTTCGTGCGGCTTCTCCCGCCCGGTCCCCCGCACCACCCTCCCGGCATCGGTGTCCATCGGTGTTCATCGATGGTTTCTCTTCACGCCATCCCCCCGTTCACGCCGAGCACCTGTCCCGTGACGTACGACGCGTCCTCCGAGCAGAGGAAGCGCACGACCCGCGCCACCTCCTCCGGTCGGCCGATGCGACCCATCGGAATCAGCGCCACGAGCTGCTCGAGCGGTGCGTCCTTGATCATGTCGGTTGCGATCGGGCCGGGCGCCACCGCGTTGACGCGGATCCCGAGCCGCGCGACCTCGGCCGCCAGCGCACGCGTGGCGCCGATCAGGCCGGCCTTGGCGGCCGCGTAGTTGGCCTGGCCCCGGTTGCCCACGAGCCCGGAAACCGAGGCCACGGTCACGATCGAGCCGCGATGGTGCCGGATCATGCGACGGACCACCGGCTTGGTGACGTGGTAGAACCCGCCGAGCGACGTGGCCAGGACCCTGTGCCAGTCGCCGGACGACATCGTCGCGAACAGGCCGTCCGCCACCACCCCGGCGTTGTTGACCAGCACGTCGATCCGCGGCCGGCGCTCGAACAACGCCTCCAGCGCCGCCTTCGCCGCCTCGCCGTCCGTGACGTCGAAACCCAGCAGCTCGCCGTCCCCACCGGCCGCGCGCACCGCCGCCAGCGTCTCCTCCGCCGCGTCGCGCCGCTCGCGGAAGTTGAGCACGACGTGATGGCCCGCCGCCGCCAGCTCGACGGCGCACGCGCGCCCGATGCCGCGGCTGGCGCCCGTCACCAGCGCCGTCGGGCGCTCCCCCGCCGGCCGGTCCCCAGGGGTCATCCGCCCGCCTCCATGTCGTCGGGCCGGAACGCCTGGAGCTCCGCCTCGCACAGCGTCCCCCTGCCGTCCGAAACCGCACCGGAGAAGACGACGAATGCCTCCACCGAACGAATGCGCCGCACGCGCGTCCTCAGCACCGAGCCCGACTCCACGCGCGCGACGGAAAACGACGCACGGCGCACCCCGACCAGAAGCCCCCGGCCGCCCATCCGCTCCACGTGTCGCCGTTCCCAGCCCATGTGCACGCCCACGCTCTGCGCGATCAGCTCCACCAGCACGACCGCATCGACCGAACCGCCGGAGAACGTCGGCCAGCTCTCCTCGACCCGCGCCTCCGTCTCCGCCCCACCCTGGTCCGCGGCAACCAGCGCCCGCACCAGCTTCATCCGGCCGCGGTGCGGAACGAGGTCTTCGACGTCCGGGACGGGTTCCGCAATCAACCGCAATCGGTCCATTCGATGAGGTCGTCGAAGAACGGCCAGCCGCAGCCGCCCGGGAACGTCGGATCGATGCAGACCGCGTACCAGCCCTCGCTGTACGAGCCGATGGCCTGGCACTCCGCCCGGCAGCCCGAACAGGCCGCATCGCAGATCACCGTCCCGTCCGCGGAAAGCCACCCGCGCCCGTCACTGGAACACACCGGCGGAGGCGGCGGAGGCGGCGTCTCGCACTCGCCCGCGTGGTCCAACGACATGCCGGCCGCGATACGCTCGCAGTCGTTCGAATAGGTGGTCCCGTCACAGCCGCAAACCGGAGCCCACAGGTCGGGACAGGTGTTCGGCGTCGGCACGCAGGAGCCGGAAGCGCCCGGCCAACACCCACGGATGTCGCAGGTCTCGCGCATCCCGCACTCGCCCCCCGGCCACGGTCCGCAAGCCCGCCCGCCATCCGCGTCGGCATCCGCGTCGGCATCCGCATCCGCGTCCGCATCCGCATCCGCATCCGCATCCGCATCCGCGTCCGCATCCGCATCCGCATCCGCGTCCGCATCCGCATCGGCGTCCGCATCCGCATCGGCGTCCGCATCCGCATCGGCATCCGCATCCGCATCCGCGTCCGGACCAACCTCGACGTCCGCGTCCGCGTCGGCGTCCGGGCCGACGTCGGCATCGGCCGTCCCGTCGCCTTCCACTCCGGCGTCGCAACCGACGCTTGGCACGCACGCGCCCAGGTAGCACTCCTGGCAGACGCTGCACGCCGGCGAGCACGGCTCGTCGCCGGGGTCCCCGCAGGCGGCTGCCGACGCACCGAGCAGCAGGCAGGCAAAGAGGATTCGGGACATCGAGGCCTCCTTCCGTCGTCCGGTCGGAGCATAGCGCGGGAAGGGGCCATGCGGTAGGGTGATGGAGGCTCCGGGTTCGCGCGGTGACCGGCGCGACCCGGGCTGGCGGCTGGTGGCGGAGCGGCGGATGCGGGCGGCCATTTTCCAGTTCTCGCCGGTGTTTGGCGACGCCGCGACGAACGTCGCGCGCATCGAGCATGCCGTCCGCTCGGCCGAGGCCGAGCTGTGGGTGCTGCCCGAGCTGGCGACGACCGGCTACCTGTTCTCGGACCGCGCCGAATGCGGGTCGCTGGCCGAGCCCGTGAGCGGCCCCTCCCTGCACGCGCTGGCGGACCTCTGTCGCGAGCGCAGGACCCGGCTCGTGGTCGGCTTCGCCGAACGCGACGGAGACATGCTGTTCAACTCCTCCGCCTACGTCGGCCCGGACGGCCTGGTCGCCGTCTACCGCAAGGTCCATCTCTTCGATCGGGAGCTTCTCACCTTCGATCCCGGTCCCGACCCGTTCCGCGTGGCTGCGCTCGGCCCGCACCACCTGGGCATGATGATCTGTTTCGACTGGGTCTTTCCCGAGGCGGCGCGCTCGCTGGCGCTGCTCGGGGCGGACGTCATCGCGCACCCGTCCAACCTCGTACTGCCCTACTGCCAGGACGCGATGGTGACGCGCGCGCTGGAGAACGGCGTGTTCTGCCTTACGGCGAACCGCGTCGGCGTCGAGCGCCGCGCGGGGGTCGAGCTGGCGTTCACGGGGTGCAGCCGGATCGTCGATCCCCGCGGCCGGGTACTCGCGCAGGCCCCCGCCGCCGACGACGCGACGCTCCTCGCGGACCTCGACCTGGATCTCGCGCGCGACAAGTCGCTCACGCCCCGCAACGATCGCCTCGGCGACCGCCGGCCGGAGTGCTACGTGGGACGGCGGCCGGGGAACGCCCGTCCGGGAGGACCCATGTGATTTCGCGGGTTGACGTTACCGCGGCGTGACTTCGGCGCGGATGGTGAACGGCCCGGATTCGCCGCCCTCGCCGTAGCCGTCGACGAAGACGTAGTACGTGCCGGGATCCAGCTCCAGGTCGAGCAGCGAGTGGTTGGAGTCGCCGGCGTCGTCGTTGCACTCGACCACGGTACCGGGGTCGACGCAGTCGCTGCGCACGTACAGCACCGAGTCGAACTCGGCCTCGACCGAGAGCTCCACGCGCGAGCGCTCGCGCACCCGCAGCGAGAAGACCGATTCCGGCCCGCGCGAGCCCTCGCCGCACGGTCCCTGGAAGCGATCCTGGCCCGAGGTCCGGGCGTGCGTGGTCTCGCCCGGCGCCAGCACCGGGGCGTCCGAGCAGGCGGCGTCGAGCGGCGCCACGTCGCTCAGCGAATAGCTCAGATTGAGGCTGCCCATGGCGTCCCGGGTCGCGCCGTCGGCGACCAGGTAGTAGGTGCCCGGGTCGAGCACCGCGCTGACGCGCCGATCGCCGCACGCGATCTCCGCTTCCGCGTCGCCGCACGTGCGCTGCAGGTAGAGCGCCGGCGCCACGAGGTCCCCGCCGGTCGCCTCGGCGACGAGCAGGCTGCGCTCCGCGACCCGCACCTCGTACACGACGTCCGGCGCGCCGGGCTCCTGGATGCAGGAGCCGCGGAAGTCGTCGTCCGCCAGGAAGGTGTCGGCCTCCGCCGTGTCCCCCGCCTCGAGCGTGATCGCGCCGGAGCAGGCGTCGTTCGGGGCCGACGCCTGGCCGACCGGGACCACCGTCGCCGTCAGCTCGAACCGGCCCCGCTCGCCCTCGTACCCGTCCACGATCACCGTGTACGTGCCGGGGTCCAGCGCGGTGACGATCTGCGACGCACGCGGCGGATCGCTCTCGCCGAAGTCGTCGTTGCAGGCGACCACGGACGATGCGACCGCGCATTCGCGGCGGATCGCCAGCGCGCCGTCGTACTGGGAATCCAGGCTGATACGCACGCGCGAGCGCTCGGCGATCTCCAGCCGGTAGCCGACGTCGGGGGCCCGGCTGCCGCCCGCGCACTCCTGGTCCGTGCGGAAGTCGTCGCCCTGGTCCGCCGTCGTTCCCTCCACCGTCTCGCCGGCCGCCAGCAACGGAAGCTCGGCACAAACCTCGCCCATGTCCCGCGCCACCTCGAACTCGGTCGAAAGCGAGTAGCCCCCCGCCTCCACCGCGTACCCGTCCACCACCAGGTAGTACGTCCCCGGCTCGACCGACACCTCGAAGCCCGACCGCGTCGTGTCGCGCTCCACCAGGTCGTCGTTGCAGGCGATCGCCGCGGCGGGATCCCCCACGCACTCGGCCAGCAGCGACAGCACGCCGTCGTACTGCGTCTGGAGGTTCGCCCGCAGCATCCCGGCCTGCTCGATCACGACCTCGTACACCGCGTCCGGCGCCGAGCTGTCCCCCGGCTGCACGCAGGCCGGCATGATGTTGTCGTTCCCGCCCTGCGTCGAGCCGCGCACGGTGCCGCCAAGCTCGAGCGGCACGGGGGCGTCGCACGTCCCGCCGCCGCCGCCGCCGCCGGAGAAGATCCCGGCACCCGCCTCGGACGCCGCCCAGAGGCCGACCGCGTACGCCCCGGCCCCCGACGGCGCGGAGACCCGCAGCACGTGGCGACCGGAGCGCTGCGCGCAGAAGTAGACCGAGGCCTGGGGGCCGCGTGCGGCGTCCGAGGCCACCGGGGTGCCGTCGGGGTCCAGGATCTCGGCATCGAGATCCCAGACGCCGTGATCGCCGAAGGCGGTCACCGAGTAGCACTGGTTCGCGGTGAGCGGCAGGTCGACATCGGCGCTCTCGCCCTGCCCCAGCTCGCCCTCCGAGATGGGCCCGAGCTGCCCGAAGCCGGCCGGCGCCAGGACGTTGTGCACCGAGGCGAAACGCTGGCTGATGGACATCGACCCGCCCACGCACGCGCCCGCCCCGGCGACGGCGACGGCCCCGACGACGAGCAACGTTCGAGGAATCCTCATCTTCTCGCCTCCCTGCCCCGAAGGGCGCCGAACGACCGAAGGACCACGATAGAGCGCCGCGCGACGGCGGGTCAACGAAAATGCCCGGCCCCGCACGGCCCGGAACCCTACGTACTGTCCGGGAGGCGGATCTATTCGCAGCCCGCCCGCAGACAGCTCGACAGCTCCCGCACCACGCGCGCCGCGCGCGCCACCGCTCCGCCGCGGTCGCCCGCCTCCGCCCGCCACTCGACCCGCAGCTCGGGCGTCACCCGCCACGTCGAGCCGGGACGCCGCACGAGCACCATCACGGCGGCCGGGTCGAGCGGCGTGTCCGCGCGCAAATGCACCGTCACGCGCTCGCCGCGCGCCTCCAGCCCGGCCGCCCGCATCCGCCGCAGCAGCACCTTCGCCGCCATCAGCTCGACCAGCCGCTCGGTTTCCGCGGGCAGCGGCCCGAACCGGTCGCGCAGCTCCGCCGCCGCGTCGCGCACTTCCTCCTCCCCGTGCGCCGCGGCCAGGCGCTGGTAGAACTCCAGACGCTGGCCCACGTCGTCGACGTAGGAGTCCGGGATCAGCGCCGCCTCGTCCACCGACAGCTCCGGCTCCGGCTCGTCCGCGGGCGGCTCCCCGCGCAGGCGCGCCACGGCGTCCTCGAGCAGGTGGCAGTACATGTCGAACCCCACCGCCGCCACGTTTCCGGACTGCTCCGCCCCCAGCAGGTCGCCCGCGCCGCGGATCTCCAGATCCATCGAGGCGACGTTGAACCCGGAGCCGAGGGCCGTGAACCGCGCCAGCGTGTCGATGCGCTGGCGCGCCTCGGCCGACATCGCATGGAACGGCGGCACCAGCAGGTAGCAGTACGCCTGCTGCCGCGAACGGCCCACCCGCCCGCGGATCTGGTAGAGCTGGGCCAGGCCGAGCGTGTCGGCGCGGTCGACCAGCAGGGTGTTGGCCCGCGGGATGTCCAGCCCCGACTCGATGATCGACGTGCAGACCAGCACGTCGAAACGCCCGGCCACGAAATCGACCATCGCCTGCTCCAGCGCGTCCGCCTCCATCTGCCCGTGCGCGACGCCGAAGCGCGCCTCCGGCACCAGCGCGCGCAGCCGGTCGGCCGTGGCGTGGATCGTCTCCACGCGGTTGTGGACGAAGAACGCCTGGCCCTCGCGCGACAGCTCGCGCAGCAACGCGCGCCGCACCAGCTCGTCGTCCGCCTGCGCCACCGTCGTGCGCACCGCCAGCCGGTCCTCGGGCGCCGTCGCCACCAGCGACAGGTCGCGCAGCCCCGACATCGCCAGGTGCAGCGTGCGCGGGATCGGCGTCGCCGTCAGCGTCAGCACCGCCACCTCCCGCCGCAATCGCTTCAGCCGCTCCTTGTGCGCCACGCCGAACCGGTGCTCCTCGTCGATGACGATCAGGCCCAGATCCTTGAAGTGCACGTCCCGGGACAGCAGGCGGTGCGTGCCGATCACGATGTCCACCTCCCCCGCAACCACGCCTCGCACCACCTCCGCCTGCTCCGCCTTCGTCTGGAAGCGGTACAACGGCTCGACCCGCACCGGGAACCGCTCGAACCGCCGCCGGAAGGTCGCCAGATGCTGCTGCGTCAGCACCGTCGTCGGCGCCAGCACGGCCACCTGCCGTCCCGACCACACCACCCGGAACGCGGCGCGCAGCGCCACCTCCGTCTTGCCGAAACCGACGTCCCCGCACACCCGCCGGTCCCTCGGCGCCTCGCGCTCCAGGTCCGCCCCCACGGCCGCGATTGCCCGCGACTGGTCCGGCGTCTCCTCGAACGGGAACTGCGCCTCGAACGCCCGGAACGCGTCGTCCGCCGCCGCCACCGGCCGCCCCGGGTGCGCCTTGCGCTGCGCGTGCAGCCGCAAGAGCTCGTCCGCCAGCACCCGCACCGCCGCCTCGGCCTTCTCCCGCGCCTTGGCGAACGACGCACCGCCCATGCGGTCGAGCTTCGGCTCGCCCTGCCCCACGTACTTCGAGACCTGGTTGGCATGATAGACGGGGACGTGCAGCCGATCGTTGTCCCGGTAGCGGATGCGCAGCAGGTCCAGCTCCACGCCGTCGAAGACCCGCCGCACCAGCCCCTCGTAACGCCCGATGCCGTGCACCGCGTGCACCACGTACTCGCCCTCGGCCAGCGACCGCAACGCCGCCGGATCGATCGGCGGACGCGGCCGCCCGGCCCGCGGGGCCCGCGTACCGAAGATCTCCTCCTCCGTGATCCACGCCGCGCCGTCCGCGGGAAGATGGAAGCCGCGGGACAACGGACCCGGCTCCAGCACGAACCGGCGGGATCCCGCCGCCTCCTCCACCGCGGCCGCACCATGCAGGTTGTGGCCGCGCAGCAGCGCGGCCAGGCGCTCCAGCCCGCCCGCCGTCCGCGCCGCCAGCGCCACGCGCACGCCGGACTCCAGCTTCTCCCGGATCGCTCGCGCCAGCGGCGCGAGCGGCGCCGTCCCCCGCCGGTCCCGCCGCGCCTGCCGCAGCTCCACGACCAGCGCCTCGTTGTCCTCCCCGCCGAACACCACCCGTCCCGCCGCCGCCTCGCTCCACGACCGCGGCACCGCCGCCTCGACCGCGCCCGGCGGGAACGAGAGCACCAGCGCACGCGCCGCGCACTCGGCCTCCGCCTCGCGCGCGTCCAGCGCCAGCGCCGCCGGCTCGAAGACCAGCCGCTCCCCGGCGGCCGCGAACGACCGCTCGATGGCCTCCCGCTCCCGGCGCCAGACGTCCGTCACCGCGGCCGGGTTGTCCACGCACACCGCCGCCCCGTCCGGCAGATACGCCGCGACCGACACGAGCTTCTCGTGGAACGCCGGCAGCAGCGTCTCCACCCCGGGAAACGCCGCCCCCTCGTCGACCTGCTCCACCAGCTCCCGGATCCGCCGCGTCGGCATCCCGCGGGCGTCCCCCAGCTCCCGCAACCGCTCCCGCGCCCGCCGCAGCTCCGCCTCCCCGCGGAGGATCTCCGTCACCGGATGGATCCGCACCCCCGGGACCTCGCCGGCCGCACGCTGCGTCGCCGGATCGAAGCTCCGCACCGCCACGACCTCGTCCCCGTCCCACTCGATGCGCGCCGGCTCCGCGGCCGTCGGCGCGAAGACGTCGAGCAGCCCGCCGCGGACCGCGAACGTCCCGGCCAGATCCACGGCCCGCACCCGATGATACCCGCCCTCCACCAGCAGCCGGATCAGCTCGTCCTGCGACCGGACATCGCCCGCGACAACCTCGGCCGAACGCGACCGCAGCGCCTCGGGCGGCAGCACCCGCCGCACGAACGCCTCGGCCGCCACGACCGCGAATCGCGGCGGCGCCGCGCCGCCCAGCCGGTAGAGCGCCGACAGCCGCTCGATCGCGGTCGAGCGGTCGGGCACAAGCTCGGCGTAGGGATCGATTTCCGGCGGCCCGATCGCCGCCACGTCGCCCCCCCGCTCCCCGCCACCGCCGGCGAAGTGCATCAGATCGTCCGCCCAGCGCCGGACGCGCCCGGCCCCGACGGTGAGAACGAGAACCGGTCGGTCGAGGCGGCGCTGCCACCGCGCCAGGAACCACGCTCCGGCACCACCCTCGAGCCCGGACACATCGACCCGCCCAGGCGCGCCGGACAGCCGCCGGACGACGTCGTCCACGCGGGAGGGGGATCGCGACGGGATATCGGTGGGTGCCGGGGTCATGGCTGCGTGCCGGAAGGCAGCGGCCGCCCTCGCAGGGGCGGAGCCGTTCTACCCCCCCTTGCCCGCCGCCGCCGCGCCGGCTCGCCGCAGGTACTCCTCGACGATGCGGCGCGCCCGCAGGTAGCGCCGGAGCGCGCGGACCCCCAGGAACAGATTGGCCAGGGTGAGCACGGCCACGCCGCCGAGCAGCGCGACGTACCACCAGCGCGAGGCGGGTGTCTCGCCGAGGATCAACAGGTAGTCGCCGTCCTCCAGGGGCTGGCGGCCCAGGCGGCGGAACTCCGCCTCCAGCCGCTCGCGCAGCACGTCCTGGATCTTGCGCACGCCGCCCAGCGGGTTCTGGGCGTACTCGCCGAATCGCACGAGGCGCCCCCGACACAGGTCGTTGACGCAGCCGGGCCCGCCGGGAATGTGGACCTCCGGCACCCGCGCCTCGAGCGACCGGTCCATCGCCGTTCCGCCCAGGCGCTCGAGCTGCGACTCGACCTGGATGCGCTTGGTCTCCTCCGCCGATTCCGGCCGCAGGATCCACAGCCTCGGCCGCGTCTCGCCCTCGCCGACGCAGGTCAGGAAGTAGCGCTTCCCCATGCCCATCGCCAACGTGAAGGCGTACGAGACCTCGGGCGGCAGCGGGTCCTGCTCCGCGTCCCAGTAGTCGCACAACTGCCGGTAATCGATGCGCGCCTCGGCATAGACGTTCGACGGGGGATGAGCCGGAAGCGGCGTCTCACGCGACGGACGGAAGCGCAGCTCCGGAGCCTTGGACGAGAAGAAGTAGCCGACCTCGGCGCGGACGAAGTACAGGAGCAGCCCGCCCAGGGCGAGAAACACGGCCGTGATCGCCAGCGAGACGATCGGCAGGCGCGGCCGCTCGGGGGCGCCGGACTCCGTCCCGTCCGTCCCCTCGTCCACGCCGCCCGTCGTGTCGCTCGCGTCCGCCATCACGCGCCTCGCGCCGGGGGAGCCTAACACAGCAGCCATGGGAGCGGTAGCCATCGGGCCGCTTCGGACGACGGGCGGCGGCCGGGGTTCCCGGGGCCGCTACCCGAGGCCGAGGTCCTTGGCGATGCGGGCGGCGCGGGAGGTCGATTCCCAGGTGAAGTTCTTGCCGCGGCGGCCGAAGTGGCCGTAGGCGGCGGTCTGACGGTACGAGCGCGTCAGGAGCTGCAGCTCCTGGATGATGGCCCGCGGGCGCATGTCGAACGCCTCGCGCACGTACGCGGCCAGCTTCTTGTCCGGGACGCGCGCGGTGCCGAAGGTGTCGACGAGCACCGAGACGGGCTGGGCCACGCCGATGGCGTAGGCAATCTGCACCTGGCAGCGCGTCGCGGCCCCGGCGGCCACGAGGTTCTTGGCCACGTAGCGCGCGTAGTAGGTCGCGCTGCGGTCGACCTTGCTCGGATCCTTGCCCGAGAACGCGCCGCCGCCGTGCGGCGCGTAGCCGCCGTAGGTGTCGACGATGATCTTCCGGCCCGTCACGCCCGTGTCGGCGAACGGCCCGCCGAGCACGAAGCGCCCGGTGGGGTTCACGTGGAAGATCGTGCGCCGGTCGAGCCACTTCTCCGGGATCGCCTTGCGGATGACGTCGCGGACGATCATCTCGCGCAGCCCGCGGCACGTGGCCTCCTCGGTGTGCTGCGTCGAGCAGACGACCGTGTGCACGCGGCGCGGCTTGCCGTTCTCGTACTCGACCGTGACCTGCGACTTGCCGTCGGGCCGCAGGCAGTCGACCTCGCCCGACTTGCGCAGCTCGGCGAGACGCCGGCAGATCGCGTGGGCCAGCATGATCGGCAACGGCATGAGGTCGGACGTCTCGCGGCAGGCAAAGCCGAACATCAGGCCCTGGTCGCCCGCGCCCTGCTCCATCGGATCGCCGCGGTCAACCCCCATCGCGATGTCCGGCGACTGCTTCTCGATCGCCGTCAGCACCGCGCAGGTCTCCCAGTCGAAACCCATGTCCGAGTGGCTGTAGCCGACGTCGCGGATGATCGAGCGCACCAGCGCGGGCATGTCGACCCACGTCCGGGTCGTGATCTCCCCGGCGATCACCGCCATCCCCGTCTTGACCAGACACTCGGCCGCCACGCGCGACTGCTTGTCCGCGCTGAGGCACGCGTCGACGATCCCGTCCGAGATCTGGTCGCAGATCTTGTCCGGATGCCCCTCGGTCACCGACTCCGACGTGAACAGATGCCGCTCGGCCATGTTCCCTCCTCGTCCCCCTTGTCCCCGCGCCCCTTCGCGCGCGGACGCGGAGCGCTTTGTACTCGCCGCGGGAATCGAGGTCAAACGCGTCAACGCGCGACCACCACGTCACCCAGGTACACCCGGTCCAGTGACTCGCCGTCCAGCGTCCCCCGCTCGGCGCCGGGACTCCGCGACGCCGCCGCCGGCTCGACCGTCATCCGGTGGCCCTCCGGCGGATACCACAGCCCGGCGAAGACCTGGTACGTGCCCGTGGCCGCGCCCGCCGCGATCTCCAGCTCCCACCGATCGAGCAGCAGCTCGCCGCGACGGCACGACGACGTCGCCACCGCACCGCCGGCGAAACCGTGGTCGCCGTTGCCGACCCGCGGCTTGCGCGACGGAGGCGGACCGTCGGCATGGATGAACACCTCCCACACGCTCGACGTGGGCGCATCGCACCGCACGTACAGCTCCACCCGCACCGTCCCCCCCGGCGTCACCCGCTCCGGCGCGATCCGCGACCCGACGAGCGCCAGCCGCCCGCGCCGGCCCGGCTCGAGCAGCGCGACGTCGCCGCCGGCCGCCCCCGCGGGCCGCCCGACGCCCGCCGGCAACGCCCCCACCCGCGGCTCGTACGTCCCCGCCGCCGGACCGTCGTACACCGCCGCGTCGAACCCCCCCGAACGCTCCGCCGTGAGCACCCGGAAGTGCTCGCGCGCCGCCGCCGCACCCACCGCACGCCCCACCGCGTCCCGCACCTCGCGCACGTTCGTGGTGATGAAGAACACCCGCCCCGGACGGCGCAGCACCCCGCGCAGCTTCGACTCGGCATCCTCACGCTTCTCGATCACCGTGACCTGGTCCCCGGAGTAGAAGACCTCGCCGCGCCAGTTGTTCGCCCAGGAAACCAGGGCCTCGCCCTCCCGCCGCTCGGCGTCGAGCGCCGCGAACGCCTCCTGCTGGCTGATCCAGCGCGACATCCGCGGCACGTGGCCCCACAAGGCCGCGCCGGTCAGCACCGCCGACCCCAGCAACGTCGTCGCGACGAGCCACCCGCCGCCGGCGCGCTCCAGCACGCCCGGCCTCCCGTCCACCGCGCGCCGCGAGCGGCGCCACGCTGCCAGCAGCGCGCCCAGCCCCCCGGCGGCGGCCAGCACGAGCGCCGCGCCGAAGAAGAGCCGCATCCAGCCGAATTCGGGAAACCGCCGCGTGTAGCGGTACGTGAACAGCCGCACCAGCCGGTGCGGGTCCGCCACCAGCTCGCGCCACGCCAGGAACAGGAACACGCCGCCCAACAGCAGCCCCGCCGCCTCCCATCGCCCGACGCCGCGCCGCACCAGCCGGTCCAGCCCCACGCCGGCCAGGATCGCCAGCGGCGGGATCGCCGGGAAGATGTAGTGGTGGAACTTCACCTGCGAGATCGAGAACAGCACGTAGGGCACGGCCGCCCACGCGACCAGCAGCACGAACAGCGCGGCCCGCGGCTCCCCCCGCGGCCCCGGGTCCCCTCCCGCCGCAGGCGCCCCGGACCGGTCGGAAGACGCACTCTCCCCCCGCGCCCAGGCGATCGCCGCCGCCGGCAGCACGACGATCCACGGGAACAAGGCGTACCCGAGCTGCTGCAGGTAGTACCCCGCCGTCCCCTCGTGCACGTCCAACCCCGTCAGGTCCAGCCCGATCCCGCTCGAAGCCCGCCCGAAGTGATGCAGCAAAAAGAACTCGTTCACGAAGGCGCTGCCGTGCCGCAGGATCACCGGGCCGTACCACGTGGCGCAGATGGCCAGGAACAGGGGGACCCCCAGCGGCAGACGCAACCGCTTCCACCGGTCGCCGTTGGCCAGCAGCACGGCGGCGACCGCGACCAGCGCGCCCGCCAGCATCCCGCCCCAGCGGCCGCTGGCGAAGCGGAACGGATTCAGCACGTCGGAAAGCCGGAGCGCACCCCCATGGCTCGCCGGCCCGAAGCGCCAGACGGCGGCCATCGCGACCCCCACGACCAGAAGGGCGACCCCGCCGGCCACCGACAGCCACACCCACAGCTCGCCGCGCACCGCGGGAAACGGACCGCGCCGCGCGAGAAACCTGCCGACGCCGCGCACCCATTCGCCCAGCGCGTCGAGCCCCGCGCCCAGCTCCGTCCCCGCCACGCGGATGCGACGCAGCTCGCCCGTCACGAACAGCAGCGCCAGTAAGGCCGCCCCGGGCAGGAGGAAGCCCAGCAGCCCCTTGGCCAGGGTGGCCAGCGCCAGGCAGACGTAGCCGACGTACGAGTGCCGTGCGTCGGTCCGCTCGTCCAGAAGCACGGCGGCGAAGGCGAGCGTGCCCACCATCGCCGGGGCGACGAACGGCATGTCCGTGATCGCATGCCGTCCGATCATCGCCCACATCGGCGTCAGGAGCAGCAGCAGCGACGAGAATAGCGCGGCTCGATCGCCGACCAGACGGCGCAGGTAGAAGAACGCGCCGGCCACGCCCCCGGCCGCCAGGAGCACCATGGGCAGCCGCGCCGCGAACTCCCCCGCCCCGAAGGCGAGGAACGACAGCGCCATGAGCCAGAAGGCCAGGATCGGCTTGGAGAAGAACAGGAAACGCTGCGAGGCCTGCTCGGGCCGCGGGTGCTTGCGCACCTCCGCGGGGTCGGAATCCGCGTTCCCCCAGTGCAGCGTCACCCAGTCCCCATCGACCGTGATCCGCCGCGCCACCTCGGCGTAGTGCGTCTCCCACGGATCCCAGAGCCCGTAGCCCAGGCCGGGAAGCAGGACCGCCAGGGCCCCGAGGAACACCAGCGGAGTCGCGCGGCGCCGCGCGAAACGCGCCACCGGCGACTCGCGCCGCACGGCGGGCGGCGGAAGCTCCACCGTCGCCGGAGCCGCCGTGACGGCGGTCGAGGGTCGGCGGTCGACGGTCGGCGCCGGCACGCCGGCCGATGACGAGACCTCCCCGGGCCTCACCTCGTCGGCCGCCCCGCCCGTGTCGTCGCCCTCGGCCCCTTCCGGCATCTCGACTCCCGAACGCCCGACGTTCCCCTTCCCTGCCTTCTCAGCGTTTGTCTCAGCGCCCTCAGCGTCTCAGTGGTAAGTCGGATCTCCGCGCCCTCCCCTCCCCTCCGCGTCCTCCCCTCCCCTCCGCGTCCTCCCCCCTCACGGCTGGTAGGGCGCGAAGATCGACTCCGCCGCCATGATCTCGTCGCAGGTGACCTCGCCCGAGCCGTCGGCGTCCAGATCGTCGGCACCGTAGCGGCCGTCGGCGCGCAGCAATACGAACGTCGACCCCGCGCGTGGGATCTCGAAGATCGGGATGTTGTCCCGCACGAGCTGCGGCGGCAGCGGACCGCCGCCGACCAGGACGTCGCTGTCGATGATCTGGTAGTCCATCCCCGGCTCGACGTCGCCCATGATCAGGCTGGAGCTCCGGACGACGCCGCGGAGTTGGTCCACCGTGCGATACGCCGTGTACGCCTCCCCGACGATCAGATCCTCGGGCTCCGAGGTCACCGTGAGGGTCACGCCGGGATGGCCGTCGCCGTCGGAGTCCACGATGTGCTCCCAGCCGTCGACGCACGTCGGCGGGTCGCTCTCGCATCCGGAGCGCCAGGTGGGCAGCGTTTCGGTCGCGCCGATCGTCTCGTCGGTGCCGAACACCGCCACCAGCGGGTCGGCGACGTAGGTCGAACAGGCATCCGTCCCGCCCAGCACCGCGCCGCCCGGATAGTCGATTCCCGGCCACTGCGCCGTCAACGGCCGCCCGATGGCGAGCTGCATGCCCACGGTGCTCTCGCACGCCGGGTCGATCGCCGCCTCGACCAGCGGCATCTGCATGCGGCAGACGTTGAACACGTGCCGCACGGTCGTGCCCGTCTGCTCGTAGACCTGCACGCGCAGCGTGATCAGCGACACGCCGTAGGCACGGTCCGGGCAGAGATGGACGATGCCGCCGCCCGGCGTGACCATGTACACGTCGACCCAGGCCCTCGCCGCCCAGGTCCCGAGCAGGTCCACCGGCCCGCCGCCCGGCTCGCAGCCGCCGTCCGCGCCGTCCGCGTCGCCCGCCTCGACGGCGTCGGATCCGTCGGGGCGCGCGTCGCCGTCCGCCGAGCACGCGTTCGCGCCGGCCGTGCCGTACAGGATGCAGAAGAGGAGGAAGGGAGCTTTCTTGGCCATGAGCACGGCGGGAAGCTAGCATCGGATGACGAGAGAAGGGAACCACCGATGAACACCGAGGAACACCGACGCGAATTCGAACGGCCGACGGCGCCGCTGCTCGTGGCGCTCGTCGCCCTCGCCCTCCCCGCCTGCGCCGGGGGCTACGACACGCAGACGGCGCTGCGCAACGCCGTGGACGAGTTTCACGACGGCTTCCGCTGGAACGCCATGGGCTCGATGCTCCCGCACATCCGGCCCGAGGACCAGGACGCCTTCGCCGCGGAGCACCAGGCGAGCATGGAGGACGTGCAGATCGCCGACTACGAGGTCGACCGGCTGGTCATCGCCGACGGCAACGAGGAGGCCGACGTGTGGGTCAGCTTCTCCTGGTTCCGGGTCACCGAGATGGTCGTCCACGAGGTCACCGTTCGCGAGCACTGGGCCGCCGACGGCTCGACGTGGAACCGGACCGAGGTCGCGGTGGAGCGCGGGGAGCTGCCGTAGCCAATCAACACCCTCCCGGCAGCGACATGTCCTGCGTCCAGCCTTCGATCTCCGGGAACTCATCGAGCAGCGCGCAGGCCTCCGCGTACTCCTCGGCCGCCAGCTTGCGGCCGATCCGCCGGTCGCCGACCGCTTCGCCGGCCGGGAAGTACTGGCCCATCAGCGACAGCGCCGTCCCCGGCGGCAGTCGCTCGGCCACCCACTGCAGCACCCGTCGCGTGCCGGACAAGCCGCCCGGCAGTACGAGGTGCCGGATGATGAGGCCCCGCACGGCAATCCCACACTCGTCGCGCACCAGCCGGCCCACCTGGCGGTTCATCTCCGCGATCGCCGCGGTCGCGGTCGCCCAGTAGTCCTTCGCCCCGGAGAACGTCGCGGCGTGCTCGTCGTCGGCGTACTTGAGATCCGGCAGGTAGATCTCGACGATGCCGTCGAGCAGCCGCAGCGTCTCCGGCCGCTCGTAGCCGTTGCAGTTCCAGACCAGCGGGACCGACAGGCCGCGCCGGCGCGCCGCGGCGACCGCCTCGACGATCGGCGGCGTGAAGTGCGTCGGCGTCACGAGGTTGATGTTGTGCGCGCCGCGCCGCTCGAGCGCCAGCATCATCCCCGCCAGCTCCTCGATGCTCGCCGTCTGGCCGTGCCGCAGGTGGCTGATCGGCCAGTTCTGGCAGAAGCGGCAGGCGAGGTTGCACCCGGCCAGGAAGATCGTGCCGGAGCCGCGCAGGCCGGACAGCGGGGGTTCCTCGCCGTGGTGCAGGTTCGCCGACGAGACCACGGGCTGGTCCCCCATCCGGCACTCGCCCGCCGGCTCCTCCCGCCGATCCACCCCGCAGGCCCACGGACAGATCTCGCACCGCGAGAACAGCTCCCGCAAGCGCCGCGCGCGTTCCTCGGTCTCCTCGGCAGTGAGGCGCCGCTCCACGGCGCCTCCGTAGGCCCCCGCCCGACCGCCGTCAAGAGTCCGCACCTTCGGACCGACGACTCGACCCGATCGACCCACCTACAACCAACAACTCCTGGAACGGTAATGAGCCGGGACATCGTGGACCACCGTTCGGTGCTCGCTGATCGGAAGCACGTTGCCAAGTAGTTGGGGGAGCGGGCCGAGCTGATCGAGCAGGATGGTCGGGAAGAGGGCGACGTCGCGGCGGAGTTGGGGGAGG
>JACRCZ010000098.1 GCA_016218765.1 Deltaproteobacteria bacterium | reverse complement strand
CTCCCGCGACGCCCGCCCAGACGTCGGGCGGAGCCGCCGCCGCGGCGTGGTCCAGCACCCGCTCGCCGCCCGCGGCGTCGCCCGCACGCACCAGGGCGTGGGCGAGGTTGATCAGCACGGCAGGCAGCTCCCGCGCGGCGCCCAGCGCCGTCATGTCCAGCGCCGCGCCGCGCAGGCGCTGCACCGCCTCGACGACCCGACCGGCCTCGAGCGCCGCGGAGCCGAGGTTCGCGGCGCAGGTCGCCGCCCCGTGCCGGTCCCCCGCACGCTCGGCTTCCGCCAACGCCGTCACCTGCGCCTCGACCGCGCCCCGCCGGTCGCCGCGCCGCTCGCGCACGGCGCCCAGCAGCGTCCAGAGTCGGTGCGCGGCGGCCGGGCCCCCGGACACCTCGTCGGGCCCGGCGGCCCGCGCGAACGCCTCGTCCAGCGCGGCCTGCGCGGCGTCGGCGTCCCCGCGTCCGAGCGCCAGTCGGGCCCGCAGCTCCGCGCCGCGCAGGAACAGCTCGCCCGGAACCGCCGTCAGACCCGCGACCGCCCGCTGCGCCGCCGCCGCGTCGCCTCGCATCTCTGCCAGGTCGGCGAGGTCCAGCGTCGCGCGGGCGCGGACGAGGTCCGAGCGGGCGGTCCGCCGGATCGTCTCGAGCTGCCGCTCCGCCTCGCGCGTGCGCCCCGTCCGCCGCAGCAGCGTCGCCCGCACCAGCGCCAGCGACGTCGCCGGAGCCCCGCGGCCCCGCCCCTTCGCGCCGCCGGCGGGCCGCCCGCGGCGCGCCGCCTCGTCCAACGCGCGCCGCGCGTCGTCGTAGCGTCCGAGGTCGATGCACTCGCCGGCCAGCTCCTCCAGGAGGCCGCCGTCGAGCACCCCGGGCGAGCGCTCGAGCGCCCACGAGAGGACCGAGGCGCGCGCCTCGCGCCCGAACGCCGCGGCCGCCGCCAGCTCCGCCGCCACCGTGCGCCCCAGCTCGACGCCGCGGGCGAGCGACAGCCGGTGGAAAGCCCGGCGCAGCATGTCGCCACGGTCACGCACGGGAGCGGCGGCCAGCGCGCGCTGCAAACGCCGGCGGGGTTCCGGTCCGAGCAGCCGGCCGGCGGCCGCGCACCGCTCGCCGGCCACCGTCCAGCCTTCCGCGGCGCGGCGCACCCAGCCCAGCCGCTGCAGGCGCGGCAGGGCGCGCGCCACGCCGTCGTCGGGCGGCGACGCGCCGTCGTCCCCCAGCCGATCCTCGGGCACCGGCAACGGCTCCGGCACCAGACGCGCAAGCGCCCGGCGGCAATCGTCGTCGAGCCCGGCCGGCGACGCCGCGGCCCGCTCGGCCGCCGCCGAGCGCGACCCGACCGCGGGCCGGCCGTCGGGGAACCGCGCCGCCACCTCGGCGAGCACCAGGCCGGGCCAGCCGCCCGAGGCCTCGACGAGCGCGCGGACGATCGGAGGCGCGGGCGTCTCCGCGAGCACGGATGCGGCGAGGGCGCGGACCTCTCCGGCCGCGAGCGCGCGCGGCGTGATCCGCGTCGCCGGAGGCTCGGACCCGAGCGGCGGGCAGGCGACGATCACGGAGGCCGCCCGCCCCGCCGGCATCGCGGCCCCCACGTTGCGCGCGGCCCGCACCACCTCCGCCGCCCGCGAGAGGAACGGGCCGGCCGGAGCGAGGCTCGTGGCATCGACGACCACGAGCGCCCCCCCCGCCAGCGCGTCGCGCAGCTCCACCACGCCGCGCGCCGGATCGGCGACCGACAGCAGGACGGGCCGCAGCGTCCCGCCCCCCTCGAGCACCGCGCGCTCGGCCAGCGCCGTCAGCGCCTCGGCGATCAGCCTGCGCCGGCCCGAGGCGTCGGGTCCGTCGACCACGACGAGCGGCTCGCCTGCCGCGACGGCACGCTCCAGCCGCTCGCGCTCTTCGGCGCGACCGACGAACGGCGGGTCGAAGGCGAGCGGATCGGGGGCCTCCAGGCGATCGGCGCGCGCGGGATCGAGCATCGAGAGCGCCTCGCGCGCGGACGCCGGACGGCGGCGGGGCTCGCGCGCGAGACAGGCGTCCAGCGTCCGGGCCAGCGGCGCCGGAACTTCCGGCAGGACCGTCGCCAGCGGCCGCGGGTCGGCGCGCAGGAGCAGCGGGGCCCAGGACGCCACGTCGGCCGGCAGGTCCGGCGCACCGCGCAGGTGGTCGCGGCGCACGAGACTCCAGCGCACGGCCGCGGCCAGCGCCCACAGGTCGGAGCGGGGCTCGGGCCGACCGAGAAGCTGCTCGGGCGGCACGAAGGCCAGACGACCCGCGGCGGGCGCTGCGGCGCCTACCGGCACCGCGAGATCGAAGTCCAGGAGCGTGACGCGCAGCCCACCCGGAACCTCGGCGACCCGCACGTTCCCGGGATGGAGGTCGCGGTGCACGAGGCCGCGGCGGTGCAGGTGCGCCAGCGCGACCAGCGCCTGGGCCAGGATCTCGGCCGCGGCGGCGGTGCGGTTGGCCGCGGCGGGGTCGAGGAACCGATCGAGGTCGTCGCCCGGGGCGCGCGCGGTGACGACGAACGGCGCCCCGGGCAGGGGCGCGCCGGCCGGAGCGCCGTCGAGCGTCTCGACGACCCCGACCTCGAGCACCTCCACCACACCCGGATGACGCACCGCGCGCAGGCGGCGGGCTTCGGCGACGGCGAGCGTCGCGGCGGGCGGCCGGTAGACCTTCAGCACCACCTCGCGCCCGTCCGCAAAGCGCCGCCCCGCCCAGACGACCGCGCTCTCCCCCTCCGCCAGACGCCCGGTCAGCTCGTAGGCCCCGTTGACGCTCCACGACAACGATTCTGCCACCACCGACAACTCCACGACGGAGTGTATACGAAGTTGACGGCGGTGGCAACGATGCGCCAAGCCACGGCCCACGCTGCGCCCCCGGCGACTCTGCGCGCCTGCCCTGAGCGAAGTCGAAGGGAAACCTGGAGCTCGGCCGGCATGTCGGTGCGCCGTACGCGGTGGGGGGGGGTGCCCGCGGGTCGTGCGGACGCTACCCGCGATCCTTCCAGTCCCAGGGCTTGCCGCAGGTGCCGCACTTGCCGTTCCGGCCGATGACGCCGATGCACATGCCGTCGGCGCAGGGGACGCGCTCGCGCTCCCAGTTCGGGTGGCCGCCCGCGGCCGCCGCGGGCTCCTCGGGCTCGTCCGGCGGCGCCGCGTCTCCGCCGGGCACGGCCGACGGCCGCCATGCGTCCGGGGCACCGGCGTCCGGTTCGTCGCCGGAGTCGCCGGCGGCCGCGCGGTCCTGCGCGGACCTCGCCTTCTGCCCGCCGGCGCCCGGCTTGCCGCAGACCTTGCACCGGCCGTCGGGCCCGATCACGCCGACGCACAGCCCGTCGGAGCACATCTCCCGCTTGTCCGGGTCGAACGGCTCGTCGTCCTCGATCGTCGCCTTTTCGCTCTGGCTCATCCTCGTCTCCTGCTCGGACGGCGCGAGTCTAGTACAACGACACGCACGTCCGGAAGGGGGGCGGCTTCAGGGCGCGGCGGGGCCGCGCCGCATCGCGGCCAGCGCACGGAAGAGGTTCATGGCGCCGACGGCGACGCCGGCGACGACGAAGCCCAGGAAGACCAGGTACGGGCGGGCGACGGGGATCGCCAACGCGCGCGCCGCGACGACCGCCCCCGCGCTCGCCGCCGCGACGCCGAGCAGCAGCCAGCCGCGACGCCGCCGCGAGGCCGCCCACGCCGCCAACCCCAGCGCCAGGAGGCCGCCGGCGCCGAGGAGGAAGCCGGCGGAGCCCCACCACACGAGCCGGTCCAGCCAGGCCGGCCGCGTCGTCACCTCCACGCCCACCGGCTCGTCGGGCAGCACGATCGCCCCGTGCCACCGCAACAGCGTCCCCTCCTTCGGCAGCTCGAAACGCGCCGCCAGCGCACCCTTGGTCAGCGCCACCGTCTGGTCCCACAACGCGTTCTCCAGCTCGCCGCTCTTGTCGCGCGCCTTTCCCGCCACCTCGGTCCCGCGGTAGTCGCCGGCGCTCCACCCGGCCAGCGGCGCGGCCTCGATCGCGGCCACCCAGTCCAGACGGCCGCCGACCGACCGGTACGTCACCTCGGCCGGGAGATAGGCCTCCACGTCGAGCACCGCGATCGGCAGATCGATGCGCGGCAGCGCGAAGTCCCAGCCGGAGAAGTCCTCCACCGGGTCGCCGCGCAGGAAGTAGGTGACCTGCACGACGAACGGCTCCGGCTCCCCCGCCGCGTCCTCGGGCCGCGGCAACGCCACGAGCACCACCTGCGGGCGATCGGCGCGCTGGCCGAGCTGGACCGCGCGACCGCCGAGGAAGGCGCCCCACGGCTCGGCCCCGGGCGGGAGCGTGACGGCGAGGTACGCGTGGCGGCTGTTGCGCACGAGGTAGGCGGCATCGACCGCGGTCTTGCCGTCGCGCAGGACGATCACCCGCACCAGCGCCCGTTCGACGGCCGCCGTCAGCACCGCCCGCGGCTCGTGGTAGCGCAGCGCCATCTCGATCGCGTACGGCACCTTGTGGAACCGGAACGCCACCTGGGCCACGACGCCGCCCGGCAGGGTCAGCTCTCCCGGATCGGCCGGCCCGCCGCCCTCGACCCTCCCCGCGGCACCCTCGATCGTGCTGTCCAGCCGGAATCCGATCGCGCCCTCCTGGCGATAGGCGCCGTGGACGTTGATCGCCGGCGCCGCCACCACCGCGAGCTTCCGCTCGTTCGTCTGCTCCAGGAGCAGCGTCAGCCCCGCCCGCTCCTCGACCGGGTACGGCAAACGCACCGTGAGCACCCCGTCCGCCGGCTCGAGACGCAGCGGCTCGTCCGTCCCGTCCAGCGAAGCCTTGACCAGCTCCCACCCGGGCAGCGGGTCGAGGTCGAAGGCCTCGAGCGGCGCGTCGTGGATCGAGAGCTCGATGCGCACCACGGCCCGCACGGCGGCCGGATCGATCGCGACATCGATGCCCGTGTCGGCGCGGTAGCGCACCGGTCGCGGCGGCTCCGCCGGCGCCGCCGGCTCGACCGCCGTCGGCCCCTCGGGTCCGCCCGGAGTCCCGGTCAGCGACGGAGACATGCCGGAAAGCGGCCGCCGGGCCACGAAATCCAGGACGAAGCCGTCCGGATCGCGCACCGCGAAGATGCGCTGCGTCACCACGTCCGCGTCCCCCGGCCCCACCCGCAGCCCCGTCGAGCGGACGAGGACGGCGCCCTCCGCCGTCACGTTCTCCAGCCGCGCGTCGGCCACGAACGTGACCTCGATCGAGCCCGCGTGCGGCAGCGGCACCGCCACCGTCTTCGGCCCCATCTTCGGATCCACCGCCACCGCGTACGATAGCTCGATCGGATGCGGACCGGCGGCGTGGAGCAGGAGCCCGACCCCGCCGTCCGGCGTCGCGACCAGCCGCGCCGGCTCCCCGGCGCCCGCGATCGAGACGCCGCGCAACGCGGTCGGCAGCGGGAACAACGGCACCGTCGTCCACCCGTCCACCAGGACCTCGGCATCGACCGTCCCGTCGACCAGCAGCACCCCCTCCCCCACCGTGACGCGCAGGCGCGCCGAGTGCACCATCGCGTCCAGCGGCGGGCGCTGCCCGGCGCCCACGCCCTCGAGCTGGTACCGCGTCAACTGTTCGAGCAGCGCGCGCACCTCCGCCCAGGACAGCTCGACCGACGCCCCCTCGACCTCCGGCAGCGCCTCCGCCGCCGGCTCCGCCCGCGGCTCGTCGGGCTGCGCGGCAACCGGGAGAGCGAACAGAAGGCCGCACAGAAAGCCGAGGAAAGGGAAGAGGAACAAGGAACAAGGAGCAAGGGACAAGGAACAAGGAATGGTAACCGGGGGATTCGTGGATGTCATGGCGACACACCCCCGCCCGCGGCCGCCGAAACCGGCGGCGCGCCGGCACCCTGGTCACCGCCCGAAGGCACAGGCGGATCGGCCGGCGCGGCCGGGCCCTGCACCCCACCCGCGGGAGGCGCCCCGGGCGGAACCTCGGGTCCCGGACCGCCGGGCGCGGGCGGCGGCGCGCCCTGCCACGGCAGGCGCTGCTGCTTCAGGAAGCGCCAAAGAAGAACGGCCGCGACGACGGCCGCATAGACGGCCAGGCCCGCGGCGAGCGCCCAGAACGCTCCGCCGATCGGCGCCTGGAGCACCGCCGCCAGAAGAACCACCAGCGCAACCCCGGCGACCAAAAGCGCCGGGGCCGCGACGCCCACCGCGAAGCGACGGCGAAGGAGCGAGCGGTGGGCCAGGCGGCCCAGGCCCAGCGCGAGCAGCAATCCGGCAAGCCACCGCAGCCAGGGGAACGTCGCCAGCACGGGCCGGCCCTGGTAGCGGAAGCCGATTTCCGTCCCGTCCTTCGATTCCACCAGGCTCCGGGTGAAGCGCAGCATCAGCCCCGTCCGCGGCACGCTGACTCGGATCGGCAGCAGACCCCGGCTCTCCCCGGTCACCGTGCGGTGGACGTCGCGCTCGCGGTCATCGTGCGACCGCTTCGCATCCTCGCCGGCGTCGAGCCGGCCGCGCGCACCCGACACGCGGTCCCCGTCATCGACCCCGCTCGCCGGCTGCTCAGGCAGGTCCACGGGCAGGCCGGCGAGGTTCTCGCGGCCCAGCGACGATTCGATCTTCGCCGCGATCTCCTGCTGCGTCTGCCGGAGCTGCTCCTCCTCGTCCTCGAGGTTGAACTCCGCCGGTTGCGGCTCCACGGACGGCGCGGGAAGGGTCGGCGCCCGGGCGGACGCCCACGCGTCCCGTTCGTTCTGCTGGAACGCGAACCTCGTCGTCGACCCCGAGTCGACCGACAGGTTGTCCGCGACCCACACTCGGCTCGGTCCCACGCTCTCCGTCTCGGGCGTAGCATCGCCCTCGAACCCGAAGTAGCGGAAGTCCTCCGGCACCCAGACCGCGACGGCATAGTTGTAGACGAGGAGATCGACGCGCGGGAAGTCGAACGTGCCCTCGCCCCACAGCCCTTCGATGCGCGGCACGTCCTGGTAGTAGATGACCTCGACCGGGATCGTCTCCGGCACGCCGTCCGGGCCGATCGTCGAGCGTGGGATCGGGATCATGACCCATTCGTTCTCGCCGCTGGGCTTGACCGGCAGGCCGCGGACGAACGTGGCCCAGAGCTGGGCCTGGCGCGGGAGCCAGACGCCCAGGAACTGGCGCTCGTTGTTCTGCACCCCCAGCACCAGGTCGCCGACCGCCTTGCCCTCGCGGTTGACCACGAGGTCGAGCTGCGCCTGCTGGGCGGCGGAGGCGAGCACCGCGCGCTCCTCGTGCCGCGTGACGGCCAGCGGCACCGCGTACGGCAGGCCGCTCGTGCGATACGCCACCACCGCCTGGCCCGTGAGCTCCGTCGTCCCCGGCACCTCGCCCACGTCGCACGGCTCGGCGCCCGCCGGCGAGCCGCGGGGCGCGACCTCCATCCCCTCGGCGGCGTGGAGCACCAGGAACCCGGCCTGCCGGACGATCTCGCGGTCCGCGCCGGCCTGGATCAGCTTGACCACCTTGACGTCGGGCGGCGACACCTGCCCCACGTTCTGCGCCAGCTCGTAGCGCACCACCAGCTCGGTGTCCTCCCGCCGCGCGTAGCCCGCCCGCACCGTCGCGACCTGCGACCCCTCACCCTCGGGCACCACGTCCACCGCGAAATCCCCCGTGGCCCGGATCCCCTCCGCCTCCCCCGGAAACCGCAGCACCACCGCCTCGAACGATCCCCGCTCCACGTGCAGCGCAACCGTCACCTCGCCCGAAACCACGTGCCGCTGGTAGGACACGCGATGGACGACGTCCGCCACCGCCCGCACGGGCTCCTCCTGCACCGGCGCCGCGCGGTCGGACCAGTGGAGGATCGCCTGCGTGGTCCGCGGGACCAGCGCCGTGATCGTCGTCCCCGCATCGCCGGAGACCCGCTCCAGCACCACGCCGCCGGGCTCGATCCGGACCTCCTGGTCGGCCCGCGGCAGGACGAGCTCGAGCCGCGTGACGCCCGCCTCGACGAGCGGCAGGGCGATGCCGTGGGGCCCGCCGTCGCGCTCCACGTTCACCCGGTACGTCATGGTCAGGCTGCGCGCCGTGGTGGTCCCGTAGTACGCGTACCCGGCCTGCGCGATCAGCCGGTGGAAGCCGTCCCGCTGCGTGAGCGTGGCCGAACGGCCGTCGACCGCGAACGACTCGAGCGCCGCCGTGTCCGGGAGCAGCGGCACGTCGACCCAGCCCTCGCGCTGGAGCACCACCAGCTCGACCTGCGCCTCGACCTTCGCCTGCCGCTCCTCCGCGTCGAGGGTCACGCGGTAGGTCGCCGCACCGACGACCGAGGCCACGGGGGGAGGCGCTTCCTCGGGCTCCTGCATCGCCCGCAGTCGATCCAGCAGCTCGCGGAAGTCCGACCAGGGCAGCCGGACAACCCCCGACGTCGGCCCCGCGTACTCCGGCACCGCCGGCTGCGCCGCCGCCGCCCCCGCCCACGACGCCACCGCCGCCCCGAGGACCACCTTCGCGAAACAACGTCCCATCGCCCACACCTCCGCGCCTGGAGCCAGAGAGCGGAATCGACCCTACCAGAGTCCTTCGCGCGCCACCACGCAACCCGCCGCCGACTTGCCCTATTCCCGTACCTGACCTATGGGTGGTTGCGGAGGAGCGGTTGGACCGGGACCATCGGGACGCGGACGGAAAGAACGACGGCGACGCCACGGACGGGAACCGCCCCGGCCCGGGCGGCGAGACCCCGGCCGATCCCCGCCCGGCGGAGACCCCCGCGCCCGACGCGGCGGAGCCGGAGCATTCGGAAGGGCCGGAGCAGCCGGACCGCGCGGAGGAAGAGGCGGGCGAAACCGAGGGCGAGCCGGAGGAGGAGGGGGACGAGGAGGATGCGGCGGCGGAGGCCGATCTTCCCCCGCCGCCGGACGACGGGCCGCTGCGCGTCCTGCCGATCCGCTACCTGCCGCTCGCCGAGGACGACGCCGACGGGACACGCCGCCCGTCGACCGCGCCGTTCCGCGGGGCGGTGCACGAGGAACCGGGCCGGCGCTGGCACTGGGTGCCGCTGGGCGCCCTGGTCGCCCTCCTGGCGACCACGCTGCTCTCCGTCGCCGCCGGGCTGCTCGTGCCCGACGCGCAGGAATCGCTGAATCGCCTGGGAGAGTCGGTCGCGGGGATCGAAGGCAACACGGAGCGCATGGAGGTGGCCGAGAGCCTGCTGTCCGGCCCGCAGGGGGAGCCGCTGCTCCAGGCGCTGATCGCCATGGGGGCGGCGTTCGTGCTGGGCCTGCTCCTGACCGGGGCGCTGGTGTCGTACTACGGACGCGCCGGGGCGCTGGAGGCGGGACTGGGGGCGGCGACCTTCGTGCTGTTCTCGCTGCTCTTCCTGGGCGGGGGCCTGCCGATCATGGGCCTCCCGGGCGCGGCACTCGCCTTCGGCCTCGGGTGGCTGGGAGGACGCCTCGGCGGCTCGCTGCGACGGCGACGCGACGCGAAACGCGGACCGCTGGATCTACGGTGACGACAACGCGCCGCACATCGCGGCCGCGTCCCGGGCCAGGTCGCGGAACGGCACGCGCACGGGACACACGGCCTCCATCCGCTCCAGCCGGGCGGCGTCTCCCGGGGCCTCGGCCCCCAGGTCGCGGTCGGTCAGGTCGCGGAGCCCGGCCAGCACCCAGTCCGCCGGCGACGCCGTCCCGCCGCCGGCGACGCCGACCTCGTCGCAGCGCCCGCAGGCCAGGCACGCCGACGAGCGGCGCACGCCCGCCAGGCCGGCCGCGTCGAGCGACGCGATGCGCTCGGCGGCGCCGCGGCGCAAGACGCGCTCCATCGCGTGCGGTGCCTTGAAGGGACGCTTGACGAGGGCCTTCAGGCCGGACCAGCCGAGGAGGAGGAGGGAAGCGGGGGTCATGCCTCGGGGCAGACACCGTCTACGCCGCGCGGCGGATGGACGCAATCACACATGCCGGTGGAAACGCAGACCTCGTTCTCCGGGCAGCACATCGCGGACGGGTCGGCCGCCGGGCCGCAGAGGCGGTCCTGCGGGCACAGCTCGGCGAGGCAGCGCAGCTCGGCCGTCGAGCCGTCCTCGATCAGGGATCCGCCCTCGGAGCCGAAGATGACCTGCGGGCAGCCCTCGGCGCTTTCCTCCCGCGGCTGGTAGTACCAGCCCTCGCCGCCCGAGACGGGCAGGCCGCAACCATCCGCGTCCGGCACGCGCGTCGCCTGACGCACCAGGCACTGGCGGAGGAACACACCCTCGCTCTCCTCGATGAGGCCCAGGTCGCGCTTGAGCGGCTCGCAGGGGTTGCCGCCGGCATCGGTGCACGGCGCCAGGTTGTGCACCTCGTCGACGGTCGCCTCCGGGCAGTTCGTGCAGGTGGCGTCGGCCTCGCACAGCCGATCGTTGTTCAAGGTCTCGATGACCTTGCAGTCGGCCGTGCAGGCGGCGGCGTCGAAGTTGAGGGCGCGCGGGAAGCAGGTGGACGGGAGACGCTCGACCAGCTTGTCCGTGATGCCCTTGATCGCGGCGGTCCAGTCGGTCTTGCAGATCGAGTCCACGATCGCGGACGAGCCGAACGACTGGGCCATCTGGACGAAGCGGCGCGGCGGGAACGCCTGGCCCATCGAGGTGTTGCACGAGGGGATGAGGCTGGTGGGATCCGTCGGGTCGATGGCCGCCGTCATGGCGGGCACGCCGAGGCAGCTCTCGAGGCGATCGCCGGTCCCGATGCAGGCGGGCGCCTCGGGCGGCACGCCGACGATCATGCCCAGCACGATCTTGTCCTGGTCCAGCGGCCCCTTGAGCGCGCGGAAGGCGTTGACGTAGTCCTCGACCGACTCGACGAACTCGGAATGCGTGAAGCAGCGGATGTTGAGATGGCCGAGGTCGTCGCGGCTCGGGTCGAACATCTCGTTGTGGTCGGGACGGACCGAGCAGTCCTCCTCGTCCGTGACCCAGACCAGGGCGAGCAGGGCGTCGGGACGCAGGAAGCCGCGGTTGCAGATGCCGGTCTCGGGATCGGTCGTCGTCGCGGCCCGCATCGCCTTGAACTGCTGCTCGAAGCCGCAGCCCTGCGTGCCCAGCGTCGCGATGCACGTGAAGTCGTGCGCCATGGTGTCGGCGTCGTAGATGGCGGCGTTGGTCTCGTTGCGCGAGAGGAACGCCGGGTACGTCGCCTCGCAATCCAGCACCGCGGGGCTGGGCGTGCTGCGGAAACAGCCGTTGTCGCCGACGTCCGAGATGGCGCACGTCGAGACCCGGTAGCCGGCCGTGCCCATGTCCGACGAGATGACGCCGATGTTGAGGTCCTCCACCGGAGGATGGAACGGGCGGCCCGTCTCGGGGTTGATCTCCGGATCGATCAACTCCCGGATCAGCTCCGGGAAGCGCTGGGTGAGCGCGGCCTGCTCCTGGGACATGGAGCCCGAGTTGTCCACGAGGACGACGATGTCCACGCGGATCACTCCGACCTGCTCGACACGGATCGTCACGCCCGTCGTCGTGACCGGCACGATGTCGGTCAGGTCGCGATCGAAGCAGCCGAGCGTCGCGAAGAGACCGGCCAGCACCGGAACCAACACCCGTCCTAGAGCTCTCATGGCCTCACCCTTTCCCAGCGGCCCGCCGACGCCCGCCTCTCGCGCCCGAGCCGCTCGTCTGCGCCCGGGTGACTATACGCTGCGCGGCCGCGACGTTCAAGGGGTCCGACGCCGCCGAGTCCATCACCCCGCCGCGTCACCCGGAACGGCGGGGGCGGGGAGCGGAGAAGCAAGGAGCGGGCCGGGGGCGGAGCGCGGGAAGTGCGGGGAGTGCGGGAAGTGCGGAAAGGGGGAACTCGGGGAGATGTCGGGGGCTTCGGGGAACGGCCGATGGTCTGAACGGGATCCCGGAACGGTCCGAGCGGGTGGCAACGGAGTTGCCGAACGATTGGCCGGTTGGCGGTGCCGTGGCCGCCTACTTCTCCTCGAACTCGGCGTCGATGACGTCGCCCTTGTCGGACTTCTTGCTCTTGCCCTTGCCGCCGGCGCCGTTGCCGCCCTCGTCCGCGGGTGCGCCGTCGCCGCCCGGCGGAGGCGCCGCGCCGGCGACGTTCTTGTACATCGCCTCGGCCACCTTGTGCGTCGCCTTGGTCAGCTCGTCCATCGTGCGCTTGATCCCGTCGGCGTCGCCGTTTTCCACCGCCTTGCGGCAGGCGGCGATCGATTCGCGCACGGCGGTGACGTCGGCGGAGTCGAGCTTGTCGCGGTTGTCGTCGAGGATCTTCTCGGTCTGGTAGCAGAGGCTGTCCGCCTTGTTGCGCAGCTCGGCCTCCTCGCGACGCTTCTTGTCCTCCGACTCGTGCTCCTGGCCCTCGCGGACCATCTTCTTGATGTCGTCGTCGGAGAGGCCGCTGGAGGCGGTGATGCGGATCTGCTGGTCCTTGCCCGTGGCCATGTCCTTGGCGCCGACGTTGAGGATGCCGTTGGCGTCGATGTCGAACGAGACCTCGATCTTGGGCACGCCGCGCGGGGCGGGCATGATGCCCTCGAGATGGAAGCGTCCGAGCGTGCGGTTGTCGCGCGACATGGGGCGCTCGCCCTGCAGTACGTGGATCTCGACCGAGGTCTGGCTGTCGGAGGCGGTGGAGTAGATCTCGGTCTTGCGCGTGGGGATGGTCGTGTTGCGCGGGACCATCACGGTCATGACGCCGCCCAGCGTCTCGACGCCGAGGGAAAGGGGCGTGACGTCGAGCAGCAGCAGGTCCTTGACCTCGCCGGAGAGGACGCCGGCCTGGACGGCCGCGCCCAGCGCCACGACCTCGTCGGGGTTGACGCCGCGGTGCGGCTCCTTGCCGAAGTACTTCTTCACCCGCTCCACGACCTTGGGGATGCGGGTCGAGCCGCCGACCAGGACGACCTCGTTGATGTCCTGAGGGCGCTTGTTGGCGTCGGCCAGGGCCTTCTCCACGGGGCCGAAGCTGCGCTCGACGCGGTCGTCCATGAGCTGCTCGAGCTTGGCGCGCGTGAGGCGGATGTTCATGTGGCGCGGGCCGGCGGCATCGGCGGTGAGGAAGGGCAGGTTGATCGTCGTCTCGTGCAGCTCGGACAGCTCGATCTTCGCCTTCTCCGCGGCCTCCTTGAGACGCTGCAGGACCATCTTGTCCTTCGCGACATCGATGCCCTGGTCCTTCTTGAACTCGCCGATCAGGTACTCGATGATCCGCTGGTCGATGTCGTCGCCGCCCAGGTGCGTGTCGCCGTTGGTCGAGATGACCTGCACCACGTTGTCGCCGACCTCGAGGATCGAGATGTCGAACGTGCCGCCGCCGAAGTCGTAGACCGCGATGATCTCGTCCTTCTTCTTGTCCAGCCCGTAGGCCAGGGCCGAGGCCGTCGGCTCGTTGACGATGCGCTTGACCTCGAGGCCCGCGATGCGGCCCGCATCCTTGGTCGCCTGGCGCTGGCTGTCGTTGAAGTAGGCAGGCACGGTGATGACGGCCTCGGTGACCTTCTCCCCGAGGTAGTTCTCGGCGGCGCGCTTGAGCTTCTGCAGGATCTTGGCCGAGATCTCCGGGGGGGAATGGCGCTTGCCGCGGATCTCCACGTGAGCGTCGCCATTGTCGGTCTTCAAGACCTTGTACGGGACCATCGAGATCTCATGGCCGACCTCGGCGTACTTGCGCCCCATGAAGCGCTTGATGGAGTAGACCGTGGCCTCGGGGTTCGTGATCGCCTGGCGCCGCGCGATCTGCCCGACCAGGACCTCGCCGCGGTCGTCCCACGCGACGACCGACGGCGTCAGCCGCCCGCCCTCCTCGTTGGCGATCACCTTGGGCTCCTTGCCCTCCATGACCGCGACGACGCTGGTGGTGGTTCCGAGGTCGATTCCGATGATCTTGCTCACGACAAACCTCCCGTAACGTATCCCTTTCCCCGGGGGAGTCCTGCGACGGCGTGATAATAAGCATCGAATTCCGGGCGTCAATAGGGGTGGTTCGGGAGGAGGCTGGTGGCTGGTGGCTGGTGGCTGGTCGCCGGTCGGACCACCAGCTACGAGCTACCAGCCACGAGCACGTCATTGGCCGGGAAGGATGCTCGTGCGAAGCTCGGGAGCGCCGAAGAACTCGCGCAGCCGGATCACGTCGTCCACCATGCCCAGCACGACCAGGACGTTGCCGGCCTGAAGCACGAACTCGGGGCCGGGGTTGTAGACGTAGCGATCCTCGTCCCCCGGGATGTAGGCGGCGATGACCAGAAGCTGAGTGATCTTGCGGATCGGGGTGTCGCGCAGCGGCATGCCGACGACCGGCGAGTCGGCCGGAACCGTCACCTGCTCGATGCGCAGGTTCTTCTCCCGGTCGCGCAGCATCTTGTCCAGGAACTCCACGACCTGCGGACGGATGAGCACGGAGACCATCCGCATCCCGCCGATGGCGTTGGGCGAGATGACGTCGCTGGCCCCCGCCCGCCGCAGCTTCGACTCCGTCCCAGCCTCGATGCACCGCGAGACGATGCGCAGCTTGGGGTTGAGCTGCCGCGCGGACACCGTCACGAACAGGTTGTCCTTGTCGGTGGGCAACGCCGCCACCAGCCCCAACGCGTCACGCACCCCCGCGGCCACGAGAATCTCGTCGTCCGTCGCGTCGCCCAGGATGTGCGGGAACCGCCCCTTCCCAGCCTCCGCCTCCAACTTCTGCATCCGCTCGATGTCCCGATCCACCGCCACGAACGCGTGCCGCGTCGCCAGCAGCTCGCGGATCACCGTCGCCCCCGTCGCCCCCGAGCCGCACACGATGATGTGGTTCTTCATCCGGGCGATCACCTTTCGCATCTTGCGCAGGCGCAAGACCTGGCGCAGATCCTCCTCCACGAACAACGCGACCGTCGTCGAACCGAAATACAGGATCGCGGCGCCCCCGAAGAGGATGATGAACATCGTGAACGACTCGCCCCAGGGAACCTCCCGCACCGGGATGATCTCCCCGTAGCCGACCGTCGCCACGCTGATCACCGTCATGTACAGGCAGTCGAGATACGGCCAGTCCTGCCCGGCGTTGTACCCGATCCAGCGGTAGCCGAACGTGCCCAGCGCCAGGATGAAGAACAGGAGCGCGAACGCCTTGTACAGCCGACGGTACAACTCCAGGATCAGCACGGAGGCGGATCGTAGAAGCGCCCGAGGAACGAAGTCAAACGCCCGGCCCTCCCAACCAACAACTCCTCCGATCGTCCCACCGACAACTTGCTCCGATCGTCCAACCACCCGCCTCTTGACTTTTTCCCAAACAAGCGTTTGATTGGCTACTTCGGGTCGGGGGGCGGGAGGGACGGACGGAGCGCTCGATGCCAGAAGACGGATCACGAACGATGCACGCCGCCCTGCTCGCCGTCCTCCTCACGGCGCTCGCCGCGGGCGGAGCCTGCAACAAGAAGAACGGCGAGGACGGCGAGGACGCGGCGGAAGCGGTGCCGGTGCAGGTCGAGCGGGTGGGGCGGGGGACGGTGAGCGAGGTGGCGCGCTACGTCGGCGAGGTCCGCCCGTCGGCGTCGGTCAACGTCCTGCCGCGCATGGCGGAGAAGATCGTCTCGCTCGGCTTCGACGAGGGCGACTTCGTGACGCAGGACGAGACCGTGATGGCCGAGCTGGCGACGGCCGTGGTCGACACGGGGGTCCGCCAGGCGGAGTCGGGCGCGGACGCCATCACGGCGCAGATCAACGGCCTCAAGACGCAGCAGGAGCGCCTGCGCCGCCTCGTCGCCGACGGCGTCGTCCCGGCCTCCCAGCTCGATCCCATCGACGCCCAGATCCGGGCGTTGCAGGCCCAGCGCCGCCAGGTCCTGGCGGGTGTCGACCAGGCGAACCTCCGCGTGGAGGACACCGTGGTCAAGGCGCCGATGACCGGCTGGGTTTCCCAGCGCTTCGTCGATGTCGGCGACATGGCCACACCGGCCACACCGCTCGCCACGATCGTCCGCCTGGACCCGGTGTTCGTCTGGGTCGATGTGCCGGAGCACGAGGTCGAGCGGGTGCGGCAGCAGCCGACGGCGCAGGTCTACGTCGAGGTGGCTCCCGACAGGGCGTTCACCGCGACGGTCGACCTGGTCAGCCCGACGGTGGACCGCGAGTCGCGCAGCGTGCGGTTCCGCTACCTGGTCGCCAATCCGGACACGATTCTGCGGGACGGCATGCTGGCGACGGTGGACGTCGAGCTGCAGCGGCGCGACGGGGTCGTGCTCGCGCCGACCGCCGCCCTGACGCTGGATCCGGCGCGTCGCGGGGACGGCGCGGCGTATTCCGCCTTCGTGGTCCGAGACGGCAAGGCCCACCGGGTGGCGGTGGAGCGCGGGCTGATCCAGAACAGCCACGCCGAGGTGATTTCGGGGCTCGCGGAGGGCGACGTCCTGGTGGTCCAGGGCTTCAACCTGCTCAAGGAGGGCGCCCTCGTCGAGATCATCACGAACGGCGCCGCGGCGGGGGAGGGGGAAGGCGAGCGGTCGAGCGGTCGGGCGGAGGCGAGCGGTAGGGACGGGGGCGAGGGCGGAGCGGGCGGGGAGGGGGCGGCGGTCGACGGGCGGGGGTCGGCGGTCGACGGGGGCGAGGCGGGAGACGGACGATGAGCTCGGTACCTCCGCCGGAACCGGGCGCGCCGCCGCCGGACGGGTCCGGGGTGCCCTCGCCGTCGAGTCCAAGCCTGTTGCCGCCGCACGGGCAGAGCACGCTGCCGCCGTTGCAGCTGGAGGTGCGCAAGGGCACGCTGGCGGGCGCGGCGGTACGCCACGGCATCACGACGCTGATGCTGTACATCGTCGCGGTCGGCTTCGGCTTCTACTCGCTGTCGAACCTCGGCCTGGACATGTACCCCGACGTGTCGTTCCCGCTCTGCGGCATCATCACGACGTACGAGGGCGCCAGTCCGGAGGACATGGAGGAGCTGGTCTCGCGGCGCATCGAGGAGGCCGCGGCCTCCGTCAAGGGGGTTTCGGAGATCACCTCGACCTCGAAGCAGGGCGCGTCGGTGGTGCTGGTCGAGTTCGAGTGGGGGTACGACATCAACCAGGGGGAGATCGACCTGCGCAAGGCGCTGGATTTCGTGCGCGACTTCCTGCCCCCGGACGCCTCCGACCCGTTGACCTTCGCCTTCAACCCGTCGCTGCAGCCGATCCAGTTCCTGTACCTTTCGGGAAACTACGACCAGGCGCAGCTCCGGCAGCTCGCGACGCGGGACATCGAGCCGCTGATCGAGCGGCTGCCGGGGGTGGCGGCGGCGGACACGTACGGCGGGATGGAGCGCGAGATCCAGGTGCGGATCCTGCCCGAGCGGCTGCGTTCGTACCGCATCACGGTGCAGCAGATCGTGCAGACGCTGCGCACGGAGAACGTGCAGATCCCGTCCGGGACGCTGGAGCAGGGCGGGCAGGAGTTCGCGATCCAGAGCGAGGGGCGGTTCTCGTCGGTCGAACAGGTCGGCGAGATCGTGGTCGGCTACAAGCAGGCCGGCTTCGTCGACGGCCCGCTGGGCCAGCGCGTGGCGACGCCGGCGGCGCGCATGGTGCCGATCCGGCTGCGGGACGTGGCCGAGGTGGTGGACGGGTACCACGAGACGACGCGCGTGGTGCGCACCAACGGCGAGCCGGCGCTCTTCGTCGCCGTGCGCAAGCAGTCGGGAGCGAACACGGTCCAGGCCGCGGACGCCGTGCGCGCCGCGCTGCCCGACATCTCCCGGCGCTTCCCCTCGGTCAAGCTCGACGTCTTCTTCGACCAGTCCGACTTCATCAAGCTCTCGCTGGGCAACCTGGTCGAAACGGGATGGCAGGCGCTGGTCTTCACGTTCCTGGTGATCTTCATCTTCCTCGTCTCGATCCGCGGCTCGCTGGTCGTCACCATCTCCATCCCGATCTCGATCATCGTCACGTTCGCGGTCATGAACCAGCTCGGCCTGACCCTCAACATCCTGTCGATGGCCGGCCTCGCCCTGGCCATCGGCATGCTCGTGGACAACTCGATCGTCGTCCTGGAGAACATCCAGCGGCTGGTCGAGCGGGGGATGGAGCCGAAGGCGGCGGCGATCCGGGGGGCGGCCGAGGTCACGATGGCCGTGACCGCCTCGACGCTGACGACCATCGCCGTCTTCGCGCCGATTCCGTTCGTGCCGGGCATTGCGGGCCTGCTGTTCCGGGACATGGCGTGGACGATCGTCGTCTCCCTCACCGCCTCCCTCGTCGTCTCCGTCACGCTCACGCCGTTGCTCGCGTCGTGGATCCTCGCGCGCGACACCGACCTGGACAAGAGGCGCTTCTACCGCCGGTGGATCCACGGCGGCATCGACCGGGTCCGCGACGCGTACGCGCGGCTGCTGCACGGCGTCGTGCGGTTCCGGAAGACCACGGCCCTGCTCGCGATCGTCGCCCTGGTCGTCACGGCCGCCTCCGCCTTCCGGGGTCTCGGGTTCGACTTCTTCCCCAAGAGCGACCAGGGCTTCTCGATCTTCCAGGCCGAGGCGCCGGTCGGCACGTCGCTGGAGGAGACCGACCGCCGCTTCCTCGCCCTCGAGCGCATCGCGCAGACCGAGGTCCCGGAGGTCGAGCTGTCGGCGAGCGACATCGGCACCGGGGAGAGCTGGGCCGCCATGTTCTCCAAGGGCCAGCACTCGGGCATCCTGCGCATCAAGTACAAGCCCCTGCGCGAGCGCTCGCGCTACCAGAAGGACCTGGAGAAGGACCTCATCGAGCGGTTCGACAGGGTCGCGGGGCTGGAGGTCACCGTCTTCCAGCCGTCGTTCTTCGGCTCGGCCGGCGACATCGAGCTGCAGATCTACGGCGACGATCTCGAACAGGCCCGCGCCGTGGGAATGGACCTGAAGAAGATCCTGGAGGAGATCAAGGGCACCGCGGACGTCACCTTCAGCATGGACGAGGGCAAGCCCGAGTACCGGGTACGGCTCGACCGCGAGCGCATGGCGGCGCTCGGCGTTCCCGTCATCGGCGTCACCAACACGATCCAGACGTTCTTCCAGGGCGTCATCGCCTCGCGCTTCCGCGAAGGGGCGAACGACTACAACATCCTGGTGCGCGCGCCGCGCGAGCGGCGCCTGAACGTGCGCGAGCTGCAGCAGCTCCCGATCTCGACCCTCACCGGCAAGCAGATCCCGCTCTCGTCGGTCGCCTCGATCGAGCCTTCCATCGGCCCCACGGAGATCACGCGCAAGAACCAGCAACGCTACGTCACCCTCGCCGCGGCCGTCCCGGGCGAGAACCTGGGCGGCGTCGTGGACCAGCTCCAGAAGGCCCTGGACGAGTACAAGTTCCCGCCGGACTTCACCTACCACGTGGGGGGGACGGCCGAGGACCTGCGAGACACGCAGCGGTACATGTCCATCGCGCTGCTCGTCGCCATCCTCCTCGTCTACATGGTGATGGCGTCGCAGTTCGAGTCGTTGCTGGAGCCCTTCATCATCCTCTTCACGATGCCGATGGGCGTGATCGGCGTCGCCGTGACGTTCCTGATGACCGGCATGACGATGTCCGTGCCCGCGATCATCGGCATCGTGATCCTCGTCGGCATCGTCGTGAACAACGGCATCGTGCTCGTGGATCGCGCCAACCAGTCGCACCGCGAGGAGGGCAAGGCGCTGATCCACTCCGCCGTCGAGGCGGGACGCCTCCGGTTCCGACCGGTGCTCATGACCGCCCTCACGACGATCGTGGGCATGGTGCCGCTGGCGGCCGAGGTCGGCGAGGGGGCGGAGACCTGGGCGCCGATGGCCAAGACGATCATCGGAGGTCTGACGGCGGCGACCTTCCTGACCCTGTTCCTGGTCCCGGCGCTGTGGGTGATGTTCGTGGGCTTCTCCGAGCGCTGGGCGGAGCACGGGATGCTGCGGCTGATCCCGGCGTACAACGCCGTCTGGGCCTTCGTCTGTCTCGCCGGGGGTGCCGCGGCGGTCGTGTTCTCGGGTCGTCCCGAGGCGCCGCCGGAGCTGGCCGCGAACCTCGCGGCAATCGTCGCGGCGGCGGTCGTCTTCGCGGGAGCGCTGGTGGCGGGCGCGATCGGCGTGTACAAGCGACGCGTCTGGGGTTGGTGGACGGCGGCAGCGACATGGGCGCCGGTCGCTCTCGCGGGCATCGCCCTGGTCGTCGCCGGCGTGTTCCGGGCCCGTCCCGACGGGCTGCTCGCCATGATCCTGGGCGGCCTTCCCGGAGCCGTGGCGGCCGTCCTGGGGCTCGCGGTCGTACGGCCCTTGTGGAAGCGGCGCAAGGAATTCCACCGGCGGGAGCCCGAGCCGCCGGCGGCGCCGGCGGAATCCAAAAGCTAAAACATGCGGTTGCAAACCGGCAACCGGCCGGGCCCCTCGACTTCACTCAGGGCAAGCCCGCCGACAATGGGGAATCCGAAACCGGACATTGCCTCCCGGAGGTAGTATGCTCTAAATGGTCCGCGTGCTCGGCACGTCAGAGTGGGCGTGAAGCCGGACGCGGTCCGGTGGTGAGGTGAGAGATGAGAAAGACGCTGACCGTTCTCGCACTCGCGGTCGCCGCTGCCGCCCTTCTGGCAACCGGGGGCTGCACGATTTACGAGACGGGGGTGGTGTACGCCCATCCCGAGCCGCTGTACGTCGCGACGGCGCCGCCGCCGCCGCGCGTGGAGGTCCAGGGCATCGCACCCGCACCGGAGTACATCTGGATCCAGGGCTCGTGGAGCTGGCGCAACGACACGTGGATCTGGGTCGATGGCCGCTGGGTCCCGCCGCGTCCGGGCTACGGCTGGGTGGCGCCCCGCGTCGAGCGCTACGGCACGGGGTACCGCTACAATCCGGGCTACTGGCGGCCGGAGTCCCCGACCCCACCGCCGCCGCGGGTCGTTCCGGCGACGCCCGTGGTGCCCAACACCCCTCCCCCACCGGTCATCGTCGGCAGCTCGTACCCGGGCTCGGGGCCGGTCCGGCCGGTAACACCGGTCGCCCCGCCGCCCGCCGTGTACCCGAACGCGCCCGGCGCGATGGAGGGACCGGTCGTGGTCACTCCGGTGTCGCCGACGACCTACCCCACGACGCCAGGAAACACGCCCACCGTCGTCACGCCCGGAACCGTCACGCCGGTCACGCCCGTCGCGCCGACCTACTACCCGTCCACGCCCGGGTCCACGCCCACGGTGGTCACGCCCGGAACCGTCACGCCGGTCACACCCGTCGCGCCGACGACCTACCCCACGACGCCCGGCTCCACTCCCACGGTGGTCACGCCCGGAACCGTCACGCCGGTCGCGCCCGTCACGCCGACCTACTATCCGTCCACACCCGGCACGACGACCCCGTCGACGCCGGTCGTGACTCCGCGACCGACCACTCCCGCCACGCCGGTCACGAGGCCGACCACGGTCGTTGCTCCTCCAACCCCGGTCTACACGCCTCCGACGACGACGCCGGGGACGCCGACGACGCCGGTCATCACTCCCCCGGCACCGACCTGGACGCCGGCGACGAGCCCCGGGCCGTACATCGACGCCCCGCCGGGCGGCGGCATGCCGGTCTCGCCGGTCGCCGTGCCGCGTCCGTAGGGACCCCGATCCGCTAGTAATCGAAGCCGAGCGAGACGCCGAAGTTCTGCTGGCCGTCGGTGAAGGCGGCTTGCAGGATGGCGACGAAGTGCTCCCAGAGGAACCGCACGCCGATGAACCCGCGGTGGCGGTCGATGTACTCGCGGCTGAACTCCAGGTAGTGCAGGCCGGGAGGACCGTTCACGCCGCCGACGCACGCGCGCTGGTAGGCTTCCCCGACCGTCTCCTGCCGCAGATCGGTCGGGTCCGGCGTGGTCTCGTCCGGCACCATCAGCAGCTCCGGATTGCACTCCAGCCGGGGGTGTCCGGTGTCGTCGTCCATGCCGTTCAGGACGAGCGCGGTGTCGGCGATGGTCTGGACGAACTGGTAGCCGGCGTAGGGGGTGATGGTCATCGCGCCGGAGATGGCGAAGGGATGGGAGAGGGAGACGTCGATGCTCCACACCGTCATGTCCATCTCGTCGTCGCCCATCAGGCGGTTGACCGCGCCGCGGACCGCGAGGTCGGGGAAGTACGCCTTCCAACCGCTGCGGTAGCCCTCGAGCAACGCCCAGCGGACGTCGGCGCCGAGCAGCACGTCCTCGGTGGCGGCGAGGTAGGAGACGCTGGTCCCCAGCTCGAACGAGAACGGCAGGCCCTTGCGGGCGTGGATCGACCAGGCGGTCAAGGCGCCGTCGGGGTTGCCGTCCTCCACGGCGCGGGCCCAGACGCCGTTGTCCTTGTTGATGAGCGTGATCGAGCCTTCGAGGCCGAGGTAGAAGCCGGCGTAGCCGAGGGTCTCGGCGGGGGCGAGGAGCACGGGCGCGATGGCGAGGCCGAACTCGCGCGACAACTCGCGGAAGGCGGCCTGGTCGGCGCACTCCACGTTGTCGGGGCCGATCGGGTCGCCGGTCACGGGATCCTCCCGGATGCCGCGCAGCGCAAGGTCGCAGGTCTCGCGGTCGCGGTACAGCCGAGACAATGTCAGATCCATCGGGTTCGCCTGGGCGGATGCGGCGAGCGCAGAAACGCACAGGAAAACCGCAAGGGACGAACGCTTGCGCATCGGACCACCCTCCATCCGGGGGCCTTCTCAGGCCTCGGGCACGGTAGCAACCCGGGGGAGGAGGTGTCAAGGTGCCAGGGTTCCTGGTCGGTGGACGAGCCGGCACATCGCCCCAGGTGGGAGGCTCTTGGCTGGCAGTTCGATCGGCGTCCGAGTCGAGCAGAGGCATGGAAGGCGATCCAGGTCGTACTGCGGGTGAGCGGGGTGCACGGGCTACGCGCCCTGCGTG
>JACRCZ010000101.1 GCA_016218765.1 Deltaproteobacteria bacterium | reverse complement strand
GTGCTGGACCCGGGCCTGGTCGCCCGGCGCACCACCGAGACGATCCGCCGCCGCTTCCTGGGCCCCGTCGTCGTTCGCGCCGCGCCGGCCGAGGCCGCGAGGCTGCGCGAGGAGCTGGGGCGGTCGGGGCCGGGCGAGCGTTCCGTGGTCGTGCGGGAGGACCCTGAGCTGGGCGACGGCGCGTGCGTGATCGAGGGTGACGGGGGCGAGGTGCGCCTGGACGACGAGGAGATGCTCGGACGTCTCGGGCGCGCGATGACCGGCGGGGAGAGGGGCCGATGAGCGGGGAACGTCCGCGGCCCGAGGATGAGGCCGTGCCGTCGTCCGCGCCCGTGACGGCGGACGATGCGCCGGCGCCGCCGGCAGGGCTGCGGCGCCGTCTGGGCCGGCTGCGCACGCCGCTCGACATTGCGGCGCGCTTCGTCGCCGTCGAGCCGAAGCGGATCCTGATGCCGGTCGTGCTTTTCCTGCTGACGGTCGTGAGCACGCTCTACGTCGGGAGCGGTTTCGTCGAGGCGTATTCGGAGGAGGTCGGAGCGGGCGCGGCGGGCGCGACCGGCACGTTCCTGGACGGCTGGCCGTACGCGCTGCCTTTGCTGGCCATCCTGCTGTGCCACGAGATGGGCCATTACGTCGCGGCGCGCATCCACGGCATCCCGGTGTCGCTGCCGTACTTCATTCCCATCCCGATCTTCTTCGGCACGTTCGGCGCCGTGATCCGCACCCGCGGCCAGCTTCGCTCCCGCAGGGCGCTCTTGGACGTCGGCGCCGCCGGTCCGCTGGCGGGCATGGTCGTGGCCATCCCGTGCATGATCGCCGGGCTCGCCCTGTCCGAGGTGCGGCCGCTGCCGACGGAGCCCTACCAGCTCGAGGGCGTGTCCCTGCTCTACGGCCTGCTCAAGTGGCTGGTCGTCGGGTCGGTTCCCGCCGGGTACGACGTGTTCCTCCATCCCCTGGCGTGGGCCGCCTGGATCGGCTTCCTGGTGACGATGATCAACCTCATTCCCGTCGGTCAGCTCGACGGCGGCCACGTCGCCTACGCCCTCTTCGGCGGCCGGTACCGGGCGATCTCGCAGTGGGCCCACCGGCTGCTGGTCGTGCTGGGGGTCGCCGCGGGCGCCTGGGCCGGCGGCAGCGCGATCGGCGCCGGCAAGGACACCGCGGACGTCGCCGCGGAGTTCGCCGTCGGCGCCAACTGGCTGGTCTGGGCCCTCATCCTCTGGATCCTCAACCGCGCGACCAAGGGCCACCCGCCGGTCGATGAAGGAGACCGTCTGTCGCCGCTGCGCGTCGCGCTCGGCACCACCTGCGTCCTCCTCTTCCTCCTACTCTTCATGCCCGTCCCCCTGAGGGCCGTCACGCCGTAGGATTCAGCCCAGGGTCACCCTCCCCTTCCCTCCTGCCCTCGCCCCCATCTGTGTCCATCTGTGTTCATCTGTGGTCTTCTCCCCCCTTCGGGCCCTCCCGCTTGACCCCGGCCATCCGAGCGCCTAAAGGGTGTGCCGGCCGGGACGGGGCCGCAGGGAAGGAGCAGCAGCGATGGGCAGCAGCGGAGGAGAGGATCGGACGTCGAACCGGGAGCTCAGGGCCTGGGTGCAGTCGGTCGCCGAGCTGTGCAAGCCGGAGCGCGTGCACTGGTGCGACGGCTCGCAGGACGAATACGACCGGCTGTGCGAAGAGTCGGTCCGGTCCGGCGGCTTCATCCGCCTCAATCCCGAGAAGCGCAAGAACTGCTTCCTGGCCCGCTCCCACCCCAGCGACGTGGCGCGCGTCGAGGACCGGACGTACATCTGCGCCGGCTCGAAGGACGAGGCGGGACCGACGAACAACTGGATGGACCCGGAGGAGATGAAGCGGACGCTGCGCGGGTACTACGACGGCTCGATGCGCGGCCGGACGCTCTACGTCATCCCCTTCAGCATGGGGCCCCTGGGCTCGAAGATCGCCCACATCGGCGTGCAGCTCACCGATTCGATCTACGTCGTCGTCAACATGAAGATCATGACCCGCATGGGCCAGAAGGTCCTCGACGTGCTCGGCGACGGACCCTTCGTCAGGTGCCTGCACTCCGTCGGCGCGCCGCTGGCGCTCGGCCGGGCCGACGTCCCGTGGCCGTGCGAGGGCGACATCTCGAGGAAGTACATCGTGCACTTCCCCAAGACGCGGGAGATCTGGTCGTACGGCAGCGGCTACGGCGGCAACGCCCTCCTGGGGAAGAAGTGCCTGGCGTTGCGCATCGGCTCGGTCATGGCCCGCGACGAGGGTTGGCTGGCCGAGCACATGCTCATCCTGGGCGTGACGTCGCCCAAGGGCGAGAAGACGTACATCTGCGGCGCGTTCCCCAGCGCCTGCGGCAAGACGAACCTGGCGATGATCGTCCCGCCCAAGGGGATGGAGGGCTGGAAGGCCGAGACGGTCGGCGACGACATCGCGTGGCTGAAACCCGCGCCGGACGGGACGCTGCGGGCGATCAACCCCGAGGCCGGGTTCTTCGGCGTGGCGCCGGGGACGTCCTACGACTCCAACCCCACGGCGATGGAGACCTTGAAGCGCGACTGCATCTTCACGAACGTCGCGCTCACGGACGACGGCGACGTGTGGTGGGAGGGGATGGGTCCCGCGCCGAAGCACGCGATCGACTGGCAGGGCAAGGACTGGACCCCCGACTCGGGACGCGTCGCCGCGCACCCCAACTCCCGATTCACCGCGCCGGCCGCGCAGTGCCCGTCGATCGACCCCGCGTGGGAGGACCCGGCGGGCGTGCCGATCTCGGCGTTCCTGTTCGGCGGCCGGCTGTCGAAGAACTTCCCGCTCGTCTTCGAGTCGTTCGACTGGAGGCACGGGGTGTTCCTGGCGGCCACGATGGGCTCGGAGGCCACGGCGGCCGCGATCGGGCAGGCGGCCATCCGGCGCGACCCGATGGCGATGCTGCCGTTCGCCGGGTACAACATGGCCGACTACTGGAACCACTGGCTCGGGCGGGACTGCAGCGAGTGCAAGCTGCCGCGGATCTTCCGCGTCAACTGGTTCCGCAAGGGCGAGGACGGCAAGTTCCTCTGGCCGGGCTACGGACAGAACATGCGCGCCGTGCAGTGGATCGTCGAGCGCGTCCGCGGGCGTGCCGGCGCCGTCGAGAGCCCCCTGGGCCTCGTCCCGCGCCGCCAGGACCTGGACTGGAACGGCCTGAACTACCCCGAGGACAAGTACCGCGAGCTGATGACCGTGACCAAGGCCGGCGTCGCCGCCGAAACCGAGGAGCTCAAGGGCTTCTTCGGGAAATTCGGCTCGCACCTGCCCCCCGAGATCGAGAAGCAGCGCCTCGCCCTCGCCGACCGCGGCGCGAAGATGCCGGAGGTCTGGAAGCCGTAGGGCCGTTTCCCGCTACTCGGGAACGACCCGCAGCGCGCCGTCGGCGCCGATGCCGTCGGTCCTGCCGCGGACCAGGGCGCCGGGCTTCACGGCGTGGGAGATGACCGCAGCGGGAAGGAAACGCTCGGTCGTGCCGCGCCCGAACCCGTCCTCCCCCATGTGCTCCACCGCCACCTCGGCCCGACCGCGCGCCAGAATCCTCGCCCGGTACGCCGCCCGGAGACGCTCATCCGAACGCAGCAGCGCACGCGTCCGCAACACCGCGAAGCGCTCCGGCACCGAAGGCAGCATCGTCGCCGCCGGCGTGCCCGGACGCGCCGAGAACGTGAAGACGTGCAGGTAGGCCAGCGGAAGCCGCTCCACCAGATCCACCGTCACCTGGTGCTCCGGCTCCGTCTCCGTCGGCAATCCGGCGATGACGTCGAAGCCCACCGCGAGGTCCCCGTGACGCGCCCAGGCGCGCTCCAGCAGCTCGATCGCCGGCGCGACGTCGGCGCGCCCCATCGCCGCCAGCAGCCGCGGTGACGCCGATTGCAGCGGCACGTGCAGGTGCGGACAAATCCCCCGTTCGCCCACGACCAGCTCGATCAGCCGCGGCGTCAGGTACTGCGGCTCGACCGACGAGATCCGGATCCGCGGCCGCCGCGGCAGGGCCAGGATCTTTTCCAGCAGGTCGCAGAGCGTCGAGGGCGGGTCGAGGTCCCGGCCCCAGGCGGCCGTCTGAATCCCGCTCAGTACGACCTCGGGCGCACCGCGTTCGGCGAGGCGGCCGATGTCCTCCAGCACCGTCGCCACCGGCACCGAACGGGACTTGCCGCGCACGGCCGGCACGATGCAGTAGGCGCAGGAGTTGTCGCAGCCGTCCTGGATGCGAAGTGCGACCCGGCGGCGACCGCCCTCCGCGGACGGCGCGCAGGCGGGGAGGAGGCCGGACGGCACGAGCCGCTCGCGAATCGCCGTTGCCAGTTCCTCCGGCCCGAGCTCGGGGAGCGCCAGGTCCGCGCCCAGCTCCCGCGAGGCCGCGTCCCCGGAGAGCCGCGCGTGGCAGCCGGAGACCACGATCCGCAGGTCGGGGTGCTCGCGCCGCAGCCGCCGGATGGCCTTGCGCGCGTCGCGCTCGGCCCGCGCCGTCACGACGCAGCCGTGCACGACCGCGATTCCCGCGCCTTCGACCTTCTTGCCCTCGAGTACCGTCAGCCCGCGCGCGACCAGCGCCGCCCGCAGCACTTCCTCGTCTGCCTGCTGCGCGCGGCATCCGAAGGTCAGGAGATGGACCTCCGGCCGGACCGCCGGGAGAACCGGCGGCGGCGGCAGCGGCGGGGACGCCACGGCGGCGGGGAGGGAGGCCGCGGGCTCAAGCCCGCGATTCGGTTGTGGCTCTGCAACCTGACCGTGCCCTTCGGGGCGCGGCTCCGACGGAAGAGAAGCCGCGGGCTCAAGCCCGCGGTTCGGGTGCGCTTCCAGTGCCGAACCGCGCCCTTCCGCGCGCGGCTCCGGCGGAAGGGAAGCCGCGGGCTCAAGCCCGCGGTTCGGATCCGAGGGGTGCTCCGCGCGACGCTTGCGCCCCCCTGCCCTCGCGGGCTTGGGAAGCGGCTCCGCGTCGGACTTGTCCTTCGCACGAGTCTTGGCTGCCGGCTCCGGCGGCTTCGCCGGCGCCGCGGCCGGGATCACCCGGCGCCGCACGGGCGCCGCGGGCTCGGGCGGGCGCTCGGGCGCCGACAAGACGGGCTTGACCGCGGCACCCGCCGTGCCCCGTTCCCCGATCTCCCGAGCCCCCGACGCATTCGAACGGGCGGTCGGTTTCTTGTCCTTCACAGGGGACCTGCTTCCGTCCCCCCCCTTGGTGGTCTACTGGAACCGGATGTTGACCGTGCGCGGCGCGGAGCCGCCCACCGTGCGTCCCGCACGGAAGAACAGGGTATCCACGCGCACCGCGCCGCGGTCGACGACCAGGTGCTGGTAGCCCGCCGCGCCCTCCGACGACTCCGAGGACGCCTCGCGAACGTACTCGGCGTACTGCGTCTGGAGGTAGTGCGACAGCTCGCCGATCTGCACCAGACCGTCGCCGTCGGTGTCCGCGTAGCCCTCGACGGCCTTCTGGAAGAAGTGCGAGAGGTACCCGCCGGCCTCGAACTCCTGGGCGACGTTCGAGGTCAGATCCTCTTCGGAGGAGAACAGGCCGACTCGCCCGGGCTCGGAGATGATGTCGCGGGCGAAGCCGCCGGCGAAGCACGAGTCGAGCGCGACGACGGTGAGGCCGGCGCGGATGCCATCCAGGTCGTCGGACATCTCGTCGTCGGTGTACTCGTCGTTGTTCAGGATGATGGACTCCTCGCGGCCGTCCACCTCGTCGTCGTGGCGTTCCGGATCGGGATCGCTCTGCCCGCCGTGGCCGGAGTAGAAGAAGACGAACACGTCGTCCGGGCCCACGCGGCCGGCCATGCGCCGCATGGCCGAGCGCACGTTGGCCTCGGTCGCCCGGCTGTCCGTGATGAGGTCGATGTGCGAGTCGTCCATGAGGCCGATGCCCTTGAAGGTCTGCGCGAGCTTCTCGGCGTCCTCCCGGCACAACGGCAGGTCGTTGCCGGATCCCGGATAGTCCGAGATGCCGACGAACACCCCGAAGAACTCGCGGTCCTGGGAGGGCACGCCGCCCCACGTGGGCCCGGGTCCGGGCGGCGGCTCCGCGGCATCGCCCACCACGAGCGCCACGTCGTAGGAGCCGGCCTCCCGCGGCTGGTAGCTGGTGCACAGGACGCTGTACGTCCCCGTCTCCGGCAGCGTCATCGAGACGCTGGCGTTGCGGTCGTTGGGCGCCACGTCGTCGTTCTCCGCCTGCCGGCCGCCCGGCGTCTGGAGAATGACGTACGGGTCGATCGCCGTAGAGATCATGTCCACGCGCACCGTCTGTCCCGCCTGGCCCTCGAACGAGTAGCTGTCGACAAACTCGCCGCTGGCCAGCGTCGTGTCGCCCGGCGCCAGCTCGCCGCTCGTGCTCCGACCTGCCGTCAGCGTCCCGGACGACGCGGGAGCCGGACCCGGACGCGGACTCGGGCCGGGATCCGGACCCGGCGTTCCGGCGGCCGTCGCCACCTCCAGCTCGTAGGCGCCCCGCTCTCCCGGCTGGTAGGACGTCACCCCGATCTGCCACGCGCCGGCCTCGTCGATGCGCCGCACGATGCGCGCGTCGTGCGTCCCTTCCCCGGCATCGTCGTTGTCGAACTGCTCGCCCGACGGCGACAACAAGACCAGGTAGGCGTCGAATTCGGTCGAGGTCAGCGCGATCGTCGCCTCTTCCCCGGCCTGCGCGTTCAACGGATACCAGTCGATGAACTCGCCCGTCGAAAGCTGGTCGTCGCCCGCCGCCAGCGACCCGCGGCTCGACTCGCCCGGTCCGACGACCGGCCCGGGACCGGGTGCCGCACCGCCGCCCACGGTCAGCCGCAGCGCGTAGTCGCCGCGCTCGCCGCGCTGGTACGACGAAGCCGCGACGAGGTACGTCCCCGAGGTCGGCGCCGGGAACGACAGGAACGAGTCGGTGTTCCCCTGCGCCCGGTCGTCGTTGGTCAGTGGCTCGCCGCCGGGCGGGACCACGGCGACGAAGGCGTCCAGCGAGCGGGACGACAAGTCAACCCGCACCTCCTGACCGGCCCGCGCCTCGAACTCGTACCAGTCCGCCCACTGCCCGCCGCCGAGCGACCGGTCGCCGGGTCCGAGCGCCCCGGTGATCGTCTGGCCCGAGGTCACCGTCTGCCCGGTCGGGACCTCGGGGTTGATCGGGTTCACGGGACCATCGTACGGAGCTTCCGGAACTTCCTCGGGACCCAGCGAAATCACGCCCTGTCCCGGCCGGATGCGAAGTGTCCCCTGGCTCAGCGGCCGGACGCCCGCGCTGACCTGCGGCGCGCCCTCGCCCACCGTGCTGGTGATCCCCGGCGCGGGCATCATGTTCGGCCCCGCGCCGGTGAGCGTGCCGAACCGGCCGCCGTCCGACCGCAGGTGCAGCACGTACGACCCGCGCTCCCCCGGCGTCTTCGAGGTCAGCACGACGCGGTACGCGCCGTCCTCCGTGAGGTCGGCCTCGATGCGCGCGTTCGTCCCCTTGCCGCCGTCGTCGTCGTCGACCTGCTGCCCCGACGGAGCCACGAGGACGAGGTAGGCGTCGAACTGCTCCGAGACCATGCGCAGGACGACGTGCTGGCCGCGCCGCCCGTCGAACGGCAGGAGATCGTACAGCTCGCCCGAGCCGAGCGCGGGGTCGCCGTCCTCCAGGACGCCTTCGATCGGTCCGCTCATGTCCAGGACCTGGCTCGAAGCCGCCGGTCCTCCGCCCGGACCCCGCGCGGTGATCGCATCCGTTCGTTTCTTGGCCGATGCCGGCGCCGCCGCGAGCGCGATGACCAGCGCCGTTCCCCAGACCAACCCCGTCCTGCTCCTCATCCGTCGTTCCTCCACGGCGCCCCGAAGATTCACGGGCGCCTACGGTCTTGGACGTGGGAGGGTACCGGAAAGTCGGAAGAATTTGAAGCGGGCCTTCCGGCTGTTGCGGTCCGGGACCGAAGTCCGTAGACTCCGCGGCCGATGTTTCCGGGCTTTGCCCTCGACGACTTCGAGAACTTCCGCCCCGAGCGGGCGACGAGCAACGTGTACAACCGGCAGCGGCTGGGCGTGAAGGAGAAGGTCGACGAGATCCTCCACGCCGCCCTCGCCGACCTCGGGCCGCACCGGCCCGATCTGGAGGCGGGAGCCGCCGATCACGCGCCGAACCTGCGCAACAACCGTTGCGTGGACGCGCAGTGGGGCTACCTCTGGCGGAAGGCCGGGGAGCGCTTGGCCATCGAGGAGGTGATCGAAGGCAGTCGCGGCGTCGCCGACCTGCTCGCCGCACCGCCGCCGCACCGCCTGCACGCCCTGCTGGCCGTGGTGGTCGATCCCGAGGGCTTCGCCCTGGGCGCCCGCGTGCCGGGCCGCGCCCTGGTCGACGCCGCCAACCTCCGGCTCGTCCTCGGCGACCACGCGCTCCGCGCCCGGCTGCTTGACGCGCTGCGCGCGCTCCCGGGAGCGTTCGCCTTCGCGATCCCCGGTCGGGAGCCGCCGGCGGCGCCGGCCGTCACCGAGGCCGACGTCGAGGCGTTCCTGGCGTCCTTCGCCGAGGACGGCGAGGTGTCGTTCGCGGTGGAGCGGCGGTGGACGCGGGCCGAGGCGGCCGCGGCCGGATCCGGTCTGCTCGCCGCCGCCCGCGCCGACCTCGCGGCGCTCGAGCCCGTGTTCGCGCTCGCCGCCTGGAGCCGCGCCAACGATCAGGTCGGCTTCGACGCGCTGCTGGAGCGGGTGCGTGCCGAGCGGGCGCACGAGGAGGAGGAGCACGAGCGGGAGCAGCGGGCCTTCGCGGACCGGCGCGCGGAGTCCGCCGCCGCGGGTCGCGAGCGGCTCGAGCGCATGGTCGCCGACCGCACGCCCGGGATGACGCGGGCGGGGACGCGCGAGATCGCCCTGCCCAAACCCCCGCTCTGGGCCCAGCCGCCCGCGGGCCGGCGGCCCCGGCGGGAAGACGCGCCTGCGCCGGCCGCGGCGCCGACGCCGCAGACCACGATTTCCGCGGCGGAGGCGGGCGACGGCGCACAGCCCCCGGCGGAAGCGGGCACCGGCCCGACCGAGCGGTTCGAGGCTCCCGGCACGGGCGGTGTTCGGCCCGAGCGGCCGCGGCGCGACGAGGCGCGCGCCGGCGTTCACGACGAGCGGCCCGAGCGGCCACGCGACGAGGGACGTCCCGGAGCCCACGCCGACCGGCGCGGACCGGGTCCGGCGCGACCGCAGGCCCCGGTTCACGCCCATGGCGCACCTCGGCCCATCACCCTGCCCCACCCGGATCCCGGCACCGCGCTTGCCGGCGCGACGACCATCTCCGGCCTGTCGCCCGGCAAGCTCGTCCGTTTCCGCCAGGGCCCCCTGCGCGGCCGCGTCGGCACGCTGTTCGAGGTCGGGCCCAAGGGCGAGGCCCGAGTGATGCTGGGCCTGTTCACCACCCGCGTGCCGGCCGCGCACCTCGTGGAAGTCCGCCGCCGCGCCGCCGAGCCGCAGGGCGGGACCTGACCGCGACCCCGGCTCAGCGTCAGAACGCGAAGGCCAGCCGGGTCTGGATGGTCCACATGTCCGTGCCGGCGAGGCCGAACGAATCCAGGCTGAGCGTCTCGTCGTCGGGGTGCAGCCAGCCGCCCTCGACCACCGCCAGGACCCGCCGGTCCCAGAAGCGGTAGCGCGCCGAGGCGTCGATTTCGATGCCGATGTTCGGGTGCGGGTCGTCGGGCGAGCAGAGGTTGCCCTGGAACGCCACGTCGCAAGCCTCGTCGGCCCACGCGGTGAGGATGCCCAGCGTGAACTGCAGGTCCTCGAGCGGCTCGACGACGCCCGTGGCCATGAAGAAGATGGAGTTGTAGACGCCGCCGTTGGACCACAGGCCTTTCTTGTCCGCGAAATGATCCCGCGTGCGCTGCGCGAGCAGCTCCTCGTACAGGAGCAGGCCGACGTTGACGTCCGGATGGACCGCCATGTTGCTGAAGTTGGCGTCGAGCACATCGCCGTCGCCGGAGGCCTGGCCGGATTCCAGCTTCACCGTGAACATCCCGCGCTGCCAGCCGACCCGCACGAGCCAGCCCAGGATGTCCGCATCACGCAGCATGTACAGCTCGGATCCGGGGGGATCATCCTCCGGCCCCAGGGCAAGGGCCTTGGTGCTGCCGCGAATGGCGTCCAACTCGCCTTCGAGGAAGAAGTCCCACAGCCGCAGCTTGAGGAAGGCGTCGAAGATGTGGATTTCCGAGGAGGTCGAGGGCTGTTCGCGGTAGACATAGTACACGCCGGCCGCGAGCGAGTCGCCGGGAGCGAGCCAGTCGAGCTCCTCCTGGTGCCACACCGCGGCCACGGTCCATTCGTCGACGTCGTCGTCGCCGTTCGCCAGCCAGCCCGAGTCGTAGCCGTCGCGCGGATTCACCGGCTCGCCCGTCCGGTCGTCGAGCTTCTGGAAATCCTCGACCAGCTTGTCCCAGGATGCCACGAGGATGAGCGGCGTGTCGCCGGGCTCCTCGCCCATCAGCGCGCGGACGATCGAGATCGGTTTGGTGGCGAACAGGATGCGGTCGTACGTGTCGCCGTACCAGTTGTCGCCGAAATCCTCGTCGAACCCTTCCCCGTCGTTGCTGAGGATGCCCAGGCCCCAATTGGACGGCATGCGCCCGACCCGCAGGACGCCGAACTTCACGTTCGTCTCGAGCCAGGCGTGCCGCACGTAGGCGAAGGGCATCTCCGAGCCTTCCAGTCCCGTCTGGGACGGCTCGCCGGCAAAGAGGGCCGTCGAGGAGAGCCCGGCGTTGTCGCCCCACACGACGTTGTCCAGCGCATCGACCGTCACGTGCAGCGTCACCCACTCGCCGTACCCGATCTCCGGCTGCAGCCGCAGCCGTTGCGTGACGTACTCGAGCGTCTCCTTCCGTCCGTCGGGGTCCGAGTCGAGCACGTACATCAGGTTGCCCACGACGTGCGTCCGCGCCCGGTAGTAGCCGTGCAGATCGAAGCGGAAGCCGTCGTCCCCGCCGCCATCGTCCCCGGCGTCGCCGGGCGGCTCCGGAGCCGCCGCGGATGGCGCGGGCGGCGGCGCTTCCACTTCCACCCGCTCGCCGCTGTCGACGGTCCACCCGGTGGAAACGGGCGTGTCGTCGCCGGCCACGGCGGCCGGGAGGACGAGGGGGGGCAGCAGAACGACGACGATGGATCCGATCCGGCTCATCGGTCACCTCCACGACGACGACCACGACCGCGACCACGCCGGCGAGCAGGGAAGCGACCGGCCACGGATTCGGTCAGGGCAGCGGTTCGGCCAGGGGCTCCACATCGACGATGACGATCGAGTCGGCGATGCAGTTGACCCGCTTGCGGCCCAGGAGGTCGAAGGGGAACTCGGTCGTCGCGCCGGTCAGCCGGCCGATGATCTCGAGGTTCCACTCGCCGGGCGCGACCTGGGCGATGGCGTAGAGGCCGTCGGCGCTGGAGTTCGGCTGGCTGTCGATGCGCGCCGGGGTCTCCTCCTGGAAGTACCGGGCGAAGCACTCCCGATCGTTGAGCTCGTGGCAGTCCTGGCCGGCGTCGTTGAGCAGCCGGGCCACGATGCCCTCGACGGATGCCGGGCTTTCCGCGCAGTCGGCGAACTCGCCTGCGATGATGCCGTGGCTGGCGTCGGGGGTGATCCCCAGGACCGTCGGGATGAGGCGGTACGTGGTGTCGGAGACCGACAGGAGCCGCACCTCGTTGCCGTCGGTGTCGGGGATCTCGACGTCGTACTCGATCGTCGTGCGCACCATGCCGCCCGGCAGGTCCCCGGAGTGGACCATGTAGGCGATGACGCCGCGCGCCGGCAGGCCGGTGACGCCCCCGGGGACCACGCCGTTCTCGTCGGTCGGGTCCGTCGTGAGGTCCGGCGATTCGTCGACGATGTTGTCCAGGAAGATATCGACCACCGCGCCCTCGACCCGGACGTCGTCCTCGAAATCCTCGACGTAGACCGTCGCGGAGACCGTGGTGCCGAGCGGATCGATCGGCGGGTTGTTCCCGACGCACGACAGGTCCGCCGGCAGCTCGTCCAGCGGCGGGAGGGCCATCACGCAGCTCCCGGACTGGCAGCGGAAGCCCTGGTGGCACTCGTCCGAACGCACGCATCCGCCCGCGGTGTCGCCGCCGTCGCCGCCGCCGTCCGGCGTGCCGGAGTCGTCGCCGCCGCACGAAACCCACAGTCCCAGCGCCAAGCCCAGCGCAGCGCCACCGATCCACCATGCCTTCATCGCTTCTCCTCCTTCCGAACTTCCCGGAGTCAGGGTCGCCGCTCCAGGATCTCGAGATACGCCCGCTCGACGGCCGGCCATCCCTCCGGCCCGATCGAGTTCGTCTCCTCGTAGTAGAACCCGAACGCCTCGTCGATGTACGGGGCGTGCTCGTCCAGGAAGTAATCGTAGCTCGGGATGAGGTACCCGAGCATGTCGTTGGTCAGTCCCCAGGTCATCGGGTACTCGGCCCCTTCCAGCCGGTCGTAGAGGTACGGCGGCCCGGGTGCCGCCGACAGGTCCGGCGGGTGGGCCGAGCCGGGGTCGACGAGCGACAGCGAGTCGGGGGTGTAGCTGCCGTCGTAGCCTCCCAGGAACTGCTCGGGACACGGCTCGCCGCCCACGGTGTAGACCTGCGCGCGGCCCAACCGGAGCCACGACACCTCGGTCCACAGCCAGGGGTAGTTGCCCGTCTCCAGCGGGTACGTGGGGTCGTATCCGTGCAGCTCGCGGTTGAAGATGCCGTTGAGCAGCATCGCGTGGTAGCCGTAGTTCTCGACGATCAGCTCGACCCGCGCCCGCACCCATGCCAGGTCGAGGGTGTCCTCCGGCGCCGTCGCCTCGTCCAGCGCGCGCAGCGCGCCGACGGCGAGGATCCGCCCGACCTCCTGCGCCCAATCGATCTCCTCGCCGCCCGTCCACTCCGTCCCGTCCAGGCCCGTCGTCTGCACCCGGTTGGGGCCGACCTGGCTGCCCAGGGCCCCTTGCGTGAACACGGCCAGGCCGCCCACGCCGGGAACGTCCACGGAACCCTCGGCCACGCCTTCCTCGATGCCCAGACGCAGCGAGTGCACGTAGTCGGCGGTGATCGAGTTGATCCGGTCGTCGGAGAACTCCGCGTGCGCCGTCCAGTTGACCAGGGTGGCGATCGTCGAGCCGTCCGCGGCGTCCTCGAACCCGAGCACCGTGAGCCAGGGGTTGAGAATCACCGGGTCGCGTCCGTCGCCCACGACGTTGTTGATGCCCTTGGCCGCGCTCTCGCCCGGCTGCGTTCGTCCGTACTTCACCCGGGCGGGCCGCAGGTCGGCCACCGCGTCCCGGACGGCAGCCTCCATCTGCGCCAGCAGGAAGTTCATGTAGGCCGGGTCGACGCCCGAGCTGGTCTCGTTGAGACCCCACAGCCCGATCGTGTCCGGGCCCTCGTGGTTGTGCGAGCAGGCGACGAGCAGGTAGTCGATGTCCAGGTCGGCGACCGCCGAGCGGAGCTGCTCGACGTCGTCGTGGAACATCCCGATGAGGTCCGCGGAGACGATCGCGAGCAGCTTCTCGCCGGAGCGCAGCGCGAGCACGCGCGTCTCGATGTCGTCGTGGATGTCGTTGGCCGGCCGCGGATTGCCGTAGCCCGCGATCCACACGCCGTCGAACCGGCCGTCGCCGTCGACGTCGTCGAACTCGTCGTCTCGAATGTCGAACTCGCCGTCGCCATCGACGTCGACGGTCAGCGTCTCGGTGATCGTCGGGTTGGCGACCCGCCGCCCGACCCCGGCCTCGAACGCCGCCGCCCCCGCGCCCGCGCAGCCCGGATCGCCGGGACAGCTCCAGAACGTGGAGGTGGATCCGCCCTCGCCGTCCCCCGTCCCGTCCCCATCGACCTCGCCCCCGCCGTCCGCCGGCGACGAGTCGTCGCCGCAGGCCGACAGGGGGAGTGCGCAAAGTGCGTAGAGAGCGGGAAGTGCGGGGAGCGGGAACCCGAAACGAGACGCGGACCGAACGGGAGGTCCGGGCCGCTCCTCGGATCGCGAGCGTCCCTCAGTCATCATGGTCTCACCGCCCTCCCCCCGTCGCGCACTTTCCGCTCTTCCCGCACTACCCGCACTTCCCCCTACGGCCAGTCCGTGCCGTACGGGAACTCGGGGATGTACTCGCAGGAGTTGTCCGCCAGGCACGGGCGGTAATCGATGATCCGGCCCTGGGTCTGGAAGTAGCGGCCGATGGTGTTGACCATGAAGGTGTTGATGTCGAACGGCAGGTTGGGATCGGGGAGGTAGAAGCCGTGATCGCCTCCGGCCGAGATGTACGGCAGCATGAGGGAGGAGACGCCGTGGGGGCACTCGACGGTCTCGAGCGCCTGGCCGCCGGTGCCGTAGGAGCCGTAGGAGGTCGTGCAGGTTGAAGGAGCCTCGCCGCCCGAGGGCATCCAGGCGCGCAGCGGGGAGGTCGGCGGATTGACGATCTCCGGGATGGCGCCCATGGTCGCGGGGCGGACCTGGCCGTAGCCGTCGGTGCCGAGGGAGTAGTCGTCCAGGTCGATGAGGGCGGTACCCCAGCCGGGCAGGTTGAGCCGCTCCAGGCCCATGACCGCGCCGAAGTCGATCAGGGTGCGGTTGGGCGTGCGGTCGCCGAGGTCGGCGCGCCGGGCGTCCGCGTCGAACGGCAGGGCGCCGGCGCAGCGGGCGATCGAGATGCCGGTGTTGGTCGGGACGTTCATGTCGCCGACGGTGACGATGGTCATCGAGTTGCGGTAGTACGGGGCGTAGACGGACGGATCGCCGGGGTCGAGGACCATCTGGGCCAGGCCCATGAAGCGCCGGATGTCGGGCGTGCTGCGGCGCAGGCCGAGCCCCTCGGCCGGCGCGATCAGCTCGTCGCCCATCCCCCAGTCGTCCCACTCGAACGGCGGCGGATCGACCTCGAACGTCGCGATCGCGCACGCCTCTTCGGACCCGCAGGTCGGGTTCTCGACGCCGGCCAGGGGGCCGCGCGTGCGCAGCGTCACGCCGGAGGCGACGGCACAGGTCTCGGCGTTTACCAGCGCCCGGCCGCCCGGGGCGGACGAGCCGTCGTAGATCTCGATCGTCAGCGGGTCGTGCAGGTCGGCGGGGACGGAGAGCCGGACGAGGCTTCCGGTTCCGGCGACCGCGCACCGCGGCTCGTCGGGATGGCGCACGTTGCGCAGGACCACGACGTCGTCCGGCAGAAGGGTGCGGTTGCCGCTGCCCGAGGCGCGCAGGCAGCCGATCTCGACCTCGCCCGTGTTGTTGAGCTGCGGGATGATGAAGCGCAGGGAGAGGATCGAGGGGTCGCACGACTCCGCCGCGGGGTCGCAGCAGCCGGTGCGGTTGTCGCGGCGGCTGCTGCTGTAGCGCGAGGCGGCGGGGACGGTGACCACGAGCGGTCCCATCATGCGCAGGATGACGGCTTCCTTGACGCCGCCCTGCGTGGAGCGGATGCCGACGTCGCCCAGGCCGCCGCCGCCGGAGACGGGCGCGACGGCGCGGATCGAGGAGTGGGTCCCGCCCAGCACGCCGGACATGATGCCGCCCAGCGACTGGCCCCAGACGTAGTACTCGTTGTCCGGCCCGCCGAAATCGATGTCGCCGTCGCCGTCGAAGTCGCCCGAGAAGTCGTTGCGGCCGTCGTCGTTGAAATCGTACGGCTCGGCCTCGCCGTCGCCGTCCACGTCGAACCGGGCCGGCGTCGCGCCGTCGAAGCCGCGGAAGTAGTGGATGATGCGGATCAGGTCGAGGGCCGACTGGCGCACGATGTCCCGGGTGTGGAAGACGTAGGATGTCCAGAAGTCGCCGGCCGAGTCCTCGACGTCGTCCTGGTACAGCGCGTTGGCCCAGGTGCTCGTCGTCTCGTCCCACGCGCCCAGCCACGCGTTGGGCGAGTGCTCCGTGTCCTCGCCGCCGGGCAGCGGGGCGCCCCAATCCTCGAAGCGCGAGTAGGGGACGTCGAAGTGCATCGTCGGGAAGCAGGGGTAGCGGCCGCAGGGCGGCGGCTCCAGGTCGCCTGGATCGCTGCCCACGCCGTCGTAGTTGTTGTTGTCCATGTCCACGGCGCGGTCGTCCATCAGGGCCAGCCCCGCGTCGGCCAGATCCTCCGTCTTGAAGATGGCCAACGCGGCGTCGCGCAGGACGGGGTCGAGCTGCGAGCCGTGGTGGGAGCACTCCCAGGTCACGGTGGTCAGGCCGAACTTGGCCAGCGACCCCGCGAACCCCAGGCCCTCGATCCGGAACCCCGTGTACCCGTGGCCGTAGAACACCACCGGCGACGGCGCGTCCGGATCCTTGCCGTTCTCCTCGTTGTACGCCCGGACGTACTCGTCCTTCGGCACCATGGCGATGAAGTTGACCCGCCCCGGGGTGTAGTTGCCGCGCCCGGTCTTCCAGTTGACGTCCCAGGACTCCTCTTCCCAGCCGTCGCCGTCGCTGTCCAGGAACTGCGGCGAGTCGATCCAGCCGAAGATGAAGTAGTCGACGAACTGGTAGGTGCTGATCAGCGCGGCCGCCTCGTTGGCGCCGAGGCCGAAGGTGTCGACCGCGACGCGCTGGAGCACCGGGGCCAGGTAGTCGGCCGTGATCGTGTACACGTTCGACGGCAGGTGGTGCGAGCACACGCCTCCGTCGCACCGGTCGCCGCGGTTCTCGCGTCCCGGACGCGCATCGCAGTCCTCGTCGGTCTCGCAGGCGCCGGCGCGGTAGCAGCCGCCGGTCGGATTGCAGCCGTGGAGCGGGTTGATGTACGCCTCGCGCGGGAACGCGTCGTGCAGCCGCGCGAACGGGCCCGTCCCCTCTTCCAGCCCGTCGATCATCTTGAGGATGTCCATCCGCACGCTCTGCGTCGTGAACGTCCAGGCGAAGGCGACCCCGTCCAGCCCGCCCAGGTCGCTGCCGTAGAACTCGGGGTGATCGTCGAGAATCCCTTCGAGCGGCGCCAGATCGGCCGTCTGGTCGACGTGGTGCAGGTACGGGAAGGGCGAGCGTACCGGCTGGCCGTTCTCGCCCACGAGCCGCTTCGTCACCACCACCGCGTACTGCGTCGCCTCATCCAGAGGCTCGATCGGCCGCATCAGGAGCGTGTTCGACTCGCGCTCGTAGAACGTGATCAGGTCCGGGATCGGCCGGCCGTTCGCGTCCAGCACGAAGGGGCTGGTCGGGTCGTCGGGATCCTCGCGCTGGTACGTGCGGTCGATGTGTCCGGGGTAGCGCGGATCCGCGGGGTCCATGTAGTCGATCGCGGGGTTCGGGTTGAGCACGTTGGGATGATCGAGCACGCCGTCGAAGTCGGTATCCTCGCCCGGATCCAGCTCGCCGTTGCCGTTGGCGTCCTCCTCCACCGTCTCCAGGAGGATCGTGCTCGTCCCGCCGCGCGGGTCGTTCTCGTAGTAGCGGTCGGGGGTCTGCAGCACGAACGGGAAGTTGCCCTCGCCCAGGTCGAGCGGGACGGGCTTGCCGTAGTCGTCGGAGTCCGGATCGAGGTTGATCACGTACACGGCGTCGTTGGGGAACGCGAAGTCGTCGCCCGTGTGCCGATCGAGGATGTTCTGCACGTCCAGCACGGCCTTCTCCGGGTCGTCCGGATGCGTGAAGCCGACGCTGATCGTGGAGTAGACGCCCCAGCCGTCGAGCTGGTCGATCTTGCGCCGCGTGTTCTCCTCCATCTCCGTGGGAGCGACGAGAATCGCGGCGTTGACCCGCTTGCCCGTGGGCGAGTTGGGATCGGGCCGCATCGCCACGTCGATCGGCAGCGGCACCTCCGGCAACGGCTCCGCGAACAGGTCGAACTTCACCACCGGCCCGTCACCCTGGTCCTTGTTCGCCGGACCCAGCGACGCGGGCAGACCCCCGCCGTCGCACGCCATCCCTCCGAGCAACGCGACCACCGTCACGATCCGCTTGGCATTCATCGACATTCCTCCGAATCCCCGTCGTCCGCCGACCGCCGACCCGCGACCCGATACCGCCACTCTCCGCACTACCCGCACTTCCCGCACTCTCCGCACTCTCTTCTAGAACCGCAACGCCAGCCGACCCTCCGTCAGCCAGATGTCGTCCGGGCGATTGCCGTCCGCGTCCGCGAACGCATCGCCCAGGAACATGTACCCGAACTGCGCCCCCGCTTCCAGCCGCACCAGCCGCAGCGGGACGAGGAAGTTCACGCCCACGTCCAGCTCCACCCCCAGGTTGCGGCTGCCCGAGTCGCCGCCCATGTAGTTCGCGGGCACCCCGTTCACCTTCTGCTCGAAGGGGCTCACCACGTCCGCCGTCGAGTAGCCCCACAGCACACCGACCGCCGCCTCGAGCCACTCCAGCGGGCGCGCCCGGAACGTCGGGTTGACGTACAGCGCCCCCGAGACCCCGCCGTTGGTCGGCAGCAGCTCGAGCCCCGGCACCGGCTCGCCCACCAGGTCCGGCGAAGCCGCCAGCGTCGCCGCCCGCGCCGTCTGCCACGCCAGCAGCTCCTCGAACATGATCAGCCCGACGTTGTAGTCGGGGTCGAAGGTGAACCGCAGGAGCTGGTCGTCGTACGTGTTCGCGTCGCTCGTCGACGCCCCCACCTCGACCTGCGCCGTGTACTGCTCGAGATACTTCGCCGCGATCCGCAGCGCGCCGCCGAACTGCATGACGTCGTGCGTATCGGCGGTGAGCGAGCGGGCGACGTCGGTCGAGCCGAAGACCCCGACGCCCTCCCCCGCGAGCTGCAGGTCCCAGCCTTCCGCCAGGTCGATCGTCCAGTCGGCGGTCACGTCGACCGCCACCACTTCCAGGGTGTCGCCGTCGTCGAAGGTCTGGTTGCGGTACGCGACGTACATTCCGACCTGCTGCGGCTCCTCCCGCCACAAGAGCGCGAAGATGCCCTGCCACGCCAGGTCCCCGTCCCAGATGTCCGCCAGGTGATCGCGGTAGACCAGGTCGCCGCCGAGGATCGTGATGATGTCCTTGTAGAACCCGTCGCCGAGCGTCGAGAACGGCTTCGTCGCGAACACGATCCGCTCGACCATGTCGCCGTAGCGATTGAAGCCGAAGAGCTGGTCGCGGTCCCCGTCGTTGGCCAGGATCCCCAGGCCCCAGTTCGACGTCATCTGCCCCGCCCTCAGGATGCCGTAGCCCGTGTCCCATTCGAGGAAGAGCTGCCGGAAGTCGAACGGCCGGATCCCCACCAGCTCGCCGCCCCCGTCGGATGCCGCGCCGGACTCGCGCATCCGCGGCTCCAGCGCCCCGTCCACTCCCACCGTCGATTGGCCGAAGATGATGCCCGTCATCACGTCGAACTGCGCCTTCACCTTGATCGGCGCGAACGACAGCTCCGGCGTCGCGCGCAGCCGCGACCACCCGTAGTACTCCTGGCCGAGCTCCGGACCGAACGGACGCGCGGGGTCGTCCGGTCCCAGCGCCATCGGCGCCAGCCCGAACACGCTGAGCTGGTAGTAGCCGGGAATCGCCACGTGCAGCGAGCCCGTCTCGCCTTCTTCCTCTTCCTCTTCCTCTTCTTCTTCCTCTTCCTCCTCGGCGTCGGCTTCCGCCGTCGGACCGACGTCGGGCTCCAGGTCGTCCTCGCCCGCCGCGCCCAGCAGGCCCAGCTCCGCCGACGGTCCGGGCTCCTCGGTCGGCGCCTCGGTCGCGGCTGCGGGCTCCTCCACCGTCTCGGTCGCGGTGGCGGCAGGCGCGGCGGTCTCGCCGGCGGTCTCGGTTTCCGCCGCCGCCGTGGCGGTCTCACCGGCGGTTCCGGCTTCCGTCGCGACCGGCGTTGCGGTCTCGGTTTCCGCGACCGCCGTTTCGGCCTCCGTCGCGGGCGGCACGGCCGCGTCGGTCGGTTCGGCCGGCGGCGTGACGACTTCCTCCTGCACCTGGGCGCTCGCGAGGATCGGAATGGAGAGCAAGGTCGCGAGCAGGATCCGCGCGGCGGCGGCTACGCGTCGGTTTCGGCCAACTCCAGCACATGCATCCGTCATGTACAACTCCTCGATGGTTCGCGGCTCCAGCAGACCGCCCCCGCAGGACAGGAAGATGTTCGGCGGGCACTATACGGCGAGCAACCACGCGGAGTCAAAGCGATTGTGCATGCGCCCGGCGGGAAAACGGGGCCGCGACGGGACCGGGCGCTGGCGTCCGTACACACCATTGCCGGGGTGCGTGCGCCCCGGTTCGTCGCGCTCGCCACCGGCAAAACGAAGTGTTTTCCACTCGGGTTCTCGTCCGCGCGCGCGGCACGGCCCGTGCATCGGGACCGCGCGACCCCGGGGGCTGGCCACGATGAAGGAGGGCACGATCATGTCGACCAAGAGAATCCTTGCCGGTGTGGCACTCGCGACGGCCGTCGCCTTCGGCGCGGTCCACTGCGGCGGAGACGACGACGGCGGCTGTCCGTCGGGAACGGAATCGTGCGGCGGAACGTGCGTCAACACGAACACCGACCACGACAACTGCGGCGGGTGCGGCAACTCCTGCGGCGAGGCCGTCTGCAACGCGGGGCGCTGCGTCTGTTCCGGCGTCGGTCTCGAGCTGTGCGGCACGACGTGCGAGAACACGCAGAGCGATCCCGCGAACTGCGGCGATTGCGGCCACGCCTGCCCGACCGGGCAGAATTGCGTCGCCGGCGCCTGCACCTCCGAGTGCTCCCCCGTCACCGAGAGCTGCAACAGCCGTGACGACGACTGCGACGGCGCCACCGACGAGGACGTGACCCGCGCCTGCGACACCGCCTGCGGCGCCGGCACCCAGACGTGCACGACGGGCTCCTGGGGCACCTGCTCCGCGCCCGCCCCGGGCACCGAGGTCTGCGACACGGTGGACAACGACTGCGACGGCTCGACCGACGAGGGCGTCGGCACCACGTACTACCGCGACTCCGACAGCGACCTGTACGGCACGCCGCTCGACACCCGCGTCGCCTGCGCCACCCCGCCCGCGGGCTACGTCGCCAACGACGACGATTGCGACGACACGACCAACGCCATCAGCCCGGGCGATCCCGAGAACTGCGCCAACACCACGGACGACGACTGCGACGGCTCGACCGACAACGGCTGCTCCTGCACGCCCGTCGGCGGCAGCGAATCGTGCGGCCACAGCGACGAGGGCATCTGCGTGCTGGGCACGCGCGCCTGCAGCGCCTCCGGCTGGGGCGCCTGCACGGGCGCCGTGATGCCCGGCACCGAAAGCTGCGACGCACTGGACAACGACTGCGACGGCTCGACCGACGAGGGCCTGCCGCCGGACGCCTACGAGACCAACGACACCTGCGCCCAGGCCCGCTCGCTCGGCACGGCCTACGAAGGGTTCCCCGGCGACCCGCTCACCGAGCTGGTCGACTCGACCCTGCTCAAGACCGACGGCTCCGCCGACGTCGATTGGTTCACGATCAACGCCGTCGAGGCCAGCCACCTGGATTGCGGCATGCCGTGGGAATTCCTGCCCCAGTGCTACTTCTACCTCGAGGTCGCCCTCACGCCGCCCGCCGGCGCCGACGAGACCGACTGGCGCATGTGCGTCTACGGCGGCGACACCTGCGCCGACCTGGGCACGGAGTACTGCTCGACCGCGACCGACTGGGACGCCACCGCCGGCGCCTACGTGATGGCGCTGACCTGGGAAGGGACCTGCTACCTCGACGACTCGTGGACGTTCCACGTCAAGGTCGATGCCGCGTCCGCCGCCGCGTCCTCCTGCACGCCCTACACCCTGGGCTACGGCTTCTACTTCGACGGCGGCGCCGGCGCCTCGTACTGCGGCGGCTGAGCCCGCCGTCCGGGAGGAACCCGCCATGACGCTCCCCACCCGCATCGCGCTCGCTGCTCCCCTCGCCCTTGCCCTCGGCCTGGGCTGCGCCGAGGACGTCGCGCAGTTCGGCGAGCCGGAGCTGCCCCCCGAGGGGGACGACCTGGTCTCCGAGACCGACGGCAAGGCCGACACCGGCTACCTCTCGACGCTCGCCACCGAGTTGGAGGGCGAGTTCGCCGGACAGGTGCTGCTCGACGTGTCGACGCTGGGCGAGGCCGAGCGGTCCGAATACCTCGCGCGGCTGCAGACGACGCCGTACGAGGTGAAGAACCTGGTCATGGACCAGGTGAAATTCTCGAAGAACCGGCTCAACACCGAGAAGCTGCACATGAACCTGTACACGGACCGCGTCGAGGCGACCGAGATCGTGCTGGATGGGACGACGATCCGGGTCGGCTACAAGGTGCGGCTGGAATCGGTGGTCTCGCACGAGGAGCTGGAGAAGGCGGGGCTGTCGATCGAGCAGATCCTGGCCTCTCCGGCGACCGCGCTGCGGCTGCCGGCCGACCCGCGCAACGTCTTCGCGCGGGCCGCGGAGCGCTGCGCGACGGGCTTCGACGCCGGCGGCCTCGCGGACTACAACTACTTCTACTACTTCGACCCCGCCAAGGCCGGCTGCGATCTATCGCTGGTCGACGCGACGTTCACGGTCTCCTCGCTGGCCCCTCCCGCGCAGACCACCTACCCGGAATACGATCGCCTGCGCGCGGACAACAAGCTCACCGTGTTCGTCGTGTTCAACGCCTCGGAGCACGAAGCCACGGTCTCGGATTCCGACTGGGGGGTGCGCGAGTGGCGCCAGTTCCGCGGCGAGCTGACCTCGCGCGGCTTCTCCAAGACCGGCGAGCTGACGCCGGGCGAGCGCTTCCGCCGGGTCAAGGGAGGCATCGAGGAGCTGATCGATCTCGTGTCGCCCCGGGACATGCACGACGCCGCCGACAGCGACGCGGTGTTCCGCGCCGGCATCGCGGGGCACGAGGTCGTGATGTACAACGGGCACTCGTTCTACGGGTCGCTCAACGTGCTCCGCGACTGCTCCGTCTACCCCGCCGACACCTACCAGGTGTTCTTCATGAGCTCGTGCTGGTCGTACGAGTACTACACGCGGCAGATCTTCGAGTGCCGGAAGACGGCGGGCGACGCCTTCGGCTGGGACCTGGCGGACGTCGTCAACGACACGCAGTCCGGCTGGTTCCACAACATGGCCGAGTTCTCCCGCATCCTCCTGACCAACCTCCTGGCGGGCGTCGAGACGGGCGGGAAGGACGGGCGCCGCTTCTACACCTGGTTCAACGTGGTCGCGGCGATGAACGAGCACGCGGTGGACATCTTCCGCTCCTGGAACACGGAGACCCACGAGATCATCGGCGTCTCGGGCGTGCGCAACAACCGCTACGACCCCGAGGCGCGTCCGGGTTCCGAAGGCGCCCGCTACGCCATGGGCACCGCGATCCCGATTCCCGACGACGTCGCCGCCGGCATCGACAGCGAGCTGGTCGTCACCGCCCCCGTCGTTCCCTCGCGCATCACCGTCGGCGTCAACATCACCCACCCGTACATCGGCGACCTCAACCTGGTCCTGCGCCGCGGCACGATCGAGCTTCCGCTGCAGGAGACGGACCGCGACAACTAGGAGGACGACATCGTCCGCGAGTTCGAGGTGACCGACTCCCGGCTGCTCGGGCAGGACGCCGCCGGCTCGTGGTTCCTCCACGTCGCCGACACCGCCGCCGCCGACGTCGGGACCCTGAATTCCTGGTCGCTGACCCTCGTGCCCTAGCCTCCCCGCCCGGCCCTACGGCTTCGCGTCGTTCATCCGCTGCGAGATGATCTTCCCCAGCTCGGCCGAGCGCTCGGTCGCGGCCTGCACCGCGTCCATGAGCACGGCCCGCATGCCCGTGCGCTCCAGCGAGTGCAGGGCGGCGATGGCGGTGCCGCCGGGCGACGTGACGAGGTCCTTGAGGTAGATCGGGTGGCGGCCCGAGCGGCGCACCAGCTCGGCGGCGCCCAACACCGTCTGCAGCGCCAGCTTCATCGCGGTCTCGCGGTGCAGTCCCACCCGCACGCCCGCGTCGGCCAGGGCCTCGATGATGATGAAGACGTACATCGGGCCCGTGCCCGACAGCCCGGTGACCGCGTCCATCTGGTCCTCGGCCACCTCGACCACCACGCCCACGCGTTCCAGAAGTGTGCGCGCGCGCCGCACCGCGCCGCGACCCGCGCGACGCCCCGGCGCCACCGCCGTCGCACCCCCGCCCACCTCGGCCGGCAGGTTCGGCATCGCGCGGATGACCGGCGTTCCCGGCGCCAGGAGCTGTTCGATCGCGGCGAGCGGAACGCCGGCCGCGAACGAGATCACCAGCGGCCGGTGTGTCGTCGCCGGCGCGATCGCCTCCAGCGTGGCGCGCATGACCTGCGGCTTGACCGCCAGCACGACCGTGCTCGCCGCGTGCACCGCCGCGACGTTGTCCCGCCCCACCCGCACGCCGTACTTCGCCCGGACCTCGGCCAGCCGCTCCGGGCGCACGTCGGTCGCCGTCACCCGCCCCTTGGGGTAGCCGCTCCCGACGAGCCCCGCCAGGAACGCCGTCCCCATGTTCCCTGTCCCGATGATCGCAATCCGCTCCATCGCGCCTCCCACCTTCCTGATCCCCGTTCCCCGTTCCCCGTTCCTAGTTCCTAGTTCCGTGTTCCTAGTTCCTAGTTCCGTGTTCCTAGTTCCTAGTTCCGTGTTCCTAGTTCCGTGTTCCTAGTTCCTAGTTCCTAGTTCCCATTCCCCGTTCCTCAAGGCCCCACCGGCAGGATCGCCTCCAGGTACCCTCGTTCCTCCCCGCACCATCCCCCGGGCGTCGTGCCCGCCAGCTCGGCCCGCTCGGCGAACGGCCGGTAGGAGCCGCTGTCCATGAGGCAGCCGTCCGCGGGCGGCTCGTGGTGCACGGCGTCCGAAGGCCCGTAGGGGTTGGCCATGCCCAGGCTGTGCCCGAACTCGTGGGCCGCGGTGTCGCCCACCAGGTTGCCCAGCGCGGAGACGGCCGCCTCGATCGCGGCCGCGCGCGCCGCGTCCGGGCCGGCGGGGGACTCGCCCGCGACGACCTCCCGCGAGCGCACGGGGTCGAAGACCCGATCGAAGTCCGGGTCGGCCACGCCGTCCGGGCAGACGAGGTCGTCCGGCCGGTGCGACGACCAGCAGAGGAACGAGCGGACGAAGACCCCGCCGAACCCGGCGTAGCCGTCCTCCTGCACCTCGGCGTTCGCTCCGCCCACGTGGTCATGCAGCCGCAGGTTTCCGGCGTCTTTTCCCGGCGTGTTGTCGTAGCCGAACAATCCGCGGCCGTTGGGGTCGGGGCCACCGATTTCCACCACCGCGTAGCCGCCGGGGTAGTAGTCCTCCGGCCGCTCGGCGCGCACGTCGAGGTTGATCCCGTCGTAGACACGGCGGAACTTGTCCAGGACCCGGGACCGTACCTCCGCCTCCACCGCCCGCAGGCCGAAGTCGCGCAACGCGTCCGAGAACCCGGCGAGGAACGAGACGAACACCACCTGCCGCGTCGGGCCGATCGCAAGGTCGATCGATGTCGGCAGCCCTTCCGCCAGCTCCGCACCGTAGCGCAGCACGGGCGTCGCCGTCCCGGCGAACGTCCCCCACGAGAAGTCGAAATCCTCGGCGACCAGCACGTCGCCGCGGCGCACCGGCACGATCGTGTATTCCGCCCGCCCGCCGTCGACGAACACCGGCACCAGCTCCAGGCCGCTCACGACGGCCGGGCTCCCGCCGCGCGGCGTGGCCGTGCCGTCCAGCCGGATCGTCAGCGTTTGATCGGCCGCGCCGCCGATGAATCCCGCGCCCGTGATCGTCGCGATGGCGCCCAGCGTCGGATTGCGGGGCACGACATCGGTCACGAACGACGCCCCGAGCGTGAACGTCACCGGCAGCGGCGCGCTCGCCGTCACCGTCCCGTCCCCGTGGCGGTTCTCGATCACGAGCGTCCCCGTGAACGCGCCCGGGAGGATCCCGGCGATTGCCGGCGCGAAAGGGAACGCCGCGCGCGTCCGGTCGTGCGCCTCGAGCGGTTCCGCCGGAAGCCGCACGGCGGTGACGGACCGCGTGCCCCCGCCGTCGACCCGGAACGTCCCGTCCAGGACGACCTCGCTCGTCCCCTCGGCCCCCTCGAGGAACCCGCTGCCGGCGACCACGACGACCGCGTTGAGCGTGACCGACTCCGGCGTGGCGTTTCCGGCCGACGGGACGAGGTGCGCGGCGACGTCGAACGCGACGGGGACCGCCGCCTCGCGCGTGGCCCCCCCTTCGTCGCGCCGGCGCACTCCCAGCTCGCCGACGAACCGCCCCGCGTCGCCGCCCAGGCTCCCGAGCAGCTCGGGACCCGCCTCGTACCGGACCTCCGCCGTCGAGATCACGTCCGCCAGGGCCTCCGCCTCGACGTTCCGGCCTTCGAAGCTGCCGCGGAAGAACACCGTCAGCCCGCCGCAGGATGCGTCGAACCCGGTTCCCGAGATCTCGAAGCGCGAGCCCGGGACGATGGTCGGCGCGAACGACACCGCGGTGACGGACGGCCCGCCCGCACACCAGTCCGGCCCGCCGTCGTCGTCGGACGGGCAGCCGGTCAGGATGAGTGCGCCTAGAAGCAGGCCGGCGCGTAGACGCCCGGCGCCAGGCAGACCCACTGCCATGAGCCCTCCCAATCGACGGCGCAGTCGCAGACGTGGCCCTCGGCCAGCCGGCACAGGTCGTCGCTCGCCATGCAGTCCTCGACGCAGGTGCCGAGAGCGCCGCCGGCATCGATGCACCGCGAGCCGCTCGGGCAGTCCGCGGCGCCCGTGCAGCCATCGACGGCGCAGTAGCCGCCGGCCCAGTCCAGACAGACGCGGGAGCCGGCGCAGTTGCGGAACGAGGCGCACGGATCGCCGTCCAGTCCCGCACCCGCGGCGCCGCAGCCCCCGCCCTCGGCGAACGTCTTGCACGCGTAGCCGGCCCGGCACTCCGACGAGCTTCCGCACGGGTCGACGCAGTCGCTCGACCCGCCCCCGCCGCCGGCGTCGGGGCAGAACGTTCCTGCCGGGCAGGTCGAGGCGCCCGGAGTGCAGGCATCATCGACGCACGCCGTGCCGTCGCACACGGTTCCCGCGGGGCACGACAGGCTGTCCGAACACCCCGCGCTCCCGATCAGCTCGTACGAAACCAGGTACGAGTCCTCCGCGCCGCGGTAGCCGAAGACGCGGACGTAGTAGTCGTCGGTCGCCGCCAGATCCGCCTCGGCATGCTCGCTCGTGCCCGTCCCCGCGGACGAGGCCAGGCGGCGCATGCCGTCGCGGTCGTAGAGCTCCAGGTCCAGGTCGCCGGTGCCGTCGATCAGGAGGTCCACGCTGGCTCGCCGTCCGGCCTCGCCGGAGAACACGAACCAGTCCTCGTCGGCGGCACAGACCTGCCCGTCGAGCGTGTCGCCGGGGACGAGCAGCGGGGTGGCGTCGCTCCAGGAGTCGTTGTTCTCGAGCGCGTCGTCGGTACAGCACGAGCCGGGGAGGTGGTCGACCAGCAGGCTGTAGGGTCCGGAGTCGCCCGCGACGCCGTACACGCGGACGATGGTGGCACCACCGGCGACGCAGAGGGCGACGTTCTCCGACGATCCGATCCCGGCGGAGCTGCGCAGCGGCGTGCCGTCGGCGCGCAGGAGCTGCAGGTCGATGTCCGCGGAGGCGGCGTCCCAGCCGTCGATCGTGACGTCGAGCGAGCCGGCTCCCAGGTCCACGGAGTAGAAGTCCTCGTCGCCGGAGCAGACCTGCAGGCCGGTGTAGAGATCGGCCGCGATCATCGCCGCGGCGACGCGCGAGTCGTTGTCCTCGTACGCGTCGTCGGTGCACGAGCCGCCGCCGCGGCAATCGAGCCCCGCGGGGACGCAGGCGTCGACCACGCCGCCCTCGACGGTCGTCACCGGCCCGCACGTCGCGGTCGCGGGGCAGGCGGCGCAATCCGCCGCGCAGAAGCGCGACGCGCCCGCGGCGCAGACCCGCGAGTCGCACTGGCTGCTCGCGCTGCACGCCTCGCAGTACCCGGCGACCTCGCCCGAGCCTTCGGCGACGCGGAACGAGCGCAGCGGCGAGTCCGTCTGGTGGTCGCAACCGGCGCCCTCGGTATCGTCGTTGTCGGTGGCCGAGACGACGTAGTGGATCGTCCGCTCCTCGCCGGGCGGGACGCCGAGGTTCGGGATCGCGGCGTGGTACGCGTCGCCGCCGTCGGAGACGAAGACGAGCTGGCGGAACGCCGTCACGTCGGGATGGGCGGGGTCGGAAGGGGCTTCCGTCGACCAGTAGAGGATCGGCGGGTCCTTGAGGCCCACGTCGTCGCGCACGACGGCATCGACGCGGTAGTCGAGGGCGGTGCGGACGAGAGTGTCCTGCGGCGAGGTGGAGACGATGTCGGGCGGGGCGCCGGGGCAGTCCGGGCGGCCGGCGCCGCGCAGCACGATCACGTAGTCGTGCGGCACGAGCGCGTGCGATTCGTCCTGGGCGGAGAGGCCGAGCGTGTAGCGATCGGCGGCATCGATCTGGGCGGGAGTCGGGCACCAGCTCCAGTCCGCCTGCTTGCCGTTGGTGCTCAGGGTGGCCCCGTCGATTCGCGGATCGCGTTCCAGGATCCGGATCGCGGCCGGCAGCGAGTCGTCGTCCTTGACCTCGACGTGCACCGCGACGCACGGTTCCCGCGAGAGGTCGTAGGTGCCGCCCGCGCCCGGCTGGATGAAGACCGGTGCCGAGTCCGACGACTGGACGTTGATGACGAACGTCTCGGTGTCGCTGCCGCCGCCGCCCGAGACGCGCACGGTGCACGACCAGGCGCCTTCCTGCGAGGCCAGCGGTGTCCAGCGCAGCCGGCCGCCCGCCGTGCCCGAGGCGTAGATCTCGGCGCCGCTGGCCGGCAGGTCCGGCATCTCGAACGAGAACGACAGGGACGCCTCGTCCGGATTGCTGACCGGGATGTCGACGTTGAGCGTTTCGCCCACGCGCACCTCTTGATCGTCCAGGGGTGCGATGACCAGCGAGACGGACTCCCCGCAACCCGTGCCCGCGAGCGAAAGCAGGAGCGTCACCGACAGGATTCGACCGCTCATCGCGTCCCTCCCGCACGTCCCGACGTCCGCCGGGCCCGGCGCCGCGGGAGTATCCGCGATGCCGCCTGGCGGTGCAACTCGCGATGCGGACGAATCGCCGGTTCTTCGAAACCGAACCGCGCCCTTCAGGGCGCGGCTGGCTCGCGGCGCGGGCCGCGGGCTGAAGCCCGCGGTTCGGAAGCGATCCGACGGGTTGACACGCGACGCCTCGGCAGGTAGACACGCACGCGCCGGGTCCGCCGCCGACCCCAGCGCGGACCTTGCGGGGAGGAGCACGAAATGGCCAAGCACAGCGTCTTCCTGACCGGGTTCCCCGGCTTCATCGCCCGCCGTCTCGTGCGCGAGATGCTCGCGCGCGCCCCGGGCTCCGATTTCACGTTCCTGGTGGTCGATTCCTTCGCCGGCCAGGCACGCCGCGAGACGGAGTCGCTGCGCACCCTGCCCGAAGCCAAGGGCTCGCGGCTGGACGTCGTCGTCGGCGACATCACGAGGCCGCGCCTGGGCCTGGACGAATCCGCCTGGCGCGAGACGCTGGGCAGGATCACCGACGTCTTCCACCTCGCCGCGATCTACGATCTGCACGTCCACGAGGACGTCGCAGCGCGCGTCAATGTCGACGGCACCCGCAACGTCCTCGAGCTGTGCCGCGGCGCCAAGGCGCTCCGATCGTTCGTCCACTTCTCCACGTGCTACGTCGCCGGCAGGCGCACCGGGACGATCCTCGAGGACGAGCTGATCCCCGGCGCGGGCTTCAAGAACCACTACGAATCGACCAAGTTCGAGTCCGAGCGCCTCGTGCGCGAGGCGATGGGCGCGATCCCCACGATCATCATCCGCCCGGGCATCACCGTCGGCGACTCGAAGACCGGGGAGACGCAGAAGTTCGACGGCCCGTACTTCGGCATGGTGCTGATCGACAAGCTGAAGCTGCTCCAGCTCCCCCTGCCCTACCTCGGCGAATCGGCCGCGGAAGTGAACCTCGTCCCCATCGACTACGTCGCCGGCGGCACCGCGGCGCTCTGGGCGAAGAACGGCACGACCGGCAAGTGCTACGCCATGGCCGATCCCCATCCGGTGACCGCCCGGACCCTCTACGCCGAGCTGGTCCGCCTGGTCGGCGCTCGCGGACCGTGGGGCCAGATCCCCGCCGAGCTGCTCGACGCCCCGCTGCGCCTGCTCGCCGTGCGCAAGCTGCTCGGCGTTCCCCGCGAGGTGCTCGACTACTTCAACCACGACGCCCACTTCGATACGTGCAACGCCGTCGCGGCGCTCGAAGGCACCGGCGTCTCGTGCCCGTATCTCCTCGACTACCTCCCGACCCTCGTCGCGTTCTTCCTGGCCAACAAGCACCGTCCCGAGTACCTCTGGAAGCCGTTTTGACCCGACTCCTCCGCGTCAACGCGCACGACGGCGCCTCCGCCGCCCTTCTCGCCCGGCGCGGCTCGTGGCCCGCCCCCCACCCCCCCGTCCTGTTCGTCCCGGGATTCGGCCAGAACCGCTTCACGTGGGAAGTCGGCGAAATGTCCCTGCCGCAATGGCTCGCCGAACAGGGCCACCCGACGTACGTCCTCGAACACCGCGGAACCGGCCTCGCCCGCGCCTGGGGCGACACGCCCGCACCGTCCCTCGCCGTGCTCGTGAAAGGCGACATCCTGGCCGCCGTCGATCGGATTTTCGACGACGCGGGCGACTTCCGCGTCGTTCTCATCGGCCACAGCCTCGGCAGCCTGACGTCCCTCCTCTTCGCTTCGGCCCACCCCGACCGTGTCGCAGGCCTGCTGTCACTGGGCGGCGGCTTCTTCCTCACGCGTGGCCCCCGGTTCCTGCGCGCACTCGCGCTGGCCGGCGAGCCGCTCGCGTGGACGGGACTGGCCCGCCGCTTCCCGCAAGGATCCCTCCCGCTCGGACCGATCGGCGCCGCCCTCGTCGCCCTCCGCGGTCTGCTCGACCATCCCCGCGTCCCGTTCCCCTGGCCCGTCTGGCAGCCGCGCTCGTACTCGCCCCGCGAGCTGCGCGAGCGTTTCGGCTCCGGCATGGACCGCACGAGCGTCGGGGTCGCGGCCGAGCTGCGTCGCGCATTCGCCTTCGATCGCCTGCCGACCCTCGACGGCGAGGCCCAGGAAACCACGCTGTCTCGCGTGGTTTGCCCCGTCCTTCTCGTGCACTCCGCGACGGACGCCCTGGTCCCGCCGGCCGTCGGCGCTCCTCTCCCCGCCCTGCTCCACAACTCGCCCGACGCCCGGCTGCTCGTCGTCGGCGCCCCGCCGGAGCCGGCGATGGGACACTGCGATCTCGTGGCGAGCGGGAACGCGCGACGCCACGTCTGGCCGTGCCTGGCCGAGTGGCTACAAGGTATCGCATGACGCTCGACCTGACGCACTGGGGCCTGCACGCGGCGGCCGCGCTGTCGGCACGCGGCGTGGACACGATCTTCACGCTGACGGGCGGCCACATCTTCCTGCTCTACGACGGGGCGCGGCAGGCCGGCATCCGCCTGGTCGACGTGCGGCACGAGCAGACGGCGGCGTTCGCGGCCGAGGCGTACGCGCGGCTGACGCGCGGCCCTGGTGTGGCCGCCGTGACCGCCGGGCCCGGCGTGTTCAACACGACCAGCGCCCTGGCCACCGCCGCGCGCAACGGCTCGGCTCTCGTGCTCTTCGGCGGACGCGCCCCGAACTGGCGCTGGGGCCGCGGCAGCCTCCAGGAAATCGACCACGTCCCCGTCCTCGCACCGCTCGCCAAGCACGCCTACACCGCCAGGCCCGACCTCATCCGCTCGCTTTCGAGCGGCATCCGGGAAGCCCTCACGGCGCCACGCGGCCCGCTCTTCCTCGACGTTCCGCTCGACCTCGACCCGGCCGGCACCCTCGAAGACGCCGATCGCTCGCCCCCCGAGCGGCTCGTGCCCGACCCGGACGTCCTGGCCCGCATCGCCGGAGCGGTTGGTTCGGCGCGCCGTCCCGTCCTGATCGCGGGCTCGAACGTCTGGGCCGACGGCGCCGCGGAGTCCCTGCGCGCTTTCGCCGAGGCGTCCGGCATCCCCGTCTTCGCGAACGGCATGGGTCGCGGGACGTTGCCGCACGACCACCCGTCGTCATTCGTTCGCTCGCGCGGGAAGGCGCTGCGCGAGGCCGATCTCGTGTTCGTCGCCGGCACGCCGATCGATTTTCGGCTCGGTTTCGGCGAGGGCTGGGCCTCGGGCGCGAAGATCATCCACGCCGATTCGGCCCCGGCCCTGCTCTCGCCGGCGCCCGCCACGTTCGCCTCCGTTGGCGCCGACCTGGACCTGGTCTTCCGTGGTCTGGTGGAACGTGCCAAGAAGGCGGCGGGCGCCGATTGGGTCGAGGCGCTGCGCCTCGAGGAGCGCCGGCTGGAGGAGTCGGTCGTGGCGGAGCGGGCGAGCGCGAGCGATCCGATCCACCCGCTGCGGGTCTACGGCGAGCTGGCGCGCGTGTTGGAGCGCGACGCGATCGTGATTGGCGACGGCGGCGATTTCGTCTCGTACGCCGGCCGCGAAATCCGCTCGTCGGTCCCGGGTTCCTGGCTCGATCCCGGCCCGCTGGGCTGCCTGGGCCTGGGTCCCGGCGCGGCGATGGCGGCGCGGCTGGTCCATCCGTCGCGGCAGGTCGTGGTGCTCACGGGGGACGGCGCGTTCGGCTTCGCCGGGCTCGACTTCGAGTCGCTCGTCCGCAACAAGCTGCCGGTCGTCTTCGTGATGGGCAACAACGGGACGTGGGCGCTGGAGAAGCACGCCATGCGGCGCTATTTCGCCTACGACGTCGTCGCCGATCTGGATTCGAACACGCGCTACGACCGCGTGGTCCAGGCGCTCGGCGGTCACGGCGAGCGGGTGACGCGTCCGGACGAGGTGGGCCCGGCGCTGCGGCGCGCGTTTGCCGCCGGCGTCCCGGCGCTCGTCGAGGTGATGATCGACCCGGCCGTGGTCTACCCGCGCCACGCGGAGCTGGCGTAGGGCGCTACTCCGGGTCCAGCCACTCCGTGCGGTAGCGATCCGTGCGCGGAACCACGCACAGGAAGCGCGCGGGAACGTCCTTGCGGTTCTCGTACCAGTGCGGCGTGCCGGCCGGGATGAACAGGCTGTCGCCGGCCCGCAGCGTCTGCTCCTCGCCGCCGAGCGAGACGACCAGCTCGCCTTCCACCACGTACTGCTCGTGTTCGATCGAGTCGTGGAGGTGGGTCGGGATGCGCCCGCCGGGCTCGAGGGTGAAGCGGCGGAGCACGAAGTTCGGCACGTCCTCGGCCGGGCCGAGCAGCACCTGGATCGTGGTGCCGCGTGCCCGGTCGACCGGCGTCCCGGACACCTCGCCCGCCCGCCGAATGACCCACGCCTTGTCGCGCATCGGACCCCTCCTCGCCCCCGGAGCATGCCCGGATGGGCGGCCCGTGGCAAGGCGGCGCGAGGTCCGCCGGATTAGCCCGCGGCGGCCAGGAGTTCCGGAGCCCTACGGCGGCGGCAGGAAGGAGATCGCCGCGACGTCCCCCCACCCGACCTCGATCGTGAGCGGGACCTCCCCATCGACGACGACCGTGTGGGAGGCCACGAAGTTGAGCGAGGCACCGTCGCCAAGCTCGTCCCACAGCGCCGTGACCGAAGCCGGCGCGACGAGCGGCGGCGCGATGTTCGCGGCCTCGCACAGCAGGTTCAGATGACCCCTCGACGGAAGCGAGAACCGCGCGTCCACTTCCACGGGCGGCTCCCAGCGCACTTCCCACCGCTCGCCCACGGTCCATTCCGCCGCAAGCGGGGGCACGGTCATCGTCACGTGGGGCGGCACCGTGAACGTCGCGGCGAACGCCGGCAGATCCGCCCCGCCCGTCCCCGTCATCCGCACCGTCATCCCTTCCGCCAGTTCCGGCAGGTCGGGACCGAACGTCCAGTAGCAGGGATGGACGGTGCCGGGCCAGTCGAGGGGGTATGTCGTTCCATCGATGGTCAGCTCGATCTCGCCGACGTCGAGCGGCACGCACATGGTGGGATCCAGCGGCTCCCCGTACGGGTCGTGCTGCAGCCGGCAGCCCCCCGCCTCCGCCCACACCTCCGGGGGCGGCGGACGCGGGCCCTCGCAGCGGCACATCCACGCGAAGGCTCCGCCGGGCGCGTAGTCCGTCGCGACCTGGATGGTGGCCATGGTCACGACCCTCGTGGTCCACGCGTCCCCGGCCGCGTCGTCGCCGCCGTCCGGCGCGTCTCCCCCCGCGCCCGGATCATCGCCATCCGGCGGCACGCCGTCGCTTTCCCCCGTGGCGTCGGCGCCTCCGTCCTCCCCCGCCGCGTCGGCGTCGTCGTCGCCGTCCCCCGCTAGGATGGTGCCGGAGCAGCCCAGCGCCGCCGCGGTCGCCAGCCCGCACGCTGCAAGCACCGTCCATCCTGCCCGTCGCCTCGCGGCGTCGCTGCTACTCCGCATGGTCCACCCTCGCCAGCCACATGTCGGGCTGCCTCTGCCACAGCACGAAGAACGAACCGTCGCGCGCGATGAGCCGCACGTTCTCCACGGGCGTTCCGTCGACGTCCACCGGCCCCTCGTCGATCCGGACGGCCGGCCCCGCCGGTGCCCCGTCCTCGTCGAGCGGCGTCAAGTACAGGCACAACGCCCGCGAAGAATCGCTCGCCCGGCGCTGCGCGCCCCACGCCAGTGCGAGGTTTCCGGCGACGTCTCCCGCCAGATCCCGTGGCTCCGGCTGTTCCACCAGTCCTTCGTACGACTCGAGGTGATGTGCCGAGAGCACGGACAGATCCTCCGGGTTCCGCCGCTCCACCCGCATGCCGATTCCCGCCGAGAACGACAGGCTGCGCCCCGCGATCAGGAAGTCGGAGCCGACGGCGTCGGGATGCACGACGGCAGCCGGTACGAACGCCGCGTCCCACTCCAGGGGTATGCGCCGCAACTCGGCGAACGACTCGTCGGTCAGGATCAGTTGGTCCGCAACCGTCCACAACCAGCGCTCGCCCGCGGCCGTTCGGCTCCATGCGACGAATGCTTCTCCGGGAAGGTCGGGGCCGCGATAAAGGGCGACGACCGCGCCACGGTAACCGACGGAACCGCCGTCCACGCCCCACGTCCCGTCGAGCGCCAAACCCTCGATCACGCCGAAGCCGCGCGTGCCGGCGCTCCGGCTCGTGGCCCATCGCAGCCGTTCTGCCGAGACGATTCCGAGGCCCGTCGCCTCGACGCCCCAACCCCAGGCACCGCTCATCCGACCGGTCGGATCCCAGCTCGAGCCCTGCGGATCCGCCGGGACGTCCCCGAACCCGGGGAGGAAGCCTATGACTTCGAACTCGCCTCCGTCGCTCCGGACGGCCACGACGCTCGCCCCGGCAACGGCCCGGTCGCGCTCGTACGGCAACGCCTCCCCCGTCTCCGCATCCACCCACACGTTGAACGGCTCCGAGCCCGCGACCCACGGCGACGACGGCTGCGCGGCCATCAGCACCCCGTCGATGACCTCGAATCCGGCCGAACCGGGCGACGCCCAGGCCCAGGGCTCCATGTGACGCCATCGCACCACGAGCCGCACCGGACCTTCCGCGTCCAGGAGCTCCGGACAGACCGTCGACGGGGCAAAGTCGGCTTCCCCGTCCACGGCCGTCGCATCGTCGCTCGCCACGTCCTACGCGACGTCATCGGCGGGCACCTCGCCGATGTCCGCCGTCGAGTCGACGTCGCCCGCATCGTCCGCGACCGCCCCGTCACGGCCGTCGAGGTCGCCGGCGAGATGCGGTCCTCCGCCGCAACCGAGCGCGACGAGCAGCAGGCCGAACGCACGACGCATCGGGAACCTCCCGCGGGACCACCGCCAGTTTCCCATGACCGGAAGGACCGGTCAACCGGACGGCGGGCCCGCTTGCCGCTCCGCGCCCCCTGGAGTACCTTGAACCGCGACGGAGAGGAGATTGCAGCCATGGGGGATCAAGACGGATTGCGCGAGAATCGCTGGGTACGCCGCTCCTCGCCTGCCGACCTGCTTGCCGCGGCCGGAGTCGCCATGGTCGCGCTCACCGCTGCCTGCTCCGGCGGGAGCACGATGGGCGACGCGGACGGCGCCGGCACGGACGACGCGGCGGCCGACGCCGGCGACGACGCCGCGCCGGAAGAGGCTGAGCCGGACGGCACGGTCGACGACGCGGCACCGGACGAGCCGCTCGACGTCGCCGAAGCGGAGGCCGACGTCGAGGACGACGCGGACGCCGAGGACGTACCGGACGCGGGTCCCTGCGTGCCGTGGGGCCCGCCCGACGAGCGCGGACCCTATCCGGTCGGCGTGCGCGACTTCGCGTGGCGCGACCCGGACCGCGGCGGGCGCAACGTCGCGACGAAGGTCTGGTACCCCGCCCTGCCCCCCGACCCCGGCGCCGATCCTGCGGTGTATCTCTGGCTGTTGCGCGACACTGCCTACGTCGACCTGCCCATCGATCCCGGCTGCGCCCCCTACCCCCTCATCCTCTTCTCCCACGGCAACAAGGGAATCAACTTCCAGTCCTTCACCTTCACCACCTACCTGGCCAGCCACGGCTTTGTCGTCGCCGCGCCCAACCACGCCGGGAACACGATGTACGACAACCCCAGCGACGAGCAGATGGCGCAGGTATCCCTGGACCGGCCGATCGACATGGCGTTCGTCCTGGCCCGCATGACCGACGAGACGTCGAACCCCGACAGCCCGCTGTTCGGCGCCGTCGACGTCTCCCGCGTCGGCATCACCGGCCATTCGTTCGGCGGCTACACCACGCTCGTCGTCGGCGGCGGCGAGGTGGATCGCGACGCGGCCGTGGCGCGGTGCGACGCCGGCGTGCCCGGCGACGTCTTCTGCCCCTACGTCCCCTACTGGCCGCCGGGCATGGTGGGGACCCGCCTGCCCGAGCTGGCCATCGTCGGCGCGGCCGTCGCCCTCGCACCCGGAGGCTATGCCGCCTTCGGGGACGACGGGCTGGCGCGGACCACGGCACCGACGATGGTCATGGGCGGGACCCTGGACGAGTACACCCGAAACGACCTGCGCCCGATCTTCGACGCGCTCCCCGCCCCCAAGGCCAAGATCGAGATCGCCGACATGGGCCACATGGGCTTCACCGACATCTGCCGCATCGCGATCGCGCCGATCATCCCCACGCTGGGCGAGATGTGCACGCGCGAGGGACACATCGCGATCAACCGCGGCTTCGCCATCACCGACACCTTCGCCACGGCCTTCCTCCGCCTCCACCTGCTGGACGACGCGGCGATGGCCGACTACCTCACGCCCGAGTACGCGGCGACGGTCTTTCCGGAATCGACGTTCGAGGGCTCGCCCTGACCCGGCCGCGTCGAGAGCGGGGGAAGGACATCGGGGGCTTCGCGAACGTGCCGCGGGCGGCCGCGACGCGCGAGGACCGGCGAACGGAGGATGCGATGCGAAGATGGACGGGAATAATCGCCGGATCGTGCCTCGCGGCCGCGCTGCTTCTCGCCGGCCACGGCGGCTGCGACTGCGGCGGCGGAACCGCGAGCGGAACGCCGTGCCTCACCCAGGACGACTGCCCCGCCGGTCAGATGTGCCTGGACGGGTTCTGCCGCGCGCTCGACGGCAGCCCCGGCGACGGCGAGGGCGGGACCGACGGCGAGGACGGCGACGAGAGCGGCGAGGGCGCAGACGCCGACACCTTGGCCGAAGGCGACGGCGGCGAAGTCGTCTGCCCGGAAGGCGGGGAGCCTTGCGCGGGCTCCTGCTGTGCGGCCGGCGAAGGCTGCCGCTACAATCTCTGCGTCGCGATCGGCGTGTGCGACGCCGACGAGGACTGCGGCTCGGACTCGTACTGCGAAGACGGCGCGTGCCTGCCGTACGGCACCGGCCCCCGCGACGACCACAACCCCGACTGCACGCGCGTCGTCATCGCCGGCCTCTTCGCTCCGACCCTCCAATGCTCGTGGGAAGGGCCGCCCGCCGGCGACGCCTACCCGTTGAACCGCCACCTGCTGTCCACGCCGATGGTCGTCGACTTCGACTTCGACGACGACCCGACGACCGTGCGGCCGTCGATCGTGTTCACCTCGGACGACGGAGACGACGGCGGCAGCGAGCAGTCCACGGGCGTCATTCGCATCGTCAACGGCCGCGACTGCACGCAGCAGGCCAGCCTCGACATGCAGCTCACCTCGCACTCCTCCCCTCCCGCCGTCGGCGACGTCGACGGCGACGGCCGCGCCGAGGTCGTCGCGTTCCAGGCCGGCGGCGGCCTCGTCGCCTTCCACTACCTCGAAGCCCTGGGGATCTGGGACGTCCTGTGGCGCAGCCACCTCGCCGACGGCTCGGCCTACAGCCCGACCGGCGGCGGCTGGACCGGGCCGGCGCTGCACGACCTGGACGACGACGGCGTGTCCGAGGTCCTGCGCGGCGGCCTGATCTTCGCCGCCGACGGCACCCTCCTCGGCTCCTCGCTCGGCGTCGCCCCCGACGGCGGCTCCCACGCGGGCATCGGCATCTTCCCCGTCGTCGCGGACGTCGACGCCGACGCCCTGCCCGAGTTGGTCACGGGCGCCGGCGTGTACGCCTACGACACGACCACGCACGACTGGGTTCGCGAGGCGTACTCCGTCGCCGGCCTCACCGGCGGACACGCCGCCGTCGCCGACTTCGATCTCGACGGGCGGCCCGAGGTCGCGGTCGTGACCGCCGGAACGGTCCGCATCCACACGCTGGAGAGCACGGTCACCTTCGGACCGATCACCCTCCCCGGCGGCGGAACCGGCGGCCCGCCCACGATCGCCGACTTCGACGGCGACGGTTTTCCGGAGGTCGCCTCGGCCGGCGCCAACGCCTACGCCGTCTTCGACCCCGACTGCGTCCCGGCGCCGACCCGGTCCGGCGCCTGCGCCGCCGGCCGCACGGACGGCATCCTCTGGAGCAGCCCGACGCAGGATCTCTCCTCCAACGTCACCGGATCGTCGGTCTTCGACTTCGAAGGCGACGGCCCCGCCGAAGTGGTCTACGCCGACGAGTGCTTCGTGCGGGTGTATGCGGGAGCGACGGGCGAGGTGATCTTCTCGCAGAAGTCCTCGTCCTGCACCTGGTACGAGAACCCGGTGGTCGCCGACGTCGATGGCGACTTCAACGCCGAGATCGTCGTCGCGGCGAACACGAACTGCGGCGACCCGACGGTCGGCCGCGCCTGTTCGGCGCTGGAGCCGGGCAACATCGATCCGCTCTTCGCCGGCCTGCACTGCGATTCCGGCGCGAATTGCGTCTCCGGCATCTGCGACGCGGGCCTCTGCCGCTGTACGACCACCGACGAGTGCTGCACCGACGGCTGCGTCTCCACCGGCTACGTCTGCGCCGCGCCCCCGGCCGGCACCCCCGGCGCCGGCAACACCTGCCGCGCCTCCCGCCCCACGGGCTTCGCCGGACTGCGCGTCTACCGCGACGCGGCCGACACGTGGGTCGGCTCCCGCCCCATCTGGAACCAGCACCCGTACCACGTCACGCACGTCGACGACACCGGCCGGGTCCCCCGCACCTCCGCGGTCGCCGTGAACTGGACCGCTCCCGGCCTCAACAACTTCCGCCAGAACGTCCAGGGCGACCCCACCTCGATCGGCAGCCCCGACCTCACGTCCGGCCGCGGCGACTACGAGCACCTCTGCGACACCGGCACGCGCACGATCGACCTGGAGGTCATGATCTGCAATCGCGGCACCGAGCCGGTGGGCGACGGCATCGTCGTCACCTTCTACGACGGCCCGCCCGACGCCGGCGGCGCCGTCCTCTGCTCCACCGCCACCGACCGCGCCCTCGCCCCCGGCGAGTGCGACCCCGTCTCCTGCCCCTGGGTCGGTGTCCCCGACTCCCCGACCGACGTCTACGTCGACGCCGATCCCGGCGCCGAAGAGCGCGAGTGCGTCGAAGGCAACAACTGGACCGTGATCCCCGGGGTGAGGTGCGAAGGCATCGGCTGACGCGGTCGTTGACTTTCGTTCCCCGCCGTCGGACAAACGCCCCGTGCGCGTCGCCCTCTTCGTCCCGTGCTTCGTCGACGCCTTCCGCCCCAGGGCCGCCGCGGCCACGGTGGAGGTGCTCGAACGCCTCGGCATCAAGGTCGAGTTTCCCCCCGACCAGACCTGCTGCGGCCAGCCGCAGTTCAACGCCGGGCTCCGCGACGACGCGCGCGAGCTGGCGCTCCGCTTCGTCCGGATCTTCGAGCCGTATGACGCCGTCGTCGGCCCCTCCGGCTCCTGCGTCGGCATGATTCGCCGCCACTACGCCGCGCTCGCCGGCGAGCATCCCGTGGCGCAACGCACCTTCGAGCTGTGCGAGTTCCTCGTGGACCGCCTGGGAGTCGTCGATATCGGCGCGAAGCTGCCGGGACGCTGCGTCCTGCACGTCGGCTGCCACGAACGGCGCGAGCTGGGCGCGACCGCGGCCGTCGAGCGCCTCGTCGGCGCCGTCGCCGGCCTCACGCGCCTTCCCGTGGACTCCGACGAATGGTGCTGCGGCTTCGGCGGGACCTTCGCCGTGAAGTTCCCCGAGCTGAGCGTCGAAATGGGCCGGCGCAAGCTGGTGCCGATGCTCCACGCCGCACCCGACTGGATCGTCTCCACCGACGCGAGCTGCCTCCTCCACCTGGACGGCATTCTTGCGCGGACCGGGACGAAGGCGCCGCGCACGCTGCACGTCGCCGAGGTTCTGGCCGCCCGGGGGGAGCCGCCCGCATGAGCGAAAGCTCCTTCCGACGCATCGCCGCCGCGAAGGTCGCCGACCCGGAGCTGGGCGACAAGGTCCATCGCGCCACGACGCGCACCGTCGAGAAACGCGCGCACCTCGTCGCCGAGATTCCCGATTGGGAGTCGTTGCGCCGCCGCGCCCGTGAAATCCGACTGGATGCGCTCGACCGTCGCGAGAAGCTCCTCGATCGCCTCGTCCGGCGGCTCGAGGAGCGCGGGGCGAGCGTCACGCTCGCGCACTCGTCCGAGGAAGCCTGCGCCGCGATCGTCCGTCTCGCACGCCAGGTCGGCGGTGAGGTCATCAAGAGCAAGTCAATGGCGTCCGAGGAGATCGGCCTCAACGCGGCGCTCGAAGCCGCCGGCGTCACCGTGACCGAGACCGACCTGGGCGAGTGGATCGTCCAGCAGGCGCGGCAGGCGCCCTCCCACATCACCGCGCCCGCGATCCACCTCTCCGTCGAGGACATCGCGCGCATCTTCCAAAAACGCGCCGGCATCCCCCTCCCCGACTGGATCCCCGCCGCCCCCTCCCCGACCGCCGACCGCCGTCCGCCGACCGCCGAATCCGTCCGCCAGTCGCTCGCTCGCGACCTCTCGCTCGCCGCCCGCGGCATCCTCCGCGAGCGCTTCCTCCACGCCAATACCGGCATCACGGGCGCCAATTTCCTCGTCGCCGAGTCCGGGACCATCGTGCTCCTGGAGAACGAGGGGAACATCCGGCTCACGACCTGCCTGCCCCGGCGGCACATCGTGCTGGCCGGCGTCGAGAAGCTGGTCGCGCGCGACGAGGATCTGGCCGTCCTGCTCCGCCTCCTCCCCGTCTCGGCCACCGCGCAACGCCAAAGCTGCTACGTCTCGCTGCTGGCCGATAGGCATCCCGATCTGCACGTCGTGCTCCTCGACCGCGGACGCACGGCGCTCGCCGCGGACCGCGAGCAGCGCGACCTGTTGACCTGCATCCGGTGCGGCGCGTGCCTCAACGTCTGCCCCGTCTACCGCTGCGTCGGCGGCCACGCCTACGGCGGCGCGTACGCCGGACCGATCGGCGCCCTGCTCCTGCCACACTTCGACGGACCCGCTCGCCATCCCGACCTGCCCTTCGCCTCGTCGCTCTGCGGCGCGTGCAGCGAGACCTGTCCCGTCGGCATCCCGCTGCACGAGCGGCTCCTGGAGCAGCGCGCGCGGCTTGTCGCCGCCGGTCTCGCGCGCGACCTCGGCTGGACCATGCGCCGCGCAACCGCGGCGATGCGCAAACCCTCGCGCCTCCGTCGCGCCCTGTCGCTGTACCGTCTGGTCCGCCCGCTCGTCGGCGGTTTCCCCGTCGCGCGACGCTGGACCGCCGGGCGAGCGCTGCCCCGGCCGGCGCGGGAGACGTTCCGGCAGTGGTGGGCATCGCGAGGGGCGCGTTCTACGTCGTACGTTCTACGTTCTACGCCGGACGCGGAAGGGATGCCTCCGGTTGACGGCCCCGCATCCGGCCATGAGGCCGACCGACGAACGGCGGCGACGGTCGACGGCTCCGGGTCCGGAGAACGTAGAACGAAATACGTAGAACGTAGAACGACCGAAAACCCGCTCGACCTGTTCTCCCGCCGTTTTGCCGAACTCGGCCCCGACGGGGAGACCGCGTTCCATCACGTCGCCACCGCGGCCGAGGCGGCGGCGGTCGCGGGGGAGGTGCTGCGCGGCACCGAGCGCCGGTCGGTGATCGTCGAGGGGGAGGAGCCGGAGCGGCGCGAGTACGCGTTCGGCGTGACCGGCGCCGCGGCGCTGATCGCCGATACGGGAGGCGTGGTCCTCGACCTGCGGCGCCGCGACTTCGCGATCCCGTCGCTGCTCGTCGACACGCACGTCGTCGTCGCCCACCCGTCGCGGCTGGTGGCCGACCTGCCGGCCTTCTTCCGGCTGCGCGCCGAGAAGCGGGTGCGCGGCGACTGGTACGACGTCCAGGTGCTGGTCACCGGGCCGAGCCGCACGGCCGACATCGAGAAGACCCTGGTCATCCCGGCCCACGGCCCGCGGCGGATGGTGGTGATCCTGTGCGACGAGCCGGTGGAGCCGGCAAGGCTCCTGCCGTGAGCCGCGCTCTGTGCTAGCCTGTCGCCAGGATGCTACGCGCGGTTCACGCGATCGTCACGGCCGGGCGGTAGGAAGCGGGCCCATGGCGCGGATTCTGATCGTCGAGGACGAACGCGACCTGCAGGCGGTGCTGGAATACAACTTCCGCCAGGCGGGCCACGAGGTGCTCCAGGCCCTGCGCGGCGAGGAAGGACTGCGGCTGGCGCGCCAGCATCGTCCCGATCTGATCTGCCTCGACATCATGCTGCCGGATGTCCCCGGGACCGACATCTGCCGGCAGCTCAAGAACGACGCCGCGACGCGCGAAATCCCGGTGCTGATGCTGACGGCCAAGGGCGAGGAGATCGACCGCGTGGTCGGGTTCGAGCTGGGCGCCGACGACTACGTCGTGAAGCCGTTCTCCGTCCGCGAGCTGCTCCTGCGCATCCAGGCGATCCTGCGACGGGCCGGGGGCGAGGTCGAGACGCGGCCCTTGATCGAGTTCGGCCGGCTGCGCGTGGATCGCGATGCCCATCGCGTCTGGGTCGATGAGGGCGAGGTGCAGCTCACCGCGATGGAGTTCAAGCTGCTGCTCACCCTGCACGAACGCCGCGATCGCGTGCAGTCGAGAGAGGTGCTTCTCGACGTCGTCTGGGGTATCCAGGCCGACGTCACCACGCGCACCGTCGACACCCACGTCAAGCGCCTGCGCGAGAAGCTCGGGCCGGCGGGCGTCTACGTCGAGACGGTCCGCGGCGTCGGCTACCGTTTCGCCGCATCGCCCGCGGCGGCCGAGCGATGATGCCGGGGATTCGCGGCAAGCTGTTCCTCGCCTCGCTCGCCGCGATCGCCCTCTCCGTCGTCGTCGCCGACTTGTACCTCGCGAAAACGCTCGACCGCGAGCTGACCGACGGCGTTCGCGACGACTTGACCGTCCGGGCCGAGCTTGTCGCGGGCGAGGCCCGCGCCGAGGGCAGGCCCATCCGGCCCGATCCGGCCTGGGACGCTTGGGCCGACGAGCGCGGCCGGACGTCGCGGGCGCGCGTGACGGTGGTCGCCGCCGACGGGACCGTGGTCGGCGACTCCGAGGTTCCCGCCGCCGACCTGCCGCCGCTGGAGAACCACGCCCATCGCCCCGAGATCGCGCGAGCCGGCACGGACGGACGAGGCTGGGCCACCCGCTACTCGACCACGGTCGGGCACCGGATGATGTACGTCGCCGTCGCCGTCGCCGCTTCCGGCGTCGCCGGCGGCACCATCCGGCTGGCCGTGCCTCTTACCATGGTCGACGACGCCATCACCCGCCTGCACTGGCTCCTCGCCTTCGCCAGCCTCCTCGCACTCGGCGTCGCCGTCGCGTTCTCCGCCGTCGCCGCCTCCTGGGCCGCCCGCGGCGTGCGCCGCGTAACGGCCGTCGCACGAAGAATGGCCGGCGGAGACCTCGCCGCCCGGACCCACGCCGCCGGGCGGGACGAGGCCGACGAGCTGGGCCGGGTGATCGACGGCCTGGCCGACGGCCTCTCGCGCTCGATGGCCGAGCTGCGGGATGAGCGCGATCTGCTGCAGGGCGTGCTGCAGGGCATGCGCGAGGGCGTCCTGCTCCTCGACCGCGAGGCGCGCATCGTGCTGGTCAACCCGGCGCTGCGCGAGTCGCTGCTGCTGGACGCGGACGTCGTGGGCAAACTGCTGCTGGAGGGGATCCGCCACGCGGGCCTGCGCGATCTGATCGACGTGGCGCGCAAGTCGGGCGAGCCCGCTTTGGGCGAGATCGAAAGCGCGGGCCTCAAGCCTCGCCGTCTCCTGGTACACGTCTCCACCTTGCCCACCGACTCCGGCGGCCTTCTCGCCGTCTTCGTCGACGTCACCGATCTCCGCCGGCTCGAGACCATCCGCCGCGACTTCGTGGCCAACGTCTCGCACGAGCTGCGCACGCCCGTCTCGGCGGTACGGTCCGCGGGCGAAACCCTGCGCGGCGCCCTGGAGCGCGACCCCGCCGCCGCGGCCCGCTTCGTGGAGATCATCGAGCGCAACGCGGAACGGCTCCAGCGCCTGATCGAGGACCTCCTCGACCTTTCGCGCATCGAATCCCAGACCTACCGGCCGGATCTCGTGTCCCTCGATCTGCCCACCGTCGCCCGGCACGTCGTCGGACTGTTCCGCGCCCGCGCGGACGCCAAGCACCTCACCCTGGCGCTCGACCTGCCCGCCGATCTGCCCGCGGTGCGCGCCGATCGCCGGGCGCTCGAGCAGATCCTGACCAACCTCGTCGACAACGCCGTCAAGTACTGCCCCCCCGCCGCCTCGGTCGCCGTCCGCGCCGCCCTCGACGGCGACAAGGTGCGCATCGAGGTCGCGGATACCGGCGCCGGCATCGAGGCCCGCCACCTGACCCGCTTGTTCGAGCGGTTCTACCGCGTCGACCCGGGACGCTCGCGCGAGCTGGGCGGTACGGGCCTGGGCCTTTCGATCGTCAAGCATCTCGTCGAAGCCATGGGTGGCACCGTGAGCGTCGAGAGCACCCCGGGCAAGGGCACGATCTTCCGTTTCGTACTGGCGAGGGGCTGATCCAGGAATCGCGGAGAAGTGGTAGCACGGTTGCCTCGCTGCGCCAGATTTCTATTGACTTACGACGTTAATCCCCTAGGATTCGATATAACCGATAGATCCGATAGGATCATGGGGCGGGCGGCGGGATGGTACAGGGATGGAAGCGGAAATCCTCACGACCGGCGAAGCTGCGAGGGTGTGCGCGGTGACACCCGACACGGTGCTCAAGTGGATTCGGTCCGGGCGGCTCAAGGCCCAGCGGACGGTCGGGGGGCACCATCGGATCCGGCGGCAGGATCTGGATCGGGCGATCGGCACGGAGGCGCAGTTCGAGTCTCGGGCGGAGGAGGCGGGGGCGACGGTCGCGCCGCTCCGCTACTGCTGGGAGTACAACGGCGGCGGCCGACTGCTGGAAGCGTGCCGGGAGTGTGCGGTGTACCGGATGCGGGCGCACCGCTGCTACGAGGTGGTGCAGCACGCGCGCGCGGTCGGGCACAAGAAGGCCTTCTGCCGGAAGACGTGCGCGGACTGCGAGTACTACCGGCTTGTCCACCTCCAGGCGGCCAATGTGCTCACGATCACGGACAACGAGCGCCTCGTCCGGCACCTTCAGGAGACGGCGACGCGGGCGCGGTTCAACGTGGAGTTCGCGAACTGCGAGTACACCTGCTCGGCGGCGGTGGATCGCTTCCGCCCGGACTTCGTTGTCATCGACTGTTCCCTGGGGCGGGACGTCGTCCGGGACATGATCGAGCACCTGCAGGTTGATCCGCGGATTCCGGGGGTGCGGGTCATCCTCGCGGTCGAGCCGGGCGAGGTGGTGAGCGGGTGCGACAAGGGGGTCTTCGCGCGCATTGAGAAGCCGTTCAGCGGCGACGACCTGGCCACGTGCGTTTCCGCCGTGGGCGGGCCGGGGGTGTAGCGAGCACGCACGCGCCACGGGCGCGGCGCGGAAACGGGTGTCCGGATTCGTCGAGGGCATGGGGCCTTCGACGCGGGATGGGAGGTCGGCGGGGCGGAACGAGGTCTTTCGCGGGAGCAGGAATAGAAGGGGCCCGACGGCGAGTACTTGGCAGTCCTTCCGTCGAGCCCGGCTGTGTCGCGCGGCACAGGCCGGCTTCCCATCTGTTCTTATAGAAGACGCTGCAACGGGCGTCAAGCTCGCGGCGGTCTTCCGTGGTGGGACTTCCGCTCGACCGCGCGCCGCCGGACCTCCGAGGGAGGCAAGGGCATGGCGAACGGGACGACGGCGTTGAAGCTGGACCAGGAGGGCTACCTGGCCGAGTCGGCCGACTGGTCGACGAAGGTCGCGGCGGAGTTGGCGCGCCGCAACGACCTGGGGCCGCTCACGGACGACCACTGGAGGATCATCGAGTTCGTCCGGCGCTACTTCGCGGAGACGGGATCGGGGCCGCCGGTCGTCAAGATCGCGCGGGCGACCGGGTTGTCCTCGGGCCGGATCTGCGAGTTGTTTCCGTGCGGGATTGCGCGCGGGGCCTACCGCCTGGCGGGGTTGCCGCGGCCGGAAGGGTGTCTGTAGCCCGGTCGCCGCCCGGTGCGCCGGGCGGCAGTGCCGGCGGGGAAGAGAGGTGTGAGGATGGATGGGTTCGCATTCGTCGTCGGGGGTGTGCTGCCGTACGTGGCGCTCCCTGCGTTCCTGGCCATGTTCGTGTACCGCATCGCGTCCTGGTACCGCACGCCGCAGCCGGCGAAGATGACGCTGTTCCAGGGACAGGGCTCGACCGGGAACGGTCTCCTGTCCGAGGCGCTGTTCTTCCCGAGCCTGTTCCGCGGGGACAGGCTGCTCTGGGCGCTCGCCTGGTTCTTCCACGTCGCCCTGGCGCTCGCGTTCCTGGGCCACTTCCGCGTCTTCACCGGGCTGATCGACCGGACGCTGCTGTCGCTGGGCATGTCGGCGGGCGGGATCGGCACGATGTCGGCGATGGCCGGGGGCGGTGCGGGGATCGTGCTGGCCGCCACGGCCGTGCTGCTGTTCTTCCGCCGCCTGGTCTCGCCGCGGGTCCGGGAGATCTCTGGAGGCCCGGATTTCCTGGCCCTGGGCCTGCTCATCGCCGTCATCGTCAGCGGCAACCTCATGCGCTTCGGGGGCGGGCACTTCGACCTCGCAGAGACCCACATCTGGGCCGCGTCGCTGCTCTCCTTCTCGCCCGTCGTGCCCATGGACCCCTCCTTCCTGGTGCACGTCCTCCTGGCCCAGGCGCTCATCGTCTACATCCCGTTCTCGAAGATCATGCACTCCGGCGGGATCTTCTTCACCCATTCGCTCGTGAAAGGAAGGTAGTCATGGCCAACGGAACCAGCCACAGGGAACCGGTCCTCAAGGCGATCAACGCGATGGCGAAGGGCCCCAAGGTGCTCCGGCTCTACATGGAGAACTGCGCCAAGTGCGGCACCTGCGCCTCGGTCTGCCCCGTGTACTACGGGAAGCCCGAGGCGAAGTACAACCCGGCCAGGCGCTCGGACATCCTCCGCGCCATCTACCGGCGCCACAACACACTCTCGGGGAAGATGCTGGGCCGGCTGGCCGGCGCGGCCGATTTCGTGGAACAGGAGTTCCAGGAGTGGGGCGACCACTTCTACAGCTGCACGGGCTGCCGTCGCTGCGCGCAGTTCTGCCCGTTCGGCATCGACAACTCGGTCATCACCCGCAAGGGCCGCGCCATCCTCGACGGGCTGGGACAGACGCCCGAGCGGATGAAGAAGGTTGTCGACGTGTCGCTCAAGACCGGCAACACGGACGGTGCCTCGCCTGAGGCTCTCAAGCAGGCCGTCGCGTTCCTCGAGGAGGAGATGAAGGAGGAACACGGCGTCGACATCCGGATCCCGGTCGACGTGCAGGGGGCGGAGTACTTCTACGTCCCGCCGTCGGGCGACGTGCTGGTGAACATCGAGGCCACGATGGGCATCGCCAAGGTCTTCCACGTGCTGGGCATGGGCGACCGCTGGACCATGAGCTCGAAGTACTTCGACGGTGCCAACTACGGGCTGTTCACGGGCAACGACGCGCACATGAAGGAGGACAACAAGGCCTACGTCGAGGAGGCGAAGCGGCTCGGGGCCAGGTACATGTTCATGGGCGAGTGCGGCCACGCGTATCGCATCATGAAGATGATGATGGAGGCCGGGAAGTGGTGGGGCAGCCTGCCGTTCCAGGTAATCAACTGCATGGAGTGGACGGCGGACCGGATCCGCGAGGGCAAGCTCCATTTCGACCGCAGCCGCAACCCGCAGCCGGTCACCTACCACGACCCGTGCAACTTCGCGAAGTCCTGCGACATCATCGAGTCGCCGCGCGTCATCCTCCGGGCGACCTGCCAGGACTTCCGCGAGATGACCCCGTGCGGGGCGCACAACTGGTGCTGCGGCGGCGGCGCCGGGCTATCGGCCATGGACGACCTCCGCCCCTTCCGCATGACCGTCTCCGGCGTCAAGAAGCTGGAGCAGGTTCGCGCCACCGGCGCACGCTACGTGGCCGCGGCCTGCTCCAACTGCAAGCGTCAGCTCACCCAGCTCATGGAGTACCACAAGGAGGACGTCGCCGTCGGCGGCGTCCACGACATGCTGTCCCGCTCCATCCTGATCAACGGCAAGCCGGCCGTGCGCCGGGACCAGGCGTCGTAAGGGGGGGTCAGGTGGTGATGAAGCTGTCCTCCAGAGTCAGACACGCGCTGCGGCTCGCCGTCGAGGTCTCGCGGCGCAAGGACGAGGACCGGCCCGTACGGCTCTCCGAGGTCGCCCGCATCACCAACCTCTCGCGCAAGTTCCTCGAACAACTCGCCGGGCCCTTGCGCTCCCACCTCATCCTGCGCAGCGTCAGCGGACGCAACGGCGGCTTCGTCCTCGCCCGGCCCCCCGACCAGATCACCGTGGGCCAGGTGATGGCCGCCGTGATCGGCCCGATCATCCTCACCGACTGCCTCGACCGGCCCGACGGGTGCATGGCCGCCGAGTTCTGCGAGTGCCGCATGATCTCGCTGCTCCTGCGACGCCAGATCAACGACGTGCTCGACGGCTGCACCCTGGCCGACCTCACCGACCGCAACTGGGTGCGCGCGATGCGCGAAGACCTCGCGCGTCCCGCCACCCCTCGGCCCGCCGGACCGTGGCCGTCCGCCGCGGTCTAGCCGCCGCCCCCCGGAGGAACCATGACCGCCGACCCCGATCGCTCCGTCACCCTCGACGGCCGGATCTACTCCCTCGACGAGTTCGGCTTCCTCGATCCTCCGGAACAGTGGGATGACGCGTTCGCCGACGGCATGGCCGCACGCGCCGGCATTCCTGCCGGCCTCCGGCCGGCCCACTGGCGACTGATCCGGCACCTGCGGCGGAAGTTCGTCCAGGAGCGGACGGTGCCCTTCGTCGTTCCCGCCTGCATCGAGAACCGCATCCGGTTGACAACCTTGCGGACCCTGTTCCCCACCGGCTTCGTCCGCGGAGCCTGCCGGCTCGCCGGGCTGAGCTACGCCTTCCTCAGCACCGCGAATCCGCTGCTCCTCACCGAGAACTACGGCACCCTCCGTACGCAGTTCTGCACCGACGACTCGGGCTTTCTCGCGGAGTTCGACTCCTGGGACGAGCGCTTCGCCGCGATGGTGGTCGCCGACTGGAACCTCCCGGGAGGTCTCAACGACGACCACCGACGCATTCTCCGCTTCCTGCGGCAGCGCTTCGCGGCGACCGGCCGGGCACCCGATGTGCACGCCGCCTGCCGTTCCGCCGGCATCGATGTCGGCGCGCTGTGGGCGCTCTTCCCCGAAGGCTACCGCAACGGCGCCTGCCGTGCCGCCGGCCTTCCCCGCGGATCCTGACCGGCGTTCACTGCACGGCGGCCGCAGCCGCGGCAGTCGCGTGATTCCACACACCGGTCTTGACGACGCCTGAAGCTCCTGCTACGACCACGGCATGTTGATAGCCGCAACGCTGCGTCCGGCGATGTTGTGTCTTGCCACGACGACGGCCATCTGCGGCCTGTTGTTGTTCCTTGGCTGCGAAGGCGGTGGCCATCGTTCTGATGCGGAAATCAACGATGATGATCCCGACAGTGAGACGACCGGAGATTCGGCCGTCCCGGCCGATGGGCGAGACGCGCGGGACGCGCGCGAGGCGTCCGATCGGGGTGACGGCCCCACCTGGGACGGCGCACTCGACTTCGGCGACGGCGCGGCGCCGGACCTCCTGTGCAGCGCCTGCCACGGCGACGATTCGAGCGCGGCGCCGCCGCGGTCCCTCGACGGCGAGACGGCGACGAGCTCGCGGGCCGTCGGAGCGCACCGCCGCCACCTCGCCGAATCCGACTGGCATCGCGTCGTCACCTGCGACGAATGCCACGTCGTGCCGGACGGCATGTTCCAGGCCGGCCACATCGACAGCGCCTTGCCGGCCGAGTTGGCCTGGGGCGGGACGGCCCGCGCGGGCGGGGCGGAGCCGGAGTTCGACGGCGCGCGTTGCGCGGACGCGTGGTGCCACGGCGCGCGGCTGTCCGCCGGCGGCGGCACGATCACGGAACCGGTCTGGACGCACGTGGACGGGACCCCGGCCGCCTGCGGCGCGTGCCACGGCCTGCCGCCGGGCGGCGACCATCCGGCCGCCGCATCGTGCGAGCTGTGTCACGGCGAGGTGGCGGGGCCCGGGTTCACGTTCCGCGAACCGTCGCGCCACATCGACGGCATCGTCGACGTCGTCGGTGGCGGCTGCGATGCGTGCCACGGCGGCGGCGGCGAGCCCGCACCGCCGCTGGACCTGGCCGGGAACACGGCCACGACGTTCCGCGGCGTCGGGGCGCACCGCAGCCACCTCGCCGCAGGCTCGACCTGGCATCGCGCGGGGACCTGCACCGACTGCCACCTCGTGCCGGCCGCCGTCGACGCCGCCGGCCACCTCGATACGCCTACACCGGCGGAGGTGACCTGGAGCTCGCTGGCTGCCACCGACGGCGCCACACCGGCCTTCGACGGCGTCGCGTGCTCCGGCAGCTACTGCCACGGGGCGACCCTCGACGGCGGCACGCTGACGGCCCCCCGGTGGACGACGGTCGACGGCTCGCAGGCCGCTTGCGGCACCTGCCACGGCCTGCCGCCGGAAGGCGACCACCCGGTCTCGACGAACTGCGACATGTGCCACGGCGAGGTGATCGGACCGCGGTTCGCCTTCCGCGAGCCGGCCCGCCACATCGACGGGCGCCTCGATGTCACCACCGCGTGCGACTCGTGCCACGGCGGCGGCGGCGAGCCTGCTCCGCCGGTCGACCTGGCCGGGAACGCGGCGACGACCTTCCGGGGCGTCGGCGCCCACCGCAGCCACCTCGCCGCAGGCTCGACCTGGCGCCGCGACGTCGCCTGCGGCGACTGCCACCGCGTTCCGGCAACGCTCGACGCCGCCGGCCACGTCGATACCCCCCGTCCGGCGGAGCTTACCTGGAGTGTCGTCGCCTCGGCCGGCGGCGCCTCTCCCGCCTTCGACGGCTCGACGTGCTCCGACTCGTGGTGTCACGGTGCGAGACTCGACGACGGCGGCGGGACGGCGACGGCGCCGGCTTGGACCCGCGTCGACGGCACGCAGGGGGCCTGCGGCGCGTGCCACGGCCTGCCGCCGGGCGGCAGCCACACGACCCTCGACCGGTGCGAGCTGTGCCACGGCGACGTGATCGGGCCCGGTCGCGTCTTCCGCGACCGCTCCCGCCATGTCGACGGCGTCGTGGACGTCGCGACCGGCGGCTGCGACTCGTGCCACGGCGGCGGCGGCGTCTCGGCTCCGCCCGTCGACGTGTCCGGGAACGGCGCGACGACCTTCCGGGGCGTCGGCGCCCACCGCAGCCACCTCGCCACGGGCTCGACCTGGCGCCGCGACGTCGTCTGCAGCGACTGCCACCGCGTTCCGCCGGTTACGGACACGGCCGGCCATCTCGACACGCCGCTTCCGGCGGAGCTCACCTGGAGCGCCGTCGCCTCGGCCGGCGGCGCCTCTCCCGCCTTCGACGGCTCGACGTGCTCCGACTCGTGGTGTCACGGTGCGAGACTCGACGACGGCGGCGGGACGGCGACGGCACCGGCTTGGACCCGGGTCGACGGTACGCAGGCCGCCTGCGGCGCGTGCCATGGCCTGCCGCCGGGCGGAAGCCACACGACCCTCGACCGGTGCGAGCTGTGCCACGGGGACGTGATCGGCCCCGGCTTCGCCTTCCGCAACCGCTCGCGCCACATCGACGGCGTCATCGACGTCGCAACCGGCGGGTGCGACTCCTGCCACGGCGGCGGCGGCGTGGCCGCGCCGCCCGTCGACCTGTCCGGCGGCAGCGCGACCTCCTCCCGCGGGGTCGGCGCGCACCGGAGCCATCTGCTCTCAAGTCCGAGCTGGCATCGCGCGGTGGACTGCAGCGACTGCCACCGCGTTCCCGCCGCCATGGACTCCGCCGGCCATCTCGATAGCCCTTTGCCGGCGGAGCTGGCCTGGAGCGCGCTGGCGTCCGCCGGCGGCGCCATCCCGGGTTTCGACGGCACGAGGTGCAGCGGCGGCTACTGTCACGGGGCGACCCTCGGCGGCGGCACGCTCACCGCGCCGCGCTGGACGACGGTCGACGGCTCGCAGGCCGCCTGCGGCACATGTCACGGCCTGCCGCCGGGCGGCAGCCACCCGGCGTACGCGCGCTGCGAGATGTGTCACGGCGACGTGATCGGGCCGGGGATGACGTTCCGCGACCCGACCCGCCACATCGACGGCGTGATCGACGCCGCGGGCGGCGCCTGCGACGCGTGCCACGGTGCGCCCCCGACCGCCGGCAGCCACCTGCGCCACTTCAACTCCGGCGTCGCGAACGCCTCCTACGGCGGTCTGCAGACCGCCGCGTCCGCGGGCGCGCCCGCCGAGTACGGCTTCGGCTGCGGCACCTGCCACGGCCGCGATCCGGCGCAGCACATGGACGGCGGCGTCGACGTCGTGCTGTACGACCCCGCGGCTCCCGCCGGCTCCCTGCTCGCGCTCAACCCGGCCACCGCCCGGTACACGCCGGGCTCCACGGTGCTCTACGACACCGACGGCATCCCGTACAGCGAGGGCACGTGCACCGACATGTACTGCCACTCGTCGGGACAAGCCTCGGCCGCCGTGCGGACCTACTCCGCGGGCGCCCGCTGGGGCGGCGCGCTGTCGGGGTCGCGCTGTGCGGAGTGCCACGGGGATCCCCCCACCTACCCCTCGGGGGGCGGCGGAACTCCCGGCGCGAACTCGCACTACGACGTCACCGGTTTCGGCACCGGCTGGGGGCCCGGTGGGCACGTCCTCGGCATCCACTGGACACACGACGGCTCCACCGCCGCCGCCGACACCTCGACCGTGATCAACTGCAACATCTGCCACTACACGACGACGACCCGCGAGGCGGACACGACCTTCGTCGATCCGACGCCGGGCGGCGCGACCTGCGCCGGCGCCTCCTGCCACACCGCAACGACCAACCCGCCCGCGGGCAGTCCGGGCGTCGTCACCAACACCGGCACCCACGTCAACGGTACCGCCGACATCGCCTTCTCTCCCCTGCCATTCCGCACCACCGCCTCGCTCAGCTTCGTGCCGCCGGGGTGGACCCGCTACCCCGCCTTCGACGAGACGGTGCTTTCGACGTACTCCGGCTGGAACCCGTCGACCAAGACCTGCACCAGCGTCCCCTGCCACGTCGACCAGACCTCGGTCCGCTGGGGTGCCGTCGTTCCGGAGGCGGACTACTGCGCCTGCCACGTCATCCATTGAGCCATGACCGACAGCAACAACAGGCGCCACGCAACCGTTTCCGTCGCCGTACGCCCTCCTCGGCCCGCGCCCGGAGCGCCCCGGACGATGCCGGCCCGCAGGCAGCCGGGTGCGCTGCCGGCGCTGCTCTCCCTGGGCGCCGCGCTCGCCGCGTGCCGTTCCGGCGGACTTCCCGCCGAGGGGGAACCGGACGGCGGGGGCGACGCGGCCGGGCTCTGCTTCGAATGCCACGGCGAGGCGCCCAGCGCTGCGCCGCCACGGGCGATCGGCGGCGACACGGACACCGGCAGCCGCGGCGTGGGCGCCCACCGCCGGCACCTGTTCCCGGCCGGGACGGACGGCTTCCGGCCCGTGGCTTGCGACGAGTGCCACGTCGTCCCGGCGGATCTGTTCGACGAGGGACACATCTCGATGCGACCCGCGGACCTGACGTTCGGTCCGCTCGCGTCGCGCGGCGGACTCGCCCCGTCGTTCAACGGCATCCGCTGTCGCGACGTCTACTGCCACGGCGCGTCGCTGGGCGCCGGCGGCTCCCTCACCGCTCCCCGCTGGACCACCGTCGACGGCACGCAGGCGGCGTGCGGAACCTGCCACGCGGTTCCGCCGCCCCCGCCCCATCCGGCGATGGCGGCCGACCTCGAATTGTGCCGCGGCTGCCACCCGGCCCACTTCGAGCGGCCCGGCGAGGTCCACGTGAACGGCGAGATCGACGTGCTCGGCGGCGCCTGCGACTCCTGCCACGGTTCGGCGCGCAACGCCGCCCCGCCGAGCGACCTCGCCGGCGGCTCGGACACGTCGGAGGTCGGGGTCGGAGCCCACCAGTCCCATCTCGCGCCGGCCGACTGGCACGCGGAGGTCGCCTGCGCCGACTGCCACGTCGTGCCCTCCGTCTACTCCGACCCCGGACACGCCGACACGGCCTTGCCCGCCGAGCTGGCGTGGAGCGACCGGGCGACCGGCACGGGCGAGACGGCGCCGGTGTTCGACGGCGCCACGGAGTCCTGCGCCGACGTCTACTGCCACGGCGCGACGCTCGATGGCGGGACCGTCGCCGAGCCGGCATGGACGGTCGTGGACGGCACGCAGGCCGCGTGCGGCGCCTGCCACGGCCTCCCGCCGACCGGCGGCCACCCGGTCGTCCTCGCCGGAAGCTGCTCGCTCTGCCACGGCGAGGTCATCGGCCCCGACGGAAGCTGGGTGGACGGCGGGCGGCACATCGACGGCGTGGTCGACGTGCGGATCGATGGCTGCGACTCCTGCCACGGCTCGGACGGCTACCCTGCCCCGCCGGCCGACCTCGAAGGCCGCTCGGACACGTCGTTCCGGGGCGTCGGCGCCCATCGCAGCCACCTCGCGCTCGGTTCCCCCTGGCGGCGCGATCTGGCGTGCCCGGAATGCCACCTGGTCCCGTCGACAATGGACACCCCGGGCCACCTCGATTCCGCCGCCCCGGCCGAGCTGGTCTGGGGCGAGCTGGCGACGGCGGGCGGGACGGAGCCGGCGTGGGACGGCAGCCGCTGCGCGAACGTCTACTGCCACGGCGCCTCGCTCTCCGGCGGCTCGGGGACCTCGCCGACCTGGACCACCGTCGACGGCACGCAGGCGGCGTGCGGAACCTGCCACGGCCTGCCGCCGTCCACCCCGCATCCCCCGGCGCCCGACTGCAACCACTGCCACCCGAGCGTCGCGGGCCCCGGGCCGACGATCGTCGGCCCCGCGTTCCACGTCAACGGCCGGACGGACTTCTGATCCCGGCTTTGCGGGAGCGGCATCCGGCACGTCTTCGGCGCGGGTCGCGATCTCGGCGTCCCGTCCGACATCATCGGGTCCGGGATCGCGTGAACGAAGGCATCTTCATTTGTCGGGCCGGACGTGGTACAGGGGTCGCTCATGGCAAACCCAAGAGTCTTTTTCGACATCACCATCGGCGGTCGCGCGGCGGGTCGGATCGTGTTCGAGCTCTTCGCGGACGTCGTCCCCCGCACGGCGGAGAACTTCCGGGCCCTGTGCACCGGCGAGAAGGGCACCGGACGTTCGGGCAAGCCCCTGCACTACAAGGGCTCCACGTTCCACCGCATCATCCAGCAGTTCATGTGCCAGGGCGGCGATTTCACGCGGGGCAACGGCACGGGCGGCGAGTCGATCTACGGGGAGAAGTTCGCCGACGAGAACTTCAACCTGAAGCACACGACCGCGGGCCTGCTCTCCATGGCCAACGCCGGTCCCAACACGAACGGCTCGCAGTTCTTCATCACGACCGTCGTCACGTCGTGGCTCGACGGCAAGCACGTCGTGTTCGGCAAGGTGGTCGAGGGACTGAACGTCGTCCAGGCCATGGAGGCTGCCGGGTCACGGAGCGGCTCCACCTCGCAACCCGTCGCCATCGCCGACTGCGGCCAGCTTCCCTGAACGACCCCGCACGTCCGCGGTGCGGACCGCGCGAATCCGCCGCACGGCTTCGTCCGCGCCTCGGCTCGCTTCGCCCTCAGTTTCCCGCGGCACGCACGAAGCTTCCCCCCACGCAAAGGTGCCGCGCCCCGGGTTCTTCCGCCGACACGCGGAGCACCAGGTCCGCCGGAGCGCCCGCCGGCACCTCCAGCTCCAGCGTCTTCCACCCCGGCTCGCTCCGGGCCTCGACGCTCGCCAGCGGCACGTCCCCCGCCGAGACGTGGACGCGCACGGGTCCCCCCTTCACCGCCGCCGCTCCGTCCGTCAGCCCGTAGCGGAGCGTGAACCACGGCTCCACCGCACCCAGGACGCCGGGAAACGTGACCTCGGTTTCCGCTCCGTCCGGCAACGGGTGGATCCACACGCAACGCCGGAGCTGCCCTCCGATCTTCTCCACCGACGCCCGGACCTCCTGGTACGGCTGCGGCCCGCAGACCAGCGGCGGGCCCCCGCCGCGCCGCTCGCAGGCCCGCGGCTCCCCCACCCGCGGCACGACGCGCGCCCTCGCGCCCCCGATCCGCTCCGTCAGGAACTCCGCCTCCGTCGCTCGCGGCGGCTCCAGCAGGTAGACCGTGTAATGGCCGATTTCCGTCCTTTCCAACAGCACCGTCCGCGCCAGCACGTCCCGCAGCTTCTTCTCCAGCCCGTCGCGCCGGCAGTAGACGTACCACATCCGGCGCCACGCCCCCTCCTCCAGCTCGGCCCGCGCGTCCGGCCCGTTCTGCGCCAGCCCCGCGAACGGCCGCTGCCCGGCGCCCGCCCAGCTCGGGTTGAGCTGCAGCACGTCCCCTTCGCGGAACCGCGGCCGGATGGCCCCCGCCACCTCGCCCACCAGCTCCGCGTCGCTCGTCTCCGCAGCGAGCAACGACACGATCGGCACGCCCGCCGCCACGACGACGAACGCCGCGCTGGGGGCGAACGCCTTCAGCCACCAGCGGCGGGAAAACGCGGCAGGTCGTGAGTCGTGAGTCGTGAGTCGTGAGTCCGCTCCCGGCGCTGAAGACCGAAAACCGAAAGCCGAAAACGCGCCGCGCCTCCACCGCCGATCGAGCACGAACCACGCGCCGATCAGCGCGGCGCCCACCACACTCAGCACCAGCCCCGTACGCAGCCCGGGCGTGCGGTAGACCAGCCGCACGCGATGCTTGCCGGCCGGCACCCGCACCGTGAGCTGATTTTCCAGCGACTCGACCGTCCCGACGCTCGACGACCACCCCTGGTGGTGGTTCTGGTTCACCCACAGGCGCGCCGGGACCGTCGCCGCGACCTCGAGGTTGATCTCGTTCGGCGACCAGTCGATGAGCCGGACCGTGCCCGCATCCGCCGGGAGCAGGCCGTACTCGGCGTCCCGCACCTGGACGCGGGGCGAGCGCGGGATGGCGTTGATCTCCTGGCAGGCGAGCGAGCCACGGTTGCGCGCCAGGTGATCGTACATGCGTTTGTACGAGCCGCGCGACTGGACCATCGGCGCCGGCGGCTCGTCGGGCGGCGGGGGCGGTTCGTTGAACTTCGCGGGAATCGGCGCGGCGTTGAAGCTCGCCGTGTCCGCCGCGATCCCCAGCGCGACCGCCGCGGGAAGCGCGACCGCGAGCCACGCCGCACGCGACCCCCGCAGCCGTTCCCGCAGCCACTTCTCCCCCTCGGACACGGCCACCGCGGCCAGGAACGCCAGCACCAGCACGGAGAAGACGGAGAAACGCGACGGGACGCGGAGGTTCTCGAACACCGGCAGCCGGTGCAGCGCGTCCCACGGCGTGCCCGGCCCGAGGTGCCCCAACGTCAACGCGAGCGAGATCCCCAGCAGCACCAGCGGCACCCTCACCCGGCGGAACCGCAGGACGACTGCTCCGGCCGCCAGGGCAAGCGTGGCCCAGCCGACGTAGCACGAGTACTCGCCCCACCACCGGTAGTGGAAATGCGAATCCCGATCCCAGCTCCACTCGCGGTTCCTCCAGACGAAGGTATCGAGCAGCGTCCCGGGACCGATGCGATCGTAGTCGGTGACGGCCCGCGGGTTGGCCGCCATGTGCGCGAGGCTCGGCAGGAGCTTCGCCGCGCCGATCAGCGCCGCGGCCCCGATGCACACCAGAAGCGCCGCGGCGGGCATCCAGCGGCGGGCCGGCGGGCGGCCCTCGAGAGGCGTCCAGCCCAGGGTCATGGCCAGGCCGACGGCCGCCACGAGAAGCCCCGTGTACGGCACGGGGTAGACGCCGCCCTCCAGCGCCATCAGCCCCACGAACGCGCCGGCCAGCGACGCCCAGCGCAGCTCGTAGCATCCGCGCAGGAGGAAGTGGATGACGAGCGGGACGTAGTAGAACGGCCAGGCCCAGACGTGGCCACCGGAGAGCTGCTGGCCGAAGAAGGCCGAGCAGGCGAAGAGCGTCGCCCCCAGGAAGCGGCCGGGGCCGCGAATGCCCATCGCCCCCAGCAAGAGCAGCATCCCCCCCGCGCCGATCAGCCCGTGCAGGGCCATGGCGACCTTCGCACCGCCCGCGGGACCGAAGAGCAGCGGGAAGACGAGCCACGGCGACCCGACGTGCGACTGCGTGTTGGCCGCCAGCACGTTCCCGCCGCACTGGTACGGGTTCCACTCGGGCAGCTCGCCGAAATCGAGCACCGTGCGGCGCGCGACGGCGTCCAGGAAGTGGAAGTACCCCCAGTCCCCCCAACCCCACGCGCTCCAGTGCAGGAACGCCGGCAGGAAGAAGCACGCGACCGCGAGCAGCGCCAGCGCCTCCCACCCCCGGCGCGCCAGCATGTTCCTCACCACCTCGGTCGCCGACGGGCCCCTCCTATCGGTGTCCATCGGTGTTCAATGGTGTCTTCTCTTCCCGCTTCCCGGCACCCTCTCCGGAAATCGCGTCGGGCGGGCTTCCCGCACTCCCCGCCCTTCCCGCCCTCTCCGCACTGCTCTCCGCCTCCATCTTCCGCACTCGGTACAGCACGTCCGCCAGCATCTTGCGGTTCGCGGCGATGAGGTCGGCGACGACGCCGGAGAGCGCGAGCTGGAACGAGGCGATGAGCAGCACGGCGGCGACGATCAGCGACTGCACGTGGCCGGAATAGCCGGGGTCCTCGAGGTAGAAGTACAGGAAGCGGCCAAGCAGCGCGAGGCCTGCGAGGAAGCACACCACAGCGGCCAGGACGAAGGCGCGCAGCGGCCGGTACATCGTGTAGATGCGCAGGATGGTGCCGGCCGAGCGGCGGAGGTACTCGGGCACGGAGCGGAAGAGCCGCGAGCGCCTCGTCTGGTCGTTGGTGCGGATCGGGACGTGCGTCACCGCCCAGTCGCCCTGCCCCGCCTGGATGATCGTCTCCAGCGTGTAGGTGAAGTCGTTGACGACGAACAGCTTGAGCGCGGCCTCCCGCGCGATGGCCCGGAAGCCGCTGGTCGTGTCCGGGATCTGCGTGTCGGAGGCGAGGCGCACGACGAAGCTGCCGAAGCGTTGCAGCACCCGCTTGCCGGCGCCGAAGCGGTCCTCCTTGCCGATCTGCCGGTCGCCCACGACCATCTCGGCGCGACCGTCGAGGATCGGCGCGACCAGCGCCGGGATGTCCTCCGCGCAGTACTGGTTGTCGGCATCGGTGTTGACGATGACGTCCGCGCCCAGGCGCACCGCCGCGTCGATGCCGGCGGAGAACGCGCGTGCGAGGCCGCGGTGGCGCGGGAAACGCACGATGTGCCGCACCCCGTTCGCCCGCGCCACGTCCGCCGTCCCGTCGGTCGAGCCGTCGTCGACGACCAGGACCTCGACCTGATCGAAGCCCGGTACCGCCTTGGGCAACGCCGCCAGCGTTGCCGGCAGGTTCTCCGCCTCGTCGTAGCAGGGGATCTGGATGACCAGCTTCATCGCGTCGCGGCCGCTCCCGCGGCGCGATCCTTACCACGCGCGCGACACAGTCTCCAGCACGAGCGCCGGTTGCAGCTTCAGCCGGCGAAGAGCGCCTCGAGCCGTCGCCGCAGCTCGTCGCGCACCGCGCGGTACGCCGCCAGGCGGCCCTCGCCCGCCGGCACCGCCGCCGGATCGGGCAACGGCCAGTGGAAACGCCGCGCCCGGTGGAGGAAGACCGGGCAGACCTCCTCGGCACAGAGCGTGATCACCGTGTCCACCGACTCGACGTCCGCCAGCGACGCCACGGCTTTCGCGCGGTGCTCGGAGATATCGATTCCGATCTCGTCGAGCACCTGGATCGCCTCGGAGCGCACCATCGTGGGCGAAGCGCCCGCGGAAGAAATACGCACGGCGGGCGGGGCCAGCGACCGGCCGATGCCCTCCGCCATCTGGCTCCGCGCCGAGTTCGCCACGCACAGGAACAAGAGCTGCCGTGGCGGTTCGGCCCGCATCGCCTCGACGTCGGCCCGCCACCCCCCCTCCGCCTTCCTCGCTCCGCCTGCCATCGTCCCCTCCGCCCGTCGCCCTACCCGCCTGGGACCCCGATAAGTCCTCCCTTTCGGCTTGGCAACCGCTTCCCCCTTCCTCCACCGCTCCACCGCTCCACCGCTCTGCCGCTCTACCCCCGTCACCCCGATGTCACCGTCGTCACGAGAAGTTCACATTCCCGTCACTACGCCCCACCGCTCGATCCGCCATAACGATGCTCCAAGGAGGAGCCATGGATCGCATGAGGAGTTCCCAGGTCGTTCCGGCAGCGGCAGCGGCGCTCGTCATCTGGATGGCACCGGCGTACCTGGAGGCGCAGACGCCGCCAACCGGCGGGGCGGCCTCCCCCGCTGCGGGGGCCGATGCACCGGCCGCACCCGACCGCCTGTCCGTCGGCTCGGCCGGCGGCTACTTCCGCCCCGGCATCCTGCTCCAGGGCTGGTACGTCGCCGACTTCATGGGCACGAACGCCGACGAGATCGACAACACGTTCCGCGTCCGGCGCGCCGAGCTGTCCGTGCGCGGCGAAATCCTCCCGGACTGGATCTCCTACAAGGTCATGATCGACCCCGCCCGCTCCGTCGCCTTCGGATCGGCCACCATCGACGTCCAGAACCAGGACCCGCCGCCGACCGACCCGGAGAACCCCGAGCAGGTCACCGTCCGCGCGCCGTCCAGCGCCGTTGCCGACATGTTCCAGGACTACTACCTCACCTTCCTGGTGCCGTACGTCGACATCTCGATCGGCCAGTTCAAGATCCCCGTCTCCTACGAGGGCTACAACTCCTCCAGCCATCTGCTCTTCCCCGAGCGCTTCCTCATCGCGCGGCTCTGGGGCGACCGGCGCGACCTGGGGCTTCGACTGGCCCACAAGTTCGACTGGTTCGGCTACTCCGCCGGCGTGTTCAACGGGGCGGGGCAGAACACCTTCGAGACGAACAACTCCAAGGATCTCGCCCTGCGGCTCGAAGCCTACCCGCTGGAGGGGCTGACGATCGCCGGCGTGGCGTACGCGACCGTCGGCGACCGGGAACAGGCCGGGACGAAGGACCGCTACGAAGGCGACCTGCGTTTCGAACGCTGGGGCTTCCTGTTCCAGGGCGAGTACATCGCCGCACGGGACGTCGGCTCGGACGGCGCCGTCACGTGGGCGCACGGCTTCTACGCCGCGGCGGGCTACACGATCGCCGACATGCTCCAGCCGGTCGTCCGTTTCGGCTGGTACGACCCCGACATGGACCGGGACGTGCTGCCGACCGACGCCAACCACCAGACGGACGAGTACTGGCAGCTCGACGGCGGCCTCAACTGGTTCATCGTCCACCACGAGGCGATGCTCCAGCTCTCGTACTCGCGCTTCCGGTACGACGACCGGACCGCCAACAACCAGGTCATCCTCGCGGCGCAGGTCTCCTACTGAGGCGTTTCTTGGAGATGTCAATCTCCCGTCACGGGATCGACACGGACGACGGCTATCTGGACGCCGTCGGAAAGGAGGCTCGGACATGAACAGGCAAACCGGAATCGCCGCCGTCCTCGCCGCCGCGCTGCTTCCAGCCGCCGGCGTCCCGTCCTGCCGCAAGTCCTCGGCCGCCACCGTGAAGGTGGACGGGTCGAGCACCGTGTACCCGATCACCGAGGCTGTCGCCGAGGAGTACGGCAAGACCAAACCGGACGTGCAAGTCACCGTCGGCATCTCGGGCACCGGCGGCGGGTTCAAGAAGTTCTGCGCGGGCGAGACCGACCTCTCGGACGCGTCGCGGCCGATCAAGCCGTCCGAGATCGAGGCGTGCCGGAGCGGCGGCGTCGAGTACATCGAGCTCCCGGTCGCCTACGACGGCATCGCCATCGTCGTCAACCCCGGCAACGACTGGGCGCAGAGCATCACCGTCGAGGAGCTCAAGATCATGTGGGCTCCGGAAGCGCAGGGCGCCGTCACGAAGTGGAGCGACGTGCGACCCGGCTGGCCGGACCGCCCCCTCAACCTCTTCGGTCCCGGCGTGGACTCGGGAACCTACGACTACTTCACCGAGGCCATCGTCGGGAAGGAACACTCCAGCCGCGGCGACTTCACCTCCAGCGAGGACGACAACACCCTGGTGCAGGGCGTCGCCGGCGACGACAACGCCCTCGGCTTCTTCGGCTTCGCCTACTGGGCGGAGAACAAGGACAAGCTCAAGCTGCTCCCCGTGGACGACGGCAAGGCCGAGAACGGCGACGGTCCCGTCGCCGCCGCCCTGGAGACCATCCGCGACGGCACCTACCAGCCGCTGTCGCGGCCGCTCTTCGTCTACGTCGCGGTCAAGTCGCTCGACCGGCCCGAGGTGGCCGCGTTCGCGCGCTACTTCCTGCACGAAGGAATCCCGCTGGTATCGGAAGTCGGGTACGTGCCGCTGCCGGAGGCTGCGTACCCCCTCGCGCTGGCGCGGCTCGAGGTCCGCAAGACCGGCTCGATGTTCACCGGCGGCTCGCAGGTCGGCGTGACGATCGACCGGCTCCTGGCGCAGGAGGCAGAGTAGGAAGTCGTGAGCGGTTCCCTCCACGCTCCCCGCGCCCCGTCCGAGCGGATCATCGCGGCGGTGCTCTTCGCCTGCGGCATGGTGTCCGTCTTCACCACGCTCGGCATCGTCGTCGTGCTGGTCAAGGAGAGCGCGGGGTTCTTCTCCGAGGTCTCCCTGGGCCAGTTCCTCGGCGACACCCAGTGGACGCCGCTGTTCACGGACCAGCACTTCGGCATCTGGCCGCTCTTGGCCGGCACGCTGCTCACCACCGCCATCGCCGTCGCCGTCGCGCTGCCCCTGGGCCTCCTGGCGGCGATCTACCTGGCCGAGTTCGCGCCCGAGAGGGCGCGCAAGATCCTGAAGCCGACGCTCGAGGTCCTGGCCGGCATCCCCACGGTCGTGTACGGCTATTTCGCGCTGGTCTACATCACGCCCCTGCTGCAGAGGTTCGTGCCGGGCCTGGCCGGGTTCAACGCGCTCGGCCCGGGAATCGTGATGGGCGTCATGATCCTGCCGGTCATCGCGTCGCTCTCCGAGGACGCGATCTACGCCGTGCCGGCGAGCCTGCGCGAGGCGGCGTACGCGCTCGGCGCCGGCCGGCTGCGCACGGTCTTCCGCGTCGTCCTGCCCTCGGCCTTCTCGGGCATCGGCGCCGCCGTGATCCTGGGCATCTCGCGGGCCATCGGCGAGACGATGATCGTCGCCATCGCCGCCGGCCAGCAGGCCCGCCTCACCGCCGACCCCCGCTCCCCGATCGAGACCATGACCGCCTACATCGTCCAGATCAGTCTGGGCGACACGCCCACGGGCACGCTGGAGTACCGCACCATCTTCGCCGTGGGCCTCGCCCTGTTCCTCCTCACGCTGGGCCTCAACGCGGTCGCGTTCCGGCTGCGCCGCCGCGTGCTGAAGGGAGGCACGCTGTGAGCCTGCGCACCTCCCCGGTCCACGACCTGGCAATGCGCCGCGCGGAGCTGGCCCCGGAGCGCGCCTTCCAGGCGGTCGGCATCCTGGCCATCGTCCTGCCGCTGCTCCTGCTCCTCTGGCTCTTCGGCGGCGCCCTCGTCGATGCCTGGCCGCGTCTCGGCTGGGACTTCCTCACCGGCTTCCCTTCGCGCAAGGCCGAAATCGCCGGCATCCTGCCCGCGCTGGCGGGGAGCGCCTGGCTCATGGCCCTGACCTCCCTCATCGCCATTCCCCTCGGCCTCGGCGCCGCGCTGTACCTCGAGGAGTACGCTCGCCCCGGCCGCCTGACCGCCCTCATCGAGCTGAACATCGGTACGCTGGCCGGGGTGCCCTCGATCCTCTACGGCCTCCTCGGCCTCGAGATCTTCGTCCGCGTGATCGGGATGGGCCGCAGCGTCCTCGCCGGCGCCTGCACGCTCGCGCTGCTCCTGCTGCCGATGGTGATCATCGCCTCGCGCGAGGCGCTGCGCACCGTGCCGCATTCGCTGCGCGAGGCGTCCTTCGCCCTGGGCGCCGACCGCTGGCAGACCCTGCAGCGCGTGGTGCTGCCGATGTGCCTCCCCGGGGTCCTCACCGGCGTCATCCTCTCGCTCGCGCGCGCCATCGGCGAGACCGCGCCGCTGATCACCATCGGCGCGCTGACGTACGTCGCCTTCCTCCCGGACTCCGTCCACAGCGCCTTCACGGCGCTGCCGATCCAGATCTTCAACTGGACCTCGCGGCCCCAGGCGGCGTTCCACGTCAACGCCGCGGCCGGCATCGTCGTCCTGATCGCGCTCATGCTGCTGCTCAACGGCGTCGCGATCTGGCTGCGCGCGCGACTGCAACGGAGGGTCTATTGGTAGTCCGGACGAAGATGGCGGCGCACGACCTGCACGCCTGGTTCGGCGCGAACGAGGCGCTCAAGGGAATCACGCTGGCGTTCCCCGAGACGCGCGTGACCGCCATCATCGGGCCCTCCGGCTGCGGCAAGTCGACCTTCGTCCGCTGCCTGAACCGCATGCACGAGGTCGTTCCCGGGGCGCGCGTCGCCGGCCGCGTCGCCTTGGACGGCCAGGACATCTACGCCCCCGGAGTCAACCCCGTCCGCGTGCGGCGTCGCGTCGGCATGGTCTTCCAGAAGCCGAACCCCTTCCCCACCATGTCCATCCGGGAGAACGTGCTTGCCGGCCTGCGTCTCAGCGGGGAGCCCGTCCCGGACCCGGCGGGAACGGTCGAGAAGGCGCTGCGGCAGGCCGCACTGTGGGACGAGGTCAGGGACGTCCTGAAGCGGACGGGCTCCAGCCTCTCCGGCGGGCAGCAGCAGCGGTTGTGCATCGCACGCGCGCTGGCCCTGGAGCCCGAGGTCCTGCTCATGGACGAGCCGTGCTCGGCCCTCGATCCCATCGCCACTGCCCGCATCGAGGAGCTGATCCACGAGCTGCGCGAGCGCTACACGATCGCCATCGTCACCCACAACATGCAGCAGGCCGCGCGCGTCGCCGACTTCACCGCATTCTTCTACCAGGGCGAGCTGGTCGAGGTCGACCGTACCGACGTCCTGTTCACGCACCCGAACAACCGCAAGACCGAGGATTACATTACCGGCCGGTTCGGCTGATGGCCGGGGAGTTGCCATGCCGCTGACACATACCGATCGGGAGTACGAGGCGGAGCTGACGAAGCTGCGCGAGCGGATCCTGCTGCTCGGCGCCAAGGTCGAGGCGGCCATCGCCGGCGCCATCCGCGCGGTCGTCGAGCGCGACGACGTGCTGGCGCAGGGGATCCTGGACGGCGACGCGGAGGTCGATCGGCTCGAGGTCGAGACCGACCAGCTCTGCCTGAGCATCCTCGCCCGCCGGCAGCCGGTGGCCTCCGACCTGCGCTTCCTGACCATCGCCCTGAAGCTCGTCACCGACCTCGAGCGGATCGGCGACCTCTCGGTCAACATCGCGGAGCGGGCGCTGGAGCTGAACAAGGAGCCGGCGCTCAAGCCCTACGTCGGCCTGCCGGTCATGGCCCAGGCGGCGCAGGGCATGGTCCGCGAGGCGCTCGACGCCTTCGTTTCCCGCGACGCCGACCGTGCCCGCGACGTGCTCGGCCGCGACGAGACCGTCGACGCCTATTACGAGCAGATCTTCCGCGAGCTTCTGACCTACATGATGGAGGAGCCGCGGAACATCTACCGCGCCACCCGGGTGCAGTCGGTCGCCAAGTACCTCGAGCGCATCGGGGACCACGCCTGCAACATCGCCGAGATGGTGGTCTTCATGGTGCGCGGCGAGGACATCCGCCACCGCGGCGCCGCCTCGACCTGACGAGCTCGAACCCTCGTTGCGGCCACAGGCCGCAACATGCTAGTTCCCCCCCATGCGCATCGTGGTCATCGGCGGTGTGGCGGCGGGGATGAGCGCGGCGAGCCAGGCCAAGCGGCGGGCGCCCAGCGCCGACGTGGTCGTGTTCGAGCGCGGCGGGTGGATCTCGTACGCCTCCTGCGGCATCCCGTACAACCTCATCGACCCCGCCCGCACCCTCGACGATCTGGTCGTCCTCCAGGCGGAGGAGGCACGCAAGGACCGGGGCATCGACGTCCGCGTGCGCCACGAGGTTCTCGCGATACGGCCCGACCGCAAGGTGGTCGAGGTGCGCGATCTGGACCAGTGCGCCGTTCGCGAGGAGCCCTACGACCGGCTGATCGTCGCCACCGGCGCCGCGCCCGTCCGCCCGCCCCTCCCGGGCATCGACCTCCCCGGCGTGTTCGTCCTGCGCACGCTCCCCGAGGGCGCCGTGCTCAAGCGCCACCTCGCCGAATCGGGCCCGCGCGAGGCCGCGATCCTCGGCGGCGGCTACATCGGCATGGAGATGGCCGAGGCGCTCCGCCGGCGCGGCCTGGCGGTCACGATCCTGGAGCGCGCCGAGCAGATCCTCGCCGGCTATCACGACGAGATCGCGCGGACCGCCCTGGAAGAGCTGCGGAGGAACGAGGTCCGCGTGCAGACCGGCGTCTCGGTTGCCGGCATCGCCCAGGGAACCACGCCACGGTTGCTCGTCGTCCAGACCGACCAGGGCGCCGTCGCGGCCGACCTCGTCCTGGTCGCCACCGGCATCCGCCCCGATGTCGCCCTCGCCCGGGCCGCCGGCCTGAAGCTCGGGCCCTCCGGGGCGATCGCCGTCGACGACCGCCAGCGCACGAACGTCCCCCACGTCTTCGCCGCGGGCGACTGCGCCGAGGCGACCCACCGCGTGAGCGGCCTCCCGGTCTGGGTGCCGCTGGGCACCACCGCCAACAAGCAGGGCAAGATCGCAGGCGCCAACGCCGCAGGCGCCGACGAGCGCTTCGCCGGAATCGTCGGGAGCGCGGCGTTCAAGCTGTTCGACATCGAGGTCGGCCGCACGGGGCTCGGGATGCGCGAAGTCCGCGAGCTGGGCCTGGACGCCGTCGCCTCCGTCTCCCGCCACCGCACCCGCGGCCACTCGTATCCCGGGTCGCGCACGATCCGCACCGTCCTCTTCGTCGAACGCGAGACGGGCCGGCTGCTCGGCGCCCAGATGGCCGGCGGCGACGCCGTCGCCAAGCGCATCGACGTCTTCGCGGCGGCCCTGCAGGCCGACATGACCGTCTCCGAGGTCGAACAGCTCGACCTGACCTACGCTCCCCCCTTCGCCCCGGTCTACGACCCGATCCTCATCGCCGCCGGCGTCGCGATGAAGGACCTCGCGGCCCGCAAACCCTAGGCGCTCCGGACGGGACGGAACCACCGATGGACACCGATGGACTCCGATGGCGGCAGGAGGACAGGACCCCCGCACAGTGATGAATCCAGTGCTCCTCACCTTCCTCGGTTCCGGCGACTCGCAGGGCGTGCCTCGGTGGTGGTGCGATTGCGAGGTCTGCGCCGAGGCCCGCACGACGGGCTTCAATCGGCGCGCCCGCCCCGCCGTGCTGCTCGAATGGCCCGGCGCCCGCGTCCTGCTCGACGCGCCGCCCGAGCTGCGCGAGCGTCTGGTCGCGCACGACATCCGCTCGCTGGACGCCGTCTTCCTGACCCACTCGCACAACGACCACGTCGGCGGCATCGTCGACCTGTACGACTTCGTGCGCTGGACCGCCGCGCCCCTGCGCGTTCACGTGCCTTCCCGCAGCCACGACATGCTCCTCGAACGCTACCCGTGGCTGCCCGCGCGCATGGCGATCGAGCGGCCCGACGGGCCGGTGGATTTCGCCGGCGCCCGTTTCGAGCCGTTCGAGGTGCCGCACGGGGCGAACGGCTTCGCCTACGCGTACCGCATCGAGGTTGCGGGTCGTCGCATCGTCTACATGCCCGACTCGCTGGACGTGCCGGACGCGCTGGTCGACGAGCGCCTGCGCGACCTCGACGTCCTGGTCCTCGGTACCAGCTTCTGGGAGGAGCGGGCCGATCGGTCGTTACGCAGCGTGCTTGACGTCCAGGAGGCGCTGCGACTCACGGCCCGCGCCCGCCCGCGCCGCACCGTCTTCACGCACCTGGGCCACGGCGTGGATCGCCGCCGCACGCTCCCCGCCTGCCACGAGTTCGCGTTCGACGGCCTCGCCGTCGAGCTGTAGGGCCCGTGTCCCGCCGCGCGCGCTTTGAGGTGCCGAACCGGCACCTCAAACGTCGGCCCATCCGGAAAGGACCTCGCCGCCCGCAAGACCCCGCTCCACCGTCCCGGCACGGGCGCGCGACAAACACCGGATTGACCAGGGGCCCGCCATGCCGTCCTTCCGTCCGACCGAACCTGGCAGGGTTGCCGCACGACGTGCAGCCGAAACGACCCACCACCCTCCGCGAGCCGGGCGCCCGGGGCGACGTGCTATGGTGGCGTCCGGGAGCGGTGGTCGAGCGGACGCGGGAAGGGGAGATCATGGGCGGCATGGAAGGTCGGATCGTCGAAGGGTCGGGGTATCGCGGCGTCGTTCTTCCGGAGGAGCTCGAGGCGGGTCCGCCGGCGCCGGGCGGCCGCTGGACGCCGACCGGGGCGGATGTCGCGCAGGCCGAGCGGCTGGTGCGCGAGCACCTCGGGGCGCTCGCCGCGTCGCCCGCCGGGCGGGGCGCGGCCGTCTCCCGGATCGCGGCGCGACTCGCGGACTACCGGCGCCAGTACGTCGGCCTGCGCGGCGAGGATGCGGAGCAGTCGATGTGGATCAACTTCTTCGACGCGCCGGAGGCCGAGCATCCCCGTTGGACCGCTGCGATCGTCTCGGCGTGCGGCGCCGGTGAGGGCTGCTTCCAGCTCACCGTCGACATGGACGCCTTCAACTGCCGCGGCCTGCGCATCGGTCCGCCCCGGTAATCCCGGTCGCCGAGAGGAAGCGCGATACCCGCTTCCAGCTCGTCTTCCGGGCCATCCGCGACATGACGGCGCCGGCACGAAGGCGCCGCCGACCTCTCGACCAATCCTCGCGCCAAGCGAGACGGCCCAGCGGAGGGCGCGGCAACCTCCCCCGCCCGGGTTTCGGACGGCGATCACGTTGGCTCTCGATCCAAGACGCATCGAGAACGGCCGTCTTCAGACCCGTGGAGAATCGCGGCGTTGGCCGCCGACTGCGAGGTCTGGTAAAGAAGGCTTTACTTTCGCCGAGCCTTGGGAAAGGATCGTTTCCCAGCGGCCATGGCCAGAGAGACGGGGACATTCGAGCGCAGGACGGTGGGGGGAGAAGAGATCGCAGCCTTCGTTCCGAAGCCGCTGCCGCCTGTCGACCCTCCGCTCGAGGTCGGCACGAGGATGCAGGAGTTCCTGCGAGCCGCCGAGCACGGTTTGTCGCGGCTGGACCTCGCAGGAGAGATGGTGCCGTCCGTCGAGTGGTTCATCTACGCCTTCGTGCGGAAGGAGGCCGTCGTATCGTCGCAGATCGAAGGCACGCAGGCGACGCTCGTGGACCTGCTCAACTACGAAGCCGGAGCGCTGCCGGGACCGACGGAAGAGGCCGGGGTGCTGGAGCTCTGCAACTACCTCGATGCCCTGGCCTACACCCGCAGGCAGTTGGCCCGGGAGGACGGCCTCCCCCTGTCCACTCGGCTGCTCGGCGAAGCCCACCGCCGCCTGATGAAGGGGGGGCGCGGCGCGGACAAGCGGCCCGGTGAGATTCGCCGATCGCAGAACTGGATCGGTGGAACGCGGCCCGGCAATGCGCTCTACGTGCCGCCGCCGCCGGAAGAGGTGCCCCGACTGCTCGGCGAGTTGGAGCTGTACATCCACGCCGACGATCGGCTTCCACCGCTCGTGCGCGTCGGACTCGCCCATGCGCAGTTCGAGACCATCCATCCCTACCTCGACGGGAACGGCCGCACGGGCCGGCTCCTCGTGGCGTTGCTCCTCGAGGAATGGAAGCTGCTTTCGCAGCCGCTGCTGTACCTCAGCCTGTTCTTCAAGCGCCGGCGCGAGGCCTACTACCGGGCGCTCGACCAGGTACGGACCGAGGGCGACTGGGAGGGCTGGACGTCGTTCTTCCTCGAGGGGGTGGCGACGATTGCGGAGGAGGCGGTGCAGAGTGCGCGGGGGCTGTTCGCCCTGGTCGCTCGCGACCGGACCCGAGTGCTCGGAGGCGCGCGCGCATCCGTCGCCGCGGCCCGTCTCTTCGAGCTGCTTCCGCGCCACCCGATCGTGACCGTGCCCGGCACGGTCGAGCTTCTACGGACGACGAAGCCGACCGCGGCAAAAGCGATCGGCGTTCTCGAGAACCTCGGCGTGCTCGTTGAGACCACCGGTCGGCGACGAGATCGAACCTTCCGCTACGCGCAGTACGTCGACCAGTTGCGTGTCGGCACCGAGCTCGAACGACCCGCACAGACGACGCGCGCGGGACCCGCAAATCCCCCGCGCCGGCGCGATGCGCGAGCGCGAGCATGACGGCAAGGCGATCCGCTCGCTCTCCGCGATCGCGCGCCAGGCCACCGGCACCTCCGGAAACGGCCTCCTGTCCTTCCACGTGATCCCCTGCGCGAAGCGCACGCGAAAGCCGAACTGACCTTCCCTCCGGTGGAGGTTCTCTTCGGCGTCGGCGCCGGCCCTACCGGTCTCCCGACACAAGAGCGTGCCAGCGCGGCGACCGCGTGCCGGAACTCCGCGCGCCCCGCCTCGCGCAGCTCGACGCCGCGCTTGTCGCGTTCCCGATCGTTGGCTCCGCCAGAGGGACTCGAACCCCCGACCCGGTGGTTAACAGCCACCTGCTCTACCGACTGAGCTATGGCGGAGCAGCCTCGTCGGCGGGCGGGAATCTAGCGGCGGGAAGAATCTTGTCAAGATCCGCAAATCCTGCGATGGATGCGCACGTGAAGCAACACGATCCCCTTCCCCCACGGATGGCCCGGCACCAACTCCTTTCCGCCCTTCCGAAAACCGAAAACCGAAAACCGAAAACGGCTCCCCTCCTCCTCCTCCTGCCCCTCCTCCTCCTCCTCTTCCTCCCCGCCTGCCCCCCACCCGGCATCCCCGATCCCGAAACCGGGTTCGCCGCGGCGACTCCGCCCGCGGAATGCGACGCCCTCGGCGATGCCGACGAACGCGCCGTCTGCGAAGCACGACGCGTCGAGATCGAAGCGCTCGCCGAGTTGGCGACCACCGCGCCCGATGCCCAACGCCGCGCCGCAGGCCTGCAGGCCCTCGGCCAGGAACCCTGCTTCGCACTCGAGTCCGCCTGCACGGCACTCGCAGCGCGGCTGCACCAAGAAACCGACGCCGCCACACGACGCCTCGTCGGCCCCGCCCTCGCCTGCCGCTGCGGACCCGCCGCCTACGACCTCCTCGCCGACGGCATCCGCAACGCCACCGGTCCCGACGAACGGCTCGCCCTCATCCACGCCGCCACCGACGCGATCGCCACCGGCCGCACCGGCGAGACCGCCGAAGCCGACCTCGTCGCCCTCGCCGACGTGCTCCTCGACCTCGCCGACGACGAAACCCAGCCCGAGGCCGTCCGCCGCGCCGCCGCCGGCGCCATCCCCGTCCTCGCCGTCCCCGACGCCACCGACCACCTCCTGGAACGCACCGACGACCCCGACGCCGAAACCCGCCTCCAGGCCCAGATCGCCGCCGGCGAAGGCGCCGCTCTCGTCCCCGAGCTCCTGGACCAGCTTCGGTCGACCGACCCCAGCGAGCGCCTCCAGGCCATCCAGGGCCTCACCGTCCTCGCCGCCGAGGTCGGCACCGCCCAGGCCGCCATCCTCGAAGCCGCCCTCATCGGCGGCGAAGACCCCTCGCCCGACGTCCGCGAGGCCGCAGGTCGCCTCGACCCGACCATGTTCCTCGAAGGCGAACGCGACACCCTCGCCCGCGTCGTCGCCGTCCACCTCGCCCGCGGCGAACTGCTCGACGACGCACCGGCCGAGCTGGCCGCGCTCCCGACGCAGACCCTCGTCGTCGGGCGCGTCCGCCGCCACGTCCTGGCCGCCGCCGCCGTCCTCGCCGCCGTCGTCGCCGGCCCCGCCGGCGACCTGGGCTCGATGACCGACGACGACGCCGACCCGCTCGCCCCCCTCGATCCGCTCTTCGCCTCCGACGATCCCGAGCTGCGCCTCGTCGCCCTCATCGCCGCCCGCCGCGGCCTGGAAGGCGCCGCCACCGTCCGCCGACCCGCCGACCCGAACCCCGTCGTCGACGCCATCGAGCGCGGCCAGGGCGACCGCCTCCGCGTCGCCCTCACCCTGGCCGGCAGGACGATCGCTCCCGGCGACTGGGAATCGCTCCTCTCCGCCGCCGCGCGCGACGCGTTCGAACGACCGCTCGACCGCTCGCTCGCCGCCGCCTTCGAGCACGTCTCGGCCTGGCGCATCGCGGGCGGCGACAACACGAGCGAGCGGGCCCGGCTCGCGACGCTGTACGAACGGATCTTCCTGCGCGGCTTCGACGATGCCGACCGCGCGTTCGAGGACGCGCAGGCGCTCGCCGAGGCCGCGAAGGTGTCCGACCTGGCACTCTCGGCCGAACGCGACGCCGAGGTCGTGTTCTCGTGCCTGTCGCGCCTCGGCGTCGCATGGGACGCCGGCTTCCCGCGCTCGCTGGGCGACTTCCAGGCGTTCAACCGCGCGGCCGCGGGCACGGAGTGCCAGGACGACGAGCTGATCCTCGCGACCGACGACCTGCGCACCGCATGCGGACGGGTGGAGGGGGAAGCCGGAGAGGTGGTGGGGGAGAGGTGCCGGTAGGGGGAGTGCGGGGGGAGTGCGGGGGGAGTGCGGGGAGTGCGGGGGGGGCGGGGAGTGCGGGGGGGGCGGGAAGTGAGGAGCGCGAGATGAAGATCAAGTTCCTCGGAGCGACCGGTACGGTGACGGGATCGAAGTACCTGGTGGACACGGGGAAGGCGCGGATCCTGGTCGACCACGGACTGTTCCAGGGACAGAAGGCCCTGCGCGAGCGCAACTGGGCACCGCTGCCGGTCGAGGCATCCTCGATCGACGCCGTCGTGGTCACCCACGCGCACGTCGACCACATCGGCGGCCTGCCGCTGCTCGTTCGCCAGGGCTTCCACGGCCCGATCCACGCCTCGAGCGGCAGCTATGACGTCGCGCAGTTCATCCTCCCCGACTCGGCCCGGCTCCAGGAAGAAGACGCGCGCTACGCCAACCGCAAGGGGTTCTCGAAGCACTCCCCCGCCCGGCCGCTGTACACGGAGAAGGACGCACGCAACGCGCTGCGGCTCTTCGTGCGCTGCAAGTACCGCCTGCCGATCGGCCTCGCGCCGGGCATCACCGCCGAGTTCCTCCCCGCCGGGCACATCGTCGGCTCGGCCCACGTGCGGCTGACCGTCGAGAACCCCGGCGGGCCGCCGCTGCGCGTCCTGTTCTCGGGCGACATCGGGCCGTACGACGCGCCGATCCTGCCGGATCCGACGCCGGTACCCGAGTGCGACGCGCTGCTCGTCGAGTCGACCTACGGCGACCGCGACCACGACGCGGTCGACCCGCGCGACGAGCTGGCGGCGCTGGTCACCGCGGCGATCGCGCGCGGCGGGCGCATCGTCATCCCCGCCTTCGCCGTCGGCCGCACCCAGGAGGTGCTGTACCTCCTGAACGAGCTGCGCGAGGCGAACCGCATCCCGCAGGTGCCGATCATCGTGGACTCGCCGATGGCCGAGCAGGCGACGAAGGTCGTGCTGGCGCACGTCGAGGACCAGGACGAGGAGATGCGCGAGCGCGCGCGCTCGGGCGGCCCGCTGGCCTACCGCACGGCGCAGATCCCCAAGGGCCCGCGCGGCTCGCGCATGGCCGCGCGCAGCAAGAAGCCGGCGATCATCATCTCCGCCTCGGGCATGGCCACCGGCGGGCGTGTGCTGCACTACCTGCGGGAAATGCTCCCCGACCCGCGCAATACCGTGCTGCTCACCGGCTTCCAGGCGATGGGCACCCGCGGCCGGCGGCTCTTCGACGGCGAGAAGACGGTCAAGATCCACGGCGAGTTCGTCGAGGTCAACGCGCAGGTGAAGATGATCCCCCGCCTCTCCGCCCACGCCGACCGCGGCCAGATCCTCCGCTGGCTCCGCACGGCGCCGAGACCCCCCAGGACGACCTTCGTCGTCCACGGCGAGCCCGACGCCTCCGCGGCCCTGCGCGACAAGATCGCCGGCGAGCTGGGCTGGAACGTGGTGGTGCCCGAGTACCTCCAGGAGGTGGAGATTGGATAGTTCACGGGCATGCCTGACTGGCTGATCCGCCTCGACGAGCGCGTCTTCCTGGCCGTCAACGGCCTGGGCGCCCCCGCGCTCGACTGGTTCTTCCGTGCCGTCACCTGGCTCGGCCACGGCGTCGTGCTCGCGGTGCTCGTGCTGGGCCCGATGCTGCTCTTCGACCGCCCGAATCTGCGACGGCACCTCCTGGCGATGGTGCTCTCCGTGGCCGTCGGAGCGCTGGCGGTCGAGGCGATCAAATGGGCGACCGACCGGGAACGTCCGGCGCGGCACTTCATGGCCGCCGAGATCCGGGGCGAGGTCGAAGTCCGGATGCCGGGCGACGCGCTGTACGATCGCTCGTTCCCGTCGGGGCACTCGCAGGCCGCGTTCGGCACGGCGACCTACGTGTCCCTGGTCTACCCCCGCTGGTCGATCGCCGCCTCGGCCGCCGCGGCGCTGGTCGCCCTCTCCCGCGTCTACCTGGGCGTGCACTTCCCCTCGGATGCGCTGGTCGGCGCGCTCCTGGGCATCGTCTTCTCCGTGGCGGGGTTCAGGCTGTGGGAGGTTTGGGCGTCGCGGCGCTCGACTTCTTCCACGTCCAGATCAGGTTGAGCAGGAAGTTCCACCCCGTCGCGACGCCGATGCCGATCAGCACCGCGAGCATGTCGGGCACGCCCAGCGTGCGATAGCACAGCGGCATTGCCACACCCCACTGGATCGCGGCGCCGACGAGCGAGACGAGGTAGAACTGCGACAGGCGGCGGAAGAACCCGCCCGCGCCCCCGCTGCGGCGGTCGCGGAAGGTCCAGACCTCGTTGAGCACGAAGTTGGTCAGGATCGAGACCGCGATGCTCAGCGCCTGGGACGACTCCTCCAGCACGTGCAGCCAGCGGGTGAGCGGCAGGTAGACGCCGTAGTTCACAAAGACGCCGCTGCCGCCGACGATGCAGAACTTGAGGAACCGCGCCCAGGGGAAGCGCCGCGCCAGGTCTCCCGCACCCACGCTACCGGCCCTCGCGTTCTTCGGCCCGGACGCGGGAGCGGACCTGCCACACGCGGAACAGGCCCTCGACCAGGATCCCGCCCGACATCTTCGAGGTCCCGGCGCGCCGGTCGACGAAGATGATCGGGACCTCCTCCACGCGGAATCCCTTGCGCAGCGCCCGGACCTTCATCTCCATCTGGAACGCGAACCCCGCCGATTGCACGCGGCCCAGGTCGATCGCCTCCAGCACGCGACGGTTCCAGCCGATGAACCCGGCCGTGAGATCGCGGATCGGAACGCCGAGCACCAGTCGGCCGTACCACGAGCCGCCGGCGGAGATGATCTTGCGGACGAGGCCCCAGTTCTCGGTGCCGCCGCCGGCGACGTAGCGCGAGCCGACGGCGACGTCGGAGCGATCGAGCGCCTCGAGGATCTTGGGCAGGTACTTCGGGTTGTGCGAGAAATCGGCGTCGAACTCGACCAGCTTGTCGTAGCCGCGCCCGAGGCCCCAGCGGAACGCGTCGAGGTACGCGCGGCCGAGGCCTTCCTTGCCCGCGCGGTGGAGCACGTGGACCTGGGGGTCGGCCGCGGCCAGCTCGTCGGCGAGTTTCCCCGTGCCGTCCGGGGAGTTGTCGTCCACGATCAGCACGTGGGCGTCGGGAACGACGCCGCGCACCGCCGACACGATCGGCCGCACGTTGTCCGCCTCGTTGTACGTCGGGATGACGATCAGCGCGTCGCCCATCCGTCCGTCCCCTTTCCGGCCGGCGGACCATAGTACAAACGGGCGGAAGTTCAAGCGGGCTCATGACGAGCCATCCGCGCTGCGCGCGGGAAATACCCCAGGGGGGCCACCGCGGCTCGATCTTGCGTGGACGGGGGTGGTCGGCGGGCGGCCCTGGGCGATTCGGCCGCGTGCTCGTGCTCGGGTGTCGGATCCCGGCCAGGTGGTTCGGATACAAGCTGCACCTGCTGGTCGACTTGGTCCACGAGTTGCCGCTCGCCTCTTCGTCTACGGCGAGGACGGACGGGTGTACTGCGTCTCCCCCGCCACGGACCGCCCCGCCGGGGCGGGCGTATCGCCGACGGAGACCGTGAAGTGCGTGGCGGGTGGTGCGGTCGTCGTCGCCCGGGCCTGGAGCGGGCTCCGTCGCCGGCGCTTGGTCAACGCTCCACGGTCGCCTGGAGATCGATGGCGACGAGCCCGCCCGGAACGGCGAGCACGGCGGTGCGATCGTCGGCCACGAGCGGCGGAGACGGCATCGGGGACGGCTCGTCGAACCCCGAGGTCGCCGAACGCGGCTGGAGCGTCGCGGCGTCGATGATCAGGAACCGGTTTCCACAGCTGTCGGTGGTGAGCAGCAGCAACGAATCGCCGGCGGCGACGAGCGCCTCGACACAAGAGCGAGCCCACCAGTCGACATCGTCCGTCTCGCCGCCGGGCAGCAGCGGAACCAGATCCAACTCCGCCCGGACGTCACCGGTCGTCGTGGCGATGCGCTGCAGAGTACGGCCGGCGCCCAGCAGCAGGTCGTCGGCGATGCGTCCGAGCTCCCAGAGGGAGGCCAGCGGCGAGCCGGCCTCCAGATCCCGGTCCCAGATCCACTCCAGCGACGGCAACCGAAACCCGGTGAGCCTTTCGAAGAACCACCCGGAGCCTTCGTCGAGCCGTTGGGTGATGACAAGGACGTCCTGCCAGGCCAGCGGCCGCTCGAGGTAGCCCCGATGCGTCACGGACCGTTCGAGGGTACCGTCGGCGAGGCGGTAGAGGGACAGGACCGTCCGGAACGCGGGTTCCGCCTGGTAGCCCCCGGCATGCTTCAGCGTGCGTCGGCGAGGCCACGCCGTGTTTCCGGGCCGTGCGGTTCCGGCCTTGGTGCTCCGTTGCCGACCGGCGCGGATCGTGGACGATTCCTCCCACTCCCCGGAGTCTGGCATGTGCTCGACCAGGACGGCGTACTCCGGCGACACCGCCAGACTCGGACCTTCGGTCAACACGTGAGCCTCCCATGCCGGCGTTCCGTCGGCGGGGTCGAACGCAGACAGGATGGTCTCCGCCGGAACACCCGGGCCGGCTGGCGAATCGGAATCGCCGAACTCCGACGAGGGCGGGACGTCGGTCAGGAGGACAAGCCTGCCAGGCACCGCGAGGGATGCCCTGCCCGTTCCGCGGGGCGACTCGCGATCCCAGAGCAGCCGGCCAGCGGCAAGGTCGACCGCGAACAGGCGGTCGCCGCGGGTAAGGAACAGCACGCCGTCTTGCTCGACGGGCGCCCTGCTGCCGGCGCCGCCGCGCTCGCCCGGCATGGGCAGCCGCCACGTCTCGTGGCCGTCCGCCGCGTCGTAGCCGATCAGCACGCCGATCTGGTCGTCACGCGCGACGACGAGGTTGCCTCGCGACCAGAGCACCTGCGGCGTCAGCCAGCCGCCGGACGATGCCGTCCCTGCGGTGTCGGTGCGCCAGCGCAGGGCGGCGCTGCCAAGTGCGACCCGGTCGTCCGGATGCGCAGAGTCATCGGCACCCGGCCGGGCGTGCTCGCCCTGGGCCCTGGAGGTGTCGGAAAGCGGCGCGGCGGGTCGCTCGACGGTGCGCGGGCCGCAGGCGGCCGCAAGGGCGAACGGAATGAACCACCGATGAGCACCGGCGAACCTCGCGAGCGGCTTCTCGAAGCGCATGGCGACTTCCTTTACCACGATTCGCCGTCTCGATCCTCTGCGTGGACGATCATCCATTGCCTGCTCCGATGCACGCGGTGTCGCATCCGAACGGCATCGTGGCCCGAAAATCCCGCACTGGGACGACACGGCGTCGACCTCGACGGCGATCTCCTCCCCGGTCGGCTCCACGAACGTGTGGGGCGCGGGTCCAGGCGACATCGGGGCGGTCGGAACTGGAGGCAATCGCAGAGAAGCGCCACCTTGCGCGTCGTGAGCGCGGAAGGGCAACTCCGGGTTCTCTCGTCCGTCCGCGGCTCTCCCGGCCGGCCGACACGGGACACGGTCGCGCACTGTGCGAGCGCGATTCGCGCTTCTCGGCGAGCGTTTCCACCACAAGGGCAGGCCATACGAAGGGCGGTCAGCTACCGATGTGCTTGATCCCTTCTTTGTCGAGGTAGTATCTTGGAACTCACAATACCGGCGCAAAAGGGCTGCGATCTGCAGCCGCAGATTGCCGGGCATGGCTTGGGGGGTCGCAAGGCGCGGGGAGGAGCGTGCGATGAACAGCCACGACCGACGAGGAAGGATCGTGTCCCGACGGGCCTGTGATGGGGTGGCGCCTTGCATCGGCGGAAGCTCGATGCGGCCGACGACGTTCGGGCCTGCAAGGTGGCCGGTGGTCTCGGCGACCGTCGCAGCGGCGGCGCTTTCGCTCGGCCCGGGTGCGGCCCGGGCGCAGTTCGAGCAGCACGTCTGCAGCGATGCTCAGACAGCCGGTGCCGTTCCGGTCGGCTTCAACTGCGAGGTCGAGTTCTTCTACTACGACTGCCCGATGGAGGCCGGCTACGACTTCATCGAGATCCAGAACCGCTGCGGCGATACGTTGCGGATCAAGTGGAACGGCGTCTGGAACTGCTCGGACGGCAATACGGCCGTGGTGAGCGAGGAAACCACGATTGCCCCGTGGTCGTCGGCGGGAGGGCGTGGCTCCGGAATGTGGTACACGGCCTGCCAGGGCCGTGATGTCCACGCGCTACTATCGTCGATCCGTGCGACGTTCACGCGGGTATCTTCGGATTCGACCCCGACAGGGCAGACGGATGGGGACGACACCGGTGGTGAAGGCGGCGGCGATGGACCGGTCGTGGGATCTCCGGCCTGGCGGGATCTGTTCGGGGGTGGCGATGACGACGACACACCTGGCGGAGAAGAAGGTCAGCCGGGTGGTGGGGCGGCTGGCCCTACTTGGTACGAACTGACCTCCGGCGAAGCCGACGACGAAGAGGGCGAAAACGGGACGGGCGGCGATCAGGGTGGTGGCGGCGAAGGCGGCGGCAGCGGCGGTGGCGGTGGCGGCGAGGGCGGCGGCAGCGGTGGCGGCGGTGGCGGCGAAGGCGGTGGGGGCGGCGGCGGTGGCGGCGAAGGCGGCGAAGGCGAAGGCGGCGAAGGCGGCGGCGAGGGCGGCAGCGGTGGCGGCGGTGGCGGTGGCGGGGCTTGGGGCACCGGGGTTGGAGCCGACGGCCCGGAAGGCGGACCCGGCGATGGGTTCGCCACTGCAGCCGACGAATACTCGGCCCGGGTCGGACGCGACAGCCTCCACTCCCAGGGCGTGGCGGCCGTCGGCCAGATGTACGCCGACGTGGGCCTGATGATGGGCATGCTTTCCGGCTACTCCGTGGATGAGTCGGTCGCCCACTACCGAGGGCCGTCGTGGTATCTCAAGCTCAATTTCGGAATCAGCCTCATGCTCGCGCCGCTGCTGGCCACCGAGAAGGACACTCGGACCGGAACCGAGCGCAACGTGGGCTCGTCGGCGTTCGGGATGGGCGGGCAGTTCGACTTCACCATGTTCCCCTACTTCAGTCGGCACTTCAGCGCGGGCTTCGCCGTCTCCACGATCTTCGGGGGCGTGGCGATGGCGCAAGCGAGCGAGTACGGCGTGGCCTTCGACGGGGGCGTCCTGCTCCGGTTCGGCCTGCCGGACGTCGTCCCGTGGTTGACGGTGGGAGTCGAGGGCCGTGGCGGCATGCGCTACCTCGGTGCGGCGGAGACGATCTATCGGGCGGACAATTCGATGCTGACCACCGACGGCACGAACCTCTACTCCTTCGGCCGGATCGGCTTTGGTCCGCGATTCTGTGTGATGTCGGACGAGAATCCAGGCTTCCACGGTTGCGAGATGGAGCTCGAGGCGACCTTCCTGGCCGACGTGCTCGACTACACCGACCAGGGCGGCTACGGCTTTCGCGCCGGCCTCTGGATGGCACAGCTCTTCCAGCTCGCCTTCGAGCTGTTCCCGGCCTATCCCGTGCCCGGCATGTCCCGGCCCGATGCGCCCGGCGCCGCGGACTGGTTCTTCGGGTTCTACGGCGGCTACACGTGGGACACCTATGGCGACACGTACGGCGTCGAACTGTGGGGCAACGAGGCCGCGATGGCGTATCAGGAGCTCAGCGCGCAGCGGACGTCGCCGTTCATGGCGCCGACGCCGGATGGCCCATACGGCGATCGCTACGTCGCCGAATCGTGGAGCGACGAGGCCGGGACGTCGTACGAGGACTTCAGCGCGCAAGGGACGTCGCCGGTCGCGGCGCCGGATGGCTACTACCCCGCCGGACCGGCGATCTTACGGGTTGCCGAAGTGTTCTCCCCTGGCGACCCAGTCGTCGTGGAATACGAGGCGCCCGGACTGGCGGGCGCGTACGACGCCTGGATCGGCATCCTGCCCGTCGACGCCCCGCACGGCAGCGAATACGAGGCCGACGCCTATGACGTCTCGTACGAGTACGTGAGCGACATAAGCGGCACCGTAACGCTCTATGCGCCCGGCGAAGGCGTTTGGGACGTCCGACTGTACAGCTCGGACTCGGGCGGCTACGAGCTCGCCAGCGCCACGTTCCAGGTGGCGTACCGGTACGGTCCGACCGAGGGCGAGGGCTCCGTGCCCGCCGACACCCGCACGCTGGAGGAGCGCGAGGACGATGACCTCCGCCGGTGCGACGATTCCGGCGACCCCACCGCGTGCTCGAACGCCTCGTGGTGGATGACACTCCGTGGAGATCCGATCGCCGGCGAGGATCTGGCGCAGCGGGCGATCGCCGCCGAGCCGGAGTGCACGGGCACCGCGGCGCTGGCCCACCTCAATCTCGGTGACGCCTGGATGGCCCAGGGACGGACTGCCGAGGCGCTTGAGAGCTACAAGCTGTCCCTCTTGTGCGGGGTGGAGTTGGGCACCGTCGCCGACATCCGCAGCGGGATTCTCTCCGACCTGCTGGAATTGGAGCCGATCTACCCGGACCTCGCGGATTCGTTCGAAACGGTACGTGCCCTGCTAGCCCCGTAGGAAAGCTTTGGTCGGGGAGGGTTGTTGCTCGTCCGAGGGCGTGATCCGTCCCATGGCCACCGTTGCGCGCCCGGCGCGCAGAGAGGATGGCTCATGGCTCGCACGCGTCCGCGGGGATCGGCTCCTCCACCGCGGCGTCCACCGCCGCGCAATAGGCCCGGAACGCCGCGTAGTCCTCCGGCTCGATGCGCTGCGTCGGGAGACGCAGCGAGCGGCGGATCCGGAAGTCGACCGCCCCCGGCGACCATTCGACCGCCTGCCGGAACGAGCCGAACGGCGTCTGCAGGTCGAGCGGCACGACGGTCGCCGCGACGGCCATCGACGTACACGCCGGGACGATCGTCCACTCCTCGGCCGTGGGAACCAGGATGAGCAGCGGCTCGGAGCGGACCGGCAGCGCCGCGAAGCGATCCTGCCAGCGGTGGCGCACCGCCAGCCCCGGTCGCCCGGCCGCGTCGGGTGGAAGGTGGACCAGCGCCTCGATCCGCAGCGGCTGCTCCGCGTCGTCACGCGGCTCGACCGACGACACCTCAAGCGTCGGACCGTCGCCGAACGCCGGCAGCGCGTACGTGCCGACGACCCGCTCCAGCGGCCGATCGGAGTCCGCGGCGAGGGCTTGGCGCAGCGCGACGGCCGCCAGCCCGTGCAGGGTGACCCCGATCGGCGCCCCGGCTTCGACCCGGAGGCCCAGGCGGACCACGAACTCGCGCGGCGGCTCCTCGACGCCCGTCACCACCCCCGCGCCCGGCGCGGGCGCGATGCGCACCGCGGGCCGCCCCTCGACGTTCGGCGGCACCGCGCCGAACGGGACGAAGTCCTCGGAGGGATAGACCCACGTTCCGCCGAGACGCAGGAGCGGCACCGACCAGTCCCCGGCCAGCCAGAGGTCCGCCGGCGGCGTGCCGCGCCCCTCCGGCGAGGCGTACCAGAACTCCGCGTCCAGCCCGGCCTGCCGCGCAAGGTGGTACAGCAGCAACGTCCGGTCCCCTTCGCGTCGCAGGAACACGTCGCGCGCCGTGTCCGCGGCGCTCGGGCGCGAGCGCACCTCCCCGGCGACCCAGGCGTACAGGGCCCGAAGAGCGGCGTCGGCCGGCGGCTCCAGGCCGGCCGCCGGGACCTCGGAATCATCCAGCCCGCCGCGGCGACGCACGTCCTCCCCCATCCACCTCACCGCGCGGTCCATCGTGCAACCCACGCAGGCGCGCACGTTCGGCAGGACATCGATCGCGTCCGGACACCAGGGCTCGAGCGGCGTCGATGCCACGTCCCGCGCCAGCCAACGCCGGATCGCCAGCAGCTCGACGTCCGCCCGCTCGACCGCCGGCGTCCCGGGCCCCTCGTCGACCGCGACCGGCAGTTCGGCGGGCCCCACGACGACGTACTCGCTGCGCTCCATCCACTCGCCCGGCGCCGCGAAGAAGAACGTGTCCAGGATCGCGCCGCCGGGGAACATCGCGGACGCCGGGCGCGTCTCGGCGTACTCGAGGTCCGCGTAGTCCCCGGCGCGCATGCTGCCCAGCGGAATCGTCGTCGCCCCGAGCCGCTCGCCGCCCCATTCCACCGACCCGTCGGCGCGGATCACCCGCGCCGCGATGACCTCGGCGCCCGCCGGGACGTCGAGCTGGCCCAGGTCCTCGGCCGCCGCCGCCGTGCCGGCGCGCTCCAGCCGGTGGATGCGCGTCACGCGCGAGCCGTCGCCGCGCAGGACCACGACCGCCTGGTCCAGAACCGTCAGCCGCGGCGGGTCGCCTGCCGTGCCGGATGCCTCGTGCAGGAGGACACGCCGCACGCCGTCCTCGCGCAACGGCCAGCGGCCGGCCTCGGACGGCGCCGCCAGTCGATCGAGCGTGCGGCCCGTCGAGGGTGCCGCGACCGCGAGGCGCTCCACCAGCGCCGCGGCCTCCGCCGCGCGTCCCGAGCCGACGAGCGCATCGTAGGCGTCGAGCGCGGCGACGCCGTCGGACGGCGCGAGCCGGAGCGTCTGGAGCGCCGCGTCGGCTGCGCCCACCGGATCGCCCTGGGCCAGGGCGATGAGCGTGCGCCATCTCGTGCCCAGGAGCGGATCCCCGACCGTCCGCGCCCCGTGCTCCGCCATCGTCGCGGCCTCGGCCAGCCGTCCGGCGCGGAAGAGGTCCTCGACCAGGCCGGAGAAGGACGGCTCGCATCCCCCCGCCTCCCGTCGTGCCGCCAGGGCGGCGGCGGCATCGCCCCGCGCCTCGGCCAGCTCCGCGACGACGTCGAGCAGTCGGCACGAGCGGCCGGCGGCGTCTTCCGCCGCTGCCAGGGAACGGCGGGCGCGCTCGAGATCGCCGCGTCCCAGCGCCAGGCGCGCATCGACCAGCGCAGGGCCGGGATCGCCGGGGAAGGCACGCACGTTCTCCTCGAGCGCCGCGACCGCCTCGTCCCCGCGGCCTTCCATGTACAGGAGGCCGACGCGGATCAGCGACGCGACGTATCCGCCCGCCAGCGCCTCGGCATGCTCGTCCTGCATCGCCTGGAGCCGCTCCGCGCGCAGCTCCTGCGGCAGGTCGCCGCTCCAGAGCGCATCCGCCAGCGCGTTCCACCCCATCGCCGACGACGGCTCGACCTCGACCAGCCGCTCGAGCAGCGACGTCGCGGCGTCCAGGTCCCCCGCGCGACGCGCCACGGATGCCGCGAGCCACAGGGAGGACAGTTCGTCTCCGGTCCGAGCGACCTCGCCGGCCGCCTCGGGATCATCCGAGACGAAGGCGACAAGCCCCTCGGCCGTCAGGGCACGCGTCCGCAGCCCCGCGCCAAGCACCACCTCGGCGCCCGACGGCGATCGCATCGTCACGAGGTCGCCGGCGCCGATCCGCTCGACCTCGATCGTGGGCGCCGCATCGCTCGCGACGACCAGACGCAGACGGTGGACCCCTGCCGGCAGCTCCACGGCCAGCCAGCGCTCGCCGACGCGCTCCAGCGCCGGATCGCCTTCCAGCACGGCGCGACCGTCCAGCGAGAGGACGAAGCGCTCGCGGCCCGCGACCGCGACGAGCACGCTCGCGTCGCCGTTCGCGACCAGCTCGGTCTCGGCCACGTTCGTCCCCGGGAAACCCGGCCCGCCCAGACCGAAGAACGGCCCGCAGCGGGTCGCGCACTCGCCGCTCGACAAGCACGAATCCACCCTCCCCGCCCATCGGTCCGCATGCTCCTGCGGCACCGCCGCGGGCAACGGAGCGAACGCAGGCGGCGCGCTCGCCGGTACGACGCTCCCGCTCCCGCCCAGCGCCGCCAGCGCCACCCACGGCGCCGAGTCGCACGAGAGCGCGGCCCGCGCGGCCGCCACCCCATCGACATCATCCGTGATCGCCGCAATCGCCAGCTCGTAGCGCGCCGCGGCGAGGCGCGCCCATAGCCACCACGGGTCGTTCCACGAAATCGCCGGAGGCCGCCACGTCCCGGCCTCACTCCTCGGCAGGTACGCGACCAGCGCCATCACCGCATCGAGCGCGAGCCCGGCGACGACGGCGTCGGCCCCGGCGTTGCGCGCCACCGCCAGCTCCGCCGCGGTCGTGTACGCCTCGAACGCCTCCCGCGGATGCCCGCTGATCGAGAGCGCCTCCCCTCGGAGGAACGAGTTCAGCGCGTCGGCTGGAGCGGAAGTGGATGCGGAGACCGCGGCCTCGAGCGTCGGGGCGCGAAGCATCCCGTCGCCGCCGACTTCGTCCGCGGATGAGAGGGCGCAGAGAGAGAGCAACCACAGATGAACACAGATGAACACAGATGACAGGAGAGACAGCGGAGCGAACCGACCCGCAACGCGGGGAACCCGGCGCCGCCAGGGTCGGCTGCCGTGGCCCACGGCCGTCGTCGTCCCTTTCCTGTCCCTATCTGTGTTCATCTGTGTCCATCTGTGGTTTCAATTCCCCCCGGTCCCTCCCGCACGGCCTTCGCCACGACATCCAACGCGGCATCCACCCGGGCAAGAAAGGCTCGGAACGCGGTGTACCGCCCGGCATCCACCCGCAGGAGCGGGATCGTGAGATCGACCGACACATGGAGCATGCCGCCCTCGGGGCGGACGTCGAGCGAGAAGCTGCCGAACTCGCCGCTCTCGCGGACCGGCGCGGGCCATGCGCCCCACGACCAATTGCCGCTCAGGCCGATCTGCACGTCGCGGCGCCAATGCACGGGGAACCCGGCGTCGATCAGCTCGAGATCGTTGACGCGCTGGTCCGCGGACGCGAAGCGCTCGACCAGATCGAAGCGCACGCCGAGCGGAGCCTCGAGGGCATCCGCGGCGAGGCGGCAGAAGGCCGGGATCGAGCCGACGTAGTCGGCACGAAGGCGCGGCGCATCCGGCTCGAGGCCCTCGACATCGACGGCGACGAACCGCACGTCGGGCAGCTCGCGTCGCAGGAGCACGGCGAGGATGCCCGGCCGGAGGTCGGGCGCGGCCAGCAATTCGCGCAGGTCGCCCGCATCGGCGCCGCCGGCGCCCAGGTTCCCGACCAGCGCCGCCTCGCAGGATGGATCGAGAAAGACGAGATCCCGGCGGTCGATGCCCTCCTCCGGCGGCGGCTCGGCCGGGATGGTCACGGCGCGCGCTCCGGACGGGTCGAGGACGAGGGCGGAGGCGCCGCGGTCGGAGCGGGGCAGGACGTCCCAGGGCAGGCGCGTCGCGGTGGGGTCGACGAAGCGGTCCAGCGGCGGCGGCAGGTAGGCGATGACGTGATCGAACGCGTACGGGAAGGCGAAGCCGCCGGCCGACGGGTCGTCGCCGGCCCAGCGGGTGCGGACCAGCGCCGGGACGGCCTGGATGCCAGCGGCGTCGAGGGCGGCGAGGAGCAGCGCGGTCTTGTCCTTGCAGTCGCCCCAGCCGCGGGCGAGGACCACGGACGGCGCCGCCGGCGCGAGCCCGTGGCTGCCGTACTCGGCGGCGACGTAGCGCACCGTGGAGGCCACGTCGCGGTAGATCGATGCCGCGTCCGCCTCGGCCCACCGCTCGGCCAGTCGCGCGTCGTCCCCGTGGGAGCGCCACAGCGCGCCGATCCACCCGGCCACGTCCTGCCAGGAGCCGAACGTCGTCAGCCGCACCGCGCCCGCGACCTCGCGCAGCGGCGGCGCCAGCACCTCGAACTCGACCCCCGGGACGTTCCGCGCCTCCCACAGGACGTACGAGCCCGAGCCGGAAGCCCCTTGCTCCGTCCGCGCGTCGAGGCCTTGCGGCGCGTCCAGGAGCGGCGGGACGGCGCCCGGCACGACGCCGGCGACGCGCAACAGCGCCGTCGGCGACACGTCGCGCACGCCGTACTCGCGGGCCAGCGAGTCCTGGGGCAGGAACGAGGTCCCGACGTCGAGCAGCTCGAATTCCACGTCCACCGTGTCGCCCGCCCGCAGCCGAGGCAACGACACCGCCGCGAAACGCGTCGGCGTGAACAACCGGGCCTCGGGAAGGTCGGCCCCGCTCCAACTCACCGACGCGCCGCCCCGCGCACGCCCATCGACGTCCCGCACCGACATGCGCCGGAGCTGGAAGACCGTGCGGCCGGGATCGAGCGCCGCGAGCGGCAGCTCCCGCAGCGCGTCCGCTCCGCTCCCGGTCTGCACCCGGAGGATCCGGCGGTGGCGCTCGCGCACGCCTCCACCGGCATCGAGCGTCACGACGACCGAACGGAAGGCGTAGACGGTCGAGGCGTCGGGGAAGAGGGACCGCGCGTCCCGGACCAGCTCCGCGAGGTCGGTCCCGGGCTCGAGCCAGCGCTGCTCGTCCGGGTCGGGGGTCGAGCGTGCGGCGATCCAGGTCCGGGCGAGGGCGTCCGAGGGGCGCAGGGCGAGACCGCGGCGCAAGGCGCGCTCCGCGTCGTCCTCGCGCTCGGCGCGGGCCAGCGCCCATCCCAGGTCGAACCACGCCGTCTCGTCGGAGGGCCGCTCCGCCGCCAGACGCTCCAGGATCGCGATCGCCGCCTCGACGTCGCCGACGCGCAGCGAGGTGCGCGCGGCCAGGCGCTCCAGGGCGAGGGAGGGCTGGGGCAGCGGCGCGCCGCCGTCCGCGAACGGGAAGCCGGCCAGCCAGCCGCGGATCGCGTCCGCGTCGCCGGCCGCGACGGCGGCGTCGAAGCGCTCTTCCCACGCCGCGTCGTCCCGCGGACGCACCGCCAGGATGCGCTCCGACAACTCGCGGCGCTCGGCCACCCGCCCGAGAGCCTGCGCCACCTCGACCGCGGCCCGCAGGACCGCTACCGGGACGGACGAGGCCGCGAGCCGCGGCCGGAGCCACGCCTCCGCGCCGAGCGGCAGACCGTTGGCCAGGGAGTCCGCGGCCAGGGCGAGGCCGACGCGGACCGACGTCGGGGCGACCTCTCCCGCCCGGCGCAGCGCCTCGGCCACGCCCGGCAGCCCTTCCAGCTCGCGGCCCTCCCCAACCACAGCCAGCAACACCTCGAGATCGTCGGGGGTCAGCCGCAGCGCACGCACGGCCGCCGCCTGGCGCGCCGGGGCGCTCGCGGCCGAACGGGCGAGCAGCAGCGCGGCGCTCGCGGCATCGGCGGGCGCCACCGTGGCCAGCGCGCCCGCCAGCGGATCGCCGGCGGGCGGCAGCCCGCCGGACACGACCAGCAGCTCGGCGGCGTCTAGCAGCGGCGCACGGCGGGCCGCCCCCGCGGCGCGATCCGCGACCCGATCCTCGGCCGCCTCCACCGCCGTCCGACCCGCTCCCACGGCGACCCGCACCGTCGCGTCACCGCCCTCGGGGCAGACACCGATCAGGACATCCACGCGGGACGCGCGCGGCGGGAGGGCGATCGAGGCGCGGAACGGGGCGTGGCCGTCGCGCACGGCCGGGACGATCACGGGTTCCGCCGGCGCATCCGGCGCCTGGGGTGCGAGCCACACGGAAAGCTCGGCCGCTCCTCCGAGGAACAGCGCCGGGCGGGGATCGCGCGGGACATCGACCGTGGCATGCAGGAGCGCGCAGGCGCCTTCCGCCGCCGGCACGGTGCGCCCGACATCGAGCACGCCGTCGGCGCGCGGCGCCGGCGGGTCCACAAGCTCGACCGGCCCGTCGCGGCCCGGCAGCGGGCCGGGCTCCCCCGCGCGCCATGCCGCCACGGCCTCGGCGACGGTGCCGCCGCCGGCGAGCGGGCTGCGGCGCGGGTCGACGAACGGCCCCGCGATGCTCCAGCCGGACACGAGGCCACCGCGGACGGCGCTCGCCGCGGCAAGCTGGTCGTCGCCGGCCTCCCAGCCGAGCGTCGCGCGCAGGGCCGCCGCCTGGCGGGCCAGGTCGGCGGGGACACCGCGCTCGTCGGGCAGCCGGTCGAGGCACGATTCGACGCTGCCGGCCGGCAGCCAATCGCGGAGGCGTTCGAGCGCGTACAGGCGGCGTGCCGCGAAGGGCTCGGCGGGGTCGTCCAGGAGGGCCGTACAGAGCCGGGAAGCCTCGTCCTCCTCCGGCGTCGCCGCAGGCGCTCGCTCCGGGAGCCCCACGGCAAGGAGGAGGAGAAACAGCGTCATCGGAGGTAGAAGTTCACGTGGAAGTCGAATGTCCAGAGGTCGGGCGGATCCTTCGGCCACTCGGCGTCATCGGGACCGACGCAGACGTTGGAGTTGTCGCGCGAGTAGCGCTGGCAGTACTCCTGCCACAGGCCGAAGCCGTAGAGGAACGAGAAGCCCGCGGAGAGGTAGTCCCACGGCACGAAGTCCAGTCCGACCTCCAGCGGGAGGACGGCCCCCTGCAGGCTGTGCGTGAACTGGGTGGTTCCGTAGTCGTCGCGATAGGTCTGTTCGGCCTGGGCGTAGCCTGCGCCGATGCCGATCCACGGCTCGAGGAGGCCGAGCGGGAAGTAGGTCCGGACTTTCACCCCCCCGTACAGGCTGAACGCCTTGCCGTCGCTGCGGCTGGCGAGTCGCGGGTCGTCGTTGAGATAGACGTCGTGGAGCTGGTACTGGAAGAAGGCCCCGGCGGCGAACATCGGAGCGGCGTGGAGGCGGTAGCCGACGAAGGCCGGCATGGGCAGCGACAGGCCTTGATCGACCCGACGCAACGTGGCGAAGCCCTCGGCGGCGCTGCCCTGGGCGTCGAACACGTCGGTCGCGGTGAGGTCGCCGACGCCGACGGCGGCGGAGAGGACGAACCCGGCGGGAACGAACTGCGCCCAGGTCCAGGGCATCGCGAGCGGCATGGGGTTCCACCCGCCGCCGTCCCACAACGCCTTCTGCTCGGCCTCGAACTCCATGCGTCGGAGATCGGCAGGCGACTGTCCCGGGAGTGGAGGGGGCGGCGGGGGGGGGCGGGGCCGGGGCCGCTTGAAACTTGATCGGCACTTCGTT
>JACRCZ010000097.1 GCA_016218765.1 Deltaproteobacteria bacterium | reverse complement strand
GTTGTTCTTGGTGCGGCGGGCGAGGACCTGCATCGAGCGGCGGATTTCCTCGTCGCGGCCGATGACGGGATCGAGCTTGCCCTTGGCGGCCAGCTCGGTGAGGTCGCGGCAGTAGCGTTTGAGGACGTCGTACTTGCCTTCCGGGTCCTGGTCGGTGACGCGCTGTCCGCCGCGGGTTTCCTGGAGGGCGGCGAGGATGGACTCGCGGGAGGCGCCGGCGGCGGCGAGGGCGGCGCTGGCCTCGCCGTCGCGCCCGGCGGCGAGGGCGAGGAGGAAGTGCTCGGTGGAGACGTACTCGTCCTTGAGGTGCTCGGCCTCCTTGTGCGCGCGGTCGAGCAGGCCCTTGAAGTTCTGGCCGATGTAGGTCTCGCCGCCATCGACCTTGGGGAGGCGGTCGAGGGCGAGTTCCAGGTGTTTCTCGATGGTCGCGGGGGCGGCGCCGGTCTTCTCGAGCAGCGGGCGGACGACGCCGTCCTTCTGCTGGATGAGCGCCAGGAGGACGTGGGTCGGGAGAATCTCCTGGTGGCCGCGGGTGCGGGCGAGTTGATCGGCGTCGGCGAGGGCCTCGCGCGACTTCACCGTGAGTCGATCGGTCCGGATCATCCTGATCCACCTCTCTTCCGGCCATTTTCCGCCGGTTGCGTGGAAAAGGTAAGCACCGTTGTGCGGGGGTCAAGGCGGAGTGCGGGGAGTGCGGGAAGGGCGGCGAGTGCGGGGAGAAGAAACCACCGATGGACACCGATACCGGACAAGGGGACGACCCGGACCTGTGCATGGCGCCGCCGCGGCGGACGGCCCTTTCGCCTGCGGGCCGCTCCGTGGTAGACGGCGATCGGGGGAGGGAACAAGCCGAGCAAGGGAGACCCGTCGCGCCGGAGTCCGGCGCGGGAAAGGAGCAGCCGATGCGGTTCCGACCGTGGGTGTTCTTCGGGGCGTTGACGAGCGCCGCGGCCTGGCTGGCCGTGGGCGGGGGAGAAACGCGCGCGCAGGTCGCGGCGGCGCCGGTGGACTGCGTGGGCTGCCACACGGCGGAGACGCCGGGGATCGTCGAGCAATGGGCGGCGGGGGCGATGGGCAAGTCGGGCATGACGTGCTCGGCCTGTCACGGGACGGAACACCGCGAGGCGACCGACTACGCCAAGGCGAAGATGCCGACGCCGGACACCTGCCAGCCGTGCCACCCGCGGCAGGTCGAGCAGTTCCGCGCGGGGAAACACGCGCTGGCCTGGACGGCGATGGAAGCGATGCCGATGATCACCCACCAGCCCTCGCCGGTGGTGGGTCCCGAGGGCTTCAAAGGCTGCTCCGGCTGCCACAAGATCGGCGAGAAGTCCGTCCAGGAGCTGCGCTCGGGCGGCTGGCGCTACGGCACGGGAAGCTGCGACTCGTGCCACACGCGGCACGCGTTCTCCAAGGCGGAGGCGCGCGATCCGCGAGCGTGCCAGACCTGCCACATGGGCTTCGATCATCCGCAGTGGGAGATGTGGTCGACGTCGAAGCACGGCACGGTCTGGCAGATCGAGCAGGGCAGCGACCGCGCGCCCGGCTGCCAGACGTGCCACATGCCGGACGGCGAGCACGGCGTGATGACCGCGTGGGGCTTCCTCGCCGTGCGCGTCCCGGAGGACGACGCCGAGTGGATGCAGGACCGCGTGGTCATCCTCCAGGCGCTCGGGGTGCTCGACGAGAAGGGGGAAGGGACCGAGCGGCTGGAGGCGGTCAAGGCGGCCAAGGTGGCGCGGCTGACCAAGGAGGAGTTCGACGCGTCGCGGGCGAAGATGCAGGCCGTTTGCGAGCGATGCCACGCCGCGGACTTCGCCCGGCAGCAGCTCGGCGCGGGGGATGCCATCATTCGCGAGGCCGACCGGACGATGGCCGAGGCGATCCGCGCGGTGAAGGCGCTGTACGCGGACGGGGTGCTGGAGAAGCCGGAGGGGTGGACGTATGCGCCCGACCTGCTGCAGTTCTTCGAGGCCCGGAGCGCGGTGGAGCAGGAGCTGTACGTGATGTTCATGGAGTACCGGATGCGCGCGTTCCAGGGCGCGTTCCACATGAACCCGGACTACATGAACTGGTACGGTTGGGCCGCGATGAAGGAGGCGTTGCAGCGGATCAAGGACGAGGCGGCGACGCTGCGCCGCGCGAAGGCGGCAGAGGATGCGCCCGCCGCCGCGCCGCCGCCTGCGCCCGCGCCCGCGCCGGCCGCGCCGGAGAAGGCGACGGCACCTGCCGCGGACGGAAGCGACACGCTGGGCTACGCCGCGCTCGCCGCCGCCGTCATCGCCCTGCTCGTCGGCGGCCTGGCGTTGGGCCGCCGCAAGCGTTCCTGAACTCCCTGTTCCTTCGCGGGGCGCGGGCGATTCGGAAGGGGAAACCACAGATGAACACAGATGAACACAGACAAGGGGAGAAAGGGGGGAGAGTCGAAGCGGGTTCAGGCGCAGGGGCGGGGGCAGTCCTGTCATCCGCCTTGACCGGATGAATCCCTCCGAGCGTGCCGTCAACGGAACGGAAGACGCGTGGAGGAGGGCGACGACGAATGGACGGCCGACGGGGGATCGGGGGCGCCGCTCGGATTCGAAGCGCGATCTCGTGGCTGGTCGTGGTGCTCGTTGGCGCCGGGGGCCGGGCGCAGGAACCGCCGGCGAACCAGGGTCCGTCGGGGACTCTGCGGCTGACGCCGTCGACGGATTCCGAGCCGTTCGACATCGAGGCGCTTCCGTACGAAACGGAGGCGCTGCCGCGGCCGTTCGTGCTGTGGCGACGATGGGCGACCGATGCCGGCAGTGAGCAGCGCAGCTCGCCCCCATTCCTGCTCGACCCGGTGCAGAAACTCGTCATCCAACTGGATGCGGGATCCCGGGAGGTGGTCGCGATCGGGGCCGAGGACGGACGGCAGCGGTGGTCCGCGCCGCTATCCTCCGAGGTGCGGTTTGGCGAGGCGGCCTTCCTCGTCGCTGACCGGGAGAGGATCTTCGCGATCTGGGGCGATGAGGTCCGCGCGCTGCGTCTGGTGGACGGGGCGCGCGAGTGGCAGATCCGCTTGGACGGTTCGCCCTTCGCCTCACCGGTGATTGCCGGGGACCACGTGATCCTGCGACTCCCGGTCGCGGGGACGCCGGGCGATCCCGATCGTCGGCCGGAAGAGCGGGAGGCCGCCAAGTCCCTCGGCGAGGCGCAGCTCGACGAGCCCCCGACTGAGCGAGTGGTGGCCGTGAATACCGCGACCGGCGCGTTGGACTGGGCGACGGAGCCCGAGCGCTGGTCCCCTCATACGCAGGTTGTCGCCGGTGGGGACCTCGTGATCGGTCTACGAATGCGATCTCGGATCGCCAGCGCCGGAGACATGTTGTTCGGACAAGATGACGCGCCCGTTGCGACGTACGCGCCGTGCCTCCTGAACAACCACGTCACCGGGAAGGACGCCGTGCTCGTCGAGACCGAAGTGACGGTGCGCGAGAGTCACGAGGGAACTGTCGAGGCCATCACCCGCCTGGCAGGCCTGGTCGACCGGCCTGCCGTCGCGACGGGCGAGCAGGTGATCGTGACCGTCACGGCTCCCCTCTTCTGTCGGGACGGCGCGTTCGGACACGTGGCCTATCGGCTCCCGAGCCTCGAACGTCTCGGGACAACGCCGGTCTCGTCGTCGTCCTGGATCGCACTCACGCCGGATGGGAAGATCGAGATCGACGCGTACCGTGTCCGGCGGCTCGAACCGTCTTCGGGAGTCGTGCTGGCCACCTCCGACCTGCTCGGACTTCATCACGCGTTCCAGCAGGCCACGTCGGCGTTCGCGACGGCCGGCGAGCGCCTGTTGCTGGCGGTGAGCGGCGAGGATGACGACGTGGCGCTCGTGACGCTCGACGCCGACACGTTGCGCCCGTTGGGACTGCACGCAGGGTTGGTCGGTGAAGTCGAATCGCTGCAGTTCGCGGCGGGGTTGGCCGTGCTGCGGATCGGGAGCTTCCTGGTCGCGATCGACCCGTCGCGCACCGTTCCGTCGCCGCTCGCCGAACTTCCGCCGGCCGCGCGTTTCGAGCGGTTGGTCGCGATGCTGGACGCGGGCGAGATCTGGGTACACCCGGCGTTTCCCGACGGAAATCGTCGACTCGCGCGTCTCGTCGGCGACTTGGCGCGGCTTGAAGAGCCGCTCGTCCCTGTCCTGCTTGCGGCGCTCGACGATGAGCGGGAGTCGGCGGCGCTCGCGGCGGCTGCCGTTGCCCGTTACCGGCCCGACCCGTTGCTGGTGCCGGCCCTGGTGGCGGCGGCCGAGCCACCGGCGGACGCCGAATTTCCTTGTCCATACCCAGGTGAGTACTGCTGGGGACGATCAGCGCTCACCCGAATGCTGGTCGCCGCCATCGTTGCCGCTCGCGATACTCGGGCGATCGACCTGCTCGATCGGATCATGGATGGTGCGAGCGACGACGCCGAGTTGCGTTGGATCGCGATGGGGGGGCTGACGGACATCGGCACTTCGGAGGCGCTTGGGCAGGTCGATGCGTGGCGGGGCGGAACGGCGGCGATTCGCGACCCGTGGTACCCGCGGCGTCACCGGGATTGGATGTACCGGCAAATCGAATTGACCTGGGACTCAGGCACAGAGCTCGCGGGATCGCGCCTGCTGGCTCTGCGCGATTTCGAGGTACCGAGCGGAGTGTGCGAGCTGTGGTTGTACCCCGCCGGAGATCCCGGAGAACATGCGGTGTTCGCGGGAGTAGTGGGTTCCGCGTGCGAAGACGCCGTTGGGGCCACCGGCGACGCCGCGGGCCTTCGCGTGGTCGTTCACCACCCGGAGCGCGAGGCGTCGCCTGCGGGGTGGCCGCCCCCGGCCCCGGCTTCGGAGGAGGTGTTCGAACTCGAGTGGCACGAGTTGCGCCGCGACAGCGATGGAGATGGGTGGACCGATCGCCTGGAGCGCCGCCTTCGGACCTCTCCCGACGACCCGGATTCGGACACTGACGGCCTTGCCGACCCGGTCGATCCGGCGCCCCGGAGTCCATCCTTCGAAGCCGAGGGCTGCACGAAGTCGGCGGCGGCGACAGCGGCGTTCCTCTTCCGGTCGACCTTTTTCCCCGACTACGGACCGGTGTTCCTCGTCGGGCCGAATGACCTCAACGGACCGTACTCCGCCCCGGACGGGCCGGTTTTCTACATCAGCGAGGCCGAATTGGACGACTTGGTGGCCGAGTCGGACGACTACGTGGCAGCGGCAGCCGTCGAGATCGGACCGTGGCCGGAGGACATCGCGCGGATGGGAGCCGGAGACGAGATTGGTGTCACCTTCGGGCCCAACCGGTACTGGGAAGGCTGCGCAGTCGGCTCGTTCGAGACCATCAAGCTTCGTTGCCTCGGTGACCGGTGGTACCCGGTGTCCAGCACGGGCGGTTGAAGGTTCGACCCCGCTCTTCCCGCACTTCCCGGTCTTCCCGCACTTCCCGCACCCTTGCTGCACCCGCCACTTGTCGAACGGGGGGCGAGAGGCTATGGTGCCGCGGCGTGAAGCTCCTGGTGCCGGCATGGGTCGGGCTCGTTCTCTCCGTCGGGTGTGCCTCGGAGATCGGGGACGAGTGCAGCGCGAACGTCGATTGCTCGGTCAACGGCGACCGGGCGTGCGACACGAGCGCTCCCGGGGGCTACTGCACGATCCTCGACTGCCGTTCCGGCTCGTGCCCGGAGGAATCCGTCTGCGTCGCGTGGGGCGACGGCGTGGGCGAGCGCACGTTCTGCATGCGGCACTGCGCGGACGGCGGGGACTGCCGCGGCGGCTACCAGTGCTTCAGTCCGGGCCTGTACGCGGCCGAGCATGCGGACGACCCGATCTTCCGCGCTTCCGACTACGGCGTGATCATCGACACGAACCCCAGGGGATCGCGCTTCTGCACGCGGGAATGGTAGCGCCGGCGGCGCTGTCCCGGGATCGGTGGCCATGAACGACCGGCGATGGACCTGGCTCGCGGGGGACACGCGACGAAAGCCGCGGGCGCTCACGATCGGCGTCTTCGACGGCGTGCACCTCGGCCATCGCGCCCTGCTGGAGCTCCTGGGCGAGCTCGCGCGGGAGCGCGGTCTGGACCCGATGGTCCTGACGTTCGATCCCCATCCGCTGGCCGTGGTCGCACCGGAGAAGGCGCCGGAGCTGTTGACGACGACGGCGTGCCGCTTGCGGCTGCTCTGCGACGCGGGAGCCTCGAGCGTCGCGGCGTTGCGGTTCGACCGCGAGCTGGCTGCGCTGACCCCGGAGCAGTTCGTGCGGGAGGTGCTGGTCGACGACTTCGACGCCCGCGTGGTCGTGGCCTCGGCGGCGTTCCGCTTCGGTGCGGGCGCACGCGGCGACGTCGCGGCGATGCGGCGCATCGGGGCGGAGGTCGGGATCGAGGTGATCGAGATCCGGCCGGTGGTCGCGGACGCGCGGCGGGTCTCCTCGACCCGCGTGCGGCACGCGCTGGCCGCGGGTGACGTTTCACTGGCGGCCAAGCTGCTCGGCCGGCCGCATCTGGTGGAGGGCGTCGTCGAGCGCGGGCTGGCGCGGGGCCGGACGTTGGGCTTCCCGACGGCGAATCTGGGGCAGGTCGAGGTCCTGGTGCCGGGCGAGGGGATCTATGCCGCGTGGGCGTCGAGCGGCGACGTCGTGCGTCCGGCGGCGGTTCACGTGGGCCGGCGGCTCACGTTCGAAGGCGCCTCGACGCTGGAAGCGCACCTGCTCGATTTCGACGCTGCCATGGACCTGTACGGCCGGCCGATGACGCTGGCGTTCGTGCAGCGGCTGCGGGACGACGTTCGGTTCGCGGGGCCTGCGGAGCTGGCGGCGCAGATCGGGCGGGACGTCGAGGCGGTGCGGGCGATGCTGGGCGGGGCGCCGCCCGATCCCGCGCTGGGGGCCTGCCGCGTGGACCTGGCGGCGGGGGGCTGACCGCGGGGGAGTGCGGGAGAGTGCGGGAGAGTGCGGGAGAGTGCGGGAGAGTGCGGGAGAGTGCGGGGAGGACGGGGAGTGCGGGAAGGGCGGGGGAGTACGGGGAGTGCGGGAAGGACGTTGCACGACCGGAGGTGAGGGATGAGCGGATTTCATGAGCGGTTCCTGGGGCGGTTGCCGCTGTCGGTGCTGCGTTCGGTCGCGAAGCGCATGGACGTGGAGGGGGCGGAGGGGATGGAGCGCGAGGCGCTCGTGGCGGCGCTGTCCGAGGCGCCGGGGCAGCGGGCGGCGGCGTTCGGACAGTCGCTGCGGCGCCTGGTGAACAAGCTTCCGGGTGGGGTCCTCAGGGGCGTGGGGGCGTGGGCGGGCGAGGGCGGGGTGTCCGGGGTGGGCGGGACGGGGGGGGGTGTAGGGGGAGTGCGGGAAGGACGTTGCACGACCGGAGGTGAGGGATGAGCGGATTTCATGAGC
>JACRCZ010000096.1 GCA_016218765.1 Deltaproteobacteria bacterium | reverse complement strand
GCCACCGGGCGGACCTCCGCGGAAAGGACGTCCGGGGCCGTGTCGATCGCGTGCCGGGCGGTCGAGATCCGGGCGACCACCACGACCGTCGTCGGGACGACCGTGGCGACGCGGCCCGCCGCGATCCGGACGGTCATCACGCGGCGGACCGCGACGACCACGATCCGGACGATCATCACGCGGCGGACCTCGACGACCACGATCCGGACGATCATCACGCGGCGGACCTCGACGACCGCGATCCGGACGATCATCACGCGGCGGACCGCGACGACCACGATCCGGACCTCCACGTTCCGGACGACCGCGATCCGGACGATCATCACGCGGCGGACCGGGACGACCGCGATCCGGGCCCCGATGATCCGGGTGGCCGTGATCCGGGCGGGCGTCCGCTGGGCGCGGCCGCGCGGGCCGACGCTCGTCCCGCCGGTAGCCGCCCTCGCCGTCACCGCCGAAGCGCTCCCTCGCGGCACCGTCCTGCCGCGGCCGCTGGTCGCGCGAGGGCTCGCGATCGAAGCGCGCCCGATCCGGCCGCCCGCGCCGCCACTCGCCGCGATCCCCGCGTTCGCCGTCACGCTCGAACCGATGCGGTGGTCGGTCCGCCGGGCCCGGTCCCCGCTGATCGCGCTCGAAGCGACGCCGCGGCGGTCGATCCGGTGGACCCCGCCGTTCCCATCGCTCCTGCTCCCGTCCCGACCCGCCACGACCCCTCTGTGCCCTCGGCGCCTGCCCTGAGCCCTCTCGAAGGGTCTCAGCGGTGAGTCCGGTCCTTCCCCCTTCCGCGCCCTCCTCTTCCTCGAACTTCCCCTCCAGCCTACCGTATCGAGCGGGGGCGCCGCCGTGGTCCGCGTCGACATCGCGCGCGGTCGGCGGCGCCGGTTGGTCGTCCAGGTGCGCGCGGCGCACGACCCCGTCGGCGACCGCCGCCTCGACCGCTCCGGGCTCGTCCCCCTCGAACAGCTCCCACACCGTGCCCTCGTTCCACGCCGCCCAGGTTCCGTCGTCTTCCTCGCCGCGCCGCTCCTCGGGCAGCGCCTCGGCCACCTCCGCGGGCGGGGGCGCGAGGCGCGTTCGCGGCTCGGGATGCGCGATGAAGGTCCGCAGCAGCGAGATCTCGCTGCGTTCGAGCTGCCGGTACTCGCCGGGAGCCATCCCTTCGATGGAGATGCCCGCGAACGAGTATCGGGTGAGCCGCATGAGGCGCAGCTCGAGCAGTTCACAGGCGCGTTCGAGCTGCCGGCCGTGGCCTTCGAAGATGGTCACGGAGAGCCAGGTGTTGTCGGGGTTCTCGTCGATCTTCGCGACGCGCGCCGGTTTGAGGACGCGGCCATCGATCTCCAGTCCCTGGACCCAACGGGCGAGCGCGGGTTCGGGTACCGGGCTCTTGACCTTCACGCGGTAGACGCGCGGCACGTGGCGGCGTGGGTGCAGGAGGCCGTTGGCCAGCTCGCCGTCGGAGGTCAGCAGCAGGGCGCCCGAGGTGTTGTACTCCAGCCTGCCGACGGGGAAGACGCGGAGGCGCACGCTGCGCATGAGGTGCAGCACGGTCTTGCGCCCTTCGGGGTCGGACACGCTGGCGATCACACCCCGCGGCTTGTACAGCACGTACGTGGACGGGGGCGCGAAGAACAGCCGCCGTCCGTCGACTTCGATGCGGTCCCGCTCCGGGTCGGCCGTCGCGCCGAGTACGGTCACGGTGCGGCCGCCGACGCGGACGCGTCCGGCGACGATCAGCTCCTCGGCCTTCCGGCGCGAGGCGATTCCGGCGCGAGCGATCAGTTTCTGGAGCCGTTCTTCCGCCACGCGCGCAGCATGGCGTTTCGCGCGGCGGCAAGCAAGCACTTGTGCGGCATCGGGTGGCTTGCACGGACCCGGGCCCGGAGAGGACAAGGGAACCACAGATGAACACAGATGAACACAGATTCCGGCGGAGGGGGACGACCCGGACCAGTGCAACGCAGTAGCTTCCTTGCGTCGCCGCCCGCGGTCGGCCTACGGTCGTCCGCGATGGACGAACGTGCCGCCCTCCATCGGGTCCGGGCCTACGGGCGCTCGATGTGGCCGTTCGTGCCGCCGGGGACGACGCTCGCCGTCGCCCCGCTGGGCGAGCGACTGCCCGAGGTCGGCGAGATCGTCGTCGGGGTGCGCGGCGGCCATGTCATCGCCCACCGGGTGGTGCGCGTCGAAGCGTCTTCGACGGAGACATCGATCGTGACGCGGGGGGACGCGCACGACGTCGACGACCCTTCCTGGCGTCCTGCCGAGCTGCTCGGCGTCGTGACCACCGCCGACCTGTTCGGCGTCGAGCTGGCGCTGCGCCGCCCGCTTCCCGCGGCGTTCGGACGGTGGATCGCGACCCACCCGGGCGCGGTCGCCGGCCTGCGGTCCGTCGCGCTCCCCGCGGCGCGCGCCGGCCGCGCCGCGGCTCTCGCCGCGACCTGGGTCGCCACCCGGGCCGGCGTCCTGCGTCCCAGGGTCTCGCGACTGGAGCCCCGCGACGAGCGCGATCTCGACCGACTCCTGCTGCTGCTGCACGTCGACGCGGCCGCCGCGGCCGCCGCACGCTCGACGACTCTCGCGGCGGAGCTGCGGGCCGGGATCGCCCTGGGCGCGCGCCTGGCCGGCCGGCTCGCCGCCGTCGTGCTCCCCGCTCCGTGGCTGGGCCAGGCCGACTCGGCCGCTCCGCGCCTCGCCGTCCACCCGTTCGCGCGGGGCGCCGTCGAGCGCCCCCTGGTCGATGCCTGGCTCGCCGCCGGCGGAGCCCGTCCCGTTCCGCTGCACCCGCCACCCCCGTGGCTGCACCTGCTCTACAGCCGCCAACGGGTACGGCTGGGCGACCACCCTTGACGGCTGGGGCGAGGATCAAGAACACGCCCCTCCGCCCGGCATCGGCCCCTTGCCCTGCGCGGCCGCGGGGAACTACGCTTCCCGGCCATGAACATCGCACGATCCCTCGTCGCGGCATTTGCCGCCCTGTTCGCGTCCCACGCCGTCGCCCAGGAGCAGGAATGCGCGCCGACCACGGTCGAGCTTGCGGCGGACGAAGGCTGGTCCGTCGAGTTCGAGGCCGGGCCGCCGGCGGCGCTCGTGCTCGGGGCCCCCGACTCCCGGGCGGTGTACCGCATGCTCGTACCGGGGGAAGGCGAGACCCGGGGCCGCTGCGTGCGCACGCCGGCGCCGGAATACCGGCTCGAGTGGCCCGCGCCGGCACCGGCCGAGGTGCAGTCGCTGGCCGCGTCGTCGATCACTGGGCCGCGCCAGGCGCGGCTCGGACGCGTCGCGATCTCGACGGCCGGCGGAGAGACGTACGAAGCGCTTGTGGCGCTGCACGGCACTCCGGCAGTTCCGACGCTGGTCTGGGCCGGGCGGACCGGGCTGGGCGGCGACGTCGGCGAGCGCTCGGGCTGGCGCATCGACGCCGGTGACGTCGATGGAGACGGGGCCGACGACGTGCTGGTGGGCCGGATCGCCGAGGCGGCGACGATCTGCGGAGTGACCGGGCTTCCGCTGCTCCACCGGCGGGCGTACGACTGGGACTCCGGGACCCTGCGTCCCGTCTCGGCGCCGCGCCCTGGGCTGGACGCGGACGGCGCGGAGGCGCTCGCCCCGGTCGAGGATCCGGCTCCCGGATGCCCGGGGGGTCGCGAGGGCGCGACGCCGGGAGCCGCGGCGACGGCATGTCCCGTGCTGCTTCCGACCCTGTCCTTCCGTGCGGCCTCCTCGTCCTACGGGGACGGCGGCGATCCGCTGCAAGGAGCGGCACCGACGGGACTGGAGGATCTGGACGGGCGTACCGGGTGGGCGGAGGGCGTGGGCGGGGCCGGGAAGCTCGAGTTCGCGACGGCGCGCGCGGGGAGCGACGCCGTGGCGGCGCGTTGGCTCGCGGTCCGCGCCACGGACGATTCCGACCCGACCGCGCCGAAGACGCGCGGACGGCCCCGCTCGCTGCTGGTGCTCGACGGCGCGGGGCATCGCTGGACCCTGTCGCTCCGGGACGATGCCGCGAGCCGTGCGGGGGCCGTCGCGTGGTTCGAGCTGCCCGAGCCGCCGGGGGGCGGCTGCGTGACGGTGGCGCTGCTGGAGTCGTGGCCGGCGACCTCGGCGGACGGCCGGCGGGCGAACGTCACCTGGCTCTCGGACTTCCAGGCGTTCGCGTCGCTCGAGCTGCCGCGGGACGCGGAAGCGGTGCGCGCGCTCCTGGACGACGACTCGTCGTCGGTCGGGGCGGAACGCCTGTTCCGGGCGCTCGGTCCGTCGGCCGTCTCGACCATCGCCGAGGTGGGCGGCTCGCTCGGCCCCGTCGGCGCGGGCCGCGCGGCGACGTTCCTGCTGGCCTCCGGCGCGCCCGAGGCGGCGGGGGTCCTGGGACCACTCCTGGGTTCGGCGGACGCATCGGTGGCGCGGGCGGCGCGGGAGGCGGTGATGCGGCACGGCGCGGCGGCGACGCCGGTGCTCGTCGCGCTCCTGCGCGGTGACCAGCCGGCGGCGCGGGAAGTGGCGGTGGAGCTGGCCGCGGCGATCGGCGGTCCGGAAGCGCTGCCGGCGTTGCTGGACGTGGCGCGCGAGGCCGGGGGGACCGGGGGGCCGGCGATGCGGCCGGCGCTGGCCGGGTACCTGTCGCGCGCGCCGGACGGCGCGACACTGGTCCTGGCGGCGGCGACAGAGGCGGCGGCGGAGGGCCGACACGACGCGGCGGTCGAGCTGCTGCGGGTGGTGCCGTTGGCGAACGGGGAGGTGCGCGCCGGTGTCGCCGCGCTGGTCGTGGGCGAGCTGGAGGCGGCAGGCGAGTTCGCCCTGCGCTACCACCTGGTGCGGCGAGCCGCCGAGGTGCTCGCGGCGGGCGAGCCGTCGCCGGCCGAGGCGCTCCTGCGCGTGGCGACGTCGGCGGCGGAGCCGGAGCTGCGCACCGAGGCGGCGCTGGGGCTGGCGGAGGCACCCGGCTCCGTGGACCTGGCGCCGCTCCTGGGCGACGACTGGCCGGGCGTGCGGGCCGCGGCCGCGATGGCGATCGGGCGGCGCGGCCGCGCATCCGAGCTGCAGGCGCTGGCGGCGCGGTTCGCGATCGAGACCTGGCCGCTGGTCCGCGGCGCGGCCGCGGTCGCGTTCCTGCGGGGCGAGTGGCCCGGGGACGACGTCGCGCGCCGGCTGCTGGCGGACCCGTCGGCCGACGTTCGCGAGCGGGTGGTGCTGGCGCTGGACGACCGGGCGGACGAGTCGGCGCTGGGCATGCTGGCCGAGGTCGTCGAGGAGCACCGGGAGCGGCTCGAGCTGCGGCAGCGGGCGCTGGCCGCGCTCACCCGCGTCTGCTGGGCCGACCTCAAGCCGCTCGTGGTGCGCATGGTCGAGTGGTCGATCCAACCCGGCGCGAACCGGGGCGACCAGGCGCTGGCCCTGGACGCCATCCGGGCGCTGGGCACGGCAGGTCCGTCGGGCATCCGGTCGCTGCTGGAGGAGATCGTGCGCGAGGCGCCGGTGGCGCCGATGCTGGCGGCGGCGATCCGGGCGCTGGGGGACCTGGGCGAGGCGGACGCTCGAACCGTGCTGGAGCCGTACCTGCGGCACATCGAGCCCTCGGTAGGGGAGGCGGCCCAGGCGGCGCTCGAGGCACTGGAGCGGGGGCGGCCGGCACCGCGCTGCGAGGGGGAGGGGGGGGCTGGTCGCTGGTAGCTGGTGGCTGGTGGCTGGTGGCTGGTAGCAGAGGGCTGGAGGCTGGGATCGTTTTGCGCTAAGAGGTGGCGCCATGACGGACCTGCGACAGGCATTGACCTTCGACGACGTGCTGCTTCTGCCGGGCTACAGCTCGGTCCTGCCCACCCAGGTGGACGTCCGCACGCGGCTGACGCGCGCCATCCCGCTCAAGACGCCGATCCTCTCGGCCGCGATGGACACGGTGACGGAGGCGAAGACGGCGATCGCGATGGCCCGCGAGGGCGGCCTGGGGGTGATCCACAAGAACGGGCCGCCCGAGGACCAGGTGCGCGAGGTCAAGCGGGTGAAGAAGAGCGAGAGCGGGATGGTGGTCGACCCGGTGACCGTCGACCCCGAGATGCCGCTGCGCCAGGCGCTGGCGATCATGCGGCAGCACGAGTTCTCGGGCCTGCCGGTGGTCAAGGGCGGCTTCCCGGTCGGCATCCTGACGCACCGCGACGTGCGCTTCGAGACGAACCTGGACCAGCCGGTGAGCCAGCTCATGACCAAGGAGCTGGTGACGTGCCAGGAGGGGATCCGGCTGGAGGACGCGCGCACGCTCTTGCACCTGCACCGCATCGAGAAGCTGCTGGTGGTCGACGGCAAGGGTCGCCTGGCCGGGCTGATCACGGTCAAGGATCTGATGAAGGCCGAGATGTTCCCCAACTCGGCCAAGGACCAGCTCGGTCGCCTGCGCGTCGGCGCGGCGGTCGGCGTCGGGCCCGAACGCGGGGCGCGGGCCGAAGCGCTGCTGGCCGCCGGCTGCGACGTGCTGGTCATCGACACGGCGCACGGCCACTCCGAGGGGGTGCTGCGGGCGGTCCGCGACACGAAGGCCGAGCATCCGAACGCCCAGATCGTCGCGGGCAACGTGGCCACGGCCGAGGCGACCAAGGCGTTGATCGACGCGGGCGCGGACGGCGTCAAGGTGGGCATCGGGCCGGGCTCGATCTGCACCACGCGCGTCGTCGCCGGCGTCGGCGTGCCGCAGCTCACCGCGGTGCTCGATTGCGCCTCCGAGGCGCGGCGCCGCGACGTGCCGCTCATCGCCGACGGCGGCATCAAGCACTCCGGCGACGTCACGAAGGCCCTCGCGGCGGGCGCCGAGACCGTGATGATCGGCTCGCTGTTCGCCGGCACGGACGAGGCGCCCGGCGAGGTCGTCCTGTACCAGGGCCGCGCGTACAAGGAGTACCGCGGCATGGGCTCGCTCGGCGCGATGAAGGAAGGCTCCGCCGACCGCTACGGCCAGTCCGAGGTCGCCGACAGCAAGCTCGTGCCGGAAGGGATCGAAGGGCGGGTGCCCGCCCGCGGGAGTCTGGCCACGATGCTGTTCCAGCTCGTCGGCGGGCTGCGTTCCGGCATGGGCTACGTCGGCGCGCGGAGCATTCCCGAGCTGCAGGAGAAGGCGAAGTTCATCCGCCTCACCCCGCAGGGCCTGCGCGAGAGCCACGTCCACGACGTGATCATCGTGCAGGAAGCCCCCAACTACCGGGTGGATTGACCATGGCAATCCCTTCCGGGCGTAAAACGAACAACGAAGAACGAAGGACCCTCCGCGTTCTCTTCGCCGTGCTTCTCCTCCTCCCCGCCTGCCCGACGACGCCCCAGCCGCCGCCGCCGCCGACGGGCGGGCTGCGCTGCGAGGGCACGCCGGTCAATGCGCTTGTGACCGTCGACGAGCAGATCGCCGGGACGATCGAGCAGCTCGGCGAGCTGCCGGTGATGCTCCAGCCGGGCGTGCACCGCGTCCAGGTCGCCGCACCCGGGTTCTTCCCGTGGTACGGCGACGTCGAGGTCGGCGCGACGGTCGAGCCGCTGCGGATCGAGCTTCTCGCGGTCCCGGAGTAGACTGCGACGACGGCTACGGCTCGCTCGCCAAGATCACGCCGAAGTCGTAGCCGATCGTCAGGCCGAAGGTCATCCAGCTTGCCGTGCCCTGGCTCGTGCCGAACGCCGCGTTCGCGCGGAAGAGCGGGCCGAGCGCCAGGCCCTCGATGACGTCGAAGCGGTAGCCCAGCGCGGCGTCGAAGCCGAAGCAACTCTCGCGGCCGATCATGTGGTAGCCCAGACCAACGTCCAGCCACAGCTCGCCCGGCATCGTGCCGGGGCCGCCCAGCCACCCCGCGTCGCCGCCCACCAGCGCCAGGCGCACGACCGCGGACGCGGAGTGATCCAGGATCGGCTCCTGCTCGGCTCCCTGCGCATCAACCGCCTGCTGCGGGAAGATCCCGAGGCCGTAGCGCGCACCGATGTCCAGGAACGACGTCGCGCCCCACGTGAGCTGGAGCCCCAGGCCCGCCCCCGCTTCCGCCTTGCGCAAGACCTCGGTCAGCGGCGCCGTGCCCCCCGCCGTCAGCTCCAGCTCCAGCTCCACGGCTTGCGCCGGAGCGGACATCGCGATCCACAGCGCCGCCACCGTCAGCCCGAACATCGATCTTGCTTTCATCGCGCCTCCCACGCACCTCCGGACCAAGAACCAAGAACCAACGACTCGACCCATGCGACCCACTCTCCCCGTTCTTCCCGCACTCCCCGCTCTTCCCGCACTCGCCGCACTCCCCCCCTACGCGAGCATCGTCGCCTTCTGCGCCAGCGGCAACGTGACCCGCACCGTGGTCCCCCGCCCCCGCTCGCTCTCCAGGGAGATCTCGCCGCCGTGCGCGGCGACGATGCGCTGCGCGTCCGACAGGCCGAGGCCCTTGCCCTGCCACGTCTCCTTGGTCGTGAAGAACGGGTCGAACACCCGTTCCATGTGCTCCGGCGCGATGCCGCGGCCGCGGTCGCGCACCGTCACCCGCACCACCTCCTCGACCAACTCGCTCGAGATCTCCACGCGCGCCCCCTCGAGACCGGCGCTGGCCTCGACCGCGTTCTCGATCAGGTTGGCGAACGCGCGCCGCAGGTCGGCCGGCGTTCCCATCACCGCGGTCGCGCGCTCGCAGCGCCGGTGTTCGACCTGCACCCCGCGGCCGGCGCGCGCGGCCGCGCCGGCCTGGACGGCGGCATCGAGTACCGCATCGAGGTCGAACTCCACGGCGGCGCCTTCTTCGGCCGGGCGCTCGCCCAGCTTCATCAGCCGCTCGACGACGTCGGCGATGCGCCGCGCCTCGCGTTCGACGGCCTCGAGCTTCGCGGCCACCGGCCCGGAGGCCTCGCGGCGCGCGAGCTGCGACATGCCGATCACGACCTGCAGGGGGTTGTTCATCTCGTGCGCCATGCCGGCGGCGAGTCCCGCCAGACCGGCGACCCGTTGGGCGCGCGCGGCGATCTTCTGGAGCTGGCGGATCTCGCCGGTCTTGCGATCGACCCGCGACTGCAGCTCGCGGTTCCACGCTTCGATCTCGTCCTGTTTGCGCCGCAGGTCGGCGGACATTTCGTTGAACGCCGCGGCCAGGACGCCCAGCTCGCCCCGTTCCCTTACGGCGACCTGCTCGCCGAGCGCGCCGCCGCCGATGCGTCTGGCGGCGGCGACCATGATGCGGACGGGCGCGGCCAGGCCGCGCGAGAGGACGAAGGCCACGACGAGGGCGACGACCAGCGCGGCCGCCAGCCACCCCAGCGCCGGCCAGAAGATGCGCGCGCTGGGCTCGAACGCCACCTCCGCCGACTGGAAGACGACCACTGCGGCGCGCGGCCCCGCCAGCCAGTCCGCCGCCCCCAGCCGCTCCTCCCCCAGTTCCAACGGGCCCGACCTGCCGGCCAGGACCGTTCCGTGCAGCGCCCCTCGCGGAAGTGCCGCACCGACGGCCAGGAGCGGGTTGCCGTCGGCCGAGGCCACCACGGCCCCGCCCTCCCGCGGCAGCAGCCGCGCCAGGTGGTCGCGCACGCCGCGCAGCGAAACCTCCGTGGCGAGCACGTAGCGCTTCTCCCCGGGCGAGTGGGCGACGACCGCGACGGCGACCCGCGGATCGCCGTCGCCGGCCCGGTAGATTGCCGACAGACCGCGGCCGTCGGCCAAGGCGACGTCCACCGGGATCCGCGCCAGGAAGGCGGCTGCATCCTCCGTCGTCGAGGCCGGATGGCGTTCCAGCCCGCGCGCCTTGTCCTCGGGCCGCCGGTACACCTGCTGCGCGGGCTCTTCCCCGGCCGGATCGATCAAGGCGGCATCGGCGTGGCCTTCGAAGAGATGGTAGACCACGGAGAGGAACGCCTCGCGCTGCTCCGGCGTGAAGCGCGCGATGCCGCCTTGCGCGACGTCGAGGACGGAGGCGACGGACTGGGTCGAGCGATCGATCTCGTGCTGCAGGAAGCCGGACGCCTCGCGGGCAAGGGAGACGAGCAGGTCCGAGGAGTGGCTTTCGACGCCGCTGCGGGTGACGGCGACGGCGACGACGCCGGACAGGCCGGTCGGCAGTGCCGCCACCAGCACCAGCGCGAGGAGGATCTTGTGCTCGTGCCTCACCTGCGCCCCGCCGCTACTGGATCCGCACCTTGAGCGGCGGCGGCGTGGAATCCTGGGCGACGACCGCCCGCTGCTCCTCGATCGCCGGGCCGCCCATCGCCGTGCCCCCAACCACGAGCGCGTTGTCCTGGTCCTCGGCCAGCGCCAGGGTCGTGTCGAACGAGCCGTCGGGCCGGGTGACGACGCGCACGGTCTGCCCGGTGCTCTCGTTGCGGATCGTCAGCACGCCCGACAGGCCGCCACCGAGGCGCCCGCGGACGACGACGGACCGCTCGGCGACGAGCCGCGAGCCGTCTTCCGCCGAGGGGTCCCCCGGCCAGAACATCTCGGCCACGATGCTTCCGGGGAGCTGCTGCGGGGTCCGCGGCCGCTCGCCCCGCCGCACGGTGGTGTACGACCCGCCGCCGACGCGTACGCGCTCCCCGCCCGACTCGACGGTCACCTCGCCGCTCGACGCGGCCACGGCGACCTGTTCGCCGTCCCCGGCCACGTCGAACGCGCCGGCACTGGCCTCGACGTTCGCGGTGCGATCGAGGGCCTGGACGCGGAAGACGCGGCCTCCCTGCTCGCCGGTGCTGGCGGAGAGGAAGCCGCGGTCGAGTTGCACGGAGGAGAGGCTGTCGGAGATGGCGCCCCAGGTGACGGCGGTGCCGGCCTCGAGCACCACGCTCGTCTCTTCATCGACCCGCACCACGGCGCGACCGTCGGCCGCGGTGGTGAGGATGTCGTCGGGCTCGAGGGACGCGCCGGGCCGCACCGGGGAGTCGGCGCCGGCGCGGCGGATCGTGACGGCGCCCTCGACCGACTCGACGCGCGCCGCGGGCGGCGGGAGGGCGGCGTCGACCGGGCCCTCCGCCGCGGCCTCGACGGCGGGCGCGGCGTCGGCCGCGGGCGCGGGCGCTTCGTAGCGCGAGGTCGTGCCGAGGGAGCGGACGGCGAGGACGGCGGCGACCACGACGACCACGGCGCCCGCCACGACGATTGCGATCGTTCGCCGGCTCATCGGGTCCCCCGATCCGCCTAGCGCTCCGGCGGCTGCGCCAGCTTCGCGCGCAGGCGTCGGGCCACCCCGGCCGGCACGAGCGCATCGACGGCGCCGCCGAACGAGGCGACCTCCTTGACGTTGCGGGACGAGACGAAGAAGTAGTCCTCGGCGGTCATCATGAAGAACGTCTCGATCGACGGATACAGCTTGCGGTTCATGTTCGCCATCTGCAGCTCGTACTCGAAGTCCGCGACGGCGCGCAGCCCGCGGATCACGACGCGCACGTTGCGGGAGCGTGCGTAGTCGACGAGCAGGCCGGTGAAGGAGGTGACCTCGACCCGCGGATCGCCGTTGACGGCCTCGCGGATCATCTCCAGCCGCTCGTCCACGTCGAACAGCGCGTCCTTGACGCGGTTGCTGGCCACGGCAACGACGAGCCGGTCGAAGATCTCCAGGCCCCGACGGATGAGCCCCACGTGCCCGTTCGTGATCGGGTCGAACGAACCCGGATAGATCGCTATTCCTTGCACTCCTGCTCCCTTGCCAGCACGTCCACCGCCGTGTCGCCGTAGCGCGCCGAGCGCAGGGCGCGGTAGCCGGCCGCCGTCACCGGACCGCGCCGCGCGGCCCGCTCGATCACGACCATACCCCCCGCTCGAACGGCTTGGCAAATGCACAGTCGCTGCAGGAGCTCGTCCCACCGCTCGAACGCGTACGGCGGATCGAGCAGCGCGAGGTCGGCCGCGAGATCGCGTCCCGGTCCGGCGAGAAATGCGAAGGCGTCGGCGCGAACGATCCGCGCGCGCGCCGACTCGCCCAGCGCGGCGACGTTCGCGCGGCAGGCGGCGAGGGCGGCGGGGTCGCGGTCGACGAGGACGGCGGTGGAGGCGCCGCGCGAGAGGGCTTCGAGTCCGAGGGCGCCGGTGCCGGCGAAGAGGTCGAGGACGGTGCCGGAGACCCCGGCGGGGCCGAAGCGATCGAAGATGGCCTCGCGAACCTTGTCCGAGGTCGGGCGCACGTCGCGGCCGCGGGGGGCGACGAGCCTGCGGCCGCGAGCCGTTCCGCCGGTGATGCGCATCGGTCGCGGGGGTCGGCCGGCGGCGCTAGAAGGTGCCGGAAAGTCCGAGACCGCCGCCGCCGAAGATGGCGAGCGGCGTGAGGGCGAGGGCGGTTTCCGGGTCGCCGGTGTCGCCTTCCGACTCGCCGTCCCAGTCGGTGACGACGAGGAAGTAGATGCCGACGCCGGCGGCGGCGGCGCCCAGGCCGTAGAGAACGAACTGGACGATCTGGTAGGTGGCTGCGGTGTCGCAGATGTCGCGGATGTAGCTGGCGTCGGGGTCGTCCTTCGCGTCCTGGCAGACGTCGGGGCTGGTGGGGTGGGCGTGGCGGTAGTTCACGAACTGGGGGTCGTCCTGCATGTCGGAGATGCCCAGGCTGAGTCCGAGGCCGCCGCCGGCGAGTCCGAGGCCCGCAGCGACGGAGCCGACGCCGGTCCAGAAATGCCAGTCGGACCAGATGCCGCCTTCGTCGTCCTCGCCGCCCGGCGGAGGGAGAGGAGGAGGAGGCTCGGTGCCGCCGCCCTCGTCCGGTCCCGGACCGACGGCGACGGTGGTGCCGCCCTCGCTGGTCAGCGGCGCCTCGAGCAGCCGGTACTGTCCGTCGGCCACGTCGACGACGCGCTCCCAGGGGTCGAAGCCGTCCTTCTCGACGAGCACCTCGTGCTCGCCCGCGGCGACGTCGCCCAGCCACAGGGGTTCGGCGGCGGTGCGGCCGACGAGGTTGCCGTCGAGGTAGACGGCGGCGTCGGGCTGGTTGCTCTGGACGATGAGGGTGGTTTCGGCCTGGCGTTCCCAGAGGGTGTCGAGCAGGGTGTTGGCGAGGATCTGGAGGTTGGCGGTTCCCTGGCGGTTCGGCTCCAGCGAGCCGCTGGCGGACTCGAGGTCGCGCCGCGACTCGGTGGAGTAGCGCCGGACATCGATGGCGTAGGTGAAGCGTCCGTCCTCGCCGGGCATGCGTGCGATGAAGCCGTAGACGACCTCGTCGGCGCCGAGCATCTCGGCGATCTCGCGCATGCAGCGGGTGTCGACGTCCTCCCCGCAGGTCTCGGTCAGGAGCAGCATCTGCTCGAGGGTCTGGGAGCGCTCGGAGACGGTGTCGAGGCCGCGGCTGGTGATGAACTGCCGCAGGAAGCCGGTCACCCGTTCGGCGAGCGCTTCGTCGCCTTCGAGGCTGCGGAGCCCGAGCACGGTGACTTCCGCCCGCGCCGCCGTCGTGCCGCAGAGCACGACGGCCGTCAGGCACGCCAGCATCGCGATTCGTTGCCTCATGGCCAGCTCCTCGCGCCGGACCAAGCTGCCTCGCCCGGCGGGACCCATCCTACCAAGCCCGCCGGCATCCGTCGAGGGGTGGGTGGTCGGGCCGGCGGTGCGACTTCGAACGGCGAGCCCGGCCGAATCGACCCTGCCTGCAAGAACCCGTTGCCTGGCGAAGCGGCGCGTGTCACACTAGCCCTCGACAAGGCGGGGCCGAAAGGGGGTCGCGCATGGAACGACAGGGTTGGACGGTCGCAGGTTTGGTGGCGTTGCTCGTCGCGGCGGCGGTATGCGGCTGCGGGGACGGAGGCGGGACGTACAACCCGCCCGACGTGCCGGTCGGGGACGGCCGGGACGACGGCCGGTCCGACGTCACGGACGAGGACGGGAGGCCGTGCACGCCGCGCACCGAGGAGTGCAACAGCCTCGACGACGACTGCGACGGCGAGACGGACGAGAGCTGGAACTTCGAGGACGACGTGGCGAACTGCGGCCGCTGCTTCAACTTCTGCCGCTTCTCCAACGCCGACCCCCTGTGCCTGGCGGGCGTGTGCCGTCTGGGACCGTGCCGCACCGACTACTTCAACGCCAACGGCGACGAGGAGGACGGCTGCGAGTACCGGTGCATCCAGACGACGACGGGCGAGGACTCGGCGGCGCTGTGCACGGACGGGATGGACAACGACTGCGACGCCGCCATCGACGGGATGGACTCGGACTGCCAGTGCGTGGACGAGGTGTGCAACACGGTCGATGACGACTGCGACGAGCTGATCGATGAGGGGTTCGATCTGACCTCCGACCCGAACAACTGCGGCGAGTGCGGCAACGCGTGCGGTCCGGCGTGGCACGCGGCCACTCCGGTGTGCCGATCCAGCGAGTGCTACTTCATCTGCGACACGGGCTGGATCGACGAGAACGGCTGGCCGGACGACGGCTGCGAGGCGCGCTGCACGCCGACGAGCTCGTCGGACACGGACTGCGACAACCTGGACGACAACTGCGACGGCGTGATCAACGAAGGCTACGTCTCGCTGGGCTGCTCCATCGGCGTCGGCGGACCCGACTGCGCCGGCTTCACGGACTGCCGCCTCACCGGGACCGGCTACGAGGAGATCTGCGACGTCGGCCACGACGTCCCGGCCGAGGACATCACCTGCGACATCTACGACGACGACTGCGACGGGGAGACCGACGAGGACTTCCGCGGCGAGGCGTGCGGGATCGGCGTGTGCGCCGCCTTCGGGCTCTGCGTCGACGGCCTGCCCACGCCCTGCGTCGAGGGCACGCCGACGCTGCCGATCGACACCGAGTGCGACAACGAGGACGACGACTGCGACGGGCTGACCGACGAGGAGTACTCGCCGATCACGTGCGGCACCGGCGGCTGCCTCAGCACGGCCATGTGCATCCTCGGCCGCGAATGGTGCACGCCGCGGCTGCCCGAGCCCGAGGCGTGCGACGGGGTGGACAACGACTGCGACGCGATCACCGACGACGGCTTCGCCTGCGGCGTCGGAGCGACCCGGGCCTGCACGCTCACCGTGGCGACCAAGACCTGCAACGGCGCCGAGACCTGCCAGGCGACGTGCGACTGGGGCTCCTGCGCGGCCGCCGACCTGCCGGAGAACGTCGAGACCTGCAACTCGATCGATGACGACTGCGACACGACGGTCGACGACCCGCCCCCGGCTCCGGCGGTGATCTGCCCGCCCTCCACGCACGGCACCACCGGCTGCGCGGGCGGCACCTGCGTCATGGCCTCGTGCGACGCGGGCTGGGGCGACGTCAACGGCGACGCCGCCGACGGCTGCGAGTGCGCGGTGGAGGTTCCCGACGCGGCCGGCGCGTGCGGCATCGCCCTGAACCTGGGCAGCTTCCCCGACGGCGGCGCCGACGTCACCGTCTCCGGAAAGCTCGGCGGCGCCACCGACATCGATTGCTACTCGCTCTCCGCCCCCGACTCGTCCGACCTGACCTGCGACACCTACCACGTCGACATCCGCTTCACGTCCAACCCGTCCAACCAGTTCGAGATCCAGGTCTTCCGCGGGGATTGCGCGACGGTCTCCTGCACGGGCGACACGACGGGCTACGCCTGGTACACCGACTACAGCGGCGCGTGCGTCAACCCGACCGGCGCCGCGCCGTGCGGCGAGTGCGACTGCCGGCCGACGAACACTGCCGGCTACAACCTCTGCACCGACAACACCACGTCCTACTACTTCTGCGTCCGCCGTCGTACCGGCTTCTCCCCGAGCTGCGACCAGTACTCCCTGCGCGTCACCAACGGCGTGTACTAGAGAAGGGCTGCCGCAGGGCGCCCGGGGCTACTCCGGGGCGCACTCGCCGCGCCGGCAGGTTTCGCCTGTCACGCAGGCGTGCGCGCAGGCGCCGCAGTTGAGCCGATCGTTGTCCAGGCGGAAGCAGCCGGCGGGGCACGGCGTGAAACCGGTGCCGCAGAGGCACCCGCCGTCCTCGCACGAGGCGTGGGCGCCGCAGGCGGCGCCGCAGCTCCCGCAGTGGTCGGGGTCACGGCTCGGGTCGATGCACTCGCCGGAACAAGCAAGCTCGCCGTCGGCACAGCCGACGTCGGACGCCCCGCCGTCGTCGGCGCCGGGCAGCCCGACTTCGTGGAGCTCGAGCGAGCATCCGAGGCACGCGACGAGGAGCGCGGCGCAGGCGGCGGGGCGCGGGGACCTCCGGGGCGTCATTCGTCGGGGCCGTGTCCTTGGCCGTCGGCCGCCAGGCGGGCCTCCTCGGCGTAGGTCCCGTCGGGGAACTCGGCGAGGTACGCGGCGTAGCAGGCGCGGATGGCGGAGGGGGCGGCGGAGCGCGAGCGGAGCCGGCACAGCGCGAGGCGCGCTTCCTCGCGCATGCCGCCTCGCGGTTGTTCGGCGAGGTACCGCTCGTAGGCGCGTTCCGCCTCGCCGGGTCGTCCGGCGCGCAGCACGGCGCGTCCCAGGTCCATGAGCGCGGGTCCGCCGCGCAGGGTGCCCGGCACGGCGTCGGCGATGCGCTGCAGCAGGCCGATCGCCCGCTCGCGATCGCCGGCGGAGAGGGCGTCCTCGGCCTCGAGGTACATCCGCTCGATCGCGGGACTGGCGGGTCGGCGCGGGGCACGGGTCGTCCCGCCGCCGACGGCTGCCGTCGTCTCCCGCGGTTCGACCGGCGCCGGGGCCGCGACCGGCGGCGCCGGCGGGACGACGGCCGGCGGCGGGCACGCGGGCGCCGGCGCCGCCGCCGTCACCGGCTCGGCGTCGGGCAGCAGGTCCTCGAGGCTCAGGCGCCAGGCCGGATCCAGCGGCGCGGGCGCCTTGGCGCCGCGTGCGAGCTGCATGCCGCCCCGCACCTCGAACTCCTCCCCCTCCCACGCCGCCAGAACCTTGCCCTCCAGCGTCGCGACGCTCGTCTTGCCGTGCGCATCGACCGACACGGCGAACCGCGTCCCGCGCACGTGGACGACGGCATCCGGCGACGTGATCCGGAACCGGACGGGTCCGTCGCTCGCATCCACCCGGACCCACACCGTCCCCGACGCGAGCGCGACTTCCTCGGCCGAGACCACGTTCACCCGCGCCGACGATTCCGCGACGACATACGCCACCGCGGACGGCCGCAGGATGCGGACGGAGGCTGCGGTCGCGGCCGGGGGCGCGACCGGGCCGTCGTGGCCCGAGCCGGCGGCGCGCGGGCCGACGGCCCAGGACCCGAGCATCACGGCGAGGGCGACCGCCGCGGCTCCGGCGGCGGCAAAGAGTCCGGCGCGGCCGAGGCGACGCCGACGATGGCGCAGGCGCACGATCTCCCAGTCGACCTTCCGCCCGGACGCACCCGCGACCGCCTCCGCCCGCGCCGCTTCGCACAGCGCGTCGAGGTCCGGAACCGGTCGGTCGGCGTGTATCGTCACGACGCACCCTCCGTCCCGAACCGGCCGTCGAGGTACGCGCGGATCGCGTCCCGGGCGCGGCTCACGCGGGTGTGCACGGCCCCGGTGGTCGCGCCGGTGAGCCGCGCCACGTCCTCGGCCGGCAGGTCTTCCACGGCGCGCAGGAGGAAGGTCTCGCGCAGGATCGGCGACAGGCGGTCCAGCGCCTCGTACAGCAGGCGGGCACGCTCGCGCGACAGCGCGTCGCTCTCCGGAGTCGGCCCGAGCCCCCGTTCCGCGGCCGAGGCGAACGTCGCGGCGGCACCCCGCGCCACGCGGGCGCGGCGCCAGTAGCGGCGGGCGACGTTGAGGGCGATGCCGGTCAGCCAGGGGCCGAGCGGCCGGGAGCGGTCGTAGCGGCGCCAGCAGGACAGGGCCTCGACCATCGTCTGCTGCACCGCGTCCTCGACGAACTCCGCCGTGCCGAGCAGCACGTGGACGCGGCGGAACAGCTCCGTCGCGTGCGCCTCCAGAAGCGAGACGAACTCCTCCTGCGACAGGGTCGCCTCGCCGGGGTAGGAATCGAACAGCCGGTCCACGGCAGACATTCTGCCCTGAATTGCCGCGGGACGGGAAGCTCTTACAGGCTCGCCGCCTCGAAGCCCACCACGACCCCCGCTCGCCAGCGGAGCTGCCCGGACGTGGCGCCGGGCTCGCCCCCGTAGTCGATCTGCACCGCGCGGGGGGTGAACTCCAACCCCGCTTCGAGCCCCACCAGGCACCAGGGCGCGACGCGGTAGGCCCCGCCGAGCACGAGACCCGCGCCGCCGCGCCAGCCCGAAGGGTGCAAGGAGTCGCCCGAGACGCGCCAGTAGTCGGCGATCGCCTGCACGGCGAACCGCAGCTCCCACGGGCTCCACGAGAGGGCGCCGCCGATCCCCAGGCGAACGGGGACGAGGTCCATCGCGTAGTCCGCCGCGCCGGCCCCGGGAATCCGCTGCCAGCCCGCCTCCAGCTCCACCCAGAGTCCCCACGGCCAGGTGATCCCGGCTCGCAGGAGCAGGTCGAGGCCGGCATCCTCCCCCGAGCCGGAGCCCCAGGCGTCCCCGGACCCGCCGAAGCCCAGCTCCAAGAGCAGCGCGGGCCGGTCTTGCCCGGCCGGGCCGGACGGCGGGGGCGGAAGGTCACCGACGGCGAACGGCGCGCCCGCGAGGAGCGCCACGTAGCCCGCCTGCAACGCGATGGCGCGAGCCCGCTCCGTCTCGCCCTGCTCCGCCAGCGGGGCGGTCCGGCTCCAGGTCCGACCGTCGGGCGACCTCAGCTCCAGCACGGCACCGGCCTGGTCCGCGCGCACCGCCAGCACCCACACCCCCCCACCCGGCTCGGTGCCGGGGCGGTACTCCACCGGCCCCTGGAGCCGCAGCCGCAAGGCGTCGAGCAGCGTCTCGGGCGGCACCACCTCGCTCGACGACAGCGCCAGGACGTCCTGCGCGACCGCGGGGCGGGGAAGCCCGCTCGCGAGCGCGGCGGCGAAAACGACGGCGGCGAGGTTGCCCGGACGGAACATCGTGCGCAGATTACGCGCAACCGTCGCTCCGCCTCAACTTCGAAAGGGGGCGGATTCCAGGTTGCAGATCACGGGGGGGAGCCGTAAGAACGAACGTAAGATGCCGAAGCCTCGAGGCAACCACTTGCCGGGGGTGTTTGGGTGCCGCCCGACGAAAGGGAGGAGAAGCGATGAGGACGATCCTGGCTGCCACCGTACTGCTGCTCTCTGCCGCCGCCTGGCCGCTGGTCGGTTGCGGCAGCGAGGGTGATTCCGGCGACGCCGGCGAGACGGCGGACGAGCCCGGCGAGGGCGACGTCGTGGAGGAGGAGGACGGTCGGGCGGACGACGTGGTCCGCGACGACGCGGGCGACGCGGACGACGGCGCGGATGCCGACGACGCGGCAGACGACGACGCCGCGGCCGACGGCGACGACGCCGCGGATGCCGACGACGACGCGGCCGACGCCGACGAGGACGCCGGGGAGGCGGTGGACGGGGACGAGGCCGACGGGGCGGAGGACGTCCTGGAGGCCGACGGATCCGTGGAGTGCACGACGGACGGCGAGTGCGACGACGGCTTCGCCTGCACGGCCGACTCGTGCGATCCGGTCGATTTCGTCTGTCTGCACGTCGGGGACGACGCGGCGTGTTCGGACGGCGACGCGTGCACGGGGGTCGAGGTTTGCACGCCGGGGGTGGGGTGCGAGGCCGGGACGGCGGTGGTGTGCGACGACGGGGTGTCCTGCACGACGGACACGTGCGACCCCGCGGACGGAAGCTGCGGTCACGCGGCGGTCGACATGGTGTGCGACGACGGGATCGACTGCACGGTCGACGCCTGCGACCTGGTCCTGGGCTGCGACAACGTGCCCGACGACGGCGCCTGCGACGACCTGGACGCGTGCAACGGCGCGGAGACCTGCATCGTGCGGGTCGGGTGCGCGCCGGGCCTGCCCGTGGAGTGCGACGACGGCATTGGCTGCACGGTGGATTCGTGCAACTCCTCCGACGGCCTGTGCAGCAACACGCCCGACGACACGGCCTGCCCGCCGTCCGCCTTCTGCGCGGGCGCGGCGTACTGCGACCCCGTGGCCGGCTGTGCGGCCACGGCGCCGCCGTCCTGCGACGACGCCGTTCCGTGCACGGTCGATACGTGTGATCTCGCGACGGGCGACTGCGTGCATACGGCGAGCGACGCGGCCTGCGGCGACGGGACGTTCTGCAACGGCGACGAGTCCTGCGACCTCGTCCTGGGGTGCCTGCCCGGCGTGCGGACGTGCGGCGACAGCGTGCCTTGCACGGTCGACACGTGCGACGAGGCCGGCGACGCCTGCGTCTGGACGCCGGACAACTCGCTGTGCATCGACGCCGATCTCTGCGACGGCGCGGAGATCTGCAACGGGGTGCTGGGCTGCCGTCCCGGCGTGCCGGTGAGCTGCGACGACGGGTTCGCCTGCACGGCGGACGCCTGCACGCCGGCGACGGGCGCGTGCACCCACGTCACGTCCGACCCGCCGTGCAACGACGGCCTGTACTGCAACGGCGTCGAGTCCTGCGCCGTCGCCTCGGGCTGCGTCGCGGGCACGGCCGTTTCCTGCGACGACTCGATCGCCTGCACGGTCGACACCTGCGACGAGAGCGCGGACACCTGCCAGCACGTCGCGAACCACGCGCTGTGCGGCGCGGGCATGGCGTGCATCCCGTCCCGCGGCGGCTGCGTCCCGGGCACCCTGTGCAGCCTGCCGTCGGAATGCAGCGACGGCGTGTTCTGCAACGGGGCGGAGGACTGCGTGTCGTCGCTCTGCGTCGGCGGCACGGCGCCGGACTGCAACGACTCGAACGCCTGCACGATCGACTCCTGTTCCGAGACGGCCGGGGCCTGCGTGCACGTCCCGCAGGACCGGGACGCCGACACGTACGGCGACGCGGCGTGCGGCGGCACGGACTGCAACGACCTCGACCTCAACATCCACCCCGGCGTGACCGATCCGTGCGACGGCGTGGACAACGACTGCGACGGGCTCACCGACGGCGGTCTTTTGCCGAGCGGCTCCGTCTGCACCTCTTCCGCCCAGTGCTGCACCGGTTCGTGCATCGCGGGCATCTGCAACACGGGCTACGGTCTGTGCGAGTCGCCGGGTACGCCGTGCGCGACGCCGGCCGAGTGTTGTTCGGGCCGGTGCGAAGCGGTCCCCGGCGGTGGCCTGGAGTGCGTCGGCACCGGCGCCTGCGAGGGCACCGGCGGCTCGTGCCTCTTCTCCGCGGACTGCTGTTCGTTCTGGTGCGCGGCGGGCACCTGCGACACCGGCTTCACCTGCCGCGTCACCGGCAGCTCGTGCACCAGCCCCTACCAGTGCTGCTCCGGGCTTTGCAGCGGCGGAACGTGCGCCAGCATCGGCGGGACGTGCAGCCCGCTGGGCGAGACCTGCACCTCGTCCAACGGCTGTTGCTCCGGGTGGTGCGACATCGCCAACTGCGGCATCGGCTTCTTCTGCCGCGCCTCCGGGGAGCTGTGCAACGTCAACGCCGACTGCTGCGACGGCATCTGCGAGGGCTATACGCCGACGACGCCCGGCCGCTGCGCGTTCCTGGGCGGCTGCCTCACGGTCGGCCAGCCCTGCACGGGCAACCGCAACTGCTGCTCCAAGGCCTGCGTCGACCCCGGGACGGGGGTGCGCGTCTGCACCTACCTCTCCGGCTGCCGGCCGTACGGCGAGCTGTGCACCGTTGACGCCAACTGCTGCTCCGGGCTCTGCGAGCCCGACGACGCCGGGCGCTCGATGCGCTGCCAGAACCCGCCCGGCTGCCAGCCTGCCGGCGAGATGTGCTTCACCGGCGCGACCAACAACTGCTGCGGCGGGCACGACAACTGCCGTCCGACCATCGCCGGCGTCAACCGCTGCTGGCCGGACGGCTGGACCGTCTGCCTGCCCGAGGGCGACATCTGCCACTTCGGCGACGAGTGCTGCTCCGGCGTCTGCTCGCTCCAGCCCGACGGCACGTACCGCTGCGGCGGGGCGTGCATCGCGCTGGGCGGCACGTGCACGGCGGACGCCGACTGCTGCACGCCGAACATCTGCCGCGGCGGCACCTGCCAACCTCCCGACGCCGCCTGCTCGCCGCTCGGCACCCCCTGCCTGCTGAGCACCGAATGCTGCTCCGGCTTCTGTTTCGACGGCTTCTGCGCCATCGATCCGGGGGGTTGACGGCGCGGTCGGTTCGACGGTTCCTCCTCGCCGGTGTAAGATCCGCACCGGTGACCGGCAATCGGCCATAGAGGAGGATCGAATGGACAACAAGCCTTTCCCCATTGCCCGCGCGGCCGTCCTGGCGGCGCTGCTGGGATTCCTTGCGGCCTGCGGGGGGGATTCCGCGGACAACGACGCCGCGGGGGGGGACGGCGACCTCGACCTGCCGGGCGACGGCGTGGGGGACGTCGCCGACGACGACGCGCCGCCGGGCGACGTTCCGCCGGGGGAGGACGGCGCTCCCGGCGAGGACGGCGCCGTTGCCGACGGCGAGGCCGGGCTGGAGGGCGACGGCGGCCCGTGCGGGGAGACGGAGTGCTCCAACTGCATCGACGACGACGGCGACACCTTCGTCGATGGCTTCGACCCGCACTGCACGGGCTCGCTGGACAACGACGAGGCGAGCTTCGCGACGGAGATTCCCGGCGACAACCGCGACGCCACCTGGCAGGACTGCTTCTTCGACGGCAACAGCGGCGGCGGCGACGACGGCTGCCGTTTCCACACCTGCTGCATGCTCGGCTCCTACTGCCCTCCCGACCTCGCGGACCACTTCGACCCCACGACCGACTGCGAGGTGTCGGCGGAGTGCATCGAGTTCTGCCTGCCCGCGACCTCGCCCGGCTGCGACTGTTTCGGCTGCTGCGCGATCTGGGTGGACGGCGTCTCGCACACCGTCCTGGCGACTCCCGATTGCACGGACGAGTTCATCGACGACCCGACCGTCTGTCTCCCGTGCACGCCTACGGAGGACTGCGGCGACCCGTGCGTGCCCGCGGAGTGCGAGCTGTGTCCGGGGATGACCCCGGACGACTTGCCGCCGGAGTGCGACGACACGACGCCGACCTGTCCCGACGGCGTCACGCCCTGTGCCGCGACCCCCGACTGCCCGACGGGGTACTACTGCTCCGTCGGCTGTTGCGTCGAAGACATCATGATCATCTGAGCTTCGATCGGGGTCCGGCTGCTGGATCCCGGCGCCCTTTCGAACGTATGCTGGTCCCGCCATGCGGACCACAGCCCTCGCGACGATGCTGTTCGGACTGTTCGCCGCCCCGCGGGCGGCGGCCTGGGAGCTTCGGGACACGACGTACATTGACGTCGGGTTTGCCGGCTTCGGCCCCGGGATACCCGAGGTCGGGGAGGGTCTCGCCTTCGGCGGGACGGTCGGCGCGTTGATCCAGGAGGAGGAGTCCGACGGCTTCGTCCTCTACCTCCGTCCCGGCCTGCAGTACTACCGTTCGTACGAGACCTGGGCCGGCGACGACGTGGAGGTCAACGTCGCCGGGCTTTCCACGTCGGTCGGGTTCGGCATCGGCGACCTGGGGAACGTCGTGCCGTACCTCGACATCGGCATCGAGCCGGTCGGCATGTTCGCGCTCGAGCCGGAGGAGGTGTGGGACTGGGGCATCGGGATCCGCGGCTCGTTCGGGGTGGTGATCGGGCTGGGCGACATGTTCATCCTGCGGCCGGCGGTGGGCATTTCCTCGTTCGTCTTCGCCGACCTCGACCGGCCGATGGGCGGGTTGTGGTTCACGCTGGCGTTCGGCATCGATTCCGACCCCGTGGAGAGCTACGACGACGGCGGCGGGGACGACACGGAGGACTTCTGGATCGGGTCGTCGACGCTGTACCCCTCGCCCGGCTCGCCGGGAGGGGCGCTCGTGTGGATCCAGCGCAGCGGCGGGTTCTCGGACACGGTCAGCGTCTGGGCGGATCCGCCGCCCGGGACGGTGGCCGTCCCGATCCCCGATCCGGCGTCGGGTCCCGACTACTGGCGGATCCTGGTCCACGCCTCGCCGGAGGCGTGCTACGAGTTCTCGCTGCCGGTGCACGCCTCGGGGGGCGGCGTCCAGAAGGACACGACGGTCTGGGTCTCGCCGAGCTGCGGGACGGGGGGTGCGCCATGAGCCGCCGCATCCTGCCCGTCGTCCTCGCCGTCGCGCTGTGCGCCCCGGGGGCGGCGCGGGCGGACAGTCTGGTGTTGGCGGCCGAGGTCGGCGAGGCCTACGCGTGGTTCTCGAACTGGGACCAGGCCGAGCCGCTGACGCAGCTCGGTCTGCGCGCCTTCATCATCGACAGCGACGAGATCGATCTGGGCGGGGGCATCCGCCTGGGCAAGCCCTGGGGCGGCGACTCGCCGAACGCGGGCGCGATGAGCCTGGACTTCACGTTCCGGTACCACGACGACCTGTACGGCGACGAGAACTTCGAGCCGTTGTTCCTGATGAGCGTGTGCTACAGCCATCTGTGGGCGGAGAACCGCCCGCTGCCGCCTCCGGCCAACACGGCGTCCACGTGGTCCACCCGCGAGGGTTTCGGGCTCCGTCTGGGCGGCGGTTTTCTCATCACGGCCGACGAGTTCTACTTCGACATGACGATCTACGGCATCGCCGAGCTGCTCTGGCCCGAGCCGGACTTCGTGGCCGGCGGCGGCCTGGACATGGCGCTGGGCATCTACCTCGACTGAGCTCCCGCTTCCGTCGCCGGATCCCCGTTGCATTCGAACGTCCGGTGCCGTATGGTCCGCGGCAGCGAGGGTGGCGCATGGCGTGGCGAGGCACGGCAATCGGTGGGCTCATCGTGGTGCTGGGGCGGCTCACGGCCGCCTGCGGCGGGACCGACACGCCGGCGGCGGATCCCCGGTCCGCGGCCGCGGAGGAGCAGGAGAGCGAGCGGACGTTCCTCCCTGAGGGCTCGCGCTGCGAGCAGGTCGTGCCGCCGGAGGTGCTCGCCGCCGGCTCGGCGGATCCGAACTGCACGCCGCGCGTGGAGTCGGTCGAGGCCGACGCGAACCAGGACGGGCACCTGGACATCCGGCGCGTCTACCTCCTGCCCTGCCCCACCATGCTGGGCGAGGACGTCCGTCCCTTGATCCTCTGCCGCGAGGCGGACCTCAACTACGACGGCCGGAAGGACCTGTTCCGCCACTTCCGCGAGGGCCAGCCGGTGATGGAGGAGCAGGACTGGAACTTCGACGGCGTGATCGACTCGCGCCTCTTCTTCTCCGACGGCGACCCCGTGTCCTACGCGATCGATCGCGACGGCAACAGCACGTTCGAGATGCAGGTGCTGCTGCAGAACGGCAACGTCCGCCGCGTGAAGATCGATGTCGTCGGCGACGACCATTACGACATCTACGAGACGTACGAGCCCTCGCCGGACACCTCGGCGCCGCGGCTCATCTCGATCGGCTACGATCTCACCGGCGACGGCTCGATGGACCGGCTGATCACCTCGACCGAGCCGGAAGAGGAGCCGGCCGAAGAACCCGCGCCGGCCCCGGGGGAGGAGTGACCGTGCTGGCGCGTACGATGTTCCGCGTCCTGGGGCTTGCCGCCGTCGCCGTCTGCGCGGGCGGGTCCACCTGCAACGGCGACGCCGAAGGCCCGTCGGGTCCCACGACCCCCGCCGGTTCCCGGTCCCGCGCCCCGACGCTCGAATCGGGCTGTCCCGAGGGTCAGCCGCTCGCGGCACTCGACCTCAACCGCGACGGCCGCCCGGACTTCGCCGTCTTCCCCGAGGGGGACGGCACCTGCCGGGCCGCCGACCTCAATTTCGACGGGCACGACGACCTGTTCCGGCACCGCGACGCCGCCGGCAACCTCCTGCGCGAGGAGGCCGACGGCGATCACGACTTCCACCCCGACAGCGCCGCCCTCTACGCCGGCGCCCCCGCCCCGTACCGGGAGGAGTTCGACACGAACTGGGACGGCCTGGTCGACCTGTGGGTCGAGCTGCAGCGCGACTGCGTCTTCGCCCGCGGCGGCTCCGCCGAGTGCACGACCGAGTGCGCCATCGACTGGTGCGGCCCGCGCACCCCGCTCCCCTCGCAGGACCCGGATGCGCCGCCGCCCGAGCCGGTCCCGCCGCCGTCGTCGATCTCCGTCCTCTACCGCGACGGCAACGCCGACGGGATCTGGGACACCTCCGAGGTGTTGTACGGCGAGCATCCGATCTGCGTGGCCTTCAACACCAACGTACCGGGCGACTCGGCCCAGACGGTCCATCCCGAGGTCGTGGAGGTCTACAAGCCGGCCATGGCGATGACCGGGCGCCCCGAGATCGATTACCTGCGCCGCGACTATCTCGACCTGAACGGCAACCCGATCGTGCGCTGCGAGGACTCCGACGGCGCCGTCGTGGCCTGTCCCTCGACCTGCGCCCGCTGACGTTTCCGGCTAGGGGTCGCTCGTCCCCGCCCGCCCGTACTCGTCCTCCAGCCGCACCACGTCGTCCAGCTCCGGCGTCGAAACCTCGATCAGATCGCACGACTCGACCGCCACGAACCGGTGGACCGTGAGCGGGGGGATGTGGAACACGTCGCCCTCACGCACCAGCCGCCGCTCGACGTCCGGCGGAGCCCCCAGCTCCAGCCCGAGAATCCCGTGCAGCACGGTGAGGCTCTCGTCCTTCACCCGGTGGAACTGCCGCGACAGCTTATGGCCCTTCTCGAGGTGCAGGATCTTGCCGACGTAACGTTCGGTGTGGGCGAAGATGATCTCGTGCCCCCAGGGCTTCTCCACGCGGCGCGGCAGGGTTCCGGTCACGAGCTCAACCTGCTTCGAACAGCCGCAGAGTCGTGCCCAACAGCTCGCCGATCGTCCGCGGGCGTCCGGCACCGACTTCGCCCACCGCTCGCACCACGCTCCCGCCCGCGGGCGGCGGTGCGTCGATGCGCTCCGCTCGCACCGCGGCCGCCGCGCTCGGCGCGGCGGGTACGGGCGCCGCAGGGGGTCGGGCAACCGCGGGGGGCGGCGCGGGCGCGGCGACGGAAGGCGCCGGCACGGCCGAGACGCGCGGCGCGG
>JACRCZ010000095.1 GCA_016218765.1 Deltaproteobacteria bacterium | reverse complement strand
GCGGGGCAACGACCGGCGCCGGCGCGGGCACGGCGACGGGCTCGCCGAACGTCAGCTCGCCGAAGCGGCGCGGGACGTGGAAGTTGGTCACCTGCGGGGCCGACCAGGCGAAGCCCTCCTGGCGCGGCGGCGCGGCGCCGGCCGCGGCGAGCGCGGGCATGTCGAGCACGGAGAAGTTGGCGCGCCAGGTCGTGCCGGCCCGCGGACTGCGCTCCTTGAACTTGGACAGGGCCTGGAACGGGATCTGCAGCTCCATCGTGTACCCGCGATCCGGCGCGGCGTCGTTCGCCGTGCCGTCCAGGACGACACCGGCGCGGAAATCGGTCGCGGTGAACTCCTTCGGCTCGCCCTTGGTCGGCTCGGCCAGCGCGCAGTCGTAGAGCACGCCGGTGGGCGAGGCGGCGTAGTCGTAGTAGTCCGCGCCGTCGCCGTCCTCGTCGAGCAGCACCTGGACGGCGTCCTCGTCGTAGATCGCGTCGTCGCGGCGGCTGAACTGGGCGACGAGCAGCGGGTCACGAACCTCGAACGCGACGTACAGGAAGCGGGAGTTCCACAGGACCCTGGCCCGCACCCGATCGGACGCGGCCCCGTCGGGCGCAAGGACGAAAGGGTCGAGCACCGCGGCCACGGCCCACTCGGGCTCGTCCAGCCTGCCGTCGGTGGTGATCGACGCGTTCACCTGGGGAACGACGGTCGCGGGCAGGTCGTACTGCATCGGGAACGGGCCGATGCGCACGCGGCCCGCGTCGCTGGAGACGTTGTTGCGCACGGGCAGGCGGTGCGGGCCGAACCACGCGCCGACGTAGAACGTGACGGTCTTGGAGTTGAAGTCGGCGGGAATCTCGAACTCCTGCCGGTCGACGATCACCTCGCCCTCCCGCCACAGGCTCGGCTGGTAGTGCTGGCGGACGAGGCCCAGCTCGTCGGCGCGGACGCGGTTGGTCCCGGTGTCGTCGGTGACGTGGGTGAACAGCCGCCAGCCCTCGTGCAGGGGGACCTTGCAGCGCCAGTACCAGGTAATGGCGACCTTGCGCCCCGGGACGATGCGCCCGCGGTCGTCCTTGTCGGCGTCGAGGTCGTAGCCGACGAGCTCGAGGCGGCCGTCGAGGTCGGCGCCGACGCGGTTCTGCATCGTCGCCGGAGGCTCGGTCAGGATCTGCGCGCGCAGCTCCGCACGCTCGTCCTCGGTCATCCGCTTCGGCCGCTCGACACAGATGCAGGAGCCGAAGCAGGCGAGCACGGCCAGCAAGGCCAGTCGCCGGGTGGTCGACGAGTTCCTCATGTGGTTCCCCTGTCCTACCGGCGCCCCTTCTTGCGCGCCTTGCGTTCGTCCTTGCGCTTCTTCTTCTTGTCCTTGTGGTCGCCGACCCGGACGCCGAAGCTCTTGCCGCCGCCGCCGCCCTGGGCGGCGACCGCGGCCTCCAGGATCGTCTCCTGGAGCTGCTGCATCCCGCCGCCGCCCTGGAGGCGGACGGCGTCCTTGAGCTTGCGGGCCACGGCGAGCTGCCGCATGCCGGGGATCTTGGCCAGGAGGCCGGCCTGCGCGCCGATGTCGCCGATCATCTTGCGCATGCCCATGAACTTGTTGAGCAGGTCCTTGACCTCGACGTCCGTGCGCCCCGAGCCCTTGGCCACGCGGACCAGCCGCTTCGGCTCCTTGGTGAACAGCTCGGGATCCGTCCGCTCCGCGCGCGTCATCGACGAGATGATCGCCTCGACCTTCCCCAGCTCGCGCTCGTCCGGCGCCTTGAACCCCTGCGGCAGGCCGTCGGGGAAGAAGGGCATCTTGTCGAAGAGATCCTCGAGCGAGCCCATCTTCTTCAGGAGGCGGATCTGCTCGACGAAGTCGTTGAGCGAGAAGCGGCCCTTGAGCAGCTTCATCGCGTCCTGCTCGGCCTTGCGCGCGTCGACGACTTCCTCGAAGTCCTTCATCAGGCCGACGACGTCGCCCATGCCCAGGATGCGGCCGGCGAGGCCCTCGGGCCGGAACTCCTCGAGGCGGTCGAGCGCCTCGCCCATGCCGAGGAACTTGATCGGGGCGCCGGTGGCGGCCTTGACCGAGATGGCGGCGCCGCCGCGGGCGTCGCCGTCGAGCTTGGTCAGGATGACGCCGGTGAGGTCGAGACGGCGATGGAACTCGCGGGCCGTGTTGACGGCGTCCTGGCCGATCATCGCGTCGCAGACGAGGAAGACGTTCTTCGGCTTGACCTGGCGCTGGATCTGCTCCAGCTCCATCATCAGCGGCTCGTCGATCGCAAGGCGGCCGGCGGTGTCGAAGATGACCATGTCACGGTGGTGCGCCCGCGCCTCGACCATCGCCCGCTGGCAGATCCCCGGCGGGTCCTTGGAGTCCGTCTCGGCGTAGACGGGGAGCTTGAGCCGCTGGCCCAGGACCTGGAGCTGATCGATGGCGGCGGGGCGGTAGACGTCGGCGGCGACCAGGAGGGGGTGGTGGCCCTTCTTCATGAGGAAGCGGGCGAGCTTGCCCACGGTGGTCGTCTTGCCGGAGCCCTGCAGGCCGACCATCATGATGCCGGTCGGCTGGCCCTTCTTCGCGCGGTCGATGCGCGTCTCGACGGGGCCCATCATCTCGACCAGCTCGCGCTGGCAGATGGCGACGAAGTGGTCGACGGGGGTGACGCGGACGGTCTTCCCCTTGGCCTCGGCCTTGAGGGTGACGATCTCGCCGACGGCCTTGGTCTTGACGCGCTCGAGGAACTGCTTGGTGACGTTGAAGTCGACGTCGGCTTCGAGCAGCGAGAGGCGGATATCGCGCAGCGCCTCGTCGATGACGTCGCCGGTCAGCTCCGACTTCCCGGTCAGCCGCGCCTTGGCGGCTCGAAACCCGCGGGTCAGCGTCTCGAACATCGCGGCCGGTTCCTACCACGCCGGGGCGGCGGGGGGCAACCGCGAGGGAATTGGGGTTGGTCGAGTGGGACGAGTTATTGGTGGGTGGATCGGGTCGAGTTGTCGGTGGGTCGATTGGGTCGAGTCATTGGTCCGGGCGCGTGCCCGGGGAAACGGCGTGGAGCTCCAGCTCGGGGTTCTCGCGGGCGAAGTACTCCACGAACCACTGGGTCGGGAACAGCAGCACGGGCGCCCCCCGGTCGTCCCGGGCCGACTTGACGTCGTGCCCCAGGTACAGCTCCCGGAGCTGGTCCGGCGTCGTCCCCGGCCCGAGCCAGCGGATGCGCGTGAACGGCGCCGGCTCGAGTCGCGGCTCGGCGCCGTACTCGCTCCGCAGCCGGTGCAGGACGACGTCGAACTGGAGCTGCCCGACGGCGCCGAGCAGCACGGACTCGGGCCCGGCCTCGCGCGTCGTGAAGCACTGGATCACGCCCTCCTCGGCGAGCTGCTTGAGGCCGTCCTCGAGCTGCTTGTGCCTCTCGACCCGCTCGTTCCGGACGTAGGCGAACACCTCCGGGGGGAAACGCGGGATCTCGTCGTAGCGGATCGCCGCGTTGGTCGTGAGCGTGTCGCCGATGCGGAACGCGCGGTGCGCAACGAGACCGACGATGTCGCCCGGGTAGGCGCACTCGAGCGACTCCCGCTGCTGTCCGAAGAGCTTCTGCGGGTAGGACAGCCGCACGGGGTTTCCGGTCGCGGGGTCGCCGACGAACATGTCCTTGCGGAAGACCCCGGAGCAGACGCGCACGAACGTCAGCCGATCGCGATGCCGCGGGTTCATGTTGGCCTGGACCTTGAACACCAGCCCCGAGAAGTCCTCGGAGTCCGGCGGCACCGGCAGGCCTGCCGAGCGCCGGGGCTGCGGCCGGGCGCCATGCTCCACGAAGTAGTCCAGGAGAAGCTGGACGCCGAAGTTGGTCAGGCCGCTGCCGAAGAACACGGGCGTGAGCGACCCGTTGGCGACCCGCGCGGCGTCGAACGTCTCGCCGGCGCCGTCCAGCATCTCCAGCTCCTCCAGCCAGGCGTCGTACTCCCGGCCGGAGAACCGGCGGCGGAGCTCGGGGTCGCGGATCCCGGTCGTGCGCTCGGGGGCGCGGTGCATCCCGCCGGCGCTGCGCTCGAAGAGGTGCAGGTCGCGGGTCAGGCGGTCGTAGACGCCGCGGAACTCCGGCCCGCTGCCCAGCGGCCAGGTCACCGGCGCCGCGCCGATGCCCAGCACGCCTTCCAGCTCGGCGAGCAGCTCCAGCGGCTCTCGCGCGGGCCGATCGAGCTTGTTGACGAACGTGAAGATCGGGATGCCGCGCATGCGGCAGACCTCGAACAGCTTCCGCGTCCGTTCCTCGATGCCCTTGGCGGCGTCGATCACCATCACGGCGCTGTCGACGGCCGCCAGGACGCGGAAGGTGTCCTCGCTGAAATCGCGGTGTCCCGGGGTGTCGAGCAGGTTGATGACGCGGCCGCCGTACTCGAACTGCAGCACGGTCGAGGAGATCGAGATGCCGCGTTCCTGCTCCAGCTCCATCCAGTCCGAGGTGGTGCTGCGCTGGTCGCGGCGTGCGCGCACGGATCCGGCGAGCTGGATGGCCCCGCCGTAGAGCAGGAGCTTCTCGGTGAGCGTCGTCTTCCCCGCGTCGGGGTGCGAGATGATCGCGAAGGTGCGACGCCGCTCGATCTCCGCCTGAAGTGACGCCGCGGTCATGGCGCGCGGTTGCTAGCACCTCGGACGGCATCCGACAAGGCGACGACTGGGCCGGGGACGGCCGCGAGGCGCGCGCCGGGGAACGGCCGAGTTCCGCTTGACACTCTGGTGCGCGCTCCGCGACTCTCCACGGATGGGACCTGCGGTTCACACGCAACGTACGCGCCCGGGTTCGGTCGCCGCGCATCGGTCGGAGGATGAAGGGCGACATGAACGCACGTGAGCCCGTTAGTCTCGATCTGCGCGTCCGCGGGATCGGCGAGTCGCCGACGCTGGCGATCAACCAGCGGTGCGCCGAGCTGCGGCGCAAGGGCGTGCGGGTGCACCGCCTGGGGTTGGGACAGTCGCCCTTCCCGGTGCCATCGCTCGTCGTCGAGACGCTGCGCGCCAACGCCCACCGGAAGGACTACCTCCCGGTGCGGGGCCTGCCCGAGCTGCGCGAGGCCGTCGCCGACTTCCACCATCGCACGGATCGGCTCGATGTGCCGGCGGAGGGCGTGCTCATCGGACCGGGATCCAAGGAGCTGATGTTCCTCCTCCAGGTCTGCTTCTACGGGGAAATCGTGGTTCCGACGCCGTGCTGGGTATCCTACGTACCGCAGGCGCGCATTCTGGGCCGCGAGGTGCGGCGCCTGCCGACGCGCTTCGAGGATGGCTGGAAGGTCGCCCCGGAGGCGCTCGACCGCGTCCTGTCCGCGGAGCACGACCCGTACCGGCCTCGCCTCCTCGTCCTCAACTACCCGGCCAACCCGCACGGCGGCACGTACTCCTCCACGGAGCTGGAGGACATCGTCCGGGTGGCGCGGCGGTACTCGCTGGTGCTGTTGTCGGACGAGATCTACGGCCAGCTCCATTATTCGGGCAACCACGTTTCGGTCGGCCGGTTCTACCCCGAGGGGACGATCCTCAGCTCCGGCCTGTCGAAGTGGTGTGGCGCCGGCGGCTGGCGGCTCGGCACGTTCGCCTTCCCGCCCCGCCTGGGCTGGCTGCTGGACGCGATGGCGGCGGTCGCGAGCGAGACCTACACCGCCGTCAGCGCGCCGATCCAGTACGCCGCGGTGACGGCGTTCCGCGGCGGCGCGGAAATCGAGCGCTACCTATGCCACGCGCGACGCATCCTGCGCGCGCTCGGCGATCGCTGCCTCGCCACCCTGGCCGGTTCGGGGATGCGCGTGCACCGGGCGGAGGGAGCATTCTACCTGTTTCCCGACCTCGGGCCGCTGGCCGAAGGACTGGCCGCGCGCGGCATCCGTACGAGCGAGGCGCTGTGCGAGCGGCTGCTCGATGAGACGGGCGTGGCGGTGCTGCCGGGCAGCGTGTTCGAGCGCCGCACGGACGAGCTGACGTTGCGGCTGGCCTTCGTCGACTTCGACGGGGCGCGAGCGCTGGCGGCAAGCGAGACCACGCCGCTCGATCAGCCGCTGCCGGATTCGTTTGTCGAGCAGCTCTGCCCGGGGCCGCTGGAGGGCTGTCGCCGCCTCGCGGACTGGGCCGCGGGTTGAGGCCGGAAGGGAGGCACGTCGGAATGACCGCCATGGCGACCGAGGCCCTCCGCCGTTGGACCCGCGAGCTGGCGGCCACCTCGCCGTCGTTGTGGCGCGCCTTGCGGCGTTCGCCCGACGTCCGGGCGGCGCGGCGGCGACTGGGCCGGCGCCTGGCCGAGCGCGGGTCGGAAGAGCTCCCGTCCGGGGGAACCGCCAACTACCTGGAAGCGATCGTGGCCCGCGACGCCGTGCGCGTCCTGCACAACCTCGTCTCGCCCCGCACCGTGCGACTGGCCGGCACGGACGCCCTGGCGCTGCTGGTCGATGTCGCCCGAGAGCGCTGGGACCGGGTACCGGAGGACATCGGTGCGGGCTTTTTCGAGGAGTTCCTGCACCTGTTCCGCGGCGTCGAGCACCGCAGCGGGATCTTCCGCGCGCAGGTCCTGCCGGACTTCCTGCGGATGGAAGGGAGGGAAGCGGCGATCGAGCGCTCTCGCGACCTCGACGGCCTCTCGGAGCGGGTCCACGAGCGGGTCGGACGCTACGTTTCGGGGCTGGACGAGGATGCCGTCCGGCGTCGCCGGCTCAACCGGCGCCGGATCCTCGCGACGCTCGGCGGCTCGGCCGCCGACTGGTCGGATTGGCGCTGGCAGCTCCGGCACGTCGTGCGGACCGCCGACGGGTTGGCGCGCCTGGTGACGTTGTCGGACGAGGAGCGGGACAGCATCCGCCTGGCGCGGGAATGCGGCATCCCGTTCGGCGTGACGCCGTACTACGCGTCGTTGCTGGACGAGGGAGGCGACCGATCCCGGGATCGGGCCGTGCGGGCGCAGGTCATCCCGCCCCGGAGCTACGTGGAAGGCGTCGCGCGCGCGGCCGGCGGCCGCGGAAGGGACCTGGACTTCATGCGCGAGCGCGACACCTCGCCGCTCCCGCTGATCACCCGGCGCTATCCGATGATCTGCATCCTAAAGCCCTACAACACGTGTCCGCAGATCTGCGTCTACTGCCAGCGCAACTGGGAGATCGACGAGGTCATGGCGCAGGACGCCCTGGCCCCGGAGGAGGACATCGAGCGGGCCGTGTCGTGGATCGCCGGCACCCCGGCCGTTCGCGAGGTGCTGGTCACCGGCGGCGACCCGCTGGCGCTGGCCACCTCCCGCCTGGGCCGGATCCTGCGCGGCATCGCCGCCATCCCGCACGTCGAGCGCATCCGGGTCGGCAGCCGCACGCCGGTCACGCTGCCCTTCCGCTTCGGCGGCGAGCTGCTGGCGCTGCTGGAGGAGCTGCACCGGCCGCCGCGACGCGAGATGTGCGTGATGACGCACGTCGAGCACGTGTACGAGATCACCCCCGAGCTGGTCGAGGCGGTCCAGGCGGTGCGCCGGCTGGGGATCGGCGTCTACAACCAGCTCGTGCTCACGGTGGAGAACAGCCGGCGGTTCGAGGCGGTCGCGGTGCGGCGGCTGCTGCGGCTGGCCGGGGTGGACCCGTACTACACGTTTTGCGCGAAGGGGAAGGACGAAACCGCGGCGTACCGCGTGCCGGTCGCCCGGCTGTTGCAGGAAGCCAAGGAGGAGGCCCGCCTGGTGCCCGGGCTGGTGCGAACCGACGAGACGGTGTTCAACGTCCCGCGGCTGGGCAAGAACTACCTGCTGCGCGGCCAGCACCATGACGTGATCGGCTTCCACCCCGACGGGCGGCGGATCTACGAGTTCCACCCGTGGGAGAAGAAGATCCGGCCGGGCGAGACCTTCATCTTCACCGACGTGTCGATCCGCGACTACCTCGACCGTCTCGCCGCGCGCGGCGAGGATCCGGCGGACTACGAGTCGATCTGGTACTACCACTGAGGTGCCAGCTTCCTGACGTCGGTATCGAAGACCGCTTCGTGCCAATCCGCCGGACCGTGTGCACGACGATGCGGGAACCGTCGTGGGGGAACGCCTCTCCGTGTGGTGGACTAGCCTGGATTACCACGGACAGGAATTCCCCTAGGAATGGCACCGCTCCGGTCGGGTACCGGACTTCCGGATCGGAACCGCGGGCTTCAGCCCGCGGCCTGCTCCTGACGGGTCAGGCGCGCAGGCGGAGCGGCAGGCCGTTCCACCAAGGCACGTTGACGGTGGAGTCGAGGACTCCAGCAGGATCGTGGGTTCCTCGTGTCCGAGGTCCTTGACGAACAACTGGCGGAAGTTCCGATCTTCGATCCGCAGCGGCACTTCGTGGACCTTGGGGAAGCGGTACTTCCGGGTCGGGACCTCGAGCTCGATCTGGCGCCAAGCGGACGCAGGGATCAAGGCGGCTTCCTTCTTCACGAACGGGACGATGGACCAGTACGGCGGCATGCGGCCTCCCGTACCGCCCGCGGTCAGCCGCAGGCGTTCTTGGCCACGACGACCAGGACGAGGATGCCGAACGTCAGGCAGATCACGATGGTACCGCCGTGCTTCTCGCCCCACGATCGCTTGGGTTCCGCGACCGGCGACGCCGGCTCCACGGCGCGCCGGTCGGCTCCGTCTCGGCCGCGGCGCCCGCCGCGGTCCCGTGCGGGCACGACCGCGGCGGGACGAACCCCGTGTTCCGACGGTGGAACGGCGACGGACTTGTTTCCGGCCTCCGGGGGCACGGTTCTTTCTTCGGGCGTGGACATGACGACTCCTCCGAGCGCGCGCGCCGTGCGCGCCGCTGATGCCCGGCGGCGCCCGCAGACGGCGCCGCGCGGACGCAAATGCCGCAGCGACCGGCCGGCGGCAGGCCGTCGTCGACGGCGGAGTCACCGGCCAAACATCGAGTTCGTGCGGGCGTTACGCGCGCGGAGGACGCTCGATACGGCCCCGAACGGCGGGAGCGGGCCGCCCTTCCTGGTCGAGCCGCAGGGCGGCACGGAATCGTGGTGCAGGCGGTACCAGGACCGCCCCGGCGAAAATGGCCGGAGCCGGGTCGGACGCTGACGGAGCGCCGCCGGGCTCGCCCGGTCCGGGCGTGTCCGGTGGCGCGGAGGAAACCTCGGCCGAGCACCCGGCGGACGAGACGAGCGGGGCCTCGACCGACCACACGGCCGCGGCGACCGTGACGAGCAGGAGGAACATGCACGCGGGCAAGCGAGGGCGCCAGCGGCTTGCGCTCTTCATGGAAACGCCGGCGGGTCCCCGCTCCACTCGCCCACCTTACGAGTCATCGGGCACGTCGTCAATCGATTCCGGCCCGAATTGACGCGATTCACCGCCCTCGCGCCCGGCCGGGCGGACAGCTCGCGACGGGGCGCGGGCTACCGCGGGACCCTGCGCCTTCCGCCCGCAACGAAACGCTACTTCAGTATCGCGATGAGCACGCCCGCGGCGACGGCACTGCCGATCACGCCGGCGACGTTCGGCCCCATCGCGTGCATCAGCACGAAGCACTCGGGGTCCTCCTCGTGCGCCACGAGCTGCACGACGCGGGCCGCCATCGGCACGGCGGAGACGCCCGCGGCGCCGATCATCGGGTTCACCTTGCCGCCGGTCAGCACGTACATCAGCTTGCCCAGCATCACGCCCCCGGCGGTGGCGAAGGAGAAGGCGACCGCCCCGAGCACGAGGATCTTGATGCAGTCCCAGGTGAGGAACTGCGCGTAATGCATGTTCATGCCGACGCACAACCCCAGCAGGAGCGTGACGATGTTGATGATCTCGTTCTGCGCGGCACTGCTGAGCCGGTCCGCGACCCGCGACTCGCGGAGCAGGTTCCCCAGCATCAGCATGCCGAACAAGGAAGCAGCGGCCGGCACCACCAACACGCACAGGATCATCGTCACGATCGCGAACAGCACCCGCTCCCGGCGCGACACCGGCCGGAGCTGCGCCATGCGGACGCTGCGCTCCTTGCGCGTCGTCAGGAGGCGGATGATCGGCGGCTGGATCACGGGGACCAGGGACATGTACGAGTACGCGGCGACCATCACCGAGCCCATGAGATGGGGTGCCAGCTTGTTCGTCACGAAGATCGTGGTCGGGCCGTCGGCCCCGCCGATGATTCCGATCGAGGCTGCCTCCTGGTGGGTGAACCCGAGCAACACGGCGCCGACGACCGTGGCGAAGATGCCGAACTGCGCGGCGGCGCCCAGGAACAGGGTGTAGGGTGCCGCGATGAGCGGACCGAAGTCCGTCAGCGCGCCGACGCCCAGGAAGATCAGCGGGGGGAAGATCTCCAGGTGGATCCCGTACATGAAGTAGTGGAACAGGCCGCCGGCCATCCCGCCTTGCGGATCGGCGACGAGCTCGGGTGCGGCGTTGACCAGGATGGCTCCCATACCGATCGGCAAAAGCAGCAGCGGCTCGAACCCGCGGCGGACGGCCAGGTAGATCAGCAGTCCGCCGAGCAGCCACATCACCGGCTGCTGCCAGACGAGGTTGTCGAAGCCCGTCGTCTGCCAGAGCCCGCGCACCCATTCGAGGAACGTCGGCATCGGCGGCGCCCGCGACTACTCGCGCGCCATGCCGCACATGGCGTAGTAAAGGATGAACAGCCAGATCAGCAGGACGACGAGCATGGAAACGAATTCGCCGAGCCAGGCTCGCCACGGTCTTCCGGGATCCGACATCCACGACTCCCGATGGTCGCGGGCCGTCCTTCACCTGGAAGAGAACAGCGTGCCCGAGACCTGCTGCGCCGTGTTGCGGCCACGAGTTTCCGGCGGCCGCACGTCGAGCGGGTGCAGTTCAGGAGGGAACGCGGGGCGGGCGGTCGACCTGGTCGCGATACTCGGCTGCCGCGCGGCCGAGCTCGTCACGGGGGGAATGGGAGGCGCGAACGGCAGGAACCGGGAGCAAGGCCGTGCCCGTGGTCGCGATTGCCCCGGAATCACCTGTCGCCGATACGCGCGGCGCGTCACCGGGACCGGCCGGCACACCGGGGCCCGCCGATGAAACCGAAGCGGCACCCGGGGAATCCGCGGGGGAAGCCGGGGCCAGGCACGACCAGACCGTCGGGACGAACGCGAGGACGAGGGCAATACGCGTGGCTGCCACGAGCCGGCCTCGGCGAGGCGTCATTCTCGCGATCGACAGGGAGGTTCCCACGACGGTCCAGGGTAGCGGACCGCCGTGGTGCCGGACAAGGCAATTCGAACCGGCAATTCGAACCGCCGCGATCCTGCCGTGGCCGATGACTCCTGCGGGCCGACCCGTGGGAAGGCGCCGAGATCGTTGACGCGGGTCGGGATCTTGCCCACGGCCTGGGCCGCGTCGCTGTGGACGAGCGCGCCGCGTTCGTGGGCAATGTCCGCAAGTCCGGCGATCGGCATGAGCGTGCCGGTCCCGTTCCCGGGGGTACCGGTGTCGTCGCATTGTGGTCGAGGTAGATCGGAAGGCCGTCTTCCATGCCCGGCCCCGTCAACCCGCGCGCTGGATCTGGAACTCGATGGGGATCGGGTTGCTCAGGCAGTACACGCCGGGGCAGCGTTCCCTGGCCAGCCGCTCCAGCTCGGCGAGCTGCGCCTCGCCGGCGTCCGTGTCCACCTGCAACGAGAGCGACACCTGCTCCACGACCGGCGCGTCGGACAGGCCGAGCGAGCGCGACAGGTCCACGCGATTCTCCGCCACCACGGAGAGCGAACGAAGGACCACGCCCTGGGCGGCAGCCAGCCCGACGAAGGTCCCGGCGTAGCACGCCGCCAGCCCGTAGGGGCAGTACTGGATCGGGTCCGGCGCCAGCCCCTCGCCGCCCATGAACGGGGCGAAGTCTGCCCGGACCGTGGTCTCGCCGGTCTTGTGGGCCATGGTCGCCGAGAACTGCGGTTGTCCAGCCGTGAAGTTCCAGCGCCCCTCCACGCGCTTGCTCTTCTTGGCCACCGACGGGTCGGCTTTCGCCTGCTCGACGAACTTGCCCACGGCCTCGACATTGACGTTGTTGACCTTCATCGGAACTCCTTCCTCGACGCCCCGCGGGGACGTCCGTGCCGGTTCACACGCGGCCCGTCCTCATCTTCCAGGTGAAGTAGGGCGCGTAGAGCTGCTTGGCCCAGAGCCAGCGGCGCCCGACGCTCATCTTCACGCGGTTGCGCGGCGGGCGCACGGGATCGGCGAGCATGCGGGCGGCGGTGTCGCCCATGTCCAGGATGCACTCGACGAACGGCGGCCGGCGGGTCGGCGCGCCACCGGTGATCGCGGCGGCGATGTTCCGCGCGGCGGCCTTGGCCATCTGCACCGTCATGTGTCCGGTCTTGGGGAAGTTGACCGGCACGGGAGTCTGGTCCACCGGCGGATAGCCGACCGCCACGCCGACGGCGTAGACGTTCTCGAACTCCTTGTGCCGGAAGGCCTCGTCGGTGGGCACGAAGCCCTTGGGGTTGCCCAGGCCGGGTGACCGGGCGATCGCCGGCACACCGGCCAGCGGCGGGATGATCAGGGAGTAGCGGGACTCGAACGCCTCGCCGCCCGCCAGCTCCACCGACGACGCGGTGATCTTCGAAACCGCCGCCGAGGTGCGGTACCGGATGTCCCGATGCTCGAACTCGCCCTCGAGGAACTGCCGCGCCCGACCCATCCCGCCGACGCCGAAGTGCCCGAGGAACGGCTCCGGCGTGACGAAGGTGATCGGCACGCGGTGGCGCATCCCGCGGCGCTTGAGCGCGTGGTCCACTTCGAAGGCGAACTCGTACGCCGGGCCGAGGCAGCTCGCGCCGGGCGCCGACCCGATGACCATCGGACCGGGGTCGTCGAGGAAGCGCTTCCATGCTTCCCCCGCCTCCACCGCCTCGCGGGGCGACATCAGCGAGTGTCCCGGGCCGTCGAAGGGCCCCAGGCCGGGCACCGCCTCGTTGGCGCTGCGGTGCCCGGTGGCGATGACGAGGTAGTCGTATTCGAGGTCACCTGCGGCGAGCACGACCTTCCGCGCCTGCGCGTCGATCCGCTCCGCCTCGCCGCTGACGCACCGGATACCCTTGGCTTCGAGCGACGGGCGGATGGGGAACGAAATCTGCTCCAGCGACTTGTGTCCCATCGTGACCCAGGGCAGCGACGGGATGAAGGTGAAGCGGTCGTCCTTGGAGACCACCGTGATCTCGAGCCGCTCGCGGACCGGCGAGCGGCGCAGTGCGTGGGCCGCGGTCAGCCCGCCGAACGATCCGCCCAGGATGACGATCCGTTGCCTGCTTGCCTGGCCCATGGCTCCTCCCCCCGGTCCTCAGAACACCAGGACCTTGTCCGCCGCGGCGGTCAGCTCGGTCAGCTCATCGAGCGTGCTGCGCCGGCAGCCCTCCACGAGCTCCGTCTCCTTGATGCCGCGCGCGTCCATGCAGGTGCCGCAGAGCAGAACCCTGCCCTGGCGGGCCAGGACCGCCTTCAGCATGCGCTCGACGTTGTAGTAGCCGCTCGGCGTCTGCTGTCCCGCCTTGCCGGCCGACGCCGCATCGCCCAGCAGGAAGACGGTGAGGCCGGTCCCCTCGGCCTTCTGCAGCAGGCTCAGCGCGAGCCGGAGCCCGTTGTAGGTCCGCTCGGTGCCGTAGGGCGGGTCGTTGAGGATCATCAGCATGTTCATCTCACCTGCTCCTTCGCGCGATGGGGCGCCGCCGCAGCGCCCGCTTCCACCGGCAGCCCGGCATCGCGCCATTCGGGAAACCCGTCCTTCAGGCGAACCGCGTCGATCCCGCGCTTGCGCAAGAGGCGCACGGCCTCTGCAGCGAGAACACAGTAGGGTCCACGGCAGTAGGCGACGACGCGCCGGCCCCTCGGCAGCTCGGACAGCCGCCGCTGGAGCTCGGGCAGGGGAAGCGAGACCGCGCCGGCAATGTGGCCGGCCGCGTACTCCTCGCGGGGCCGGACGTCGAGCACCACGACGTCGCGCCGCCGGGCCCGCCGCAGGAGCTCGTCCCGCTCGACCGGCTCGAGGCCGTCGGTGCCGCCGAAGTAGTCGCGCACGAGTCGGGCGACCTCGGCCAGGCGCGCCTCGGACAGCTCCTGGAGCGCACGATAGCCACGCAGGACCATGGGGTCGGCGAGACGGTAGAAGACCAGCAGCCCGTCCTTGCGCGTCGCGACGAGGTTCGCGCCCTTGAGGATCTGGAGGTGGCGCGAGGTGTTGGCGACGGTGAGGCCGGTCTCCCGGGCAACGGCGTCCACGTGCCGCTCGCCCTGGGCCAGGAGGTCGACGATCTCGATGCGCTTGGGGCTGGAGAAGGCGGCGGCGATCTGGGCGAACCGGGCGAAGATGGCGTCCTTGAATTCCCGACTCTGCATGGCATACTCCATTACTCCATTGAATAGTAGATATTGCCCGACGGATGTCAAGCTCCGGCGGCGGGCTCGGTCTTCGACGGGAGATACGATGGGGTTGCCCGATCCCCGTCGACGCCGTATGCTGTGCCCCTGATGAGGCTCGTCTGGTCGGCTCTGATCACCGCGTCGCTCCTCGCCGCCGTCGGCCCGCACCTCGGCCAGGCCGTCGTCGATGGCGCGCCCGATTGCGAAGACGAGTGTCCGGGCGACGCGCCCGACGGGCGGTGTCCGGAAGACTGCGACGACTGTACCTGCTGCCCGACGAGCCCGCCGCCCGCCGTGCTGGGGACCGTCCCGGTCCTCCCGCCGGCGGTCCTGGCCGGCCCCCTCGTTCCGGTCCCCACCCCGCCGGTTCCCACCTGTGAGCCGCGGGAAATCTTCCACGTCCCCAGACCCGACGTCGCCTAGCGCTCCCTGAACCGGGCTGAAGGCCGGGTGCGCCGTGGCGCGCCCGGCAGGTATCGTCGCGCGCACCGCCGTTCGGACGACGCGCACCGTGTTCCACGGCGCCCATCACGCCGGGGAGACGGGCGTCGTGGCGGACGGTCGGGAGTCCCCGCGCGACCGAACCCGTGGCCCGTGCATCGCCGGCATCCCGGTCGGCGAGGCGAGCCGCGGGAGAGGAATTTGCGAGATGAATCTCCCCAGGACGATCCTGTTATCCCTGACCGTGATGTTCGCCTCGGCGGCCTGCCGCAAGGATCCCGCGACCGCGCCCGACGGCCGCGGCGCGAGCGCACCGGCTGCCGCGCCGGAGCGGGTCCACGCACCGCCGGGCGCCGCCCCGGGAACGAGCGAGGACTGGTGCGAGGAGCACCAGGTACCCGAGTCGCTGTGCACCCGCTGCAACGCGGAGCTCATCCCGGCCTTCCAGGCACTCGGCGACTGGTGCGCCGAGCACGGCCTTCCGGAGTCGCAGTGCCGCATCTGCAATCCCGACCTCAAGCTCGAGCGCCCGGGATCGACGGACGGGAGGCAGCCGTGACGCGCGTCCTTCTGGTGGTGCCGGCCGCCATCCTGGCTGCGGCGTGCCCCGGCGATGAGACGCTCGGGTCCGCACCCGCGACGGTCGCCGCCCCTGCCGTCGAGACGGGCGACGCGGGCGGCGTCGAGCCGTCAGCCGCCTCGCCGTCGTCGCCGGCGGCCCGTCCCGCGGGCGAGATGTGCGAGCACGGCGTGCTCGGCGCCGTGTGCCCCAAGTGCCATCCCGCCCTGGCGGCGGTGTACCGGGCCAAAGGTGATTGGTGCGCCGAACACGGATTCCCGGAGTCGTTCTGCCCGACCTGCCGACCCGAGAGCGGCGGGCGCCCGGCGGTGGAATTGGCCGGTGACGGAGCTCCCGCCGACGGGAGCAAGGTGCGACTGGCATCGCGGCAGGCCGCGGCGCTGGCGGGGCTGCAGGTGGCCGAAGCCGTCGATCGGCCGGCGACCGTCGAGCTCGTGACGACGGCGAGGGTCGCCTACGATTCCGGCCGCGTGGCCCGGATCACCGCTCCCGCGCCGGGCGTGGTCAGCGAGCTCCACGTCGCGGTCGGCTCGCCCGTCGCGGTCGGTGCGCCGCTCGCGGTGGTGCGAACCGCGGCGGTGGCGGTCGCGCGCGCGCGGCTGGACGCCGCGCAGGCCCGCGTGGACCTCGCCGCTTCCACCTACCGCGCCGAGCGCAGGCTCCGCGAGCAGAACATCGCGGCCGGACGAGAGGTGCGGATCGCCCAGGCCGAGCTGGCGGACGCCCGCGCCGAGCTGGCCGCCGCACGGGCGGAGCTCGACATCCTCCAGCCCACGGCCGACGACGGGACGAGCTGCGTCGTGCGCTCCCCGGTCGCCGGTGTCGTGACGCTCCGCGTCCCCACCGTCGGCAACACCGTGGTGGTGGCGGACCTTCTGTTCGAGGTGGTCGATGCGTCGACGGTGTGGGTCGAGCTGGAGATCCCGGAGACCGAGGTGGGACGGGTCACGGAGGGGCGGCCGGTGGTCGTCACCGTCGACGGCCTGCCCGGCCGCGAGTTCCACGGCACCCTCGGCTGGCTGGCGCCGGCCCTCGACCCCCGCACGCGCACCGTCGCCGGGCGCGTCGTCGTCGCCAACACGGACGGGGTGCTGCGCGCGAACATGTTCGCGCGGGCCCGCATCGCGTTGGAGGATCCCCGGCCTGCCGTGCTCGTGCCCGTGGCCGCGGTGCAGCGCGCGCGCGGGGCGAGCCTGGTCTTCGTGCGCCTGGCGGAGGATCTGTTCGAGGTCCGCCGCGTCGCGGTCGGGCCCGCCGCCGGCGGCCTGGTGCCGGCGCAAGGGCGGTTGCGGGCGGGGGAGGAGGTCGTGACCGTGGGCGCCTTCCTGCTCAAGACCGAGACGCTCAAGGACAGCATCGGCGGCGGATGCTGCGAAGTGGACTAGGGAGCGGGACATGCTGACGCGGGTCCTCGACTGGTCGTTGCGCCACCGCCTGGTCGTCGTGCTGGCGTGGGTCGGCATCGCAGGGGCCGGGACGATCGCCGCTCTGCACCTGCCGCTCGACGCCTTCCCCGACACGACGCCCGTCCAGGTCCAGGTCAACGCCGTCGCCCCGGCGCTCGGTCCGTTGGAGATCGAGCGCCAGATCACGATCCCGATCGAGTGGTCGCTGTCGGGCCTGCCCGGACTCGAGCAGCTCCGCTCCGTCTCCAAGTTCGGCTTCGCCCAGGTCGTCGCGACCTTCGCCGACGGGACCGACATCCTCCGGGCACGCCAGGTCGTGGCCGAGCGCCTCCAGGCGGTCGAGCTGCCGCCCGGGGTCGCGCGCCCCCAGCTCGGGCCCATCGCCACGGGACTGGGCGAGGTCTTCCACTACCTGGTCACCGGCGACGGCGTCCCGTTGTCCGAGCTGCGCACGGCTCAGGACTGGATCATCAAGCCCCAGCTCCGCTCGGTGCCCGGCGTGGCCGAGGTCAACTCGTGGGGCGGGGACGAGCGGCAGGTGCACGTGCTGGCGGACCCGCTGCGCCTCCAGCGGTTCGGCATCACCCTGGCCGAGCTGGCCGAGGCGATCGAGGCGAACAACGCGGTCGTCGGCGGCGGCACGCTGGACCGCGCGGGCGAGTCGAGCCTCGTGCGCGGTCTCGGGCTGGCGACCGGCGCGCCGGACGTGGCGCAGATGGTCGTCGCCGCACGGGACGGCGTGCCGGTGCGCGTGCGCGACCTGGGCCGGGTCGTCGACGGGCGCGAGATCCGCCGCGGCGCCGTGACCGCGGACGGCCGGGGCGAGGCGGTGCTGGGCCTCGGCTTCATGCTCATGGGCGAGAACAGCCGCGAGGTGTCCGGGCGCCTGCGGGCGCGGCTGGACGAGGTCCGCAAGTCGCTGCCGCAGGGGATACGGGTCGAGCCGGTCTACGACCGCACGACGCTGGTCGACCGCGTCCTGCACACGGTCGAGACCAACCTCCTGGAGGGTGCCCTGCTGGTGGTCGCCGTGCTGTTCGTCTTTCTCGGTCGCCTGCGCGCCGGGCTGATCGTCGCGGCCGCCATTCCGCTCTCCATGCTCTTCGCCACCAGCGTCATGCTCCAGGCGGGGATTGCCGGCAGCCTGATGAGCCTGGGGGCCATCGACTTCGGCCTGCTCGTCGACAGCTCGGTGATCCAGATCGAGAACGTCGTGCGTCGCACGGGCGAGGAACGCGCCGGCCGCCCGTGGCTCGACATCGTGCGCGACGCCGTGGTCGAGGTTCGCAAGCCGACGCTGTACGGCGAGCTGATCATCGCGCTGGTCTACCTGCCGATCCTGACGCTGGAGGGGGTGGAGGGGAAGCTGTTCCGTCCGATGGCCTGGACGGTGATCTTCGCGCTGGCCGGTTCGCTGCTTCTCTCGCTGACGTTGATGCCGGTGCTGACGACCGTCGCGGTGTCCCGGCGCCGCGCGCACCGCGACAACGTGCTGGTCCGCGCCCTGCGGCACGCCTACCGGCCGGTCGTGCGCCGGGCGCTGCGGCGCCGCTGGCTCGTCCTCGCCGCCGCGGCGCTCGTCGTGGGCAACGCGGCGTTCCTGGCCACGGGCCTTGGGGCGGAATTCGTCCCGCGCCTCTGGGAGGGTGCGATCGTCGTCAACAAGGTCCAGCTCGCCGGGGTATCCGTCGACGAGTCGGTGCGCTTCGCGACGCGGGTCGAACAGGTGTTGCTGCGCGCCTTCCCGGACGAGATCGAGCGGATCTGGACGCGGACGGGCACGGCCGAGGTGGCGACGGATCCCATGGGCCTGGAGCTGGCCGACGTCTTCGTGATGCTCACGCCGCGCGAGCGCTGGAAGCGCGCGACCGACCAGCAGGAGCTGGCCCGCCGGATGGACGAGGTGCTGGCGCCGCTGCCCGGCGCCCGCACCATCTTCACCCAGCCGATCGAGATGCGCGTCAACGAGATGATCGCCGGCGTGCGGGCCGACCTCGGCGTCCTCCTCTTCGGCGACGACCTGGAGACGCTCAAGGCCAAGGCCGGGGAGATCGCGGAAGTCCTGCGAACGGTCCCCGGCGCCGCCGACGTCGTCACCGAACAGCTCACCGGACAGCCGGTGGTCGAGGTGGAGGTCGATCGCGACGCGGCCGCGCGACTCGGCGTTCCCGTGCGCGAGGTCCTCGCCGTGGTCGAGGCGGTCGGCGGCCTTCGCGTGGGCGAGGTCCAGGAAGGGGAACGCCGCTTCCCGATCGCCCTGCGCCTCGATGACCGCTGGCTCCAGGACGAGGAGACGCTGCGTGACGTGCCCTTGCTCACGGCGACCGGCGAACACGTGACGCTGGGACGTCTTGCCGCCGTGCGCACCGTGGAGGGTCCGTCCACCGTGAGCCGGGAGTGGGGCAAGCGCCGGATCGTCGTGCAGGCCAACGTGCGCGGCCGGGATCTCGGCGGCTTCGTCGCCGAGGCGCGGGCGGCGATCGAGCGGCGGGTCGTCCTTCCGCCCGGCTACTTCGTCCGCTACGGGGGCCAGTTCGAGCACTTCGAGCGGGCGCGAAACCGGCTGCTGATCGTCGTCCCCGCGGCACTCGCCCTGATCTTCGTCCTCCTCCTCTTCACCTACGGCCGGTGGCTCGACGCCGCGCGGGTCTTCGTCGGCGTCCCCTTCGCGGCCGTGGGGGGCGTCGTCGCGTTGTGGCTGCGCGACATGCCGTTCACCATCTCCGCCGGCGTCGGCTTCGTCGTGCTCAGCGGCGTCTCCGTCCTCGGCGACATGGTGCTCGTGTCGACCATCCGCCAGCACCTCGCGCGCGGGCTGCCCGTGCGCGAGGCGGTCGAGGAGGCCGCCGTGACGCGCCTGCGGCCCGTGCTGATGACGGCCCTGGTCGCGAGCCTCGGCTTCCTGCCGATGGCCCTCAACACGGGTTTCGGCGCCGAGATCCAGCGGCCGCTCGCCACGGTCGTCGTTGGCGGTGTCCTGTCGTCCACCCTTCTGACGCTGCTCGTCCTGCCGGTCCTCTACGTCGTCGCAGCGCCGCGCCGGGGCGACTCGTCCGGCGACCTTGCCGTGGACGCCACCCCGCCCGTGCGGCGGGAGGACGAGGCGTCGTGATGCGCGGCCGTTTCCTCCGTGCCGTCCTGCTGCTGGCCGGACTTCAAGGCCTCATCGTCCTGCTCTATCTCGCGGTACAGCGGAGCCGCCGTGTGCAGCTCGAGCGACCGTTCCCTGCCGAGCGGCTGGCGGAGGGCCCGTCGTTGCCCGATGTCCCGGTGCGCCGGCTCGATGGGTCCACCATACGCCTGGGCTCGCTGCGCGGCCGCCCGGTCGTCCTGCACTTCTGGGCGACCTGGTGTCCCCCGTGCCGCGAGGAGCTGCCCGGGCTGCTCGACCTGCCGCAGGCGCTGGGCGGCAGTCCGCGCGTCGAGGTCGTCGCCGTCGCGCTGGACCATGGCGTGGAGGCCGTTCGCGCGTTCTTCGCCGGCGACCCCCCGGACGTCGTCGTGGAGGATCCCTCCGGACTCCTGCGCGACCTGTTCCAGGTCGGGCGTCTCCCCGTGACGTTCCTCGTCGGGCCGGACGGGACCGCGGTGCTGCGCTTTGCCGGACCCCGCGACTGGAGGAGCGCCGAGGCGCACGAGATCCTGCGTTCCGCTCTCCCTCCGTGATCGCCGTCGTGGAATCCCGTTGGGCCGTGCCGTGCCATCGACCTTGCCGGCCGGGAGCCTCCCACCTGGGGCCGGCTCGTCCACCTCCGTCGACGCCGTCGAGGTTGACCCCGGGCCGTGATTTGGCTACACACCTTCGCGCGTGGTGGGACCGCCCTGCGCCGGAGGAGTTGAGCCACGATGCTGAAGGTGCGCTTCTGGGGAGTTCGCGGTTCGATTCCCACTCCGGGGCCCACGACGGTGAAGGTGGGCGGAAACACGGCGTGCCTGGAGGTCCGCTGCGGCACCGACCTCGTGATCCTCGACGCCGGAACCGGCCTGCGCGGCCTCGGCAACGCCCTCCTGAAGGAGATGCCGGTCAAGGCGCACCTGTTCATCAGCCACGTGCACTGGGATCACATCCAGGGCTTCCCCTTCTTCGTCCCCGCCTTCATCCCGGGCAACTCCTTCCAGCTCTACGGCATGATCAACGTCACCGGAACGCTGGAGGAGACGCTCTCGGGCCAGATGAACTACCCGTCCTTCCCCGTGCGGCTCAAGGACATGGGGGCCGAGATGTCCTTCCACGACCTGCACGAGGGCCAGACGATCGACCTGCCCGCGGGCGGGCGCATCACCAACGCGCGCCTCAACCACCCCTCGGGTGTCCTGGGCTACCGCCTCGAGCACGGCGGCCGCGCGGTGGTCTACGCGACGGACACCGAGCACTACTCCATCACCGACCCCAAGCTGGCGCGGCTGGCCAGGGGCGCGGACGTGCTGATCTACGACGCGACCTACACGCCCGACGAGTACGCCGGGAAGATCGACGGCGTGCCCAAGACCGGTTGGGGCCATTCGACCAACGAGGAAGGGGCGCGCATCGCCAAGGAGCTCGGCGTCCGGCAGCTCGTGCTCTTCCACCACGACCCCGTGCAGAACGACGAGGCGGTAGCGGAGAAGGAGCGGCGCGCGCGTGCGATCTTCCCGGAGACCGTGGCGGCACGGGAAGGCCTGTTGATCGAGCTGTAGATGGCTGACAACTACCTCGTCCTGGCCCGCAAGTGGCGTCCCCAGCGCTTCGAGGATCTCCTGGGCCAGCAGCACGTGGCGCGGACGCTGGCCAACGCGATCCGCACGGGGCGGGTGGCGCACGGCTTCCTCTTCGCCGGCGTGCGCGGGGTGGGCAAGACGAGCGCGGCGCGCATCCTGGCCAAGGCGCTCACCTGCCGCGGCGGCCCCACCCCCGAGCCGTGCGGGACGTGCGACGCCTGCGTCTCCGTCACGGGCGGACACGCCACCGACGTGCAGGAGATCGACGGCGCGTCCAACAACTCCGTCGAGGACATCCGCCGCCTGCGCGAGAACGTCGCCTACCAGCCCGCCTCGCTGCGCTTCAAGATCTACATCATCGACGAAGTGCACATGCTCTCGAACAACGCCTTCAACGCCCTGCTCAAGACGCTCGAGGAGCCGCCGGCGCACGTCAAGTTCATCTTCGCCACCACCGAAGCGCACAAGATCCCGACGACGATCCTGTCGCGTTGCCAGCGCTACGAGTTCCGCCGCATCGGCACGCGGCAGATCGCCGCGCGGCTGGAGCAGATCCTCGCCGAAGAGCAGATCCGGCTGGAGCCCGCGGCGGTGCACGTGCTGGCCGACGAGGCGGGGGGCTCGATGCGCGACGCCCTCTCCCTGCTCGACCAGGTGCTCGCCGCCTTCCCCCAGGGCGCGACGGCCCAGGAGCTGACCTGGCTCCTGGGCGTCACCCCGCAGGCCCTGCTCGCCCGCACGGCGGCGGCGATCGTCGCGCGCGACACGCGCGCCGCGCTGGAAGCGGTGCGCGACGCGGACGACGCGGGCCACAACCTGCAGCAGTTCGCCGGCTCCTTCCTGCGCTACCTGCGCGACCTCCTCGTCCTCGCCTCGTGCCCCGACGCCCGCGGCCTGACGGATCTCGGCGAGGCGGAGGAGGCCGCGGCCCGGGACATCGTCGGGCGTACCACCGTGCCGCACCTGCACCGCCTCTTCGCTCTCGCCTCGCGCCTGGTCGATGACCTCGCGCGCTCCCCGCTGCCCCGGGTGCACGCCGACGTGGCGGTGGCCCGCATGGCCTCGGCCGACCTGGTCGTGCCCGTGGCCGACTTGCTGGCGCGCCTGGAGCGCCTGCCCGCGGCCCGCGGCGCGGACGCGGGGTCGTTCGCTGGTCGCAATGCCGCTCCGCCCGACGCGCCCCCGCCGCCGCCCGGAGGTCCGGCCGCACGCCCTTTCCCCCGGGCGGCCGCGGCGGCCCCGGCGCGACCGGCCGAGGCGGATGACGTCCCGCCGCCGGACGACGACGCCCCGCCCGACGAGGTGCCGCCGCCGGACGACGCGGCGTGGAGGGACGAAGGAGCGAGCGGTCGAGCGGCCGACCGGTCGAGCGGCGGAGCGGGCGAGCGGCCGGGCGGGCGAGCGGTGGGGCAGGCGAGCGGCCGAGCGGCCGAGCGGCCGGGCGAGAGCGCCGGCGCCGACGAGCGCGGTTCGGAGCTCGCAGCTCACGGCTCACGGCTCACAGCTCCCCCCGACCGCGCCCAGGAGGTCGGGGGCGACGCGCCCGAAGTCCCGCCGGAGATGTGGGGTTCGATCGTGGCGGATGTCGGGCGCACGGAGCACGCGCTGGGGGGGCTTCTGTCGCAGGCGGTGCCGACCGCGCTGTCCGCGAAGCTCGTGCGGCTGGCCTTCCCGGAGGGCTCGACGGCGGCGGACATGCTGCGGCAGCCGCGCAAGGCCGACGCCCTGGCGGCCGCGTTGGAGCGGGCCCTGTGCACGCGGCCGCGCGTGGAGATCGATGACGCGTCCAGCGACGCGGTGCGGGCGATTGCGCAGCGGGCGGCGGCGGAGCATGCCGCCCGCGAGGAGGCGCGACGCCGGCTGCTCGACCACCCCGCTGTGCGGGAAGCGACGCGCGCCTTCGGCGGCGCGCGCGTCGTGGACGTGAAGACGGAGGCCGCCGAGCGGACGAAGGGAGGCGAGCGACGATGACCAAGGGCGGGCAGACGTTCCGGGGCGGCTTCGCCGAGTTCCAGCGCCAGGCGATGCGCATCCAGCGCCGGCTGGAGGAAATGCAGGAGGAGATGAAGACGCGCCAGCAGGAGGCCGTGGTCGGCGGCGGGAAGGTCAAGGCCGTCGTCTCCGGGGCCAAGGAGGTCGTCTCGGTGCACATCGACCCCGAGGTGATCAAGCCGGACGACGCCGTCATGCTGCAGGACCTGGTGGTCTCGGCGGTCAACGCGGCGCTGCGGAAGGTCGATGAGATGATCGACGAGGAGACGAACAAGGTCACGGGCGGGCTCAAGATCCCCGGCCTGACCTGACGGGAGCTGCCGCGTGGCGATGCTGCCTCCGGCCCTGGACGAGCTGGCCCGGCTGCTCGGGCGCCTGCGCGGCGTCGGGCAGAAGACCGCCCAGCGCCTGGCGCTGCAGCTCCTCGACTCCCCGGACGACTACCTGCGCGCGCTCGGCGCGTCGATCGCGGAGCTGCGCGACCGGGTCCGGCGGTGCTCGCGCTGCCGCGGCCTCACGGAGCGCGATCCCTGCCCGACCTGCAGCGACCCGCGACGACGCGACGACGTGCTCTGCGTCGTCGCCCACGTGCCCGACCAGTCCGCGGTCGAGGCGTCGGGGGCGTTCGACGGGCGCTACTTCGTGCTGCACGGTCTGCTCTCGCCGCTGGATGATTCGGGACCCGAGGAGATCGAGGCCGACCGGCTGGTGGAGCGGGCCGCGGACGGGAAGGTGCGGGAAGTGATCCTGGCCCTGCCGCCGTCGCCCGAGGGCGAGGCGACGGGGCACTACCTGGCGGAGCGGCTGCGGGCCGCCGGGGTGGAGAGGCTGACGCGCATCGCGACCGGGGTGCCGCACGGAGCCGATCTGGGCTTCGTCGACCGGGTGAGCATGGCCCACGCGCTTTCGCGAAGGCACGAGGTGGACAAGTGAAGGAGTGCGGGAAATTCGGCAAGTGCGGGAAGTTCGGCAGGTGCGGCAAGAGCGGAAGGAGCGGACGTTTCGCTCTCCACGCACTCCCCGCACTCCCCGCACTCCCCGCACTTCTCCTTCTCGGCTGTCCCATCCCGCCGCCGCAGAACGCGATCGAGGACGGGGCGACGATGGAGGCCCGGCTGGGGCGGGTGGCGGATGCCGTGGGGGACCTGCGAGCGGAGGCCAAGGCGGAGCAGGTGACGGAACGGGGACCCGTCAAGGGCCTGATCTACGTCTTCCTCCGCGGGCCGGACCGCATCCGGTTCGACGCGATGTCGCCCGTCGACACGCCCCTGGCGGTGCTGGTCTCGGACGGCACGGAATTCGCGTTGCACGACGTGGGGGCGAACCGCTACTACTTCGGGGCGGCTTCGCCGTGCAACATCGCCCGGCTGATCCGTCTGCCGCTGGACGGCGCGGCCGTCTTCCGCGTCCTCGTCGGGCTGCCGCCGCTCGTGCCGGGCGCGCCGTCGACGGTGACGTGGGACGGCGACGGAGGGTGGTACGTCTACCGGCAGGAGGTGGAGGACGGGTCGTTTCTGGAGGCGCGGATCGCGCCGCTGGGGGACGAGCTCGACACGCTCGCGGTGCGCCTGGTTGACAACGGGGGCACGGTGTGGGAGGCCGTGTTCGAGGATCGCCGCGAGGTGGGGGGACTGCGGCTCCCCGGGCACGTGCGTTTCACGGCCCGGGACGCGGAGGGCCCGGTCGAGGTGTGGTACACGTCGCTCGAGACGGACGTCGGGTTGCCCGACGACGCGTGGACCTATCCTCCGCCGGAGGGAATCCCTTCCGAGGAGGTCGGCTGCGGCACGGCGATGGAGCCGGTCGAGTGGGGCACGGCGGAGTAGGAGCGGGATGAGCGGCGCGCAGGAAGCGGCCCCGGGCGGGCCGGAACATCGGGGCACGGTCCTGGTCGTCGACGACTGCACGACGATCCGGACGCGCGTGCGGGAGATCCTGGAGGCGGCCAACTACCGGGTCCACACGGCGGGCGACGGCGTCGCGGGGCTGGACGAGGCGCGCCGGGTGCGCCCCGACGTGATCCTGGTCGATTTCGTGATGCCGCGGATGAACGGGTACCAGTTCTGCCAGCAGGTGCGGAAGCAGGAAGAGCTGAAGTCGGTGCCGGTGGTGCTGATGAGCGTGAAGGCGGACCGCATCGGCGACCAGTTCGTGCGTCACGGACTGGCCGACGACGCGTTGTCCAAGCCGTTCCAGCCGGCAGCGCTGCGCGCGGTGCTCGAGCATTCCATGACCAAGCCGAGCGGGCGGGCGGAGCGGGAGTTCGTGGTCGAGGAGCCGCCGCCGGCGACGCCGTCGCAGGCGCCCGCTGCCCCCGAAGAGCGGCAGCGGCAGGCGCTGGACGAGGCGCTGGAGCGGACGCGCGGGCTGCTCCTGGCCCGCTGCCTGCCGCCGCTGGTGCGCCGCCTGTCGCTGGGCGGGGGCGAGCAGGAGGAGGCGCGGCTGGCCTTGCTGGAGGGGATCGGCGAGTCGACGTTGCGGGAGCTGGTCCCGGCGCTGGCGGGGATCGACCCGCACGCCGGGCTGCCGTCGTTCTCGGGAGCGATCGAGGCCTTGCCCATCGGCGAGGTGTTCCAGATGGTGGCGTTGCAGAACCTGACCGGGGTGATGGAGATCGAGGGCCCCGGACTGACGGCGCGCGTCTTCCTCTCCAAGGGCAGGATCGACCTCTCGCGCCTCGACGGCGGCGACGGCAACTTCCGCCTCGGCAAGTACATCGTGCAGCAGGACCTCGCCTCGCCCCAGGAGATCGACCGGTTGGCCGAGCAGCCCGACGGTTCCGGCGCGCCGCTCGGCGAGCGGCTGATCCGCCTCGGCCTCATCGGGCGCGACGACCTGCACCAGGCATTGCAGCGGCAGGCCAGCGACATCTTCTACGAGGTGCTGCGCTGGACCCAGGGGGTGTACCGGTTCCGGCCCAAGGTGCAGCCGGCCGAGGCGAGCACGGCGGCGCTGGCGATCCCCGTCGGCGGGCTCCTGATGGAGGGGTACCGGCGGGTCGACGAGTGGCGGCTGATCGAGCGGGAGATCCGGAGCTTCGACGAGGTGTACCAGCAGGACGCGGCGGCCATCGCGGACCTCGATCCGGGCGCGCTGGCGACCGAGGAGACGTTGGTGCTCGATCACGTCACGGGCAGCGCGCCCGTCTCCGAGATCGTCCGCTCGCTGCGCCTCGATTCCTTCGAGGTGTGCCGGATCCTGTTCCGGCTCTTGTCGATGAAGCTGATCCGCCGCAGGAAGACGACCGGGGGAGGCGAGGGGGAGTAGGAGGGCTCGATGCCTATCGCCGCCAAGATCGCCGACGCGATGACGCGCGCCTCGTGGATCCGGAAGATGTTCGAGGAGGGGGAGCGCCTGCGCGCGTCCGGCCAGGGCCCGGTGTACGACTTCTCGATCGGCAACCCGGACCTGGAGCCGCCCCCCGCGTTCCTGGACCGCCTGCGGCGCCTGGTCGCCGCGCCGGTGCCGGGCATGCACCGCTACATGCCCAACGTCGGCTTCCCGGCGACGCGCGAGGCCGTGGCGAAGGCGCTGGCGGGGGAGTTCGCGCTGCCGTTCACGCGCGAGCACGTGGTGATGGTCACGGGCGCCGGCGGCGGCCTGAACGTCGTGCTCAAGGCGCTGCTCGACCCCGGGGACGAGGCGATCGTCCTGACGCCGTACTTCGTCGAGTACCTGTTCTACGTCGACAACCACGGCGGGACGGTGGTCAAGGTCCCGACCGGCCCCGACTTCGACATCGCGGTCGATGCCGTGGCCAACGCCGTCACGGCGCGGACGAAGGTGGTGATCGTCAACTCGCCCAACAACCCCACCGGCGTCGTCTACCCCGACGCGACGCTCGCCCGCCTGGGCGAGATGCTGCGGGCCAAGGCGGCGGAGTTCCGGACGGCGATCTACGTGGTCTCCGACGAGCCGTACCGCAAGATCGTCTACGACGGGCGGCGGTGTCCCAGCCCGCTCCTGCACTACGAGAACACGATCCTGGTGATGTCGCACTCCAAGGACCTCGCGCTGGCCGGCGAGCGGATCGGCTACGTGGCGATCCATCCGCGCGCGGCGGACGCGGAGCGGCTGTTCGCGGCGATGGCCTTCACGATCCGGACGCTGGGGTTCGTCAACGCCCCGGCGCTGATGCAGCACGTCGTCGCGGGGCTCCAGGACGTCGTCGTCGACCTCGGCACGTACCGCAGGCGCCGCGACCGCATCCACGAGACGCTGGCGTCGGCGGGCTACGAGCTGATCCGGCCGGAGGGCGCGTTCTACTTCTTCCCCAAGGCCCCGGGCGGGGACGACGTGGCGTTCTGCAAGGCGCTGGCCCGCCGCCGCGTGCTCGTCGTTCCCGGCACCGGCTTCGGCACGCCGGGGTACTTCCGGATCTCCTACGCCGTCTCCGACGAGATCATCGATGGCGGCCTCCCCGTGATGGTCGACGCCGCCAAGAACCCGATCCCCTGAGCGACTGCCGTCCGATTCCCTGCCCGTCGTTCGCCGGGCTTGACAGAGCGGGCGCGCCTTCGCTACGTTTGCTGCTTGCCGAGGGCGGGCTGGATTGGGCGAGGGACGATCCGGTCTTCGTTGCGCGAAGGAGGCACGGGACGATGACGAAGGCGGAGCTGATCGAGCACATCCACGCGGCGAAGGAGTTCAAGGGCGCCGTTTCCAAGAAGACGCTGGGGGCGCTCATCGACTCCGTCTTCGCCGAGATCGAGCGCGCGATCCGCAAGGAGGGCAAGTTCTCCTTCCCGAACTTCGGCACGTTCGTCCGCCGCAAGCGCGCCGGCCGCGTCGGGCGCAATCCCAAGACGCAGGAGAAGATCAAGATCGCTCCGCGCGTGACGGTGGCTTTCAAGGCGCACCAGGGCTTCCGCGAGCGGCTCAACCCGCGCGCCCGCTAGCGCTCCCGCTGAGTCTCGTTCGCGTCGCCCGACGCCCCCGGACAGCGAGGAACGGCTTGCCGCCCGCGGCGGCCGCTGGTAGAGTGCGCGTCCGTGATGAGGGCGGTGTAGCTCAGGTGGTCAGAGCAAGCGGCTCATATCCGCTGTGTCAGGGGTTCGAGTCCCTTCACCGCCACCCCTTGCCGGTCCCCCTCGCCCTGCTCGCCGCGCTCGCGGCGTCCGCTCCCGCGTGCGGCGATCGGGCCTCCGCCGCCAACTCCCCCGAGGAGGAGGTCGAGCTGGCGCGCGCGAAGAACGGCGCCGCCGAGATCCTCCGCGCCAGGCTCGTCGATCCCGCCTCGCCGGCCTCCGTGCGCCTCCGCGCCATCCGCGGCCTGGTCGAGGTGGGGCGCGTCGACCAGCTCCGCCAGGCGCTGCGCGAGCTGCCGGCGGGCCAGGCGCGCGTGCTGGTCGAGCAGTCCGTGCCCAATATCACCTGGCTCGCGATGGCGTCGTCGGTACCCGACGGTCACCTGCGGCAATCGCAGGTCTTCGCCAAGGACGCGCTGCTGATGATCGGCGAGTGGATGAGTCCTGCGGTCCGGCGGGACGCGACGACGGTGGCCGTCCGCTGGTTCACCGCGGACCCGGTCCGGCGCGCCGACCAGGGCTCGATCCCCCTCGCCCGCCTCGAGCCGGGTCTGCGCACCGCCGTGGCCCAGGGGCTGACCCTGGCCCGGGCGAAGGTCTGGTCCGACGTGGCTGCTATCGCGGCGCTGGCGATGTCGATCGGCAGCGATCCGGACCGCAAGCGGCTGCGCCAGGAGGCCGCGGACGCCTACGTGCGCGCTCCCTGGGCGACGCCCGAGCAGCGGGCGGAGACGCGGTCCGGGATCCTGGCGGCGCTGCGCGGCCTGAGCGGCGATGCCGCGGCGCTGAAGGCCGGGCAGCAGGGGCGACCGCTCCCCGAGCCGGACAACGCGCCGCTGGCGGATCTGGCCGGACTCCGCGAGAAGCTGGCGAACGTGATCCGGGCCCCGGCCGAGCCGGTGGCGGCACGGCTCGAGGCGCTGGCCAAGATGCTCGAGGTGGGCTATCCGCTGCGGCCCCACGGGCTGCTCGACGTGGTCACGGACGAGTCGGGACCGGCCGAGGTGCGGGCGGCCGTCGCGGCGCAGCTCTGTCGCGAGGGCGATCCCGCGGCCGCGGCGGCGGCGGCACTGGCGACGCCGGACGGCGTGTTCGCGGCGGCGGCACCCTTTTTGCGTCACGTGAAGATGGCCGGGCAGATCCCCGCCTTCGCCGCGGCGCTGGCGACCGGGCGCGAGCGGCTCGTGTCCCTGCGGGGCCGGTGCGACGCGCTGGTCGACGCCCTGGCCGGAATGGGTCCGCGCCGGTCGGCCACGGCTGCAGGTCTCTTGCTTGCAGGCGACGATTCCTTCATCATGTCGTTCGGCGTCGCCGTGCTGGCTCGGGTCGGGACGCCCGACGACAAGGAGGCGCTGTCGGAGTTGACCGGCTCGGAGGAGCCGACGGCCTGCTGGCCGGACCGCACGGTGGGCCAACTGGCCACCCAGGCTCTCGAACAGATCGCCGGACGCGGGGAGGCGCCCGGAACGCCCGCGGCAGGAGACGAAGATGGAGGATAGCCGGAGCAAGAAGACCGTTCGCCAGTTCAACTGCCGCGATGCGCTGTGGACGATCTTCGAGGAGATGGCGCGCGAGCTGGAGTGCTCCGTCGACTACCTGATCAACGAGGCGATGCGGCAGTACGCCAAGAGCCGCCGCTACGCCGTGCCGGCGGCCGAGCAGCCGGGCGTGTCGGGTCCGGTCCCGGTGATGCCTGCCGGTCCCGCCGCACCCGTCGCCGGCGGACCGCGCGCCACGCCGCCCAGCGTCCTGCCGCCGCGACCTCCGCGGCCGACCGCGCAGGTCCCCGGCCAGCGCCCGTCGCCCCTTCCGGCGGCCCCGCCCCCCGTCGCCGGCCAGGCCGCCAGGCCGCCACGACCCGGGGCGCCGGGCGCGGCGCCGCCGCCCGGCCGCCAGTCCCTGTTCCCCATCGACCAGCGCGCCACCGCGCCGCAGCCTCCGGCGCACGCGCCGGCCGAGGCTCCGGCGCCGGGTCTCGCACCCGAGACCGACGCCTTCGCGCAGCTCCGCCGCACCGGCGTCGCACCCAGCGCCGCCGCCCCGGCCGCCCCCCCGCCGCCCGGCGGCGTCGCCTACGAGGTCGCCAAGCAGTCCTCCACCGGACAGGGTCGCGCACCGCTCTACATCATCTTCAACAACCAGCGCATCCCCGTCCGCAAGGAACAGTTCATCATCGGCCGCGGCCTCAAGACCTCGGACCTGGCCATCAAGGACACCAACATCTCCCGCCGCCACGCCGCCGTCCTCTTCCACAACGGCGCCTACTACATCAAGGACCTCAACTCGACCAACGGCATCGAGTACAACGGCATGCGCATCGACTCCAAGCGGATCGAGGAAGGCGACTCCTTCAAGATCTGCGACTACGAGTTCCGCTTCACCTACCAGGGGTAGTCTTTCGTCCTTCGTTGGTCGCTCTTCCTCCGGAAGGACGGATCTTCTTGCCACCCTGAACGGGCGTGTGGTAGCTTCGTGACAACATGCGGGCGACCACACGTGCTCATGTGTGGTCATTCGTCACGCGTGTGCTGGTGGAGTTTTTCCGGGATGCGAATCAAGCGGATCGAGCTCTGTGGTTTCAAGTCTTTCCCCGACAGGACGGTCCTGTCCTTCGACTCCAACGTCACCGCCATTGTCGGCCCCAACGGTTGCGGCAAGAGCAACATCATGGATGCCCTGCGTTGGGCGATGGGCGAGCAATCGGCGAAGGCGTTGCGCGGCAAGCAGATGGACGACGTGGTCTTCATCGGTGCCGACTCGCGCAGCTCTCAATCGATGGCCGAGGTCACGTTGAGCTTCGCGACCGACGACGGGCTGGTGCCGGTCAAGTACGCCTCGTATCGCGAGATCGAGGTCACGCGCCGGATGTTCCGCGAGAGCGGGGAGAGCCACTACTTCATCAACCGCGTGCCGGTGCGGCTGCGCGACGTGACGGACCTCTTCCTGGGCACGGGCGCGGGGACGCGCGCGTACTCGATGATCGAGCAGGGCCGGATCGGGGCGATCGTGACGGCGCGGCCGCAGGACCGCCGGGCGCTCATCGAGGAGGCGGCCGGGATCACGCGTTACCGCGTCAAGCGTCAGGTGACGGAGCGGCAGCTCGCCTCGACAGACCAGAACCTGCTGCGCATCCGCGATCGCCTCCACGACAAGGAGGAGCAGGCGGCGAGTCTCAAGCGGCAGGCGCAGAAGGCGGAGCGGTTCAAGGCGTACCGCGACGAGCAGCGCGGCATCGAGCTGCGGCTGGCGGCGCACGAGGCGCTCTCGCGCCTGGCGCTGGTCGGGCTGCTCCGGCGCGAGCACGCGCGGGTCTCGGAGGAGGTCGAGTCCGAGCGGGCGGCGCTGTCGGGCGCCGACGCGGCGCTCGAGGCCGAGCGCGTGGTGCTGGGCGAGCTGGAGGCCGCGGTGCAGGACCACCAGTCCGCGGTCTGGGAGATCACCAACCGCATCCAGCTCGCCGAGGCTTCGATCCGCTCGGCGCGGTCGGAGATCGCGCGTCTCGGGGAGAGCGAGCAGGCGCTCGCCGAGCAGCGGGCGTTGAACCTCTCGGCCCTGGACCGCGGGACCGACGAGCTGTCGGTGCACCGGGCGAGCGGCGAGCGGGAGGCCGAGGCGCTGGCGGCGGGGGAGGGACGACTGCTGGCGCTGGCGATGCGGCTGGGCGAGCGGCGGGCGGAGGCGCGGGGCGCGGAGGAGCGCCTGTCGGACGAGCGACGGCTGCTGGTCGATGCCGTGGGGCGGGCCGGGCGGGCGCTGGCGGCGCACGAGGCTGCGGTCGAGGTCCTGGGCGAGCGGACGCTTCGACGCGCGGCGCTGGAGGAGCGGCTCGCGGAGACCCGGCGGCGCGCGGACGAGCTGGAGCAGACGATCGCGGCCGCGCTGCGTGCCCGCGACGGCGTCGGCTCGGCCCATTCCTCCGCCGCGACCGGCGCGGCGGCGACGCAGGCCGAGATCGACGCGTTGCGCTCCGAGCTGGCGGCGAGCGACGACCGGCTCAAGCAGCGGCGGCTGGCGTCGGAGCTGGCCGAGTCGCGCGTCGCGTCCTTGCGGGAGATCGTCCAGCGCCACGAGGCGTTCGGCGACGGCGTCCGCGCGCTGCTTGCGCCCGGCGCGGGCGAGGGCGCGGCCGGTTTCGCGTCGATCGGGGACCTGGTGACCTGCGACGAGGGCTACGAGCCGGCGTTGGCCGCCGTGCTGGGCGACACGCTGCAGCGGCTGGTCTGCGAGCGGCGGATGGACGCGGCGGAGGCGCTGGCGCGCCTGCGCAACGGAACGCTCGGCCGCGCGGCCATCACGCCGCGCCAGGGCTGGCGCGGCCGCCGCCAGGACGCCGTCCCGGCGGAGCTGCCGCACGGGGCCGAGCGGCTGCTCGACCGCGTGCGCGTGGCGGACGCCGCCGGCGCGGTGGTCGGCGAGATGCTGGCGGACGTGTTCGTGGTCGGCACGCTGGCCGAGGCCGATCTGCTGCGGGCGACGGGCAGCGCGGCGACGTTCGTGACGCGTTCCGGCGAGGTACTCCTGTCCGACGGCACGCTGTGCGGCGGTTCCGCGGAGGACCGCTTCGCGCCCTTCCTGCACGCGCGCGCCGAGCTGGAGCGGCTCGAGCGCGGCTTGCCGCACCAGCGGGCGTCGTTCGAGGCGTTGGAGCGGGAGCATGCGACGCTCCGCACGCGGTTGCGCGAGCTGCAGGAGCGCCTGCGCGGCGAGGCGGATCGCGCGCATCAGCTCGAGGTCGAGGCGGCGCGATGCGACGGCGACCTCGCGGCGGTGACCGGGGAGCGGGCGCGGTGCGTCGAGGAGCTGGCGGCCCTGGAGGCCGAGCGCGACGGCCTGCAGTCCGCGATCGCGGAGACCGCCGCGGGTGTCGAGCGTTACGCCGCGGAGCGGGAGGAGCACGGACGGCAGGCCGCCGCGCTGGAAGAGACCGCCGCCCGGCTCGCCGCGGCGCTCGAAGAGCAGCGTGCCGAGCTGGAGCGCGTGGCCGCGGCGCACGCAGCGGCGCGCGAGGCCGCGGCCGGGGCGCGGGCCCGCTACGAGGCCGCCGGCACGCTGGTCGGGAACCTGCAGCGCCGCCTGGCCGAGCTGCGACGCGAGATCGAGCAGGCGGACCTCGAGGCGGAGCGGAACGCCGCCGCCTGGGGCGACGCCCGCGGGCGAATCGCCCGCCTGACGCTCGACCTGGAGGACGTCACGACCGAGCATCGGCGGCGCGGCGAGGCCCTCGCCATGGCCCAGGCGTCCTTCGACGCCCAACGCTCGACGATTCTCGAGCGCGAGGCCTCGCTGCGGGGACGCCGCGACCGGCTGGCGGAGCTCACGGCGAAGGTCACGGAGACGCGGGCCGAGGCCGAGGCGGCGCGGCGCGAGGTCGGGTTCCTGGACGAACAGCTCCGCGAGCGCCACGAGACGCCGCTCGACGACGCCATCGCCGCGCACCACGCCTCGCCGTCGCCGGACGAGAACGATCGCCGGCGCGCCGAGGAACTGCAGCGCCTGGTGCAGCGCATGGGCGGCGTGAACCTCCAGGCGATCGAGGAGTACGAGGAAGCCGCGGCGGCGGTGGCGACGCTGACGGCCCAGCGCGACGACCTGGAGAAGGCCGTCGCCGACCTGCGCGCCGCGATCGCGAAGATGAACCGCGAGTCCCGCCTGCGCTTCCGCGCCACCTTCGACGCGGTCAACGAGCAGTTCCAGCGGCTCTTCCCCAAGATGTTCCGCGGCGGGCGCGCCTACCTCCAGCTCACGGAGTCCGAGGACCTGCTCGAGGCGGGCGTGGAAATCGTGGCGCAGCCCCCCGGCAAGAAGCTCCAGACGATCGAGCTCCTCTCCGGCGGCGAGAAGGCCCTCACCGCCGTCTCGCTCGTCTTCGCCCTCTTCCTCTACAAGCCCAGCCCGTTCTGCGTGCTCGACGAGGTCGACGCGCCGCTGGACGACGGCAACGTCGGCCGCTTCTGCGACCTCATCCACGACCTCGCCGGCCGCACCCAGTTCATCGTCGTCACCCACATCAAGCAGACCATGGAGCGCTCCGACGTCCTCTACGGCGTCACGATGGAGGAGCCCGGCGTGTCCAAGATCGTCACCGTGCGCCTCAAGGAAGGCGCCGCGTTGACGAGCACCGTCCAGGCCGGCGCCGCCTGAGCCTACCCGCCCGGCGTCTCGCCGATGAGGAAGAGCAGCTTGAGGAGCGCCATGCGGCTCTGGTAGCGCTGCACGGCGACGTTGATCCGGGCGGCGTTGACGCGCTGCTGGGCGTCGTCGACGTCCAGGCTGGTGGCCGCGCCCGCCAGGAACCCCGCCTCGGCCAGGCGCAGCGCCTCCTCGGCCAGCACGACCTGGCGCTCGGCGGTATCGATCGTCGTCAGCGAGGATTCCCAGGAGCGGTAGGCGGAGCGGATCTCGGTATCCAGGCCTAGCAAGGCGGTTTCGAGGTCGATCTCGGCCTGGCGGATCTCGGAGCGCCGCTGGTCCAGCTCGCCGTAGCGCGACTGGTCGTAGATCGGGATCGAGAGCACGAAGACCAGGGCCCAGGCGTTGGCGCGTCCGCCGAAGCCCGCCGGCTCGGTCAGCTCGCTCTGCAGCGTCCAGGCCATGCCCAGCGAAGGGAAGAACTCGGTCCACGTCGACCACAGGTTCTGCTCGGCCATGTCGATCGCCAGCCGCTTGAGCTCGATGTCCGTGCGCCCCTCGCCCGCGGCCTCGACCAGCGCGTCGGCGGACTCCGGCGGCATCGGATCGAGCTCCGGCTCGACCGGCATCGGCAGCTCATCCATGACCAGCAGGCCGGCGAGCGCCTGGCGGACGTTGTCGAAGCCGAGCACCGCGGCCTCGTGGGCCAGCCTCGCGGACTCGAGCTCCAGCTCGGCGCGGGCGACGTCGATGCGCACGCCGGCACCCGCGTCCAGGCGCGCCTGGGCGGCCTTGAGGCGGTTCTGGGCCTTGTCGAAGGCGTCGGCTTGGACGTTGATCAGCTCGCGCGCGGAGAGGGCCCCGTAATACGCGGTGGCGACGCCCAGGAGAAGCTGCCGCGCCGCTTCCTCCTCGGCCAGTCCGGCCATCGAGCGTCCGAGGCGCGCGGTGTCGATGGCGGAGAGGATCGGCATGTTGAACAGGGGCGCCTGGATCTGGAGCTGAGCGGTGACGATGTGCTGCTGCCGGATCACGGTCGGCTCGGACTCCGGCAGCGTCATCCCGGGGGGGAGGAAGTCGGCGAAGCCGGATGCGAAATCGATCACGGTCGCCTGGTCGTTCAGGGTGTACATGATCTGGCCGGAGACGCGGGGCAGGAGCGCGCCCCAGGCCTGGGCCAGCATCGCGTCGGCCTGCACCAGCTCCTCGCGGATCGAACGGAGCTGCGGGTGGCGCGCACGCGCCAGCTCGAATGCCTCGTCCAGCGTCACCTCCGGACCCGGCGTCGGCTGCGGAAGCTCCTCCGCTCTCTCCTCGCCGCTCGCAGTCGCCCCGGCGTCCGGCCCCGGCGGGCCCTGTTCCGACCCGGCGGCCGGCTCGCCCGTGGTCGACGGCGCGCCGGCACCGGCGGGCGCCGGGCCCGGGGCGGCCGCCGCCGGCTCCGCCGTCGCAACCCGCACCCCGGACATCCACGGACCGGCCGCCAGGGCGGCGAACAGCACGGCGATCGTCGACGCCCGTGCCCGGCCTGGTCGCTCCCGTCGCTCGAACCTCATCGGTCCGCCTCTTCCGTCCCCCGTCCCGCGTTCCGAAGGCCGCCGCGCCGCACGCACCGGCCCACCGCCCGCTACGGGGCCAGCGCCCGCGCGAACAGCTCGGCGTGCGCCTTGGCGAACGCCGCTTCCGACATCGGCTCCATCGCCTTGCCGCCGAGCGCGTGCTGGTGGAAGCCGTAGGTGAAGATGGGCGCCGTGAACTGCAGCCCGGTGAGCTGCGGGTCGCGCTTCCGCGCGCGCCCGTCCTTCATCAGCGTCTCGAACACCCGCGTCACCCGCTCCCCGGACTCGCGCATCAGCCGCAGCACCGGATAGCGCCCCGTCACGGCCAGCCGCGGCCCCTCGATCATGAGCAGCCGCATCAGCTTCTGCTCCCGCTCGGCACGGAAACGCGCCAGGAGCTTCATCGTCAGCTCCCGCAGCACGTCCTCCAGCGACACGCCGCGATCGTCCGCCGCCGCCAGCGCCTCGCTGCGCTCCTCGAGCAGCAGATCGATGATCGCGTCGAGGATCTCCGCCTTGGACTCGAAGTAGTGGTACAGCGTCGCCTCGTTGACGCCCACCGCGCGCGCGATCTCGCGCACCGACGTCCCCTGGAAACCCTGGCGGGCGAAGAGGTCGAGCGACGCGTCGAGGATCTCCTGCCGGCGTCCGGTGGGATCGCCGCGGGAGGGCTGAACGACCGCCTTGCGCTTCCTGTCCCGCCCGCTCTGGCCCCGCGCTTTCATCGCCCGCCAATCAAACACTTGTTTGGGAACTTGTCAAGTCCGGCGGCGCCGCTCGCGGGGAACCCGGCGGGTCGCCCGGCTGGACGCGCGGCGCCCTTCCGTTGCACACTCGCGGTCCGATGCGCGTCTTGATCACCGGGTGCGCGGGGTTCATCGGCCATGGGGTCGCGCGACGGCTGCTGGGCGACGGTCACGAGGTCGTGGGGCTGGACAACCTGACGCCGTACTACAGCCCGGCGCTCAAGCGCGCCCGTCTGGCCGACCTCGGGGGCCTGCGGGGCTTCGCGTTCCACGTCGTGGACGTGGCGGACTTCGAGGGGTTGGAGCGGCTGCTGGACGGCGTGGACGTCGTGGTCCATCTCGCGGCGCAGCCCGGCGTGCGGTACTCGCTGCGCGATCCCTTCGTCTACGAGCGCACGAACGTGGCGGGCCTGCTGCACGTGCTCGAGGCGGTGCACCGCCGCTCCCCTCCCCCGCGGCTCGTCTGGGCCTCCTCGTCCTCGGTCTACGGCGGCAACCGCACCGTGCCGTTCTCGGAGACGGACCGGGTGGACGACCCGCTCTCGCTGTACGCGGCGACCAAGCGCGCCGGCGAGCTCCTCGCGCACTCGTACCGCCACCTCTACGGCCTGCCCGCGGTCGGGCTGCGCTTCTTCACGGTCTACGGACCGTGGGGCCGGCCGGACATGGCGTACTGGAGGTTCACGGAGGCGTTGCTGGAGGATCGCCCGATCGAAATCTACGGCTCGACGGCGGCCAGCCGCGACATGACGTACATCGATGACATCGTCGACGGCGTCGTCGCCGCGGTCCTGCGGCCGGTGACCGACGAGATCCTGAACCTGGGCGACGCGGAGCCGGTGACGCTGGAACGGTTGATCGGGACGATCGAGCGCGCGGTGGGACGGGCGGCGCGGCGGATCGAGCTGCCGGCGCAGCCCGGGGACGTCGAGGCGACGTTCGCCGACGTGCGGCGTGCGGGCGAGGTCCTGGGCTACGCGCCCAGGGTGCGGCTGGACGAGGGCATCTCGCGCTTCGTCGACTGGTTCAAGGGCTGGAGTGGGCGATAACAGTCCGTCGGCGGAAGGGGAACGATTGGCGATGACCGAAAGGACGATCAACACGGACTGGACGCTGCGGCCGCATCCGCGGCTGGCGGCGCGGCCGGGGCCGCTGGTGCTGGTGATCATGGACGGCGTGGGACTGGGGCGCGACGACGAGGGGAACGCGGTGCGGCTGGCGCGCACCCCGACGCTCGACGACCTGGTCGCGCGGCGCCCGTGGGTCGAGATCCGCGCGCACGGCACCGCCGTCGGCATGCCCAGCGACGCGGACATGGGGAACTCCGAGGTCGGGCACAACGCGCTGGGCTGCGGCCGGGTCTTCGATCAAGGCGCCAAGCTGGTCTCCGGCGCCATCGACGAGGGCCGGCTGTTCGCGGGCGAGACCTGGAAATGGCTGGCGGGACACTGCGCCAAGGCCGGTCGCCCCCTGCACTTCATCGGCCTCCTCTCGGACGGCAACGTCCACAGCCACATCGAGCACCTCTTCGCGCTCCTGCGCCGCGCCGCGCAGGACGGCGTGCGCGAGCTGTACGTCCACCCGCTGCTCGACGGCCGCGACGTGCCCGAGACGAGCGCGCTCACCTACATCGATGCCCTGGAGGCGGTGCTGCGCGAGCTGGAGGCCGGCGACTCGCGGCGCCGCTGCCGCATCGCCTCGGGCGGCGGGCGCATGAAGGTCACGATGGACCGCTACGAGGCGGACTGGCGCATCGTGGAGCGCGGGTGGAAGGCGCACGTGCGCGGCGAGGGCCGCGCGTTCGGCTCGGCCCGCGAGGCGATCGAGACGTACCGCCGCGAGCGTCCCGGGACCATCGACCAGGATCTGCCGGAGTTCGTGATCCACGACGGCGGCCGCCCCGTCGCCGCGATCGGCGACGGCCACGGCGTCGTGTTCTTCAACTTCCGCGGCGACCGCGCCCTGGAGATCACGCGCGCCTTCGAGCAGGACGCGTTCGACAAGTTCGCCCGCGGGCCGCGGCCCGACGTCCTGTTCGCGGGCATGATGCAGTACGATGGCGACACGCTCACCCCGCGCCGGTTCCTCGTCACGCCCCCCGCCATCGACCGCACGATGGGCGAGCTGCTGGCGCGCGGCGGCGTCGGGCAGCTCGCCATCGCCGAGACGCAGAAGTTCGGCCACGTGACCTACTTCTGGAACGGCAATCGCACGGGGATGTTCGACGAGCGGCACGAACGGTACGTGGAGGTGACGAGCGACCGGGTTCCGTTCGAGCAGCGTCCTTGGATGAAGGCCGCGGAGGTCACCGACCGCCTGCTGGAGGAGCTGGCCTCGGGCGCCTGGCGTTTCCTGCGCGTCAACTTCGCCAACGGCGACATGGTCGGCCACACGGGCGTGCACGTCGCGGCGGTGATGGCGGTGGAGACGGTCGATCTCTGCCTGGCGCGCATTCGCGCCGCGGTGCGCGCGGCGCACGGGACGCTGCTCGTGACGGCGGACCACGGGAACGCGGACGAGATGTTCGAGTGGGACGCGAAGCAGAAGGCGTTCCAGCGCGACGAGGCCGGCCGGACGCGGGCCAAGACCGCGCACACCCTCAACCCGGTCGTGTTCTGCATCGACGACGAAGGGGCGGAGGAGCCGGCGGATCCGGTCGCCGCCCTGCCCTTCGGGGTTTCCGGCCGCACGGTGACGGTCCGCCGCGGACGCGACTGGGAGCTGGACCCGGCGGTGGCGCAGCCCGGTCTGTCCAACGTCGCCAACACCTGCCTCCTGCTGCTGGGCCACGAGCCGCTGGCGTTGTACGACCCGCCGCTCATCCGCCCCGCCGCGCCGCGCTGATCGGCCGATGACCGCCGCTCCGCTCGCAGCCCACGACCCGCACGTGCTGTGGACGTTCCTCGATCGGGCGGTCGAGCACTTCGCGGCGCCGGAGGCGGGCGACCTGCTGGCGCGGGCGGAGGCGGAATTCCGGCGGCGGACGGGGGATTTCGAGCCGGGGCAGGCGTGGTACGAGGAGCGGATCCGGCTGTTCCACGACTGGTTCCTCTTCGACCTCGTGCTGCCGGACGGGCGGGTCCCGCTGGGGCGGTTTCTCGACGAGCGCGGGGCGGCGCTCTCGGACGAGCAGCGCGAGGTCTACCGCGAGGTCTGGCGGGCGGGCCACCGTTCGCTCTTCGAGGTCGACCGTCCCCGCGGGTCGCGGATGCGTCTTCTGGACCGGATCGGCGGGGCGACGTGGGAGCTGCCGGGCGAGGCGGGGCTCGCCGGCCTGGCGGTGTGCGACCTCCTGGACGCTCGGCTCCTCGTGGTCGGCGGCGAGCCGATGCTCGGTCGGGGCCTGCTCGTGCACCCGCGTCCCGCGCGGGAAGCGATCCTGGACGCCGTGCGGCGGGCGCGCGAAGCGTGCGGCGGCGCGCCATGGGACCTGCTGGACGTCCTGGCGCGGATGAAGGCGGCGTGGGACCGCGCCGACGTCCCGCGCGTCCCCGCGATCTACGGACCCGGCTCGTACCTGTTCCGGGAGTTCCTGCGGACGTGCGGCTGAGTTTCAGAACCAGTCCTGGCTGTCGTTGTCCTGCACGTCCGGGACCGCTGGGGTGCCCAGCGGGGTGACGTCGCAGGCGCCCGTGGCGTCGAGGAACTCGACGTCGGCCACGCGCCAGAGGTCGCCGGAGCCGAAGCCCATGCTGTGCATGCGCACGGCGCCGAACTGCGCCGCGGGGATCCCGCCGCAGACGATGCGCGCGTGCGCGTCGGCGGGGATGTCGCCGGGGAAGGCGGCGTCCTCGTAGTAGTGCGCCATCACGCGGAACCGGTCGCCGGCATCCGGGTAGTCCAGTGTTGCCAGCTCGGGCTCGACGCCGGCGATGCTCTCCTTCGTCAGGCGCGGGTTGGGGCAGCCGCCGAGAGGCACGAAGTCCCAGCGCGAGTCGGGCCAAAGATCGGGGCACTCGGCCAGTGGGGTATCGGCGTAGCCCCAGTCGAGGGTGTAGGTGCCGTCCCGCCCGCCGCAGGTCGCGTAGTGGCAGTCGTCGTTCCCGAACCAGGCCGTGGGCGGAGGGTTGCGGTGCACGTGCAGATCGATGTCGCCGGGCTGGAAGGGATCGGGGTCATCCCACCACAGGTCCACGTGCAGGCCGGGCGGGGCGACGCGAAGGACGAACGAGCACATCCACGTGTCGAGGCGGGCATCGATGATCGTTGCGATGACGACGTAGTTGCCGGAAGCGTCCAGGTGCACGTGGGTCGTTTCGGCGAAGCGATCGGGGACCTCGGTGACCCCGCTGGCCTCGGGGCTGATGATCGACCACGAGCAGTCGCAGTCCGGACTGCCGGCGGGAACGCACAGATCCTCGCAACGCAAGACCTGCCACTTGCCGAGCACGGCGTCCATCGATACGGGGCATTGAATGGTCGGAGACGCGGCAAGTCCGTTGTCGACGCAGCCGTCGCAGTCGTTGTCCTTGCCGTCCGGGATCTCGGCGGAGGGCCAGATGCCCTCGGCGCAGTCGCCCCAGGTGCCGTCGCGCCCGCAAACCTGCCAGCCATCGACGCAGCCACCCAGTCCGCGGTAGCCCGGGGGACCGACGAAGCAGGCCTGCACGGCGCCGTACTCGCAGGTGCAGCCGCCGTCCGCCTCGTCGACCGTGCCGTCGCAGTCGTTGTCGAGTCCGTCGCCGCAGACTTCGGCCGTTCCGCAGCCCCGATCCGGGGTGCACGTGCCGCCGTCGTCGCCGGGAGCATCGCCGTCGGCATCGCCCGCGTCTTCCGGTTCGTCGCCGTCTTCCGCACCGGCGTCCGCATCGGTGTCGTCATCGGCATCCACCAGACCGCCGTCGTCGGCGTCACCATCGCCGAGCGCGTCGTCCTCCGCCATCTCCTCGGCGACATCGGCGTCCTCTGCCTCGACCTCGTCCGCATCGGCGTCCCCGTCGGCGGCCGAGCAGAAGACGAAGTCCCGGCAGTCGTCGTCGTCGCAGTCGGCAAAACCGTCGCCGTCGTTGTCGAGGTCGTCGCGGCAGGCGGCGGAGGTGTTCTCCGGGGAGGTGTCGGTCGAGCCGTCGCCATCCGCGGCGCTGTCGTCGCCACACGCGGAGGCGCCGAGCAGTGGGACGAGGATCGCCGCCGTTACCTGGAGGGCGAGGGAAGTGGGCGATGGGCGGGTCATCAGCGTCATGTGGTTCGTTCCTCCTGGCCTGCCTCTGGCCCGGCTACCGGCCGGAATTCGAGCCGTCGGCGTGGAGCAGCTCGTGGAACACGCGGCCCTCGGGGGTGATGTAGACGATCGCGAACAGGTCGAGGGTCGTGCCGTCGTCGAACGCGGGCGACACGACGTCGACGATCTTCCAGCCCGCCGGGGCGGGATAGGTCGCGCGCAGCCGTCCGTTGAGGGCGAATTCGAGCACGACCGGCGCGTCGTTGACGAGTGCCGAGGCCAGGATTCGTGGGCCGGAGGTGGCTTCGGCGATGGCGACGTGGCGACCGAGGTCCTGCACCCGGCCGCGCTGGGTGATGTTCCGGCTCCAGTTGGAGCCCGGGCGCAGGACCTGGACCATGCCGCCCGTTCCCGTGTCGTAGCCGGGGATGCCGACGACGAGGTAGGTCCCGTCGCTGTCGAACGAGGCGCCGAACTCGTTGCCCGACTGCCAGCCGGCGGCGCTCCACTTGACGGCGCCGTACTGGTCGTACCCGGTGAGGCATCCCTTGTTGCTGACGAAGTCGCACGTCGGGGTGTAGACGACCGCCAATTCCTCGCCCAGGAGCCAGGCGCCCGACATGCGGGTGGGGGAGGCGCCCTTGACGTTCGGGTTGTCGGCCACGAAGGCGACCTCGATCCCCCAGCGGTTCATGAGGCTGATGCCGGGGGACTGCTCGGGCTCCACGTCGATGGAGCCGACGGCCAGTTCCCCGCTGAAGATGGACATCAGCGGCCGGAAGCGGGCGGCCATGCCCTGGCCGGCGCGGGCCATGAGGTTGCCGAACCCGCCGTCGCGCTCGCGCACCCGGAGGACTTCGCCGGACTGACCGTCGAAGGTGACGATGGTGCCGACGACGCCCTTGTTCTCGTCGACGGCGTAGGGCAGGCTCACGACGATATCGTTGCTGTTGTTGGCGTTGAGGTCGGGGACGACGGTAACGTCCATCCCCATGAAGTCATCGATGGGCCGATCCAGGGCCGCCATGGGCCGAATCTCGGCCAGCGTCGTGCTGTCCTGCCCCACGACGCGGATGATCGGCTCGGTGCACGTCCGGCAGCAGTCGTCCCCGGCTTCCGGCAGGCAGGGGATGAGGGTCGTGACGTACGGCGGCATGTGGCTCGGTCCGTACGGCCACGCGTGGAACGCCTCGTACACGTCCTCGACCCCGCCTTCGCTGAGCGGTGCGCCCGACGGCCCGCCGCTGAGGAGAGAGCACGAGAACGGCTCGACCGTTGCGAACGATTCGCACTGGAAGAAGGCGTCGGGGTCAGTGATCTCCACGCCCGTCACCGGATGGTACACGCATGTCTGGCCGAGGGACTCGCAGGTCGAGTAGAGGCAGTGGGTGTGACGCTCGTCCCACGACTCGCAGCCGCACAGCGGCGGGTCTCGGTCGTAGGGGAAGTCGTCGCTACCGACGCGGCACTGCCCGTTGACGCAGGCAGCCTCGCCGCAGGGCTGCATCGGGTCGTCGGGAACATAGTCTACCGGCGGACATTCCGCGTCGTCCCGGCACCGATCGTGATCGTCGCTGTCGTCGCAGGCGTTCCCGATGCGGTCGCCGTCGTGGTCCCAGTTGTACGCCGTCGTCGTGAAGTCGCACCAGTCCACGTCATCGACGAAGACGTCCAGGTCATCGTTCGGATCGCAGTCGTCCGGCACGCCGTCGTCGTCGTCATGGTTCCACGATTCCGTCCAGACGTCGTCGTCGACGCACGTTCGACCGGCGGCGTCCGTGTCGCAGTTCAGGTCCGGATCCGGCCCCCCGCAGATGCAGTCCTCCATCCCGGCCGCGTCTGCCTCGCAGCCGCCTTCGCAGCACCGGTCGCCGTCCATGTCGCCCTCGCACGCGTTGCCGACACAGTCCGAATCCGTGTCGAACTGATCATTGGCCACGTCCGGGCAGTTGTCCTCCTCTTCCCCGAACCCGTCGAAGTCCTTGTCCCACGTGAAGGCGAACTCGGCCGTGTCGTGCGCGCTCGACGCCCACCGGATGTCCGTGAACTTGACGGCGTTCGGATCGGGGGCTCGGGTCACGTCCAGTCCGTCCCCGCCGTGGGGAAGCTGATCGATCGCGGGCTGCCAGAACCATCGCCGGAGGTAGCGAGCGGCGGCCGCAAAGCCGGGCTCGACGTCGTACCAAACGCAGTTGCCATCGTCGTCCATCTCGCGGCACTCGACGACCCCTCGTCCGTCTCCTGCGACGTCGCGGTACGGCATGCCGTAGTACACGGCCCTGCCGAGGGCGTTGAACATCGTTGCCGCCTGCTTCCGCTCGAGGTCCTCCAACTTCGACTCGCCAACCGCCCAAATGATGGCGTAGCTGATCGCGCAGGAGAACGGCTCCGGGCAGTAGAGGGCGGCGTACGTGCGGTCGAACGAAGCCGAAACATCGAGGTGGTACAAGACGTTGTTGTTGGGCAGCACCAGAGGCTCGGGAAGTTCGTCATTGTGCTCGCCTATCGGAGGGTTCGAGTCCTGCTCCTCGTCGCCTCTCCGGGCAATCCCTGCATCCGGAAGCGCATCGGGCACGACGATCTCCGATCCGCACAACTCCGTCCGCGGCGGCGGGTGACGGAGGACACGGTCGCACGCGCCGCCGTCAGGGTTCTTGTGGACGCAGAAGTCCGAGGGGCGCAACCCTTCGCACAGGCGGGGCTGAATGGTGATATCCAGGTTCAATGCGCCGACCTTGATGCCGAACCTGCTCCAAAGGACACCCGCCGTGATGCCAATGTCCGCACCCAGTTCGACACGAAGGCGCAGCGCCGGACGCCCTCCCACGTCAACCCAACGGGCCGTCATGCCACTGACCCCCTCCCATTCCTCCGGAAGCATACTCACGGCTGACGGCGAGCCGGCCCTGTTGCAGAAAGCGGGCCGGTTGTCCGGCGCGAAATATACCTTGTCGCCGGGACTCAGGTGCAAGATGTCGTAGAATGGGGTCCACTCCGTGAACTCCTCGAACGGCTCGAAACCGTACTTGGCGATGGGACAACCAGACCAGCCCCACGTGCGGATGTCCTCTCGGCTGATGTACTCGTACCCATGCGGATGGTACTCATCTCGTAGGGCGTTCCAGTCCCCGAAGTCCACGGAGTCGCAGGATTCCCCCCGCGATCCAAAATCGTCGTTCCCGTCGAGGTAGTCGCGACACGCGTTGAACAGGGTGTCGCCGTCGCGATCCCACCACCAACCCGTCGGGGATGGGTCACTCGGAGAGTAGAACCAGTAAGGAGCGTCGTGGGCATCGGTCACCCAACCATCGGGAGGCCCGACGTGGGAACTGGACCGATCGGCCGCCTGCATCCACTGCGCCATCCACTGCGCGTTGCAAACCATCGCCGGGAGGCCGGCGAGACCTTGCGGATCCCCCTGGTTCGCACCGTCGGAGATGGATGCGATGAGCGGCGTGACGATAGAATTGCTCAGCGCGTAGTCGAGGGAGTCGACGACGCGCAACGCCCAACAGGCGTCCATGCCGACGAAACCGGACGGGACGCACCCCGTGGGGCTCGAACTCCCGGCGGGGCACGGGAACTCTGGCAGCCCGTAGGGCAGCCCACCAGCCGGCGGGTCATCGACGGTCCCGCTGCTCGCCTCCAGAGGGTGGTTGGTCCAGTAATACAGGAACCTGCTCTCGAGGTACGGCGAGGTCGGGTGAAACCAATCGGTGAAATCGTTGGGGGCCGGCCCGCCCGGCACCGTCGGCGACTGGGCGATATTCAAGCAGATTGCCGTATTGCCGAGGATGGGCACGCTCGGCCCATCCAGGGCGGTTTCGGTGTCGAGCTTGTCCTCACACACCCACTCGCACATGATCTCGATGTCGTCGCATCCGGGTGGCTCCAGGCTGCATTCCTGGTACCATACCGGTGCGTCCACGCGGCATCGGCGGGTCCCAACTGCGTCCCGTCGGAAGTCGAACACGAAGTTGACGCGGTCCCTGAACACTTCCGCGAGATCGTCCAGATCCGCATCGGTCGAACGAAACGTGCGGACCTTCTCCGCACGGCACTCGTAGTTCCGGGCGAGGTCGTCGGCCGCGCCGGGCTCGGACGGACCGACGTTGATGCGCGGCGTGAACTCAATCACCCCGCGGAAGCATGCCCCCCCCCTGCAAGCTGCATACCAACAGCACGACGAATCGAATCGGAAGCAAGCCCACCCGCCTGGACTCGTCGGTCATGTGCCTCTCCTCCCCGCCGCCTCTCCCAAAGCGGTCGATTCCCCCTCTTCACCGATGAATCGCCCGACCCTTCCGCGGCCGGGCGAACACAGCGGACTCCGATATCGAACGAGCCGTCCTGAGCGCCCCAGCCGGCACGGGCCGTGAGGGCGCCCGAGCAGTAGAACGAACCACCGCGGTAGACCATGGCCCACATGGAGGGATCAAGATCTGGGTCGCAGGGCACATGCGGATCCACGCAGTCGCCCGGACAGTCGGGGTAAAACCCCGCGCAGTCGGTCGTCCACTCGTTGACGTTGCCAATCATGTCGTCGACACCGTACGGGCTGCGGCCGAGCGGCCGCCGCCCGACGCCATCGGTGTCGTTCGGGCAACTCTCGCCGACGTAGCTCGCGTAGTTGGCTTCTTCGCAGGTTTCCACGAAGTCCCCGAGAGGCGGCCAGTCCCACGGCACCATTCGTTCGTCCTCTTCTCCGCATGAGTCGGGCGGGGCCAACTCGCAGCCGCCCCGAGCTGCCTTCTCCCACTCGGCCTCCGTGGGAAGCCGCTTCCCCTCGTACGCGCAGTAGTCCTGAGCGTCGACAAGGCTCAATCCGAGCACGGGGAAATCGTCGAAAGCCGGGTCGCTGAAGTAGGTCTCCCGCAGAAACGAGCGCTCGTACCATGTGGGAGGGCATCGGCCGATCCGCTGGCAGCGCTTGAACCTGCGGTTCGTCAACTCGTAGCGGTCGACGAAGAAGCCGGAGACGGTCGCGATACGGTCGGGGCTTGCATAGCCTCGGTTGCAGCCGAACTCGTCCATTTCGGGGCCAACCCCCATGACGAACGGCCCGGCGGGGACGAAGAGCTCCTCGTAGTTGAGGTCGCAGACGCCGTCGACGCACGAGGCGTAGCGGCCGTCCGATGTGGTGCACTGCGTGAAGTCGGCGACCAGTTCCCCGCCCACGCAGCGGCCGGTTTCGGGGTTGCAGGTCTCGACGCCGTTGCACGGCTCGCCGTCGTCGCACGGGGGGGACTCGGAGCACGGGGTCCCGAGGGTCTCCGCGGGCGGGATGACGAAGTCGCCGGCGTCGCCAAGCAGCGTCGTGCCGCCGCAATCGCATCCGCCCCCGCAAGCCGTCGCGACGAACACCAGCACTGCTACCCGGCGCGAGAACATCCACGAACCTCCACGACCAGCAGGAGAACTATGACGCCGTCGCGCGGTGCGCGCAAGGGGGAGGAGACGGCGATGAACCACGAAGGACGAACGGTCGGTCGACCGGCCAGGACAACGTACCGGCCTCGCGCTTCACGTCGCGCGGCGACGGGGCTGCACCCGCCGGTGCCGGGCGAAGAACGTTGCGTTCGAAGTCGGCCAGGATCTCCGGCTGGCAGCCCGCGCACCACGTCGTGCGGGACGGCTACGGCGGGGGGCCCTCCCCGGACTGCTCGAAGAGCAGACGCAGGAAGTGAAGGTCGGGCTTGTCCTTGTCGCGCACCGCGTGGTCCGGCAAGGACTCGAGCGCCGGCTCGCGCGATTCTAGCGCCGGCTCGCCGACGGGCGGCTGAGCATCGCCCACATCCATTCGTCGGCCTCCTCGAACGTGCGGAAGCGGTAGACGCCGCGAGGGACGAACGGCCGATCGAACGCTCTCGACCAGGCCTCTGCCTCGCGCTTCGTGTCGCGGGACGAACGCAGCGGGTCGGCCGGCGCCCGACGGCGCCCCACCACCTTCCCCGGCTGTTCCTCGATGTTGATCTCCCGGACCATCGCGCTCCCGCCAACCTCCGTCGTGCAGCGTAACACGGACGGCCCCCCGGAACAGCAAGTCGAACGTCGGACCACAAGCCGAATCACCGTGGTCGGCACCGCGCCGGGAGGGACGTCGGCGCCCCGTGAGCCCGCCGGGCCGCGGGTTCGCGAACCGCCCGCCGAGTCGGACCTTGCCGGAGCCGGCGGCCGCCACGGACCTCCGGCTTCCGCCGCTGATCCATGCAAATCGTCAGCGCTCCTGCCGATTTGCATGGAGATCCGCACAGGAATTGCCGATTCTCGCGGCTGGCCCGACCGAACCAGCCGCGACCTGGCCCCGAAGGGACTCGGCGGCTCTGCCGCCGAGCAGGGCGCGGTTCGGATGCGAGGGGTGGTCCCGGACTTCTGGGAAGCTGAGCTACAACGCCGACCCGTCGATCCGCGTACCCGGCGAGAAGGGCGAGGCGTCGGCGGTGTCGGCGGTGGTGTGGGCGACGAAGCCGCCGGGGATCGCGGGGTCGACGTTCGTGTCGGTGAGGTCGGGACTCAAGGTCAACGACGTGTCGCGGCCCCCCTCGCTGCCGAACGTGGTGCGCTGGAGCGTCACGGCCGAGGCGCCGGCGCCGACCGCGACGGTGAGCGTGTCGCCCGTGTTGTTGAGGCCGAGCTGGCCGTCGCCGGCCGTGACCACCTGGACGCCGGAGGGCCAGGTGCACGACGGCGAACCGCCGCCGAAGACGACGATGACGCCGCCCGCGTCGAGCGACGTGCCGGCCGAGAAGGTGTGGCGCACGCCGACGGTGTCGGAAACCGTCACGCCCGCCAGCGACAGCCGGTCGGCACTCACGTTCACCAGCTCCACGAACTCGTCCTGCTGGCTCGACCCGTCGCGGATCCCGTCGCAGTTGGCGTCGCCCGGCAGGTCCGCGGGCGGATCGGCCAGGAACTCGTTGAGCAGGAGGTCGCCCGGGACCGGCACGCGCCCGCCGCCGGCGCACGCCGTCGTATCGATCCGGGTGAAGTCGGCCGCCTGGAACGACTGCACGCGATACGCGCCGTCCCACTCCGTCCCCGGCGCCACGACGTCGAAACGCGCCCCGGCGCAGAACCCGGAGGCGTCCGCGACCCGCAGCGCAGCGCCCGACGCCGTGCCGTACGTCACGGTCACGTCGAGCCCGGCGACGGCATCGACGATGCCGTCCGTGATGCGCACCGGCTCGCACTCGTTGTCCTCCCCGAGCGGCGTGCCGGCGCTGACGTCCTCGATGTAGGACGCGATCGAGTTGCCGCTGGAATGGACGGTCACGACGTCGTGGGCGTACACGGTCTTCGTCCCGTGGTAGGTCGACAGGCTGGTCACGGGAATCGTCACCTCGTCGCCCACCGCCACGTCCGGCGTCCAGGCCGATCCCTCGAAGATCTCGATCGCCGGCCCGGCGGCCGCTTCCTGCACGAACCAGCCCTGCGGGAAGACGTAGGTGACCAGGACCCGGCAGAGGAGCACGGCGACGTCACCGTCGGTCATGGCCCGCACGACGCCGATCGTCTCGCAGGTCATGCCGGCGTCGTCCGCCTCCGGGGACGCGTCCGCGTCCGCTTCGGCGGACAGGTCCGCTTCGGCGTCGCCACCGGCGTCGTCCCCGCCGTCTCCATCCGCGTCGACGCCCTCGTCGACCTCCGCCTCCGGCTCGGCGTCCGCCTCCGCGGGCACATCCGCGTCCACCTCGGCGGGCAGGTCCGCGGTGTCGCGCGCGTCGACGGTCGTGTCGTCGTCGCCGGGAGAGCAGGCGGAAAGCGCGGCCCAAGCGGCCACGGCGAGCGGCATCAAGACGCGGTGCGGCATGGTTGGTCCTCCTCGCGTTCGCCCGGAGGGCTAGCATGGGCGACCCGAGTTGTCACGAGGCGGCACCTACGAGTCGTAGAAGCAGAACAGATCCTCGCGGCGCGGATTCGGATCGGTGTCGTAGCAGTGCTCGTTGGGGAGGCAGCCTGCGGTCGAGCCCAGCGTGGTGCAGGCGATGCCGCAGTGGAAGGCGTTGCCCAGCCCGAACAGCCCGGAGTCCACGACCTCGGTGGTCCAGGAGCTGGTCGAGCGGCGCCGGACGGTGCAGCTCGGCCAATCGACCTCCGCGACCGTCTTCCAGCGGCCGGTGGAATCGAGGGCGATGCCGGTGATCGTGTCGGTCAGCACGCCGCCGCAGTAGATCCGCACGGTGGCCTCGGCAGGGCCGGAGCCGGGGTCGATGGAGCCGGTCCCGAGGCTGTGCATGCAGTAGTAGCCGACGCCGACCAGGTAGGTGCCGGCGAGCGGGGAGACGGAGATGGTGACGTTCTCGGGGCCGTAGCCGTCGGTGTCGTCGCGGTCGAGCGTCGGGTTGGCGGCGGCGCCGGCGGCGCCCCAGTCGGGCGTCGGGTTGCCGAAGAAGCAGTCATCGATCGTGAACCAGCGGTTGGTCGAGGCTCCGGGGCGGAGCACGTGGAGATCGACGTCGCCGTACGGCGTGCTCCACGACAGCTCGATGTGCAGGTCGCCGGGCGCGGTTGCGGTCACGGTCACGGTGCAGCAGGTGCGGCCGCCGCGCCCGTCGTCGGCGCAGAACTGGAGGGTGAACGTCCCGGAGGCGTCGAGGAAGAACGTCGTCGTGGCGGCGCCCGGGCTGCCCGGCTCGGCGGCCGAGCCGGCGGGGCGGGCGGTGACGGTCCAGGAGTAGGTGAGCGGGTCGCCGTCGGGATCGCTGGCCGTGGCGGCGAGCGTCACGGTGGTGAGCACGGTCGCGGTGATCGGCGCCGGGCAGGTGACGACCGGGGGGGCGTTCGTACAGGACAGGCCGTCGTCGGTGGCGCCGTCGCAGTCGTCGTCCAGGTCGTTGCAGATCTCGGACGTGGGACCGACGGACCCGGCGCACGGACCCCAGGCGCCGGCCGTGCAGGTCTGCAGGCCCGCCGTGCACTGGCCCACGTCCGTGCCGCACGGGGTGGTCGCCCCGTCGGCGCAGGTGCAGCCGTCATCGACGAAACCGTCGCAGTCCTCGTCGCCTCCGTTGCAGTCCTCGACGCCCGGGCCGACCGCGCCGGTGCAAGCGCCCCAGCCGCCGGCCGCGCAGGTCTCGGTGCCCGCGACGCAGTCGCCGGCGTCGGTTCCGCACGACCGCGAGAGGCCCTCGTCGGTCGTCGTGTCGCAGTCGTCGTCCGCGCCGTTGCAGGTCTCCGGGGACGGGTCGGTGGCGCCGGTGCAGGCGCCCCAGGCCCCCGCGGTGCAGGTCATGGTCCCGGCACGGCAGGCCCCGACGCCAAGGCCGCAGGCCAGCTCGAGGTCCTCGTCGGTGGCGGCGTCGCAGTCGTCGTCGAGCGCGTTGCAGGCCTCGTCCGTCGGGTCGATGCCGCCCACGCAATCGGTCGTGTCGTACGCACCGTCGACGCAGATCAGGACGCCGCGCCGGCACTCGCCCTCGTCGCGACCGCACGGCAGCGCCGGCACGCCCTCGTCGGTGCTGCCGTTGCAGTCGTCGTCCAGGCCGTTGCAGCTTTCCACGCCGGGGCCGACGGCGCCGACACAGGGGCCGAGGACTCCGTCGGCGGAGCACGTCTGCTCGCCGGCGTCGCATTCGCCGACCGAGCTGCCGCAGGCGAGCGGCGGGTCGCCGACGCTGCACTCGCAGCCCTCGTTCGCGGCGCCCGAGCAGTTCTCGTCGACGCCCACGGACTCGCACGTGTCGGTCGCGGCGGGGAGGACGTCGCCGGCGCACTCGCCCCAGATGCCGATTTCGGTGGCCGAGCCGCCGAGGCAGGTCATGGTCCCGTCGCGACAGATCCCCTGGTTGCGCTGCTCGGCCGTTCCGCGGAAACACGCCCGCGACTCGCCCGGGATGCAGCTGCAGCCCTCGTCGACCACCCCGTTGCCGTTGTTGTCCACACCGTCGTCGCACAGCTCCTCGCCGGCGGGCACGTCCGTCCCGTCGGCGTCGGCGCCGTCGCCGCCGTCGCCGCCGTCGTCTGCGGCCTCGGCCCCGACGTCCTCGCCGGCATCGGCGGCGTCACCGCTCCCGTCCGTCGAGTCGAGCGCGTCGCCGGAGGCGTCGCCGTTGGTCGACGAGCCGCTGGTGGCGCAACCCCAGAGGCCCAGAGCACCGATGAGAACCGCAGGCAGCCATCGCGTCACGCTTCGCATTTCCGGGACCTCCGCCATGAACCGCGCCGCCGCCGGGCGGACGCCAAGTCCGATTCGATGGATCTTGCCGTGTCGGGACGGACTCTTACAACGAGACGGTCTCGCCCACGTCGGCCTCTCGTGTTCGATCGCCGGCCTCCCGGCGCGGCCGGCACGTCTGCGTCGGCGCCTTGCGGCTCCCGTTGAACATGGTCGGCGGACGATGGCCGGATCGGGCTGCGACGGCTGGTAGGAGTGCGGACCGTGGCGGCATCGGGTTCGCGTGACGGCCGTCGCGGCGGATGCGATGGCGCCGTCGTCCGCGTGCCGCGATCGTGCCGGACGCGATGGCGCCGCGGTCGCGCGAGCGGCAGCATTCCAGCGCCGGCGGAGCGGCATGGACCGCAGCCCGCGCCGGCGACCGGCGGGCGCTGGTCCTTCCGCGGAGTTGCACGATTCGTCGAGAATTCGCCCGGGAGTTCGTTGACGGCGGGGCGATCGTGAGTGATAGTCGTTGACGCTGGGCGGTGGGTATCGCTCGGCGGGGTCCCCGAAGGACCCGCTCTCTCAGAATCCGACGCGCCATCGACAGCGCCCGAAGGCGGCCCGGGGGACGCTCCGGAAAGCCGGCGGACGCGGCAGGTGCGGCGGTGGAGAGCGCAGGCTCTTTCATAATGGGGAAGAAACCTCGGAGAGGCCGCTCGGCTCCAGGAGTCGAGCCAGGTCTTTCGCCGTGGAACACCCCGGAGGGCCTCGGCGACCGCGGCGCGCAAGCGCGAAGGTCGTCGGGAAGCCCATGGGGGGATGTCCGCCAGGTCGGGGCGGTGCGGCGGGAGGCCGGGATGCCTCAGGGAGGAGGAAACCCAAGAGGGGAATGGGCTCCGGCGTCGGGCGAACAGCCGGCTGGAGGCTCCGGACTCCGGGTACGAGAAGCCCTGAGGACGGGCTCGCGGGTCGTGCGGCCGCTTCCGCACACCCCACGCCGCCGCGAGGTGTACAGCCGGCGGGCAGCCAACGTCGAGAGGGTGACGGGCCTCGAGAGAGGTTCCGACGGACCCGGAGGAACAAACCCCTGAAGGGTGAAGCCCAGGAGCGCTCCGGCATGAAACAGGGCCGGGAGGGCTCGCGGGGAGGAAACCGGCGAGAGGGTAAAAACCCTGAGGCCGGAACGTAGCGGAGGGTTCGGATCCTCCGTGCAAGTGGACCCGCGGGTCTGGCATGTGCTGAAGGGCACGAAACCCCAGGAGAGGCGCGTCGCGCCGCGCCCGCAAGGGCAAAGCGCGGCAGGCGACCTCGAGTGACAACCTTGGAGGAGAGGCGAAGGCCACGGGAGCCAGGCGAGTAGGTCGAGCAATCGGCCGAGGCCGGCGGCGCGCCGGAAGACCCCATGGACCTGCGAAAGGCCGCAGGGGGATCGGGGAACCGGATACTCCGATACGACGCGCCGAGAGTGCTTCGAAGGTCAGCCGAACTCCACGAGGGTTGAGCCGGATCCGCGGCGACGCGAGTCCGACACCTCGAGATCGCTCGTACGTCTCTGGAGGGGCGCACCCCGTCGAAGATGCCGGCCGGGCACCGCAAGGTGCTCGGCACCACCGCCCAGCTTTTTTTTTGCCGACCTGCTGGCGCATCCGACCTTGCGTTCCGCGGCCGCATCCGCTAGGTAGACGCGGCCCGCCAGAAGGTCGGGCCCGGCGTCATGAACCTCTCGCTCGACTTCAAGCTCGTCCGAAGAATCGTCGTGCTCGGTGCCCCCGTCATCCTGGCGATGCTCACGCAGACGGCGATCAACGTCGTGGACACCATCTTCGTCGGGCTCCTGCCCAAGGAGCTCGCGACGAACGGCCAGTCGGCCGTGGGCCTGACGCTGCCGATGTTCTGGATGTTCGGCGGCTCCTGCGCGGCGCTCGGCGTCGGCACGCAGGCGATGGTCGCGCGGCGCCACGGCGAAGGCGATCCCGTCGCCGCGGGCGCCGTGCTCATCAATTCCCTCGCCCTGACCGTGCTGCTCGCCGCCGCCGCGACGGTCGCGGGCTGGTTCGCCCTGCCCTACCTGTTCCGGATGATGCACGACAACCCGCAGGTCCAGGCGCTGGGCACCGACTACGCCCGCATGCGCTTCATCGGCATCCTCTCGATGGTCGGCACCTTCTCGTACAAGGCGTTCTACGACGGGACGGAGCGGACCTGGGTGCATCTCCTGGCGGCCGTCGTGGCCAACGCCGCGAACATCGTGCTGGCGTGGATCCTCATGTTCGGCAAGTTCGGCTTCCCGCGCCTCGAGGTGCAGGGAGCCGGCATCGCGGCGATGGCGGCCAGCTACGCGGGGATGTTCCTGATGATCGGTTTCACGCTGCGCGGCAGCGACCGGAGGAAGTACCACCCGTACCGCCTGCGCAACCTGCGCCTGCGCGCCATGGCCAAGATCGCCGGGCTCTCGCTCCCGTCCGGCCTGGCCACCGCCGTGGTGATGACCGGCTTCGGCATGGTGCTGTGGGTGACGGGCCGCATCGACGAGCAGACGCACAGCCTGAACTCGGTCAACACCGCCGGCACGTGGATCGTCATGACCGTGCTCTCGATCTGTTTCATCGGCTCGATGGGCCTGGGCACCGCCACGGCCACGCTCGTCTCCAAGAGCCTGGGCGAGAAGGACAGCGTGCTGGCGGAGCGCTACGGCTGGCAATCGATCAAGCTCGGGGCCTACCTCTTCGGTCTGTTGGGGCTGCTGGAGGCCCTCTTCCCCGACTTCACGTTGTCCCTGTTCAACAGCGACCCGGCGGTGATCGCCGCGGCCCGCGACTCGATGCGCCTGATGGGCGCGCAGGAGTGCCTGATCGCCGTCGCCATCGTGTCCAGCAACTGCCTGTTCGGCGCCGGGAACACGCGGTTCGTGATGTACGCGGAGGGCGCGCTGCACTTCGGGGTGCTCATCCCGCTGTCCTACGTCTTCGGCGTGCTGTTCGACCTGCGCGTGCTCGGCGTCTGGCTCGCCGCCTCGGGCTACGTCGTCGGTCTCGCCCTCACGATGATGCTCAAGTTCCACGGCGGGGGCTGGAAGGCGATCCGGATCTAGCGCAGTGCGGGGAGTGCGGCGAGTGCGGGAAGTGCGGACGGAGCCGGCCCGGACGGGGTAGGATGCGCGTCGGATGATCGCGTGGGAGGTCCTGCGGGAGGCGCTGCTCATCACCGGCTTCGTGTCGGTGATGATGATGGCCGTCGAGTACGCGAACGTGTTCACGCGCGGCACGTGGAGCCGCGTGCTCGGCGCGTCGCGCCTCCGCCAGTACCTGCTGGCCGCCGTCCTGGGCGCCGTCCCCGGCTGCCTCGGGACGTTCGTCCTGGTCGCGCTCTACACCCACGACGTCGTCACGCTCGGCGCGGTGGTCTGCGGCATGATGGCCTCCACCGGCGACGAGGGGTTCGTGATGTTCTCGCTGTTCCCCGGCACCGCGGCGGTCCTGACCGTGGGCCAGATGGTCCTGGGCGTCGGGCTGGGCTACGCGGTCGACGTCCTGCGGCGGCGCCCGCGCCCGGCGGCGGAGGACGCCTGCTGCGACGGGTTGAGCCTGCACGCGGACGAGCACCAGCCCGGTCCGCTGTCCCACGCCGCCTGGGCCCAGCTCCGGCGGCCCGGCGCCCTGCGCGCCGTGCTGCTCGTCGTGCTCGCCATCTACGCCGCCGCGGTCGCCGCCGGGAAGGTGGGCCCCGAGGAGTGGGACTGGATGCGCGCGCTGATCCTCGGCGTGAGCGGCTTCGGGCTCTTCCTCGTCGCCACCGCCTCGGAGCACTTCCTGTCCGACCACCTGTGGGGCCACGTCCTCCGGCAGCACGTGCCGCGCATCTTCGCCTGGACCGTCGGCGCCCTGGCGGCGATGGAGCTGCTGATGCACTACCTGCCCGTGGAGAGCCTGCTCGTCGACAACCGCTGGCTGGTGCTGGTCGCGGCGCTGCTCATCGGCATCATCCCCGAATCGGGACCGCACCTCATCTTCACCCTGCTCTACGCGCAGGGCACGCTGCCGGCCAGCATCCTGGTCGCCAACACGGTCGTCCAGGACGGCCACGGCCTCCTCCCCATGCTCGCCCACTCGCGCCGTGATTTCATGATCGTCAAGGCGGTCTGCCTGTCGGCCGGCGCCGCGATCGGCGCCGCCATGATGCT
>JACRCZ010000094.1 GCA_016218765.1 Deltaproteobacteria bacterium | reverse complement strand
GAGGGCGCTGGGGGTGGCTTTGGCGAGCTAGGGGGGGGAGGGGGACCGAATTACCGCTGAGGCGCTGAGGGCGCTGAGAGGAACGCTGAGAGGAAGAAATGTCGGGGGGGAAGGGGGGGGGAAGAGAGGGAAGAGGGGGAAGAGGGGAAGGGGGCAAGATGGCCGGCAGGATCCACTGGGCGATTGTTCTTGTGGGGGGGATGGCGGCGGCTTGCGGGGGAGGGGGCGGCGCGGGCCGGAACTGCACGAGGCAGGAGGATTGCGGGGTGGGGGAGGTGTGTCTGGAGGGGAGGTGCGTCGGCGTGCCGGACGGGGGAGAGGTGTGCGAAGGGAGTGACGTCGCAACGGAGGGGGGAGACGACGGGGAGGGCGAGGGGGAGGCGGAGGGGGAGGGAGGGGAGGACGGCGGGGGGGAGGTCCTGGCTTGCGAGGCCGGGGATGTGTGCCAGGACGACATGCGATGCGTGGGGGGGGTGTGCGTATCGTGGGAGGAGGGCGCGTTCGATCCGGGCTGCCTGCGGGCGGCGGTGCCGGGGCCGGTACGGCCGCAGCTACAGTGCTCGTGGGACGCGCCCCCGGCGACGGACGCGGTGCCGACGTACACGCACGTGCTCCACACGCCGCTGGTGGCGAACCTCGGCATCCATGTCGCGCCCGACGTGCCGACGCGGCCGAACGTGATCTTCATTTCGGACGCGACGTACTACGAGGGACCGCCGCGGGGGTGCGGGGCGGCGGGGACGCTGCGGGTGATCGACGGGGCGACGTGTGCGGAGCTGGCGGCGGCCACGGACGAGGCGGACCGGGTCAACTCGCCGGTGACGCCGGCGGTCGGGGACATCGACGCGGACGGTGCGGTGGAGGTCGTGGCGGCGGGGGCCGCGGGGGGGCTGTTGGCGTTCCGCTGGAACGAGGCGACCGGGCGGATCGAGCGGATCTGGCAGTCGCACCTGGCGGACGGGACGGCGGACCTGCAGGGGTGGGATCAGTGCATCTGGAGCGGAGTGACGCTGGCGGATCTGGACGACGACGGGCGGGCGGAGATCGTGTTCGAGGGCGGGGTGTGGGGGGCGGACGGGACGCGGATCTCGACGGTGCCGGGGTGGCCGACGTTGTCGACGGGGTTCCCGGCGGTGGTGGCGGACGTGGACCTCGACACGGTGCCGGAGCTGGTGGCGGGGGAGGCGACGTGGGACTGGGACGACGCGACGCGGAGCTTCGTGCCGGTCGCCTACTGGGCCGGGCCGGGGCAGCGGGGATGGACGGCGCTTGCGGACTTCGGGGACTTCCCGGCCGGCGCCGGCGACGCGCCGGGGCGTCCGGAGGTCGTGGCGGTGTACGGGGGCGCGATCACGGTGCTGAGCGTCGGCGGGACGGTGCTGGGCAGCGCGACGTCGGGCTCGTTCGGCGGCGGTCCGCCGACGATTGCGGACTACGACGGCGACGGGAGTCCGGAGATCGGGGCGGCGTTCGGCGGCTTCTACGTGGTCTACGACTTCCTGGCCGGGGGCGTGTCGTGGAGCCGGGAGTCGCAGGACCTGTCGTCGTCGCGGACGGGCTCGAGCGTCTTCGATTTCAACGGGGACGGTCGGGCGGAGGTGGTGTACGGGGACGAGTGCTACGTGCGGGTCTACGACGGGCAGACGGGGGAGGTGGTGTTCTCGCAGGCCCGGTTCTCGAGCACGTGGGAGGAGAACCCGATCGTCGCGGACGTCGATGCCGATTTCGCGGCGGAGATGGTGATGGGGATGAGCGGGGACTGCGTGCCGAGCTACTGCCCGCCGTGGGATCCGCTGTTCGCGGGGTTGCGCTGCGATGCGGCGGCGGACTGTCCGGGCGGGGGGACGTGCGACGACGGGCTCTGCCGGTGCACGACGGACGCGGAGTGCGGGGCGACGTACGGTTGCACGGACCCGCTGGCCGGGACGGCCGGGTCGGGGCAGGTCTGCCGGGCGCGGCACCTGGACTGCAGGCCCGGACTGCGCATCTACCGCGACGCGCACGATCGCTGGGCGTCGTCGCGCGCGATCTGGAATCAGCACGCGTACTCGGTGACGAACGTCGAGGACGACGGCGGGATCCCCGCGACGAGCGCGTGGACCCGCAACTGGGAGACGGCGGGCCTGAACAACTTCCGGCAGAACGTGCAGGGGTCGCTGTCCGACGTGCCGGGGCCCGACTTCACGGTGGGCGGGCTCGTGGCGGTGTGCGAGGGGGCGGACACGCGGATCCGGGCGGAGGTGTGCAATCGCGGCGGCGCGCTGATCGACTCGGGGGTGATCGTGATCTTCCGGCAGGCCGGGGGCGAGGAGCTGTGCCGGTTGACGACGCCGGACCCGGTGCCGCCGGGCTTGTGTACGCCGGTGGAGTGCGTGGCGCCGGTGCAGGCGGACGGGGTGTTCGAGGCGCTGGCGGATCCGGACGGGGTGGTGAGCGAGTGTGTGGAGGGGAACAACGGAGCGTCGGGGTGGGCGGATTGTCTGATGTAGTGCGGTGGAGCGGCAGAGCGGTGGAGCGGTAGGGGATCGGTCCGGCATGGGTGGGCGTTCGGCTTGAGGTCCCAGCTGCGACGGGTGTGGGGGAGGATTGACGGGCCGTTGGGGGCGCCGCCGGGGGGGGGGATGGTGGAGTCGTAGGCTGCGCGGGTGGGGGTGGCCGTCCTCGCGGCGGTGCTGGTG
>JACRCZ010000092.1 GCA_016218765.1 Deltaproteobacteria bacterium | reverse complement strand
TGCCGACACGGCGGAGCACGCGGCCACCGCTCCGGCTCCCGCATCGCCCGGGCCCGACGCCGCGACCGCGCCGGCGCCCGCCCGGCCGACGCCGGCGGCGCCGGACGAGCCGCCCGGGACGCCGCAGCTACTTCCCGCGCTCCAGGCGCACCTGGCGCTCGTCGCACAGGGCCCGGACGTCCAGATCGTCGTGCAGGTCGACGTGCGGGCGCTCGGCGGCGCGACGTTCCTGCGCGGCGCCCTCGCGGGCGTCTTCGGCTCCTCCGGACCGGCGCCCGCCGGAGACCCGTCGTGCCTGGACGTCCTGGCCGACTCCGTCGAAGCGGCGACCTACGCCGTCGAGGAGGCCCCGGACGGGACGCGGATGGGCGTCGCGCTCGCCGACGGTCCCGACCTGGCATCGGTCGCCGCCTGCCTGGCGGCGCCGGCCGCCACGACCGACGGCGCGACGGGCGGCGACGGTTTGGGCTGGGTGGACGTGGCGCCGCACATCGCCCTCGCGTCGATCGGAGCGCGGACCCTCGCCTTCGGCTCCGAGGTGCTCGTGCGTCGCGCGCGCGAGGGCGCCGGCGGAACGCTCGCCGACTCGCCGCTCTTCGCCCGCGCCCGCAGCCTTGCCGCTCCGGGACCGGCCTACGCCGTGTGGCTCGACGCTTCCGGCGGGGAGAGCGACGGCCCGGTGCTGGGCGGCGTCGGTCTTCGCACGGCGTCCGGCGTCGGCATCTCCGGCGCGCTGGTGTTCGGCCGGACGGCCGCGGCGGGTCGTGCGGCGGCGCGAATCGCGGAGGTCCTCGACGCGCTCGAACGCCGCCGGCAGGAGTTCCTGGACGAGCTGCCCGGGGAATTCCCGCCGGACGCGCGCCGCGATCTGGAAGGCGTCCTGGATGCCGTCGCCGACGCCACGTTCGTGCTGCGCGGCCCGACGCTGTCGTTCGAGGCGCGGCTGCCCGCGGATGCCGACTTCGGACGCCTGCTGGGCGAGGCGCTGCGGCTCGTGCCCTCCCTGTAGGAGAGGGGGGGCAGGTTCAGGGGGGATCCATGGGCTCGAGGGCGACGAGGTCTTTGCTGCTCCAGCCGGTGACCCAGAGGTGGGTGCCGCCGGCGTCGAGGGCGAGGCCGGAGGCTTCCTCGAGGCCATCGATGGGCACCTGGACGGCGCGAAGCGCCGCGAGGTCGACCACCGAAACGTCGTGGGAGCAGTAGTTCGCGGTGTAGACCCACGCCTCGTCGGGGGAGAGTGCGACGGTTTTCGGGCACTCGCCGACGGGGATCTCGGCGGTGACGGCCAGGGTTTCCACGTCGACGATCCACAGCACGTTGCGGCGCTTGCCGCTGACGAACAGCCGCCGGCCATCGCGGTCGCGGACGACGTGCCGGGGATACGACGGGGAGGGGAACTCGAGCTGCCGCAGGACGGTGAGGGCGGCGGTATCGATTTCGTGCAGGTCGTCGGAGCCGTAGTTCACGACCCACAGGCGCGAGCCGTCGGGCGAGACGGACATGCCGCGGGGGTGACGGCCAACCTCGACGCAGCCATGCAGCGTTTCGGCCTCCACGTCGACGGCGCAGACGGAGTCGCCGGCCCAGCAGCTCGCGTAGAGGATCGCGCCGTCGGGGGAGAGGGCCAGCACCTTGGGATGGTGCTCCACGCCGACGCGCGCGCGCACCTCGCGCGAAGCGACATCGATGAACCGCAGCTCGTGGTTGCGGAAGTCGGACACGTACAGCGTCGATCCGTCCGGCGACCAGACCGATTCGACCGCGTTGCCGCCGTGGAAGTCGATGGAGTCGAGGCGTTCGAGCGTGGCGGCGTCGAAGAGGTCGACGCTGCGTCCCCACGGCTCCCCGAAGTTGGTGACGGCCAGGGTCGCGCCGTCCGGGCTGAGCGTCACGCCCTTGGGCAGCGAGCCGGTCCTCGTCCGGGCGAGTTCGCGCAGGGTCCGTGCCGTCCCCGACGGCGGCGCGGGGGCGTCGCCGGCGAGAGCCGCGAAGCCGGCCAGTCCGGCCAGGACGACGCCGAGAGGGCGGAGCCATCTGTGTTCATCTGTGTCCATCTGTGGTTTTCCCCCCTCCCTGCCCTCCCCCATCTGTGTTCATCTGTGTCCATCTGTGGTTTTCCCCCCTCCCTGCCCTCCCCCATCTGTGTTCATCTGTGTCCATCTGTG
>JACRCZ010000091.1 GCA_016218765.1 Deltaproteobacteria bacterium | reverse complement strand
GCCGGCGGCGGCGGCGAGGGCGGAGAGGGGGGTCCCGAGCGGCACGCGGAAGCTGCAGGGCGAGCGCACGGCGCCGGCGAAGGTGACGAGGCGCGAGACGACCGGGCGTTCGTGGTCGACGGCGGCGGCGACGTCGAGGAGCGTCGAGACGTTGCTGACGACGGCGCCGACGTGCAGCGGCAGGCCGAACTCGGGGATGACCTTTCCCAGGGCCTCGCGCACGAGGACGAACTCGTCGCCGGCGGGGTAGAAGTTGCCGAGCGGGAAGAGCGAGACGCGGTCCTGGAGGCGGCGGCGGCGGATGGCGCCGTCCAGGGCCTCGATCGCGTCGTGGTACTTCTCCTTGAGGCCGATGATGCCGCGGGTGGCGCCGGTGGCGTTCATCGCCAGCTCGAGGCCTCGGACGACCTCGTCGGGCCGAGTTGCCATTTCCTGCTGGTCGACCTTGACGAGCGGCTCGCACTCGGCGCCGTTGGCCAGCACGACCTCGACCCGCGCCTCGTATTTGGCATGAGTCGGGAATCCGCCGCCGCCCGCGCCGACGACGCCGGCGGCGCGGATGCGGGAGAGGATCTGGTCGCGGGACGGCTCGCCCAAGTTTCTCTCCTAGAGGATGCGGAAGCCGCCGACCAGCACGCAGCGGCGCTGGCGGGTGAAGCTGCGCGCGGAGGTCAGCCCTTCGCCGGTTGGTCCGGCGATGCTGAGCGTGCAGTAGCCCTCGCCGCCGTAGCCCAGGCCGGCGTACGACGGCGCGTTCTTGGTGAAGATGGTCGTCTCGATCTCGCGCGCCACGCGCGTGAGTCGGGAGACGCTTTCCGAGTGCATGACGGCGGAGTGGCGGTAGCCGTGTTCGGCGACGAGCGCCTTGGCCAGGGCGTCGTCCAGGTCCTTGACGCGGACGATGGGCAGGAGCGGCATCAGCATCTCGCCTTGCACCAGCGGGTGCTCGAACGGCACCTCGGCGACGAGCAGGCGGACGTCGCGCGAGGCCTGGAGGCCGGCGGCGGCGAGGAGGACGGAGGCGTCCTTGCCGACGAAGGCCTTGTTGGGGTGGGGGTAGTCGCCGTGGGGGTGGGGGAAGGGTTCGCCGGGGACGACGACCTGGGCGAGGAGCCGTTCCAGGGCGGCGCCGCCGACGAGCAACGCGCCGCAGCCCTGCATTTCGGAGACGAGGCGGTCGGCGACGTTCTCGAAGACGAGGACTTCCTTCTCGGCGGTGCACAGCACGTTGTTGTCAAAACTGGCGCCGTCGACGATGGAGCGTGCGGCCTTGGCGAGGTCCGCGGTGTCATCGACGATCACGGGGGGGTTGCCCGGGCCGGCGGCGATGCACTTCTTGCCGCTGCGCATCGCGAGGCGGACGACCTCGCCGCCGCCGGTGACGACCAGGATGCGGATGCCGGGGTGCTGCATGAGGGCGGCGGAGGTCTCGAGGGTCGGGCTTGCGATTGAGCACAGGAGGGTGCGCGGGCCGCCTGCGGCGTGGATGGCGCGGTTGAGGGTGCGCACGGCGAAGTTGCTGACGCCTTTGGCCGAGGGGTGCGGGTGGAAGACGACGGCGTTGCCGGCGGAGACGGCGGAGAGGGCGTTGTTGATGACGGTCTCGGCCGGGTTGGTCGTCGGGGTGATCGAGCCGACGACGCCCCAGGGGGCGGGTTCGATCAGGGTGAGGCCGTTGTCGCCGGTGAAGACCTTCGGCTCGAGGTCCTCGACCCCCGGCGTCTTGATCGCCGCGAGGAGGATCTTCTGCACCTTGTGCGGGACGCGCCCCAGGCCGGTTTCGGCCACGGCGTCGCGCCCGAGCCGTTCGGCGGAATCGATGGCCGCGCGCCGCATCGCTTCGATGAAGCCCTTGCGGCGTTCCAGGCTGAGGACGCTGAACTCGCCGTAGGCCTCGCGTGCGGCCTGCACCGCTTCGTCGACGGTGGTGAAGATGCCCGATTCGGGGTCGGCCGTAGGCGTCCTGAGCACAGCGTCCCGCAGGTCCGGGACGACATCCGAACCGCGGGCTTCAGCCCGCGGCGGCCCATGTCCCGCGGCGCCGCGCCCTGAAGGGGGCGGTTCGGTTGTGGGGGTGGTCCCGGATTCCCGGGAAGCGGTCGTGAGCGAGCCTGTGGAGGCACCCACGCCCGCGGCAGGCTCGGGGCGCATCTTGCGGACGACGTCTTCCACGATCCTGGCGAGTTGTCCTTCGTCGATTGGCACCGGCATGGGTCGTCTTCCTCCCCGGCCGTCACTTGGTGAACGTGCGGCGTCCGTCGAACTCGACGGAGTCCACGATGGCCATGATCGTCGCGTCGGTCGGGGTGTCCTTCGATGCTTCGGTGAGGCGTGCCGAGGAGCCCTGGACGACCAGGACGATTTCTCCCTCGCCGGCGCCGACGGAGTCGACGGCGACGAGCGGCTTGCCTTCGCCTTTCTGGTGGACGAAGTCCACGGGGTCGACGACGAGCAGCTTGGCGCCGACGAGTTTTTCGCTCTTGCGCGTGCTGACCACGCTGCCGATCACGCGTGCGAGGAACATCCTAGCCTCCCTCTTCCAGCGCCAGACCCAGCTCGGCGGCCTTGGACCGTGCGAGCGGGGTGACGATCGTGCGTGGCGGCAGCGCCAGCCGCGTCTCGCCGGCGTCCCGCAGCCGGACGACGTCGGCCTCGGTGAGCAGTCCGCCTGCGGCGCGCGAGACCGTCGCACGCGCGTCGGCGAGCCGCGACAGGGCGTCTTCCAGCTCCGCTCCGCGCCGCACCTCGAGGCCGAGGCGTTCCAGCGCCTGCAGCGCGGCGGCCGCCTGCGCCGCCGCGGCGGCCGGTGCGGCGGCGGGCGACGGCGTCAGGTCGTCAGCGAGGGCCAGGACCTTGCGGCCGTCGAGCAGCGCGCGTGCGACGACGCGCACGAACGGGTCGTCGTCGTCGAGGGCGGCGAGGCGGTGTGCGAAGGCGAGGCCGAGCGAGCCGACGACGACGACCTCGCGCCGTCCGGGCGGTCCGAGCGGTCCGCCGGAATCGCGGCGATTCGGGTCGAGTGGCGCAAGGGTCAGGGTGCGGGAGATGCCGGCGAGTTCCATGGCCGCCAGCGCGTCGGGCGCGGCCGCTCCGCGAACGCGCCAACCGAGGCGTTCAAGTTCAGCCAGGCGGCGTGCGAGGTCCGCGGGGCGTGTGGGGGCGACGGGGAGGAGGAACGACACGTCGCCGCGTGCGGCTTCGCCGGCCGGGGGCAGGCGCCGGTCCGCCGGGCGGCTGCGGTCGGTCGGGTCGGGATGATCGTCCAGGCGGGCGAGGACGAGGTCGGTGACGGCGCGAACGAGGCTTTCGAGGTCCTTGGCTTCGCTCATGGCGCCCATCCTCAACTTCGGAAGAAGCTCGCGGAGCGCCGCGTGAAATCGCAGTAGGGCTGCGACGTGCCGTCCTGGACCCCCGGTGTGATGGGGCAGCCCTCCTGTCGGCAGGCGTCGCGGCACAGGCTGGCGACGACCTCCACCACGTCCCCGATGCGCACGCCGGCCGCGTTCCCTTCGTCGGTGTCCAGGTGCAGCTCGGTGCGGAAACTCGAGTCGACCCGCACGACGACCCCGTCGAACCAGACCCCGCGGACGCCGGGGACGCGCACGTAGACCTTCTGCCGGTCGGTCAGGCCGAGGCGGCGCGCGTCGTCGGGCGAGCAGTGGAGGTGGCGGGCGGCGACGATCAGGCCCTCGGCGAGCTTCACGGCGCCTCGTGGTCCGATGAGGTGAGCGCCGGGGGTCCCGGCCGTGTCTCCCGAAAGGCGTACGGGGAGGTTGATTCCGAGCACCACGCCGTCGGTGAAGGACAGCTCGGCCTGGGTCGCGGGTCGGGCCGGGCCGAGCACGCGCACGCCGGGGATCGAGCGTTTGGGGCCGACGATTTCGACGGTTTCGCGCGCAGCGAACTGGCCGGGCTGCGACAGGTCGGCGAGCGGAGAGAGCTTGTGCCCCTTGCCGAACAGGGCCTCGACGTGGGCCTGCGAGAGGTGCACGTGGCGGGCCGAGAGGGCCACGGGGATCGCGCGTTCGGAGCCGTCCATCGGGTTCCCTTCGAGCGCCGGAGCGCGCTCCTGCGGGTCGAGCGACTTCACCATCCGGGCCGGTGGATGTCAACGAGGTTGGTGGTTCTTTGGTGGTTCTTTGCTACCCTTGGCACATCCCCTCCTTCCTCGTATACTTCGAGCCGTGAAGGTAGCGTGCCTTGCGATCGTTCTGGTCGTGCTCGCGGGCTGTTCGGCCGGTGGGGAGGCCGACGACGATTTCATTCCCGACGTCTACCATCCCGAGGCCACGGACGGTGATGCGGACGCGGGGGATCCCGGGGTCCGGCCCGACGGGATCTCGCTCGACTCGCCGCTGCCCGAGGGCTACGGCCTGGAGGTGAGCGAGGGCGGGGACGGGTGCGGGATCCGGAACGCCTGCGGCGGCTGCGCCGTGTTGCGCTACAGCCCCGGGCAGGCGTGCGGCGGTTGCGGGGGCACCTACGAGTGCAACGGGCCGGACGAGCTGCGGTGCGTGGGGGGGTGCAGTCCGGTGGGCTGTGCGGACCTGACGCGCGAGGGGTTCCTCTCCCCGGACGACTGGCCGGAGATCGCGGCGTGCGGCGGCGGGTTCTCGGTCGCCGGCGTGCTGCACTCGACGCCGACCTGCGACCGCGAGGCCGGCAACACCTCCCCCAACCCGATGGGCACCGGCTGCTCGGCGGCCGACCTGTGCGCCATGGGCTGGCGGTTGTGCGCTTCCGCGGCCGAGGTGGGGGATCGGACGCGGTCGGGGGGTGTGCCGAGCGACTGGGCGGCGAGCACGTTCTTCGCGGCGGCGGTGAGCGGGCCGGCGGACGACGAGGTCTGCGGCATCGGCGAGAACGACGTCTACGGCATCGGCTCGGCCGGCGGCGGGGCCGATCGGGCGACGTGCGCGCCGCTGACTCGTTCGAGCGGGGACAAGTGCGACGACCTGCCGTCGCCGTGGGACTGCGGCGACGTGTCCACGGTGTGGCAGTACGACGAGGCGACGAAGATTACCAAGCCGGGGCCCCAGGGCGGCGGCGTGTTGTGCTGCCTGGCGCCGGATTGAGGAGGACGACGATGCGAGGGGTGTTGCGGAGCCACCGCGCGGGCGCGTTGCCCGCGCTCGCGCTCGTCCTCGTCGCGGCGTGGAGCCCGACCAGCGCCCGGGCGGCGATTCCGGGCCTGGCCGAGTCGCCGGTGCATTGGGAGCACGAGCAGGATTTTTGCGGGGTCGGCGTCGATTGGGACACGGGCTGGGTGCCGGGCGGGTCGCCGGTGCAGGTGCGCATCCACTTCGAGCTGGGCTGCGAGTTCGCCGCGCAGCTCGATGGCAAGGGCGTGATGGTCTGGCCGCCCTCGATGAGCCTCTACTTCCAGGGCGACCCGCGCGGCGGCGAGTTTTCGCAGAACATCGGCATCAACTTCGGCGCGGACATCCGCTGGGACATCGACCTGCCGATCGGCGGGCATTTCGAGGGCGAGATGCCCATCCCCTTCGTGCCGCGCATCGACGTCGGCTGCCTCGACCGCAGCACGCCGTTCACGCCGTTCCTGCTCTCCGGCAACCCGGACCGTCCCGCGACGCTCCTGTGCACGGTCGGCCCGATCCTCGTCTTCGAGTACGACCTGCTCGATCTCATCCTCCCCTCGATCACCGGCCTGGCTTCGGCGTGGATCCGCATCTACCTCACCGTCGACCTGCACAGCTACCTCCAGGGCTCGAAGATCGTGGTGAGCGAGCACGAGCAGGAGATCACCGAGGAGTACGGCCGGGCGACGGTCTATCCCCGCGGCGCCCCGGCGATGGACATGACGGCGCAGTACTTCGCCGATCTGTCGCACCAGATCATCGTCACGGTCAGCCCGCAGGTGGAGTTCGAGATCCTGACCTTCGACTTCGGCTTCGACATCGTCAACGTCAACATCCCCATCCCCGCGATGGACGACCAGTGGGTCTTCGACCCCGCCGAGCTTTCGTTCTACTTCCCGGACATCTCGAACTCGCCGGAGCTGGACTTCGGACGGACCCAGGTCGGGCGTCCGCGGCTCAAGCGTTTCGCCGTCGAGAACGTCGGCTTCGACGAGCTCAAGCTCTACGCGCGCAGCGCACTCCCGTTCGGCGTCGACGCCCGGCTGGGCGACCCGAGCGAGGAGCCGCTCTCCATCCCCGCGCCGGGCATGGACGACATCATCGTCTCCTTCGATCCGGGCGGCGAGGGCAATGCCAGCGGCATCCTGCGGCTGGAGACGAACGACCCCGACGAGCCGTGGGTCGACGTGCGGCTGCTGGGCGAGGCGACGTTCGAGGACGTCGGCGAGTACACCGACCCGGACGACTGCGAGGGCGAGGAGTGCTTCGACCACAACCCCGGCTACGCGACGACCTGCGGCTGCCGCGTCCCGGGGGAGGGCGGCGGGACTCTCTGGCCGCTCGCCGGATTGCTCGGACTGGGTTGGGGGATCGCGCGGCGGTGGCGACGCCGCGGCTGTTGACCGTTCGAACGGACGAAATCCTCCGATGGAATCCAGCGACGGGCGGAGCTGCCGGATCGGGGGCCGCGGGCTGAAGCCCACGGCTCGGATCCGGATTCCCGACGCCGCGGCTGGTCATTGATGGTTCCCCCCTACCGCGTGACGCTCGTGGAGCCCGAGCGCCTGAGCCTGGCGGCGCACATGGTGGCGGGGCTCCTGCGTCGCAATCTCGTCGACGCCCGTTGCGCGGCCCGCGCGGCGCGCGTGCGCGGCGCGGTCGTCGTCGATGCGGGTGGGATGAAGCTGTGCCTCGAGTTCGGCGCGAGCGAGGTCCGGGTGCGCGGGGGGGAGGCCGACCATCCGCGGGCGCGCATCGCGGCGCCGCTGGACGCGCTGCTCGGCGTCGCGCTGGGCAGGGGCGTCGTGGGTGCGTTCCTGCGCGGCCGCGTGAAGGCCCGGGGCAATCCGCTCGTGCTGTGGCGGCTGCTGGGGTTGATGAAGGCGGGGGAGGAAGCGCGGGAGGAAGTGCGGGAGGAAGTGCGGGAGGGAGTGCGGGAAGTGCGGGAAGTGCGGGAAGGGCGGGGAGAGCGGGAAGAGCGGGGAGAGCGAAGGGGCCGGTGACGGATGGGGCTGAGGGAGACTTTCCGGGGGTGTTTGGGGGAGGAGAGGATCCTCGACGACGAATCTTCTCTGGAGGCGTTCGCGGACGACCTGACGGAGGAGGAGCCGTCGCGGCCGGGGATCGTGCTTTTCCCGGAGGCGACGGCGGAGGTCCAGGCGATCGTGCGGGCGGCGGCGAAGGACCGCGTGCCGCTCACGGTGCGCGTCACGGGATCGAACGTCGCGGGCTTGACGGTCGCCCCGGAGGGCGGGGCGATCGTCGACCTGTCGCGCATGACGCGGCTCGAGATCGACGCGCGCGAGATGATCGCAGTGGTCGAGCCGGGGGTGACGTGGGCGGCGTTGAAGCCGGAGTTGGAGAGGCTCGAGCCGCCGTTGCGCGTCGGCTATCCGCTGTCGCCGCCGCACACGTCCGTGCTGGCGAATTGCCTGCTGGACGGGTTGGGCAACCTGTCGCTGCGTCACGGGTCGCTGGGCGACTGGCTGACCGGGGTCGAGGTCGTGCTGCCCGACGGCTCGCTGGTGCGCACCGGCTCGGCCGCCGCCTCGGCCTCGTGGTGTTCGCGCGGGCCGCTGCCCGACCTGACGGGGCTGTTCGTCGCCTGGCAGGCCGCGACGGGGATTGTCGTGCGCGGGGGGGTGCACGTCTGGCCGGCGCCGGCGTTCCGGCGGCGGTTGTTCGTGCTGGCGGGCGAGCGCCGGGGCGCCTTCGAGACCATGCGCCGGCTGGCGCGCTCGACGATTGCGGACGACGCGGGCGGGTTGTCCTGGCCCACGGGCAAGATGCTGTTCGGGGTGCCGCGCCCGGGGCCGCGCGACCCGGCGGAGCCCGAGTTCTTCGTCTACGTCGACGTGACGGGCGAGACGGAGCGGGAGCTGGCGTTGCGGTTGGAGCGGCTGGACGGGCTGCTGGCGGCGCTGCGCGCCGAGGGTCACCGGCTGGAGCCGCCGTTCTCGATCGCGGACCTGGTGCGGCTGGAGCCGCGCTTCGCCCGTTTTGCCGACTTCCCGACCTCGCTCGACTTCCTGCTGCACGCTCCCGGCGTCGACGCCTCCGGCGCGCCTCTGGGCGGCGGTCTCACCTGGGTCGGGACGTACGGCCCCGGCTCGCGCCTGGAAGAGGCGGCGGACCGGGTGGTGCCGATCATGGAGCAGGCGGGCTACGCGCCGGCGATCGTTTCGCGGCCGATGCGGGGCGGGCACTTCGTGGTGCTGCGGATGCTGATGACGTTCGAGAAGGGCGATTCGGCGCAGCGGCGGCTGGCGCGCGAGACCAACCGCAAGGTGCTCGGCGCGGTTCTTCCGCTCGGCTTCCTGCCCTACAAGTGCCCGCCGTGGGCCTGGGAGCTGCTGCAGGAGCAGCTCGACCCGGGCTACGCCGCGCTTCTGGCCAAGGTGCGGGCCGCCGTGGATCCGGGGGGCATCATGAGCCCGAGGGCCTGGCGTCGCACGGGCGGCGGGGGCTCGTGACGTCGCCCCGGGCTCGTGGATTCGCGGTTGCCGGACCGACCGCGGCGTCCTATGGTACGATCATGCGCGATGCCCATCAGGTCCTCGAAGAATCGCTGGCCTTGCCGGCGGCCGACCGTGCACGGTTGGCGAAGGAACTGTTGGCGAGCCTCGACGAACCGGCCGACGAAGACGCAGCGGAGCGGTGGGTGTCGGAGATCGAGGCCCGGTCAGCGGAGGTCGACTGCGGCACCGGGGCCCTCGAGCCGTGGGAAGATCTTCGCCGGCGGCTTCTCGCCCGGCTGACGCCCCGTTGACGTGCAAGTCGTCCTTCACGCCGGAGCCGCCGCCGAGGTCTCGGCGGCGGTTTCGTGGTACGAGGAGCGCGAACCGGCGTTGGGTGCGGCGTTCCTCGGCGAGCTCGACCGCGGGCTTGCGGTGATCGCCGAGGCGCCCTACCGCTGGCCGGTCTGGCCGGGAGCGCGCCCGGAGCTCGGGGCGAGGCGGTTCCTTCTTGCGCGTTTTCCGTACGGGATTGCCTACCGGGTACGCGGGCAGCGGATCATCGTCCTTGCCGTGGCCCATCTGCATCGTCGGCCGGGGTACTGGAAGGTCCGGCAGGAGTAGCGTCCGGCGGTTGCGGCCACCGGTTTGCCGCCCCATCGCCGGCAAGGTACTCTCCCCGGGGGACGGGAGGTGCGGCATGGACGTGCGACGATGGGCCTGGGCGGCGATGCTGCTTGCCGGTGCGGCGGCGGGGTGCGGGTCGGAGTCGGACGAGGCGGACGGGCGCGACGGGCGGGACTACGGCGGGGATGCGGAGTGTACCGACGGGGAGCACCGCTGCGTCGGCGATTCGGTGGCGGAGGTCTGCTCGGGCGGGCATTGGGGGGGCGGGGTGCCGTGTGCGGAGCGCGGCCAGGTGTGCGAGCGTGATTTCGGATGCGTGCTGTGCCATCCGGACATGACGCGCTGCGAGGGCGACGACGTGATGGTCTGTGCCGAGGACGGCGGGTCGTGGGTCTACGGCAGCACGTGCGACCGCGCGGCCGGCGAGACGTGCGATCCCGTCAGCGGGGTGTGCATCAACCTCTGCGCGCGGGCGGCGTCCGCGCGTTCCAACATCGGGTGCGAGTACTGGGCGGTGGACCTGGACAACGCGGAGAACAACATGGACTGGGCGGCGGCGGCGCAGTTCGCCGTCGTGGTCGCGAACCTGTCGGACACATACCAGTCGGAGGTGGTGATCGATCGGGATCTGGCGATGCCCGGCGAGTCGCACGAGCTCGAGGAGGTCGAGCGCGCGACGCTCGACCCCGGCGACCTGTGGATCTTCCGCCTGCCGCGCTGGGACGTGGACGGCGAGGCGCCCGAGCATCGCGACACGGATCCGCAGACGACCTTGTCGCGGCGGGTGTACCACGTGACGAGCACGACGCCGGTCGTGGCGTACCAGTTCAATACGCTGGATCAGGTCTATTCCAACGCCGCCTCCGTGCTGTTGCCGACGACGGCGCTGGACACGGAGTACTACGGGGTGCTGTGGGATCCCAGCGCGCCGATCCGCCTGGCGGGGATCAGCGACGGCAACCGCGACTACGTGACGATCGTGGGGGTCGAGGACGGGACCGAGGTGACGGTCGTGCCGACGTACGACATCATGGCGGGGGTCGGGCAGCTCGAGGCCGGCATCCTGCCGGTGGACGGCGTTCCGGCGGGGGAACCGACGATCCCGGCCGGCACGGAGGCGGTATTCACGCTCGACCGTTTCGACGTGCTGAACCTGGAGACCGTCCTGGTGCGGAGCCTCGGGGCGGGGGTCCCCGACCTGACCGGCACGACGGTGCGCTCGAGCCTCCCGGTGGCGGTGTTCTTCGGGATCGACCTGGCGGTCGTCGGCAACGAGGTGCTGCCCGGGGATCCCACGCCGGAGGATCCGGACAACTGCTGTGCGGAGCACATGGAGCAGCAGGTGCCGCCGACGAGCGCGCTGGGCCAGAACTTCGTGGTGTCGCGGTCGCCGATCCGCAGCTCCGATTCCATCTACTGGGTGGAGTACGACTACTACCGCATCCTCGCCGTGCGGGACGGCACGCACGTGACGACGACGGCGGACGAGGCGCGCGATTTCACCCTGGACGCGGGCGAGTGGCTGCAGTTCAAGTCTCGGGAGGGGTTCGTGGTGCACTCGGAGCCGACGCCCGTCATCGTGGCGCAGTACATCGTGTCGCAGGAGCAGTGCTACGAGTGGCGTGCGACCGCGGGCGGCGACTCGGACATGGTCTACATCCCGCCGGTGGAGCAGCGGCGCAACACGTACATTTTCGCGACGGGCGAGGGTTTCTCGGAGAACTGGGCCGTGGTCTCGATTCCGGAAGGCGTCACCGCGACGATCGACGGCCGGGACGTGGAGACCGATTGCCGTCCCTCCTACACCGACGGCGACCTGGACGGCGTGACCTACCGCGCCTACCACTGCCCGATCGAGGACGGCCGCCACGACGTGACCTCGACCGGCGGCGTGGTCGGCGTGATGGTCTTCGGCTACTACGCGGTCGGCTCCTACCAGTACCCCGCCGGGTCGGAGATGCGGAGGATCTTCTTCGGCTGAACCCGCACCTGCGAGGGGTCGTCCGCAGCAGCTGCAGGGGTTTGCCGCACCGTCGCGCGAAGGGTATTCTCCCGGCGTCTGGAGGTGGAACGTGCACACGCGACGAACGATGGGCCTGGCTGTCCTGCTCGCGGGGGTGCTCGGGGGTTGTGGCGAGCCGGACGATGCGGGGGTGCCCGACGGGCGGGACTACGGCGGGGAGGCCGAGTGCACCGAGGGTGCGCACCGGTGCGTGGGCGATTCCGTGGGCGAGGTGTGTTCGGGCGGCCATTGGGGTGGGGGCGTGCCCTGCGCCGAGCTGGGCCAGGTGTGCGAGTTCGGCCTGGGGTGCGTGCTGTGCCATCCGGACATGACGCGCTGCGAGGGCGACGACGTGATGGTCTGCGCCGAGGACGGCGGGTCGTGGGTCTACGGCAGCACGTGCGATCGCGCGGCGGGCGAGACGTGCGATCCGGCGAGCGGCGTCTGCATCAACCCGTGCGCCCGCGCCGCCGCGGAGCGCTCGAACATCGGGTGCGAGTACTGGGCGGTGGACCTGGACAACGCGGAGAACTCGGTCGACTTCGCCGCGGCCGCGCAGTTCGCGGTCGTGGTCGCCAATCTGTCGGACACGTACCAGGCCGAGGTGGTGATCGACAAGGACCTGGGGCTGCCGGGCGACCCGCACGACCTGCTGGAGGTCGACCGCGCGACGCTGGACCCCGGCGACCTGTGGATCTTCCGCCTGCCGCGCTGGGACGTCGACGGGGACAACGCCGAGGGTCGTGACGACGACCCGCAGAGCGGGCTGTCGCGAAGGGTCTACCGGGTCGCGAGCAGCATCCCGGTGGTGGCCTACCAGTTCAACCCGATCGAGCAGGCGTTCTCCAACGCCGCCGCCGTGCTCCTGCCGACCACCGCGCTGGACAACGACTACTACGGCGTCATCTGGCCGCCGGCCAACCCGATGGTCATCGCCGGGCTGATGCCCTTCCCCAACCGCGACGCGGTGACGATCATCGGCGTCGCGGACGGCACGACGGTCACGGTGACGCCGACCTACGACATCTTCGAGGGTGTCGGGCAGCCCGGCGCGGGGATCCTGGCGGTGCCGGCGATTGCGGCCGGCGACTCGGCCGAGTTCACGCTGGATCAGTTCGACGTGCTCAACCTCGAGAACCAGGCGATGCTGCGCTTGACCGATCCGCTGCCCGACCTGACCGGGACGACCGTCCGAGCCACCGGGCCGGTGGCCGTGCTGATGAGCGTCGACCTGGCCGTCGTGGGCAACCGGACCCTGCCCGACGGCTCGACCGAGTCCTGCTGCGCCGAGCACATGGAAGCGCAGGTGCCGCCCACCAGCTCGATGGGCATGAACTTCGTCGTCTCCCGCTCGCCGCCCCGCACGAGCAATCCCTCCGTGTGGCTGGAGTACGACACGTACCGCATCTTCGCCGTGCGCGACGGGACGCACGTGACGACGTCGCTCACGGAGGGCGACCTGGGCGACTTCTGGCTGGACGCCGGGCAGTACCGCGAGTTCGACAGCCGGCAGGGTTTCGTGGTCACGACCGATCCGTACCCGGTCCACGTCGTGCAGTTCATCCCGGCGCGCGACCAGTGCTACGACTGGCGGCCGTCGGCGGGCGGGGACGCGGACATGGTCTACATCCCGCCCGTGGAACAGCGGCGCAACACGTACATCTTCGCCACGGGCGAAGGTTTTTCCGAGAACTGGGCCGTGGTGTCGATCCCCGAGGGCACGACCGCGACGATCGACGGCGACGATGTCGCGTCCACCTGCACCCGCACCTACGACGACGGCGTGCTGGACGGGTTGAGCTACCGCGCCTACCACTGCCCGATCGCCGACGGGCGCCACGACGTCACCTCGACCCCGACTTCCGTCGGCGTCATGGTCTTCGGCTACTACAACGCCGGCTCGTACCAGTACCCGGCCGGCTCCGAGATGCGGAGGATCTTCTTCGGCTGAGCGGCGATTTCCGTCGAATCCCGGGACGGAGACGCTCGTCGAAGGGCGCGACCGATGCGGAGATCCTCCCCAAGACCCCTCCCGCTTGCCGCCCCGAGGCGAGCTCCGCGGCCCGGCGTCGTGCGTTCGCCGGCGCGGCCCGCGTCGCGTGTCGATGCCGGCCGGCGCGGCCTCCTCCGCATGCTCGGCTCGGCGTTCCTGGTGCCGCTGCCGGTCCTGCGCAGCCTGCTCGATCCGTTGCGGGCGGAGCCTTCGGCGATTGCCGAGCTGACGCCGTTGCAGCTCATCGGCTGGCAGTCGCCGCGGCTGCGCGAGGGGCGCTGGAACGACGCGAAGCTGCTCCGGGAGGCCACCGAGTCGCTGGACGAGATGTCGCACGCCGCTCGCGCCGACGGCGTGAATGTCTGGGCCCGATCCGGCCACCGCACCTTGAGCCAGCAGCGCTACCTGTGGAACTCGAAGTTCCGCGGACGCGACTCCGTGCGCGCCCCCGACGGCTCGCGGGAGACGCTCGACCGCGAGCTGCCGGCGGCGGAGAAGGTGCAGCGCATCCTCTCCTACACGGCCTTCCCCGGGACGTCGCGCCACCACTGGGGTACCGACGTCGACATGGCGCAGTCGTTCTCCGACCACTGCGCGGACTATCTCCTGGAGCTGGGGGAAGTGCGGGAAGGGGGGGAAGTGCGGGAAGTGCGGGAAGAGCGGGAAGTGCGGGGGGAGGGGGGAGAGGGGGGAGAGGGGGAGGTGGGGGAAGAGGGGGAAGAGGCGGGAGAGGATCCGCCGGCGGATCTGCCGGAGAGCTGCCTGCCGTCGCACCGGTGGCTGATCGCGCACGCGGCGGAGTACGGGTGGTACCGGGTGTATGACGCGGCGCGGGGGGGATTCCAGCCCGAGCCGTGGCACTGGAGCTACCTGCCGTTGGCCGTGCCGGCGTTGGCGCGGTATCTGGTCGAGGTGACGGCGGAGCTGCTGCGGGACCGCGACGTCGACGGCGATTCGGTGGTGTTGGACGACTTCGTGTCCTACCGGGACCGGTTCCTGCTGGGCATCGCGCCGGAGGCGTTGCCGGGGCCGGAGGAGCCGGAGGGGGAGGGCGAGCCGGCGCCGGAGGACGAGTCCGGCGAGTCGCCGACGGTGCCGGAGCTGCCCTAGGCTTGCTCCCGGACCGCACCTGTGGCAAGACGGCGCTCGCCGGGTGCCGGAACGGGTCCGGCGGCCCGGGGGGAAGAAGGAACACACCATGGGCAGGCACGATCGCCGGCATTCGCCGAAGATGAAGCAGCGCAAGGAGCAGCGGAAGGCCAAGGCGCGCCAGGCGCGCAAGCATCCCGCGACCAAGGGCGGGAAGAAGCCGGCCGCGTCGAAGGCCTGACGACCGCCGTCCGGCGTGTCGGGCGGCGCACGGCCCGGGGAGGGCGGTGCGCGCGGCGGCGGGCGAGGGAGCGGGCGCGGGTGTCGCCGGGCGCGGCCGGTCCGGCCGCGTGACGACGGCTTGGGGGCGGAAGCCGTGGGGGAGGAGGTGGAGCCATGGCCTTGAAGCGGAAGCCTGCGGTGGGCGGGAAGAAGGCGGGGCGGGGTGCCGGGAGCGCACGTACGGCCGCGGGACCGGCGGCGTCGAGGCCGCGGGCGCGGAAAGCGGCGTCGAAGCCGCGGGCGCGGCCTGCGCCGCCCAAGCCGACGGTGGAGGAGCTGCTGCGCAAGGCCGACCAGCCGGCGAAGGATTCGCTGCGCCTCCACGAGTTCTACCGCGGGGTATGGGAGGTCGTGCCCAAGGCCTGCATCCGCTCGTTCGACGACTTCGCCATCTGGTACACGCCGGGCGTCGCGGCGACGTGCAAGGACATCCAGGCCAACCCGGAGAAGGTGCTGCGCGCGACGAACAAGTGGAACACCGTCGCGGTGGTGACGGACGGCACGCGCATCCTGGGGCTCGGCAACATCGGACCCGAGGCGGGGATGCCGGTGATGGAGGGCAAGGCGCTGCTGTTCAAGTACCTCGGCGGCGTCGACGCCGTCCCGCTGTGCCTGGACTGCCACACCACCGACGAGATCGTCACGGCGGTGAAGTGGCTCCAGCCGTCGTTCAACGGCGTGAACCTCGAGGACATCGAGAAGCCCAAGTGCTTCGAGATCCTCGACCGTCTGCGTCGCGAGGCGCGCATCCCGATCTGGCACGACGACCAGCAGGGGACGGCCGCGGTCACGATCGCCGGCTGGATCAACGCGCAGAAGATCGTCGGCAAGAAGCGCGACCAGGTGCGCATCGCGCTCATCGGCGCCGGCGCCTCCAACATCAACATCTGCCGCATGATGATCGCCGCCGGCGCCGACCCGCTCAAGATCTGCCTCGTCGACACCAAGGGCATCCTCAACAAGTCGCGCACCGACGTGCGCGAGCTCGAGCCCGTCAAGTGGCATTTCGCCAACATCACCAACGGCGAACAGCGCTCGGGCGGCGCCGCCGAGGCCATGGAGGGCGCGGACGTCTGCGTCGCGCTGTCCTCGCCCGGTCCCGGCAAGATCAAGCCCGAGTGGGTGCGGAAGATGGCGAAGGACGCGATCCTCTTCGCCTGCGCCAACCCCATCCCGGAGATCTGGCCGTGGGAGGCGAAGGACGCCGGGGCGCGCATCGTCGCCACGGGCCGCTCCGACTTTCCCAACCAGGTCAACAACTCGCTCGGGTTCCCCGGCATCTTCCGCGGCACGCTCGACGTCATGGCCACGACGATCACCGACGAGATGTGCATCGCGGCGGCCGAGGAGCTGGCGCGGACGCAGGCCGACAAGGGCATGGACGAGGAGCACCTCATCCCGACGATGGATGATTGGGAGGTGTTCCCGCGCGAGGCCGTGGCGGTGGGCCTCAAGGCGATCGAGCAGGGCATCGCGCGCCGCAAGGCGGACCACGACACGTTGTTCGCCGAGGCGGCGACGATCATCCGCCGCGCCCGCAAGCAGGTCCAGGTTCTCCAGGAGAAGGGCGTCATCCGCCGCCCGCCGGGCAACTCGTAGCCCGGCCCGCGGGGTACACCCCTCCAACAGGAACCACTTCAGCTTCGCTCAGGGCAGGCCCTTCAGCTTCGCTCAGGGCAGGCCCTTCAGCTTCGCTCAGGGCAGGCCCTTCAGCTTCGCTCAGGGCAGGCTTGCGCAGTCGCAGAGACGCAGAGGTGCGTCTGGTGGTAGCGCCCGTTGCCGTCCCTGTCCACTTCGCGGTATCATCCGCGGCGATGGTCCGGAAAGCTCCGAGGTCCGCGCCGGCGGCGCGTGCGAAGCGGGATTCCGCGGGGCGCGGTGCGCGCGCGGCGGGGCGCGCGACCCGGAAGGCGGGCCACGCCGTGGCGGGGAGCGAGGCGATGCGCGGCGCGCTGGCCGCGCTGCTGCGGAACCGCCGGGCGGAGACGGTCGGCCGTCTCGCCGGCGGCATCGCACACGAGCTGAACAACCTGCTCACGGTGGTGATCGGGGCGCTGGACGTGTTCGCCATCGAGCTGCCTCCCGAATCCTCCTTCCGCGGACCGCTGGAGGCCGCGCAGGAAGCCGCGGTGCGGGCTGCCGAGGTGGCCCGAAGGGTGCTTCTCTACGCCGCGGAACGGCGGGCGGGGACGGCGCCCGGCGACCCGGCGGCGATCGTCGGCGCGGCCGTCGAGCTGCTGCGTCGCGGCTTGCCGCGCAACATCCGGCTCGAGGTCCGCGTCCCCGACGGGCTGCCCCCCGTTCGCGGCGACGCCGGTCGCCTGGAAGCCGCACTGGTCGACCTCGGGATCAACGCCCGCGACGCCATGCCCGACGGCGGCGAGCTGTCCATCGTGGTCGAGGACGTGTCGTACGGCGGCGCGTCGGCGCCGCCGTCCCCCGGCGCCCGGCCGGGCCGCTACGTGCGGATTGCGGTGCGCGACGGCGGGTGCGGCATGGACGCGGCGACGGCGGCGCGTGCGTTCGAGCCGTTCTTCACGACCCGTCCGCCGGGCGACGCCGCGGGACTCGGCCTGTCCGCCGTCCGGGACGCCGTGGACGCCTGCGGCGGCCGGGTCGACGTCCGCCCGGTCGCGTCGGGCGGTTGCGAGTTCATCGTCCATCTTCCGGCGGCGGAGATCGCGGCGGCCGCGACGGTGCCCCGGGACTTCGCGGTTCCGCGCGAGGTCGTGCGGGGGCGGGGCGAGGCGGTGCTGGTGGTCGACGACGACGCGGACGTGCTGCGCGCCACCGAGCGCATGCTGGCGGCGATCGGGTACCGCGTGCTCACGGCCGATTCGGGGCCCGGCGCGCTGGCGCTCATCGCGCGCGGCGACCAGCCGATCGACCTCCTGCTCCTCGACATCGTGATGCCCGGAATGGGCGGACTGGCGACGCTCCGCCGCGTGCGCGAGCGGAATCCCGGGCTGCCCGCGCTGCTCATGACGGGTTTTGCCGGGCGCGACTTCGTCCCGCCCGTCGACCTCGGCGCCGAGATCGTCCCCAAGCCCCTCGACCTCGGCGCCCTGTCCGCCGCGGTGCGCCGCGCGATCGATGGCGGAAGGCCGGGAGGGGGAGCTCAGGGCGCCGGGAAGATCTGACGGATCGCCGTCGGGTCCGCCGCATCGACGATCATCAGGCCGTCGGCGTCGTTGGCCAGGAGGAGCAGGCCGTTCGGCCCGACCGTGACCCGGTTGACCGGGCGACGCGGCACGTGGCGCCCCAGCACGGACAGGGACGAGAGGTCCGAGGCGTCCAGGATCTCCAGGCCGTGGTCGCCCACCGCGAGGTACGCGACCGGGGGGAAGAGGGTCTTGTCGCGGTTGACGTCGAGCTTCACGTCGCGGCAGACGTCCCGCGTCGGGTAGGTGGCGACGACGGCGGGCGCCGCGTCGGGCCGGTGCAGTGCCGTGTCGATCACCTGCAGTCCGGACGGTCCATCGGCCACCCAGACGCGATCGCCGTCCACGGCTACGGCGCGTGCGTCGCCCGGCGTGTCGAACGTCAGGCGCGGCTCGAGCGACGGGCCGCCGGGTGCGGCGCGGACGTCGTACACGAGCAGTCCGCGGAAGGACGCGGCGACGAAGAGCCGCTCGCCGAACGGGACGACGTCGCGCACGTAGAACGCGGGCGGCAGATCGTCGGGCGCGTCGACGAGGCTCGTGTCGGCGGGCGCGTCCGTCGCGCCGGCGGGTTCCGGGGCCGCGGGCGGTTCGGAGACGCCCGCGACCGCCTTCGGCCGGGCGGGATCGGCGAGGTCCAGCGCCAGGACGCCGCCCGAGCCGTCGGCGACCCAGAGCAGGGGCGGCGCGGGCGCCAGGCGCATCGCCGCGCCGGCCGTGTCGAAGGTCCCGACCTGGGAGGGATGCTCCGGGTCGGTCACGTCGATCAGAAAGACGCCCGCGGGCCCGGCCGCCGCGGCGACGAGCGTCACGGGAGGGGGGATCGGGCAGACCGGGCCGCCCGGCGCCTCGGGGCACGTCGCGGGCCGGGGAGGCTGCACGCGGCCGATCCACGCCACGTCGTTGACCGAGCCGGGGAGGTGGACGACGGAGAGGCGTCGCGGGCGCTCCGGCTGGGCCGCCTCCTCGATCACGACGCCGGCCGTCGTGGCGCGGCAAGCGATCGAGCCGTCGAGCAGCACGTCATAGGTCCGCAACGTCAGCGCCTCCCTGGGATCCTCGGGCGGGCCGGGCGGCTCCGCCGTCGCCTGCGGCGTCGTTCCGCCGTCGGCGGGTTTCGCTGCCGGCACGTCGAGCACGAGCGGAGCGAGGGCGACGTCGGGCTGCGGCACGGGCGGGGAGCCGCGCTTGCAGGTCGCGGCCGCGGCGAGGAGCAGCAGGGCGGCCGCGGCACGACGGAGGCGTCGGCGCGGAACGAAGCGTGCGTGCGGGATGCCGGTCGTCGTCATGGAGCACCTCGTCCGGCGTACAGGCCGATCACGGTGTCGAAGGCGTGGGCGCAGACCGGGCAGAAGGGGACGAGGCCCTTGCTGAGCATCTTGCAGTCGCGGTACGGGCGGTACAGGCCCGTGGTCCTGTATCCCGCGCCCTCGAACGCGCCGACGACCGCGGCGTGCGCCTCGTCGTCGGGGGTCGGGATCGGCGTGCCCTGCGCGACGAGCTCCGCCCATTTCAGGCGCCGGCCGGGGAGCAGCGCGGAGATGTTCGGCTCCCAGGGCTCGACGCCGCCGGGGTACATCGCGTCGTCCTCCGTGTCATCGGTGACGTATTCGTCGGCCAGGCCGGCGAAGCTGTGGCCGAACTCGTGGAGGAACACGTAGTCGTCGTATTCGTTGTCCGAGGCGAAGATCGCCCACTGGTTGTAGATGCCGCCGCCGCCGTAACGGCTGGTGTTGACCAGGAGGTAGACGGCGTCGTACGGCGCCCGGGAGGCGATCTCCCGGAGGTCGCGGTCGTGGTCGGTGGTGAGGTAGCGCTCGGCGTCGAAGGTGTTGAACGACGTCCCGAACGCCGTGTCGTGCCAGATGCCCTTGCGCGGCTCGTCGGGTCCGCTGTCGCGCGAGGGGACCTCGAGGCCCCAGATGTTGACCAGGTCGGCGTCGTGCGCGAACGCCTCCTGCGCCATGAGGATTTCGGCGAACCGGTGCAGGTCGCGGCGGTACTTCTCCATCTCGGCCGCGGTGTAGCCGTCGCCGAGGATCAGGACATCGATCTTCCGCCGCGGGTCGCCGCTCTGGCGGACCGGGATCACCGTGCAGTCGCGGCAGCGGGCGTCCGCCGCCACCCCGTGCGACGACGGGTCGATGTCGGCGCGGAAGATCTCCCGGAACGCGCCCCGGCCGTCCTCCCCCGGGCGATCCTCGCGCCGGTCGATGAGCAGGCGCACCCGGGCCTTGGGATAGGGGAAGCGGACCGACTCCTCGAGCGTCCGCCGCTTGCCGTCCTTGACCGCCTCGTCGGTCGTCTGCCACTCCCCCAACAGGGTGCAGTACCCCTGCGAGAAGATCGCCGTCCCGCTCGCCGCGTCCTCGACGCGGAAGCGGTACTTGCCAAAGCCGGTCGGGTCGAGCAGGTGCTCGCGCATGCCCGGCCAGAGCGGCTCGCGGACGACGCGGTCCAGGGTGTACGAGTCGTCCGTCGCGCCGCCCGAGTGGTACAGCTCGACGCGCATCGCCTCGTCGGTGAACCAGTCGTCGTAGGCGAGGGCGGGGGAGGTGGAGCGGGCTTCAGGCTGCGGGCCTCGGGCTTCGGGCCCCGGGCTCCCGGCTTCGGCGGCCGGGGCGGCGGGTTGCGGGCGAACGGTGGCGGCGTCCGTGGCGGACGACCCATCGAAGTCAGGGGGCAGGGCCGAGGCGACGGCGACGGCGACGGCGACGGCGATCGTCGCTGCGAGCGCGATCGCGGGCGCGGCGGACCGGATGGGGCTGGGGCGGTGCGTCATGGGTCCCTCCACGGGCGGTCGTGGATGAAAAATGCAAAACATGCAATGGAAAATGCAAGACGTCCGAGTTGGACGGGGCCGGCGGGCGGGACGCTGGACATCGCGGAGTCGATGTCTAGCATGCGGGCCAGGCGGGGGCGCTCGGGCGACAGACCGCCGGGAGGTGCGACGATGGGTGATCCGAGGGAGCTGGTGAAGAACGCGCGGTGGCTGGGGCATGCGAGCGTGATGGTCAAGGGGAGCAGGACGGTCTACGTCGACCCGTGGGAGGTCGATGCGACCGACCCGGCGGACGTGATCCTGGTGACGCACGACCACTACGACCACCTCTCGCCGCCCGACATCGCGAAGCTCGCCCGCAAGGGCACGGCGATCGTCGCGACGGCCCCGTGCCGCGCGAAGCTCAATTGGGCGATCACGCTGGTCGAGCCCGGGAGCAGGGTGACGGTGAACGGGGTCGAGGTTGAGGCGGTGCCGTCGTACAATCCGGGCAAGCAGTTCCACCCGCGCAAGGCCGGGAACGTCGGCTACGTGTTCACGGTGGACGGCGTGCGCTGGTACCACGCCGGCGACACCGACCAGATCCCGGAGATGAAGGACATCCGGGCCGACGTTGCCTTCCTGCCGGTCGGCGGGACGTACACGATGACGGCCGAGGAGGCGGCGAAGGCGGCATCGATGATGCAGGTGAAGGTCGTGGTGCCGATGCACTACGCGAAGATCGTCGGCAGTCTCGACGACGCCGAGCGTTTCGCGAAGCTCTGCTCCGTCCCCGTCGTGATCCTCGAGAAGACCTGAGCGGCGGACGGCCTACGCCTTCTCGAGCGCCTGCTCGAGGTCGGCGAGGATGTCGGCGAGGTTCTCGATGCCGATCGACAGCCGTACGAGGTCCGGGGTGATGCCGGCGCGGGCCTGGTCCTCCGGCGAGAGCTGCGAGTGGGTCGTGGTTGCGGGATGGATCGCGAGGCTCTTGGCGTCGCCCACGTTGGCCAGGTGGGAGAACAGGCGGAGCGCCTCGATGAAGCGCTGCCCGGCCTCCTTCCCGCCGTCGATGCCGAAGACGATCATCCCGCCGCCCCCGTTCCGCAGGATGCGCGCGGCGACGGCGTGGGTCGGATCGCAGGGCAGGCCCGGGTAGCGCAGCCACTTCACCTTGGGGTGTTCGAGGAGACGTTCGGCGACCCGCAGCGCGTTGCTGCTGTGCCGCTCCATGCGCAGGGCGAGGGTCTCCAGGCCCTGCAGCGCGAGCCAGGCGTTGTCGGGGGAGAGGCAGGCGCCGAGGTTGCGCAGCGGCACGAGGCGCATGCGCAGCGCGAACGCCACCGGGTTGAGGTCCCCCAGGTCCGTGGCGTAGCGGAGTCCGTGGTAGCTCGAGTCGGGCTCGTTGTAGAGCCGGAACTTCGGATCGGTCCAGTCGAAGCGGCCGGCGTCGACCACCGCTCCGCCGATGAAGGTGCCGTGGCCGCCGATCCACTTGGTCAGCGAGTGGATCACGACGTCGGCGCCGTGCTCGATGGGTTGCGCGTGGTACGGCGTGGCGAAGGTGTTGTCGACGATCAGCGGGAGGTGGTGCTTGCGGGCCACGGCGGCGACGGCGTCGAGGTCGGTCACGTCGAGCGCGGGATTGCCGATCGTCTCGAGGAAGATGGCGCGGGTTTTCGAGTTCACCGCGCGGTCGAAGTTCGCGGGCTCGCGCGGGTCGACGAACGTCGTGCGGATGCCGAGCTGCGGGAGGATGTCGTGGAGCTGGGTATACGTCCCGCCGTAGAGGTTGTTTGCCGCGACGACTTCGTCGCCGGCCTGCGCGAGGTTGATGAGGGAGTAGAAGATCGCGGCGGTTCCCGAGGCCAGGGCGAGGCCGGCCTTTCCTCCTTCGAGTGCGGCGAGGCGCTTCTCCAGCACGTCCTGGGTCGGGTTCATGAGCCGGGTGTAGATGTATCCCAGTTCCTTCAGCGCGAAGAGGTTCGCGGCGTGCCCGGTGTCGCGGAAGACGTAGGACGACGTGCGGTGGAGCGGCACGCCGCGCGCCATCGTCTCGCGGTCGACCGTCTGTCCCGCGTGCAGCGCGAGCGTCTCGAATTTCGCCCCTTCCAGGTTGATTTCCGCCATGGCTTCCCTCCGCGCCGTGCGCGCGGCGAGCGTAGCACAAGGAGAGGTGGGGCGGGGCCGGGCACAGGGGAGAGGTGGGGAGGACGGCTGGAGAGGTGGGGAGGGGGTCACATTTCGGGGATGTCAGGTACAGGGGCGCCGTGGTTCGTCGGATGGTGGCCAATCGACGCGCCGGGTATCGGATCGTTCGCGGCCGAAGTTGATCAGCAGGCCGACCGTCATGCGGCTGGCGCGGAGGTACGATCGAAGCTGGTCGTAGTGGGCTGCGGCGAGTTGGGGTACGGCTTTCAGCTCGACGACTACGGTCCCTTCCACCACGAGGTCCAGTCGGTGGCGGCCCACCTCCGTGTCCAGGTACCGGACGATCACTTCCCGCTCCGTCTCGACCCTCAAGCCGGCGGCATGTAGCTCGAGGACCAGAGCCCTGCGGTAGATGCTCTCCAGGAAGCCCGGCCCCAGCGTCCGGTGCACCCGCACCACGCCCCCGATAATCCGTTGTGTCAACGCCCGATGCTTCATGACGCGCACCTGCTCAGAGCCGTGACGCCCGGTAGTCCCTGGCGCGGCGTCCCGAAGGCCCTGAGCGGAGTCGAAGGGGCGCCGCGCCAGGGCTTCTGCCGCCCCGACCCTCCCCACCTCTCCAGCCGGCCTTTCCACCTCTCCCCTGTCCGGCCCCGCAAGTCGGGAACGCCTCGGCCGACGATCTTGCTCACCGGCCGACCATCACCTCACGGCTCCCTGCGCATCACCCGGCAGGAGCCGACGGCCCAGACGTCGCCGGTGGAGCCGACCGTGACGTCGAAGAACGAGCGGGTCGGCGGGCAGGGATTCCGCTCCTCGGTCCATTCGGTGCCGTTCCAGTGCAGGATCGTCGCCTCGGCCCCCACGGCCCAGATGTCGTTCGCGGAGCGGCCTTCGACGGCGGACAGGTTCACCCCAGTCGGGCAGTCCGTCCGGATCCAGTGCTCGCCGTCCCAGTGCAGGATCGTACCTTCTTCCCCGACCGCCCAGGCGTCGTCCGACGCGGCGCACCAGACCCCGCGCAGGCCCCCGGTCGTCCCGGAATCGAAGGACGTCCAGGACGTGCCGTCCCAGTGGAGGAGCGCTCCGCGGTCGCCGGCGGCCCAGACGTCGTTCGGCCCGCTGCCGTGGATCGCCCGCAGCGTGCGGTCGTCGGGAGCTGGCGCGGGGCTCCACGCCGTTCCGTCGAAGTGGAGGATCGTGCCGTCGTCTCCGACCGCCCAGGAGTCGGTCGCGGCGGTGCCCCAGACGGCGTTCAGTCCCCCGTCGACGCCCGTCTCGAACTCGCGCCAACCGTCGGCGGACCAATGCCACGCGGTTCCACCTCGCCCGACGGCCCAGACGTCTTCGGAGCCGCCGGCCCAGATGGCGTAGGGGTGTCCCGAGGAAGGCAGGGCGACGCGGGTCCAGACGTCGATGTTCCAGCGGTAGACGGTGTCGAGGGCGCCGATCCACGGGACCGTTCCGGTGCCGTCGCCCAGGGTTTCGAGGTCGCCGCGCGGGACGCCCGGGACCGGGCGCCAGAGCGCGCGGGAGCCGGCCGCGTCGGTTTCCGGCGAGGCGGGCACCAGATCCGCGACGCGCGGGTCGGCCGCGCCGGCGGTCGCCGCGTCCTCCGTCCCGCCTTCCGCCCCGCCATCCTCCGTCGCGGGCGGAGTCGGGGAGTCGGAGCAATCCATGACGACGCCGCCGGCCGCGGCGAGCCAGACCGTCGAGCCAAGGACCTTCATCACGTTGACCTCCTTGCCGTCGACGCGCATCGGTCGACGGATCCTCCATCGCGGAGGAGAGGCTTGTCGTTGCGTGCGTGCGGTTGCCGGGGGGGACGGGACCGGAGGAGGAGAGGTGGGGAGGCCGGCTGGGGAGGTGGGGAGTCGGTCAAATGTCAGGGAGGGATTCGCCTACCGGGTCGTGCAAGTCGGCAGGATCACGCGCCTGGACGAGTTGCCGGCGGTGGGCGGCGACGCGCGGGCGGTTGGCCCGGCGGCGCCCGGGGCTGCACACGAACGCCGATCTCATTTTTGATCGCCTGGGTCCGCGGGCGGTGGGTCCGATCGCCTTCCTCCGACCCAGGGCGGCTCCCCTGCCGTGCAGCAACGTCGCGGACGCCGTGGGCCAAACCGTGGCCCGTCGTGCGTTCGAGGTCGTCGCGGCGGGGGAGCACAACCTGTTGACGTTGTGGTCGCAACCCCGGTGCCGGTCGAGGCGGAGCGCGGGGATTTCCAGTCGCGCCAACGCCACGGCAAGGCTGCACGATCCGACCGCAGACCTCGGATCCCTTCGAACGACATCTCAGCTTCCTCGCGGCTCGCGCATCTGCGAAGCGGCATCGGCAGGATGGACCGTGGCTTCGACCCCCGAAACGACCTTGCCCGGCCAGGAGGGCAGGCTCACGGTTCGGAGGGCGGACGGGATTCTTGGATGGAGCGATATCCCGAGGAGGGGCGGTCTCGGACCGCCTGTCGTGCAGTCCGGGGCACTCGACGGCGATCGTGTCCACCTCCCACCTATCGGCATGCTCACCGTCTCGCGATCACCGCTTGCCGAGTCGCCACCCGGGGCCTGCGATCTCGGGAGGGCCGAACGCGCGTCCCGTGGAAAACCACTGAATATCGTTCCACGTTCGAGGCTCGGTGAGCAGGAGTCTGCGGCATGTTTCCGCAATAGCCTCAGGCGACTCGCCGTGCCATGGTACCGACCCTAGGACCTGGTAGCAGCCGTCTTTGGTGCGGAGCGCGATCGTCATGGTGCTCGGGTGCACGCGACCGGACGCCCAGGCGAATTCCAACCCGGAATGAGCAAGATGGTCGCGGTCGATGGAGCTTGAGATCAACCTCGCGACCGTTCGGTCCGGCGTCTCCCAACCGTGCTCGGCCAGCGCGCGGCGAACCTCTGCCGTGTACTGCACCGCATCAAACCGGACTCCGGCGGGTCGTTCCTTGCTGGTCCAGGCAACGACTCGCCCGTCCGTCGAAACCGTGACCTCGACGCTGCCGCAGCCGACATATCCACAATCACACCGTCCGACGATCACGGTCCGCGCCTCTGCAGCGGGCAGCAACGGACACGGTTCCACCAGGATGTCATCCGGATCGAGGCCGATCATGCCATCGCCGAAGCGAGAGATGAGGTCTCCTTCCTCGGAACGCAGGACCACCTCGTGGTCGTTCGTCTCCGGTGAGGGTCGGACCAAGATGCTCAGCGTCTCGAGAGGCACTTCCTTTGTCGTCAACTCCATCCCGGTGGCACCTTCGATGTGCGCGAGAGATCCGGGAGTTGGGGGCAAGGACGTCGAAGCGGGACCCGCCCGTCGACATCGGGCTCCCTCTACAGGCATCCCAACTCTCTCGCGGCTCTTCCCCGGCCCCACGGTGACGAATGGTAGCACGTTCCGAGCGATGCGGTGGTACGGGGATGGGGCTGCGCGGGGCGCGCTACTCCGGCGTCACCCTTCGTCCCGGCGTACCCGTCCGCTGCGTCCGACCCGGGCCGTGAGGAGCGGATCGACCGGTCCTCCCCGCCGCATCCCGTCCGCTGCGTCCGATCCAGCGCTGACGCTTGCGAGAATTGACCCGCTATGGCGAGTTCGCGATAGCGGTCAACTCTTCGCGAGCGCCAGGGGGGCGGCCGTGCCGACCAGGAGCGCCGCCGCGCGACGCAGTTCATGAGCCGCCGGGGCGGCATCGCCGTGTCGCTCGGCGTCGCGGCCCACGGCGGGCAAGAGCGGCCTCTTCGCCCGGGCGACGCCCCGGACCTCCACTGGCGAGCCGTCGACCATTCCGTACCCGATCCTGCGCGCCGCCGTGGGAACGGAATGGCTGGGCTCATGCGCGGAAACCCGCGTTCCCAGATGCGCATCGACGCCGCCCTTGCCTCTGCCGCCCGCAGGCGGCATCATCACCTCGGTCCGCTCCTGCCGCCCGCATGACCGTTCGGTCAGGGCGTCGAGCCTACCCGTTCCTTTCCTGCCTGGCCCGTCTAACCAACGGGTCGCTGCCCGACGCGGAAGGGCGTTGGACAGGTCTGTCCCGGCGGCAAGAGCAGCGCGGTCTGGCGGAGGAGAAGGGCGGTCAGCGCCGCGTGTTCGGCTCGTCCACGACTGCCGCCTCTGGGACGGCCATCGGCTTGCCCAGATGGCAATGCTTGAACTTCTTGCCGCTGCCGCACGGACAGGGATCGTTGCGCCTCGGCGAAGGCGCGACACGGACGGGCTGGGCGGGTGCCGCCAGCCCCGGCTTCATCTTGCTCCAGCGGCGGCGCAGGAGATCCATCACCTCCTGGTCGACGACGGTCTTCAACCACGCGACGAGCGCCTCGTCCTGGGGCTGGTCCTTGTCCAGCGTGACGACGCCGGAATCGAGGTCGGCCACGCAGTACGCCCCGCGTGATGGGCGAGACTCCGGGTCTTCTTCTGCGATGCAGGGCATCCGGATCTGGCCGCTGCGGGTGACCTCGACCGCCAGCAGACGGTCGTCGACCGCGAGCGCCTGCAGGGCGGCGTCGCGGCACCCGCAGTGGGGGTCGGGGCAGAAGGTGGTGATGCAGGCGATCCCTTCGCGACCGCCTTTCGGCGCGTCGCGCCAGAACAGGAGCGGCCCGAACTCGGGAAGCTGCCGGTCTAGCCTCGGGTTCGCAAGGATGCTCTCCTCGACCGGATCGTCCTCGGCCTTCTTCCTGGTGGGTGCCATGTGGCCGCATCCTCCGCACCGGCATGCTGGGCCGGAGCGCGGCCAGGCTACCACGGAGACGAGGACACGGTGCGACCGGTCGATCGCTCCCCGGCGGGAGACGTACGACTTGCTTCACCCCGCCCCCGAAGCCAACTTTCTCCGTGTCGGGCACGGGGCTCGTCCTCGCCGGACGAACCACGACTCACCCGCCGTCGACGACGAGCCCCGCCCGGCGCACCGGTAGTGCCGCGGTGGACGCCGTCGACACCAAGAGGTACGGTCCCGTCGTGGCGCGAATCCTCCGGCGAGTCCGTCCGGTGCGGATCCGGCCGATGCGGGCAGCGGACGCGCGGCGCGTCGGGGAGCTTTGCGGCCAACTCGGGTACCCTTCGACCGAGGATGAGGTTGCGGCACGCTTCCGCCGGTGCTCCGCCGCGTCCGAACCGGGCATGTTCGTCGCCGAAGACCCATCCCGGCGGGTCGTGGGCTGGATCCACGTAACAGAGCGACACCTGCTTCAAGCGGAGCCCGCGGCGGAGATCTGCGGGCTGGTCGTCGACGAGCAGGTACGCCGCAAGGGCGTTGCCCGCTTGCTTGTCGCCGAGGCCGAGCGGTGGGCGCGTGCGCACGGGTTGTCGGAGATCACCGTGCGGACCGACGTGGAGCGCACCGAAGCGCCATCGTTCTACCGCGGCGTCGGGTTCGAACTGGCGAAGACGTCGCACAAGTTCCGCAAGCGCGTCCCGCCTTGAGCGGACCGGGTTCCTCGCGTTGCTTCCACCCGCCGCCCGCGCTCTACTCCTGGCGCGGGCGGCTTCTCCTCCCGCTGCTGGCAGACCTCCCCGTCGGGGGAGGTCTCGTCTGGGACGCGGCAGACGCCAGGGACGAGCGGAGCATCGCCGACTGGGTGAGGGTGGGGGAGTACAAACCCGGCAAGCCGCACAGGGTATTCCTCGGGAATCAACCAGCGTGCCGCGTGTTGGTCCGAGGAACGGCCCCCGGCGAGGCGGACGATGACCGACTCGAACAGCAGGATCGAGGCGCACATACGCACGTCCCGCCCGGAGCCACGAGGGCCGCGATTCGAGCAGCCTCAGCCGTGCCAGCCGACACGGTGCCCGCGAAGGCCGCCGAGATATTGGGCAGCGGCGACGACGTCAGCGCCCAGGACACCGTGCCCTTCTGCCTGTGGTCGGTGGCGACGTGTCCCGATTCGTACGAGGAGGCGCTCTGGCGCACCGTGTCCGGCCTCGGCGACCAGGACACCACCTGCGCTATCGTCGGCGGGATCCTGGCGCTGCATGTCGGCGAGAAGGGGATCCCGGTGGCGTGGGTGAAGGCGAGGGAGAAGCTGCCGACGTGAAACCCGCCCCCGGGCGGATCACCGCGGCGAAGGAGCCGGACGGCACGACCGGGATCCTCGCCGACGACGGACGAGCAGGACCGCAGCCGCGGTGGCGGCGAAGAGGAGCCCGAGGAACCCGCTGCGCGAGGTGATGGCGCAGGAGCAGCCGTTCAGCGCGTCGCAGTCGCAGGATGTGCCCCAGTCGCAGACGTGCGACATGATCGCGTAGCCGGAAGCCTCCAACCGGCAAATCTCGGCGCAAACCGGTCGTTCCGTGGAGCACTGACAGCCGATGCACTCGCAGCCGAATCCGCCCTCGCCCGGCGGTATCAGTTCGCAGGCATCGCAACGCGTCGCGCCGCAGCCCCAGTCGGCGCAGGCTGGTGCGCAGTACGCCGGGCCGGACCAGTCGACGTCCCCAGAGTGGTCCCTCGACGCTTCGGCGGGGGCGTCATCTTCGGCGTCGACGTCGTCCGCCTTGGCGGAGGTGGCAACTGCGGCGGATGCGGCCAAGGCGGTGAGGATCGCTACGCGCGTGACGACGACCATGCCGTCAGCTTGGACCGCGAGCACGGGGTCGTCAAACGGATCGTCGCGAACGCGGCCAGACACCGCGGGCCGTGTGCGAATCCAACAACCAAGAGCTTGCTCAGCACCGCAAGAACAAGAACAGGAGAAGGAACAGGACCAACGGGAGCACGCCCAGCACTAGGTTTACCTTGGTGTCCAGCCGGAGGTTGCCCGGGCTGCGAGTTCTGCGCGCCACAGCGTGCTCCACCGATCCCGCGCTCAACCCGATTGCGGCAGGCTCGGTCGTCAACCCGCCGACGCGCTCACCGGCACGGGCGAGGAACCAGCGAGTCGACCCACCTCCGCTGCGCCCCGGTCTCCGGCACCGACGTGCCGCGCGCCTTCGCCGCCTTCGACCACGCCTGCTCGGGCTGGTCCCCGGCCAGGACGAGGATCGTCGCCGCCAGCAGCGACGACCGGCCGATGCTGGCATAGCAGTGGATCCCGACGGTTCGGCCCGCGGCGACCTGTTTCCGGAGGCTCTCCGCGGCGGCGAGGAACTCCTGCGCCCGTTCCGGCACGCCGTGATCGGGCACCGGAATGGAGACGAACTCGATCCCGGCCACCGCGCACGCACGGGCTTCGAGATCGAGACCGAGGTCGGCGGCCTCGGCGGGCTCAAGCAGGGACGCGAGGACGTCGACGCCGCCGACCTTCAGCCGGGCGATGTCGTTGGCCAGCCAATAGCCGTGGCGGGGTCGGGCGACGATGGCCAGGGTGCCGGGGATGTCGTGCTGGATCCGGTACATCAGCGGCACTCCTCCCGGCATCGCATCACCTCAGCGCGGCTCGAAGACGAAGCGCACGGTGAACTGGGTTTCGCCGTCGGCGGGACGATAGCTCGACCGCGCTTGAAGTACGAAGCAGAGGAAGTTGCGCACATCCCGGTCGAGGTGCTGGTCGCGGACGTGTTCGAGGTCGTGGACGGCCCCGTCCGTCCCCACGGTCACGCGGTACTCCGCGTAGTTCGGCGCGGATCCGGTGCCCGTCCCGAGCACCCAGTCGGCGCTGGCAAGCTCCGGCGCGGCGGAACGAAGCACATCCAGGATCTCCTGCGCGGAACGAGGACCGGTCAGATCGTCGCTCAGCAGGCATCCCGCGAGACGACCAGGCGGCAGGTCGTGACGAACACCAGCGGAGACGATGTAGCCCGGCCGGAACAGGAAGGTGCACACGCCGACCGTCCCCGCCGCCACAGTCCCCACGGCCGCCGTCCCCAGCGCCAGCCGTACCAGCGCCCGCCGTCGCTCCTGGGTCTTGGCCACCTCGTCGATCATCCGGCGCAGATCCTCGACCGGAGCCGCAGCCAGGACGGTCGCCTCCGACGGCGTGAGCTTGATCGACGCCGCCCGTGCCACGTCCGCTCGGGACGCCGCCTCCGCCGACGTCAACGCGTCCCGGAAGGCGGAGTCCTCCGCCGCCTTATCCAGCACCCGTTCGACGCCAGCGGGCAGTCGGGTCAAGGTCGTGCTCCTCGAACTGGATGAACATCTACCAGCGACCGGTCTCCTCGTTGCAGTGGGTTCCGGGCGAGCAGCTGGCGTGGCAGCCGCCCTGGGAGCGCTCGTACGCGGCGGCACCCAGCGCGGCGGCGGTGTTCACCGCGGCGTTGACGGCGTTGCCGGTGGAGCCGCAGGAGGGGAGGAGGGCCAGCAGGATCGAGCTGGCGTACACGGCGTCGCGTGGCGTCGACCACGACATCGGGTTGGACCCCGGCGTCGCCTGGATCAAGGTGACCTTGCCGGTCGGAGGACCAGCGGATCATCGCCGACCGGTTGAGGAAGGTGGAGTACAAGCCCCGCCGCGGAAGCGGACGACTGCGGTCCGGCCCCTTCGCCGCGCGCGGCGGCGGGGCAGGATCACGATGGGTTTTGATGCCCTCTCCGCTCCGGCGTTCGGTGCCGCTTGGCCAACGCGGCCGAGGCTGGTTAGTCGTCGTCCGTTCCATCGACCGCCGGGCCGCAGTCGGGCGGCAGGCTTGCCTCGATGGCATCGGCGACCACCTCGGCGTCCCCTTCAACAAGGACGAGTACGGCGTGAAGCCGGTGTCGATCACCGACCCCCCGAGAATCACGCCGCAGGAGAGCAAACCGAATCCCGCCGCCGCGCCTACGAGTGGGATCCATCGTCCGGAGATTCGCATGCCGCCACCTCCAGCCCGCTGTGCCGTCATCGACAGACGCAGTTCACCACGGACCCCGTGGACCTGCGAGCTGTCGACGCCGCCCTGCCCTTCCTTGACGCCCGGGTTGCTCCCGCCCAGACTTCAGGTCGTGGATCGGACGAAGATCGCGGCGACGGGGTTGGCGGCGTGCGCCGTGCTGGGGGTCACCTTGGGCTGCTCCGGCGGCATCTCGCTGGCGGGGGACGGCGACCGGGAGGTTGTTCACGGCGAGGTTTCGACCTCCGACGCGGGCGAGGACGGCACGTGTCGTCCCCACGAGAGGTGTACCGAAGGGGATCCGAACTGCATCACCGATCTGTCCTGCCAAGCCTGCAGCCACGAGGCGTGGGTGTTCCGGGCCTCGAACTGCTGGTGCACCGATGGCGCGCGGGTTTGCGATCACCTGGACTGCCGCCCGCCGTACGCGGGGACGTACTCCGACCCGGAGTGCACGGTTCGGCGGGGAGCGGACGGGGACGCCGACGCCGATGCCGACGCCGACGGCGACGGTGGCCCGAGGTGCAACCCCGCGGTCTGCGCATCCGCGTGCGTCTCGGTTGGCTACGAATCGGGCTCGTGCATCGGCGACGGGTGCTACTGCAACCCATTTCCGGATACCGACGCGGATGCCGACGCCGATGCCGACGTCAGCGAGTGCATACCGCCCTGCCCGAGCGGCCTCACCTGCTACCACGGCGTCTGCGTGCCGAGCAGCGCTGATGCGGACGCCGACGCCGACGCGGATCCGGATGCCGACGCGGGTTCGGATGCCGACGGGGGCACCTGCGCGGGCGGGTGGATGGACGACACCAGCGACCTTTGCTGGCAGCACCCTGCGGAGTTGAGCGGCCGGAGTTGGGACGCCGCGGTCACCTACTGCGACGGGCTGGTCTTGGGCGGGCATGACGACTGGCACCTGCCGACGATCACCGAGATGCGGTCTTTGATCCGGGGCTGTCCGGCGACCGTCGTGACCAGCCTGGATTGCGGGGTGTCCGACTGGTGTGTGCCGTGCGGAACCACGCCCTGCGAGGGTTGCGGCTATATCGGAGGCCCCGGTGAAGGCGGGTGCTACTGGGACGACGCGCTCGGGGCCGACTGCGAGTACCTTCCGTTCTGGACGGCAGCCGCGACAGACGACGGACGAGCGTGGTACGTGTACTTCAGCTATGCGGCGCTCTTCCGGTGGGAGACGACGCATGCGCTCCGCGTCCGCTGCGTCCGACCCGGGCCGTGAGGAGCGGGCCCGCCGCGGACGTGGCCGTCCTTGACGCCCGGGTTGCTCCTGCCCAAACTTCAGATCGTGGATCCGACGAAGATCGCGGCGGTGGGGTTGGCGGCGTGCGCCGTGCTGGGGGTCACCTTGGGCTGCTCCGGCGGCATCTCGCTGGCGGGGGACGGCGATGACGAGCACGCGCCGGACGCACTCGCCGAGGCGGATGCGACCGAGGCCGCGGACGTCGACGTCGACGGCGTCCCGGACGACGGCATCGTCGATGCGCCGGACACGGGCGACGGCGACACCTGTCCCGTGGACGCCATCTCCGGCGGCGGATGCACGACCCCCGGTGCGACCTGCCGTACGGCCACGTTCTGCCAGCAGTGCGCCATCGACGCATGGACGTGGTTCGCCGCGGACTGCTGGTGCGCGGGCGGATCGTGGAACTGCACCCACATCGACTGCTACCCGTACGCACCTGGGACCTACTCCGACCCGGGTGGTGTTGGCTGCTGGACGACGGAAGCGAGATGGTCGGCTGTTCCTGACGAGGCGCGTCGGCGTTCCATGCCGACGAGACGCTGCTGACGGCCCCGATGGACCGTCCGACCCGGGCCGTGACGGACGAGTCGGCCTTGTTCGAGCAGAGCGTGCCCATCCTTGACGTTCAGGCAGCGACCGTCCAACCACGGGGCTTGGGCGCAGTTCTGCCCGGCCACCTGGACCAGCCACGCCCGCGACCCCGCCAACCTGACCCCCTCCCCACCTCTCCAGCCGATCTCTCCACCTCTCCACGCCCGGATCCGGTCCACCCCACCCCGTCCCCCTCCCCACCGCTCCCGCCGGCCTGCCCGGGGCGCAAGCGAAGGGATCTCTCCACCTCTCCCGGCCCGGCTCCGGCCGGACCCCGCGCGTCTCTCCATCTCCCCACCCGAAGCGTGACCTCCCGTCAGGCACAGGGTATCCTCTCCAACGAAGGGCGGCCGCCAGCACGGCGTGCACCCGGGAGGTCGGCATGGGCTGGACGTTCCGCGCGATCCTGCTGCTCGTGGTGCCGGCGGTGCTCGCCAGCGGCTGCCGGGATTCCGGGAACGGCGGCGAAGACGTGTCGAGGGCGGATGCCGATGCCGACGCGGGCGCCGAGGTCGAAGATGCGGTTGGGGAGGGGGACGCCGGCGAGACGACCGATACCGGGGACGAGGTCGAGGGCGATGCGGACGGCGACGGCGGCGCCGACGGCGACGCGGACGCCGACGGCGATGCCGACGGGTCGACGGGCTCGACGCCCGCGCCGCCGGCGGAGGTGGTGCGGGCCACGGGAGCCGGGATCGTGCTGCGCGGCGTGGTCCTTGCCCCGGACCGGGTGCTCGACCCCGGCGAGGTGTTCGTCGGGTCGGACGGGAGTATCGCGTGCGTGGCGGCGGATTGCTCGGCGACGCCGGGTGCCGGCGCGGCCGTGCTCATCGACACGCACGGCGTCATCTCGCCCGGCCTGATCGATGCCCACAACCACCTCGCGTACAACTTCCTTCCGGAGTGGGTGCCCGAGCCGCCGCGGCTCTTCGAGAACCGCTACCAGTGGGCGGCGGACCCGCAGTACGAGGCGCACATCGAGCCGTACGCGGCGCATCGCAGCACCGGCACGCATTTCTGTCCGGCCGCGAAGTGGGGCGAGCTGCGTTCGCTGGTCCACGGCACGACGACGGTGCAGGGGCAGTCCTTCGAGCAGTCGTGCGTGGACTGGGGGGTTCGCAACGCCGACAACTTCCACAACCTGGGCTACGACCACATGCAGACGAGCATCGCGTCGGTGCGCGACATCACCGACGCCGATGCCGCGGGCTACATCGGCGCGTTTTCCGCCGCCGCCGACCCGACCACGCGTTTCGCCGTGCACATGTGCGAGGGCTACGCGAGCGACCACGTGCTGGAGGAGTTCGACTCGTTCGCCGGCCGCGACCCGCGCGCCAACCGGCACGCCGGGACGTCGTTGCTGGTGCCGCCGACGTCGCTGCTGATCCACTCGATGGTGCTGACGCCGGCGCAGATCGCCGAGGCGCAGGCGGCGCAGGCGAGCATCGCGTGGTCGCCTTCGAGCAACATGGTGCTCTACGGCCGGACGGCGCCGATCGCCGAGATCCTCGCGTCGGGCATCGTCGTCGCGCTCGGGCCCGACTGGACCCCATCCGGCGAGGACGAGATGCTCTCCGAGATGCGCTTCGCGCTGGCCTACGGCGTGAGCAACGACATCGGGGCGCTGACGACGGAACGGCTCTGGCGCATGGCGACCGCGGACGGGGCCACGGCCGTCGGTCTGGAGGGGTACGTCGGTCGCCTGGAGGTCGGGCGCGTGGGCGACATCGCCGTCTTCGGGCGTACGGGCCCCGACCCGTACGGGGCCGTGCTCGACAGCCGCGCGGCGGACGTGCGCCTGGTGCTGCTCGGCGGTCGCGGGTTCTTCGGCGACGTCGCGCTCCAAGCCGCGACGGCGACCAACGCGTACTGCGAGCCGCTCGACGCGTGCGGAACCGCGAAGTACATCTGCGTGCAGGAGTCGCCGAGCGCGCCCAGCCGGCGGAACGAGACGCTTGGCGACATCCACACGCAGCTCTACAACATCCTGGAAGGGATTGGTTATCCGCCCGAGGAGCAGTACCACCGCGGCGCCGAGCTGCTTGAGCTGGTCGACTGCACGAAGTAGCATGACGGACGCTTCGCGGACGGGCCGCCGCCTCGGCCTGGGCACGATTCTGGGCTATGCGGCAGGCTCGCTCAGCACGGGCGCATTCAGCACGATCCCCGGCTTGCTCCTCCTGTACTATCTGACCGACACGCTGGGGGTGCCGGCGGGACTTGCCGGGGCGACGGTGCTGATCCCGAAGTTCTGGGACGTCTTCTGGAACCCGGTGGTGGGCGGCTGGTCGGACCGCACCGATACGCGCTGGGGCGCGCGCCGGCCGTGGATGCTGGCCGGGGCGCTCGTCCTTCCCGGGTTCTTCGGGGTGATGTTCGCCGCGCCCGGGGCGCTTTCGGCGACGGGCGCCGCCGTGTGGACGGGTCTCGCGTTCCTGGGCTCGGCCGCGTCCTACGCCCTGTTCCAGGTGCCGTACGTGTCGATGCCGGCCGAGATGACGGACGACTACCACGAGCGGACGACGGTGATCGCGTACCGCATCGTGGCGCTCACCCTGGGAATCCTGGTCGCGGGGGCCGTCGCCCCGCTGCTCGTCGACGCCGGTGGGGGCGGTCGCGTGGGCTACCGAACGATGGCGGTGGCGGTCGCGGCGTTCATGCTGGCCGGGATGCTCGGCGCAGTGCTCGGCACGGCGCGCGCGCCGACGGCGTCGAAGCCCGGCGGCGCCGGATCGCTTTTCGCGGCGCTGCGCGTCGCGCGTGGGAACCCCTGGTTCCTGCCGCTGTGGACGTGTTTCGTGGTGCAGGCGTTGGCTTCGGCGGCGACCCTGGCGGCGATCCCGTACTTTGCCAAGTACGTGCTCGGCCGTCCGGGAGCGACGACGCCGCTGTTCGTCGCGCTGGTGGCGCCGGCGATCGTGGTGATGCCGGGGTGGACGTGGCTGGGGCGGCGGACGGGCAAGAAGCGCGCGTACGTGACGGCCTCGTTGTGCTACGCCGCCGCGTCGCTCGGGCTGCTCGCGGGGGCGGTGCTGCCGTTCGCGGGCGTGATGGCGCTGGTCGTGCTTGCCGGCATCGGATACTCGGGGATGCAGGTGTTCCCGCTGGCGATGCTGCCGGACACGATCGCGGCGGACGAGGCGCGTTCGGGAAGCCGCCGCGCGGGTCTTCTGACCGGCATCTGGACCGCGGGCGAGACGGGCGCCTTCGCCCTGGGTCCGTCGCTGGTCGGCGGGCTGCTGGCCGTCGCCGGGTTCGTCTCGACGGGAGCGGGGAAGGCGGCGGTGCAACCCGACAGCGCGCTCTGGGGCATCGTGCTGGCGTGCAGCGCGCTTCCGGCGGTCGCCATGCTGTCGTCGTTGTGGTTGCTGCGCCGCTACGAGCTGTCGGAGTCGCGCCTGGCCGGAATCGTCGCCGAGGCGGAGGGAGGAAGCCGATGAGACTGGAGGAACGCGGCCTGCCCGCGGACGAGGTTCTGGCCGAGCTGCGCCGGCGGCACGAGGGCGACCTGCCGACGCACGGCGGGCGGACGTGGGCGTACGTCTACGACTCGGGATGGCCGGGGCTGGACGAGCTGCTTGCCGCCGCGCACCGCACGTTCAGCGCCGTCAACGGGCTCGACCCGACGGTTTTTCCGAGCATCGTGGCGATGGAGAACGACCTGGTCGGCGCGGCGCTCGAGCTGCTTTCCGGGCCGCCGGGGGCGGTCGGGACGTTCACTTCGGGCGGCACCGAGTCGTGCATGCTGGCGGTGAAGGCGGCGCGCGACGCGCGGCCGGACGTGGCGCGGCCGCGGATGGTCGTGCCGACGACGGTGCACCCGGCCTTCCACAAGGGGGCGAAGTACTTCGGCGTCGAGGCGGCGATCGTGCCGGTCGATCCGGGGACGTGCCGGGCGGACCCGGCGGCGATGGCTGCGGCGATCGACGAGCGCACGGTGCTGGTCGTCGCCTCGGCCGTGTCGTACGCGCACGGCGTGTGCGACCCCGTGCCGGAGATTGCGGCCGCGGCGTTGTCGCGCGGGGTCCTGTGCCATGTCGATGGGTGTATCGGCGCCTGGCTTCTGGGCTGGTGGCGGCGCTTGGGGCACGCGGTGCCGGAGTTCGACTTTGCGGTGCCGGGCGTGACGTCGCTTTCCGTCGATCTGCACAAGTACGCCTATGCGGCGAAGGGAGCGTCCTTGCTCCTGTTCCGCGAGGCCGCGTTGCGGCGGGCGTCGTATTTCGCCAGTGCGGCGTGGCCCGGGTACGTGATGATCAACTCGACGATGCAGTCGACGAAGTCGGCGGGGCCGCTGGCGGCGGCGTGGGCGGCGCTGCGGCATCTCGGGGCTGCGGGGCACCTGGAGCTGGCGCGGCGGACCTTCGAGGCGATGCGGGCGTTGTGTGCGGGCGTCGAGGCGACTTCCGGACTGCGCGTGATCGGGCATCCGGACGCGGCGCTGGTGGCGATCGCCGCGAGCGACGAAGCGGTCGACGTATTCGTGGTGGCGGACGAGCTTCGCGAGCGCGGTTGGTACGTGCAGCCGCAGCTCGCGTTCGGGACGATGCCGCGCAACCTGCATCTCACGGTGACGGCCGCGAGTTTGCCGCGGGTGGAGCCGCTGCTGGCCGATCTGCGGGCCTCGGTGGCGGCGGCCCGGGTGGCGCCGTCGGCGCGGCCCGATCCTGGCCTGGTCGCGGCGGCGCAGACGATTGACCCCGGCGCGCTGACGCCGGAGGAGTTCGCGCGGCTGCTGGCGTTCGCGGGCCTCGACCCGTCGGCGCTTGCGGCCGGCACGCCGGCGCGGATGGCGGGCATCAACCACATCCTGGAGGCGGTCACCCCGCGGCTGCGCGAGCGGCTGCTGATGGAGTTCTTGGGGTTGATCTACACGACGGGGAGGTAGGTCCGGAAGAGCCGCATCCGGCGCGCGGCGTCAGTCATCGCCGGTGCCGAGTCCGAGGAAGAGCTCCAGACCCTGGTCGATGGCGGCCAGTTCGTCCTTGGTCACGCGCCCGAATACGCGATGGATGCGGCGCTTGTCGATCGAGCGCAGGTGGTCGATCAGGGCGTACGACGGTTTCACGAAACCGCTCCGGCCCGGCGACAAGTCCGGGTAGAGCGCGCCCTCGCCGGGAGTCGCGGTCACGGGCACGACTGCGATCAGTGGGAAGCGCTGGTCCGCGTTCACCGCCGGATCGCTGACGGCGATGCACGGGCGACGTCCACGCTGTTCGTGGCCGAGCGTGGGGTCGAGGTCCACGAGCACGACGGTGCCCCGGTCGAGGTTCATCGCGGATCCTCCACCCAGCCCTCGCCCTCGACCCAGCGCACGGGAGTGCCGGCGGCCGGATCGACGAGGTCGTCGTCGCCGGCAGGCAAGCTTGCACTCCATTCGGCCAGGCCTGCTTCGGCGAGCTCGGCGGCGTCGGGATGCGGCTTCTCGATCGAACGGAGCAGCCCCTCGCGGCGGCGTCGAGCGAGCTCGCGCTCGACCGCCTCGGCGATGAAGCGGCTGCGATTTTTCTCCAGCCGGTCGATGCCCTTCACCAACTCGGTGTTCAGGGTCACGGTCACTCGCTCTGTCATGGTTGCCTCGGCCTCCCGTGTGATAAATAGTAAGATCATACCCGTGCCAAGGCAACTCGCGAGTTGGGGCGAGGGGTGGTGCGGCGAGGACCATGGGTGTGACGACCGAAGGGTGCTTCCGGCGACCTTGACCGGGAGACAGCGAAGGCCGAGAGTCGGGGGCGTCGGCGGGTTGATCTGCGGCGTGAAGTCGAGGGACGGCGGATGACGCGAGCGCGACATGCCACGAGCGGGCGATTCGGCTGCACGGTTCCCGCAGGGTGGGCCGTTGTCGCGACGGTGCTGCTGTCGGCCGGAGCGACGCCGGCGGCGGCCGAGGCGCCGGCGCTTCCCGTCGTGGTGCTGGTGCTTTCCGGCGAGTGCGGCGCCGCGGACGTCCTGGCGGCCGCCGTCCGGGCGCAGTCGAGCGACCTTCCGGTGCGACTGGTCGTGGATCGGCCCGCGCGGTTTCCCGGCTCGCTGCCCGATCAGGTCGCGGCCGCGGCGGACGTCGCCGCGCGAGAATCGGCGGTGAGCGTGTTCTGGTTCGACGTCTCGCGACCGGAGCGGGTGTTCGTGTATCTGGCCGAGTCGGCCGGAAGTCGCGTCCTGGTGCGGGCGATCGAGGCGAGGGAGGAGGCCGAGCGGGTGGAGGCGTCGGCCGTCATCGTTCGCGGGCTGATCCAGGCTGTTCTGGGCGGTGGGACCATCGGGATCGCGCCGCCGACTCCGGGGCCCGAAGCTTCCGCGGGGTCGGCCGCCGCGCCGGCTCGATCCTGGCTGGGCCTCCGGCTCGCGTACGAGGCGGACTTCTTCAGCAGTGAGGTCACGGCGTCGCACGGGCTGGCAGCCGGACTGGCGTTCCACGTGGACGAGAACTGGTCGGTGTTCGTGGCCTACCGCATCCAGCCCACCGTCGAGGTGTCCGGCGGGGGGATTGCCCTCGAGGTTGCGCGGCACCCGGTCGAGTTGGGAGTACGGTTCCGGTGGCCCTTGGGCGATTGGGATGTCGGCGCAAGCGTCTACGGGGTCGTGGACTACCTGACCCGCCATGCCGGCGTGGTTTCCCCGGGAATGGCGGTCACGGCGCCGGAGGGCTCGTGGTTGGGTGGCCCGGGTTTCGTGCTCCACGGCAGCTATCGCGTCGTCGGGTCGTTCCGGCTTTTCCTGGACGCGGGACTGGACGTCTTCGTCAACCGGACGGAGTACGTCGTCGACACGGCAGCGGGGCGTGCGGTGTTGCTGGGCACATGGTACGCCTGCCCGCGGCTCCTCGCGGGCCTGTCGGTGGACCTCGTGTAGGGTTTGCGGGTGTCCCGCCGCCACCCGTTCTGCCCGCGGCGGATCCCTTGAGGTCGAATGGTCGTCGAGCGCGCCGGCGAGGGTGAGTCGAGCGAACGCGACGACGAGCTGCGCCTGGCGCGCGCGGCGGGGGCGGGCGACGCGGAGGCGCGCCGTGCGCTGGCGCTCCGGTTGATGGCGCGGGTGCGCAACGCGGTCCGCTACGTCGTGGGGGGGGACGCCGAGGCCGAGGATGCGGCGCAGTCCGCGATGATCGAGATCCTGCGTTGCGCCGGGGACTACCGGGGCGCCGGGCCGCTGGCGCACTGGGCGACCCGGGTCGCGGCGCGGGTGGCGCTGGCCCAACGGCGCCGTGCGCGTGGCGAGTCTCGGCGGCGCGAGGCATTGCGCGACGTTCCGGCGGCGGATGGCCCGGACGGGCCGGACCGCGACGACGTCTTGCTTCGTCGCCGGCTTCTCGGCTGCTTCGACCGGCTGCCGGAGGAGCGGCGGGTCACGGTGGTGCTGCACCTGGTCCACGGTCTGACCGTCGCGGAGATCGCCGAGGAGACCGCGGTCCCGGTGAACACGGCCAAGGACCGTCTGCGCGTCGGCCGGCAGGAGCTGCGGCGATGGGTGCTCGAGGATCCCGCGCTGCGCGAGGTTCTGAAGGGGAGATTGCCATGACGTCCAGCGGCGAGACCGGGAAGGAGTGCGAGCGGTTCCGGGAGCTGGCCGACCGGCGGGCGGCCGGCGACGAGCCGGACGCGGACGATGCGGTGGCGTTGGCCGAGCATTTCCGGTCGTGCCCGGAATGCGCGACGGACGGGGCGCTCGCCGGGTTCGCGGCCGAGCTGGACGAGCCGGGTCCGGCCCGCGTGCTGGATGCGGCCGCGACGGAACGCTGGGTGGAGGGCGTCGTGGCGGCTGCCGGCTCGGGCTCGGCGGATTGCGCCGGGAGCGCGCGCGGCGATGCGACCGCGGGAACCGCCGGCGAGCCGCGCTCCGGCAGGGCGGCCGGAGCGTCTGCTGTGTCGCCGATTGTCGCCTACGACTGCAGCCCGTGGGGATGGGGACGATGGCTGGCGCTTGGCGCCATGGCGGTCTCCGCGCTGGCCATGGGGCTGATCCTGGCCTTTGGCGGGTCGCGCGACCGTCGCGCGCCTTCCGCGGTTTCGCCGGCAGGGGCGGAGTTGTTCGCGGTTGCGGGAAGGGCCACGGTTGCCGGCGGAGCCGCATTCGGCGGTCGTGCGATTGCCGTCGGCGAGCGGGTCGCGGTTGACCACGGGCGTGCCGGGCTTCGTCTGTGCGGCGCCGTCGAGTTGTTCCTGGACGCCGCGACGACCGTGCGGCTGGTCGAGCAGCGAACCGGGCGCTGCGAGGTGTACCTGGAGTCCGGGCGGGTCGTCGCGGACGCGCGTGGTCTTGCGGGGGGCGCGCGGCTCATCGTGTCGTCTGCCGTTGCCAGCGTGCAGGTCGTCGGCACGATCTTCGCGGTCGAGGTCTTCGCGGCCGAGGTCCAGGTGCGGGTACTCGAGGGCGTCGTCGAGGTGGTCATTCCTCCCCAGCCTTCGCGGCGACTCGTCGCCGGCCAGTCGATGTCGTTGCCCGGCGGAGGTCCGACGCCGCTGGACGCCGCGGAGGCGGAGCGGGACCGGCGTCTGGCCGGGTGGTTCCCGGCCGGCGAGGCGCCCGCCGCGCCGCCCGGTGCGACCGTGCGGGCGGGTCCGGCCGCGGCGGTCGCGACGACGAGCGTGCGCGTTACGACCGATGGATGCGAGCCTGCGGCGCCGGCTGCGAGGAAAGCGGCGGCCAGGGTCGGCGGGGCGGGGGAGGGGGCGGCGAGCGCGACGGTGTCCGGCGATTCGTCGCCGGCGCGCATCGGCGAGCCCGGCGGGCCGCCGGCCGGCGAGCCCGACGCTCGGGTCACGCGGCCGCAGGATGCTCCCGGGGCCCGGTCCCCGGTGCCGGTGGAGTCCTCCGGCGATGCGATCGTGCCGCCGCCGTCGTCGCCCGCGGCGCCGGCCGTCCCGGCGACGCCGACGGCGGCCGGGTTGCTCGACGTCGCGCGGCGGCTGCGGACGGATGGCGACTGGGCGGGAACTGCCGCGGCCTACGAGGGTCTGCTGGCCCGGTTTCCGGACAGCGCCGAGGCACGTGTGGCGCTCGTGCCGCTCGGTCAGCTTCGTCTGGAGCGTCTTGGCGACGCCGTGGGGGCCCTCGCGGCCTTCGACTCGTACCTGGCGCATCCTTCCGCGACGGCCTTGCGGGAGGAGGCGTCCTGGGGCCGCATCCAGGCGTTGCAGGCGCTCGGCCGGCTGGCGGACGAGACCGAGGCGCTTCAGGGCTTCCTCGCCGCGTACCCGGCGAGCCTGCGCGTTGACGCCGCGCGCAGGCGTCTCGCGGAGTTGGGGGTGACGCCATGATGCTCTTCCACCGGGCGACGCAGCGAGCGCGCGGGTCGCCGATTGTGACGGCGTCCGGGTCGCGTCGAACCGTGAGCACACGGCGCACGATCCGAACGGCGTCGCTCATCGCCGCTCTGTCCTGCATCCCGGCCTGCCAGCTCGACGTCGTCCTGGTCGGCCAGCAAACCGACGAAGGGACTCCCGACGCCGCGGTCGATTCGGTCGCGGACGTCGGCACGGACGACGTACGCGAGCCGGGGGACGAGCTCGAGGCCGGCGACGACGTTGCGGACGCCGCCGAAGCGGAGGCAACCGACGGCGGTTCGGGGGACGTGACGGTCGACGGCGAGGACGTTGCGCCTCCGCCGTGCCCGGTCTTCGCGGCCGTCGCTCCCGCGGCCGGGCCGCCCAATGGGTCGCGGGAGCGTCCGTACGCCGGGCTGCAGGCGGCGGTGGATGCGCGGGGCGGTTGCGAACAGGTCGTGCTCCTGCCCGACGCCGCCGGAGCGCCCTTCGACGCCCGCGTGGACATCGTTCTCACCGCGGGCGGCACGCTGCTGATCGAGGGCGACCCGGCGGCGGGCGCGCGTGTGGAGCTGGATGCCGGAGGCGAGCGCGGCCTGTTCGTGACGGGCGACGGGACGCTGGAACTGCGGTGGCTGGCCGTGCGGCTGGGGACCAACACCCTTGCCGGCGGAGACGCCGGGGGGGGCTGCCTGCACGCGGACGTGGCGACGCTGCTGGTCGACGACATGGCCTGGACGGAGTGCGCGAGCGCGAGAAGCGGTGGGGCGATCTGGGTGCGAGCGGGTCGAATCGAGATACGCCGCTCCGACTTCTTCCGGAACGCCGCGGAATTCGGGAGCGGCGGGGCGCTTGCAATCCACGGGTCCGCCGAGACGGCGGTGGTCGTGGACGGATGTCGTTTCCTCGAGAACGGTCCTGCGGAAAGCGGCGGAGCGATCGATCTCGCCGCGCCGACCATCGACTCGTTGATCGCCGCGTCATGGTTCGTCCGGAACCGCGCGCGGGTTGGGGGTGCGATCTCGGGGTACCTGGGAGGCGCCATCAAGGGAAACCGGTTCGAGGCCAATGCCGCGGACGAGGGGCCGGGTGCGCTTGCCGGCAACGGCGGATGGTTCCTGGCGGAGATCTTGCGGAACGTGTTCGTGGAAAACGTCGGTGGGACGTCCAGCGGGTCGGGGCGCGCGGGCGCCATCGAGCTGGAGTCGCCGTTCCTGACGGTTCGCAACAATCTCTTCGTTCGGAACCGAGGAGCGGAGGTCGAAGCCGGTGCTGTGGATCTGGCGTTCGGCAACCCGCGAGTGATCAACAACACCTTCGTGGACAACGACAACGGCGACCGGGCCGAGGCGCATCTCCACGTCATGGACGGGGAGATGCGGAGCAACATCTTCGTCGGCGGGTCGGGAGAACACTCGTGGTGTGCGACTGCGTACGACGTCGCGGAGCCGCCGCGCGGGTACAACGCCACGTGGTTGCCCCCCGCGCCCGGGTACTGTCGCGAAGAGGATGCGGGGCATCCCGGCAACATCGAGGCCGACCCGCGGTTCCTGGACCCCGGCTCGGGCGACTACCGGCTCGGCCCGGACTCGCCGTGCATCGATGCCGGGGTTCCCGAGGACGCGTTCCGGGACGCCGACGGTAGCCCGAACGACATGGGGGCCTTCGGCGGACCGTTGGGCGACTGGACGCCGCTGCCCGCGGACGGAGGACCGTGATGACCCGCACCGCTGCGATCCGGTACATGGTGTTCGTCGGCGGCTTGGCGGTTTCGGCCTGTGGTGACGGCGTGACGTCCGGGGCCGAGGACGCCGTCGCGGACCTTGGCGAGGCGGTGGAACCCGACGACGGCGCCGCGACCGATGCGCCCGCCGACACCGAGGTGGATGCCGAGACGACGGGCTTCGACGGCGACACGGCCGAACACGTGGGCGAGGCGGGCGAGGAAGACGGCGGGGAGGCGACCGACGCGGACGGAGCCGACGGCGGGACCGTGCTGCTCCCGCCCGTCTGCGGCGATCGGGCCATCGACCCCGGCGAGGAATGCGACGACGGGAACCGGATGAACGACGACGGCTGCGACTGGCTTTGCCGCCTGGGCGACGGCAGTTTCGCGTATCCCGGCCCCGACGGCTCGGTCCCGCCAATCGAATCCGCGACGGAGGCGATGGCCATCGGTCCCGTGGCCGGGTCGGTAGGCGACGGGATGGGCCCGGTCCGAGTCGCCTGGGGGCCCGGCGCGTATGGCATTGCCTACGCGACGGAGTCACCGACCTTCGCCATGAACCTGGTCGCCGTGGATCCCGAAGGGGTGATCCTCGGGGAGCCGTGGTCGCGTCCGGTGCCCTTTGCGATACCCGACTTCGTTCCGGTCGGCACGGACACGGGCTTTGGCCTGCTCACGCGACTGCGTGACGACGCGGCGACGACCCTGATCCGATTCGATGCCCGTGCTTCGCCGATCGGTTCGGACGTCAGGCTGTCGACTCCCTCTTCCGGTACCGATCGCGCCGGTCTCGGCGGAGCCGTCTTCGACCGCGGGTCGTTCGTGGTGTCGTACGACATCTTCCTTCGCTGGGCCGTCGACAGCTTCTCGGAGGACGGCATGTTCGAGCGCAGCTCCGGCTTGATCGACATCCCGGCTGAGCTGGGTCCGACGTCCACGAACATCTTTGCGCTCGACGACGGGTACGCCGTCGCCGACACGACCGCCGTGCTCGTGCTGGATCGTGACCTTCGTCCCCGACGGTGGACCGGGGCCATCCCCGGCCTCATGTTCATGGCGCCGGAGCATGACGTGCGTCCCCTCACCTGCTCCGGCGACGCCCTGTTCGTGATCTGGGCTGCCGACAGTATCTGGCTTGCCGCGGTCGGGTTGGACGGCGAGTTGCTGTATCCGCCGCGCACCGTGGGAGCGCCCGTCAGCCTCTACGGCCCGCTCACCATTCGGGCCGCGTGGGGCCCGGCGGGGCTCGGCATCGCGTTCTCCACCCGCGCGGCGATGCCAATGTGGCCGAGCATTTATCTCGCGAACACCGATCGGTGGGGCAACCTCATCTCCGGCCCGGTGCTCGTTTTCGGCCCGGAGGACGAGATTTCCAACACGGGGAGCTTCGAGCTCGTCGCGGACGACACGGGGTACGCCGTCGTGGCCTGGGTGCACGACTCCGGCGCCGTTCACGATACGCTGCGTCTTCGCCGTTTCGTCCCCGCCCCGTAACCCGTCGCCTCATTCCTCCGCCAGCACCGCCGGACCGACGACTCGTCCCAAACGACCCACCCAAGACCGACAACTTCTGCTAACCTTGTACCACCGTTCGGCCGACCGTCGGCCGGGGAGGTCGTGGTGGGGCGGCTCGTCGCATTCTTCGCTGCCGGATGCTTGGCATTGCTGATCGGGGCGGCGGCCTGCGGACTCCAGTCCGGCGGGCTCGGGGGAGACGCGGCATGGGAGTCCGGAGAGGGTGATGGGGGGCGTACGGACGACGGCGGGGGCGACGCCAGCGGGGACGACGCCGTTTCCGACGTGCCGGCGGCGTGCGGCAACGGGGTGGTCGAGGGCGCGGAGGAGTGCGACGACGCCAATTCCGACCAGACGGACGACTGCCCGAGCGCCTGCCGTGCGGCCTTCTGCGGCGACGGGTTCCTGCACGCCGGGGTGGAGCAGTGCGACGACGGGGGCGCCAACAGCGACACGGCCCCCGACGCCTGTCGCACGGACTGCGTTCCTTCGGGCTGCGGCGACGGCGTCGTCGACACGGGCGAGGCGTGCGACGACGGGAACACGATCGACGGCGACGCCTGCCGCAACGACTGCCGGCGGCCCGGTTGCGGGAACGGACTGGTCGAGAGCGGCGAGGAGTGCGACGACGGCGACACCGACAACACCGACGCGTGCCTGGCGGGCTGCGTGGCCGCGAGCTGCGGGGACGGCTTCCTGTGGATCGGGGTCGAGGAGTGCGAGGGCAGCTTCGGACCGTGTTCGACGACGTGCGGAACGATCGGCCGCCGGGACTGCGTGGATTGCGCGTGGGCCGCGGCCTGCACGCCGCCCGCGGAGGAGTGCACCGGGGAGGACGACGACTGCGACGGGGCGACGGACGAGGGTTGTGCGCCGGCGCCGCCGAACGACACGTGCGGTTCCGCCGCGCCGATCGTTCCGGGGACGATCCACGGCGACTCGATGCGGGCGACGGACACGGCGACGCCGTCCTGCTCCGGCGGCGGCGGTCGCGACCTCTGGTACACGTTCACGCTTTCCGAGGGCGGCATCGTGTATTTCGACACGGTCGACGGCGGCGCCTGGAGCACCGTGCTGGAGGTGCGTCGCGGCGCGTGTCCCGGGACCGCGGTGTCCGGCGGCTGCAACGACGACGCCTGCGGCGGCGACCGCTCCCAGCTCGCGTTGGCCCTGGAGGCCGGCACGTACACCCTGCTCGTGGACGGTCACGACGCCTCCCACGGCGGTCCGTTCGACCTGTTCTTCCAGACGGCGTCGTGTGTGGTCCCGCGCATCGCGAGCAACGGTGACACGGACGGGAACACGACCGGGCACGGGGACGCCGTGTCCGGCGCCTGCGGCGGCAGCAGCGCGGACGAGGACGGCTACGTCCTCGCGCTGTGCCGGCCGACGTCGGTCACGGCGCACACGTGCAGCTCGGCGACCGCGTTCGACACCGTGCTGTACTTCCGGACCGGCGACTGCTGGGACGGGAGTCCCGAGCCGGCCTGCGACGACGACAGCACGTGCACGCCGCGCGCCGACGCGTCGCGGATCACGGCGACCCTCCCGCGGGGCTTGAGCTTCGTCATCGTCGACGGGTTCGGCAGCACCGGCGGCGCCTACCGGCTGAACGTCTCCGGCCTGCCGTGAGGCCGGGAGAACCTCAGGGAACCTCGGGCAGCTTGTGGCCCTTGCGGCGCTTGGCGCGCATGTAGCGCTCGTTGTGCGGCGAGAGTCCGGTGACCAGCGGAACCATCTCGGCGACCGGCTGGCCGGCGCGCTCGAGGTGTTCGCGCTTCATCGGGTTGTTGGAGAGCAGGCGGATCGGCTTCCCGCCCAGGAGGTGGCGCAGGACGAGCGCGGCGTCGCCGAAGTCCCGGCTGTCCTCGGGCAGCCCGAGCGAGACGTTGGCTTCGTAGGTGTCCTGGCCGGAGTCCTGCAGGAGGTAGGTGATGGCCTTGGCCCACAGGCCGATACCGCGACCCTCGTGGCTCGACATGTAGACGACGGCGCCCTGCTGTTCGAGGACCCGATCGAAGGCGGCCTGGAGCTGCGGGCCGCATTCGCAGCGCATGGAGCCGAAGACGTCGCCGGTCATGCAGCAGGAGTGGAGTCGAACCAGCGGCGCGGGCTGCTCGAGGAAGCCCTCGGTGGCGAGCAGCGAGTTGACGGACATGTTCTGGCACAGCAGCTCGCGGAAGCGCTCCTCGCCTCCGCGGGGCACCTCGGCCGCCGCGTCGAGCACCCGCTCCAGCTCGATGCGCCGGACGAAGGGATACCAGCGCAGGGGCACCTCGCGATTCCGATGCCGGTGCGCCAGCGGGATGGGTCCGAGCACGCTGAGGACGCGGCCGTCGGGGGCTCCGGGCGGCACGGGTCGTCCCTGGTCGTCGAGGGTCACGAGCTTGCCGCTGTCGCGGAGCCACTGCCGGATTCGCTGGTCGACGTAGCTGAACACGGTCCGACCTCCGGTGGGGAGGATAGCAGAACTGGGGCGCGGCGGCGGTACGCGATCGTGCGTTTTCGCGGCGGCCTACAGGCCGATTTCCAGCAGCAGGCTGCCGCCGAAGCCGGGGCCGTTCACGCTGGAGCCGTGGGTGCGGTAGGCGGCGTCGGTGACGTTTTCCAGCACCAGGCCGACGAGGAGGTTGCGGCGGAAGCGGTAGCCGGCGGAGAGATCGAGCACGGCGAAGCCGGGCGTGCCGCCTCGCGGGATGCGCGGGTCGCCGAGGTCCTGGAGCGCCAGACGGTCCTGCAAGGCGGCCCAGCGCAGCGCGGCCCCCGCGTAGAAGCCCAGGTCCGAGCGCCAGCGCAGCTCCACCGTTCCGTTGAGCGGCGGAATGCGCGAGAGCGGCAGCGTGTCTTCGTACGCGACGTCCGGATCGTCGGGCGGTTCGGCGGGGTTCGGTCCCTCGCCCCACGCCCACGCCAGCGTCGCGGACAGCGAGAATCCCGCGGGCAGCTCCAGCAGCGCGGACAGCTCGACGCCGAAGACGTCGGCGCGGCCCGGCAGATTGACGAGCTGGTAGCGGGCCCTTGCCCCGCCGCAGCTTCCGTCGCCGTCCGGGCAGTCGGCCGCCGTCCGGGGCGCCCGGGCCATTGCGTCCCACACCGGCGTCCAGAATCCCCACGCCTCGGCGCGCAGCCACGGCAGCCGGAGCTGCGCCCCCGTCTCCACCGTCAGTGCCTGCTCCGGGCGGAGGCCGGGGTTCTCGAACTGGTACCCCGGCCCCGCCTGCTGCCGCGACGTGAGGTCGTCCAGGTTCGGCGCGCGGAAGGCGTGGTCGACGTTCGCGCGGAGCGTGAGCCAGTCCAGAGCGGCCCAGGCGACGCCCGCGCGGCCCACCGGCGTGAGCCAGCTCCCGTCGACCGCCGCCGTCCCCGACGCGTCGTCCGCCGGCGCGAACGCTCCCGCCCCGCCGAAGCGCCCGCCCAGGCCGAGCGTCACGCCCCCGCCGACGTCGAATTCGGGCTCGACCCAGAATCCTCCCGTCGTGTAGTAGGACCCGGTCACGTACTGCCCGCGCGAGTCGAGCAGCGTCTGGCTCGTGTCGGTGAACGAGGTCCAGGCGGTCGAGGCCACGCGGTCGTGGTAGACCTCGCCGCCGTAGCGCAGCGTGAGCGTGGCGGCGCCGACATCGAGCGCGGCGGTGCGTGCCGAGCCGACGAAGCCCCAGGTGTCGACGTCGTCCGCGCCGCCCAGGCGGACGAACGAGGCCGGTCGGTCCAGGCGCCGCCGTTCGTGCTGGCGCTGGTACGAGAGCGCCAGGTGTGCGTCCTGGGCGGCGCCCGCGACGAGGTCCCCGCGGAACGAGACGTACGCGAGGGTGCGGAACTGCTCGTCGTAGGTCAGGCATTCGTCCCACCGCCCCTCGGCCGGGGGACACTGGTCGGTGCGTGGCGCGTCGTACTGGCGATAGCCGTAGACGGCCGCGCTGAGCACGCGGTCCTGGCCGAGATCGTAGGAGACGCGGCCGTCGAAGGTCAGCTCGTCGAAGCCGGTGCCGAGCTGCGTGCGGCAGCTCTCCGGCTGGCCGGTCTCGCGGTTGACGGTGCACGCGTCTTCGCCGAAGCGCGGCACCCAGGGCAGGGCGCCGTCCTCCGGATTTGCAACGGCGCCGCCCGATTCCAGAAGGCCCTCGGGACGCCAGCCGGCGCCGCCGAGGTAGCCGAAGCGGTCCCACTGGGCTTCGAGCTGGAAGCGCTCGGCGATCTGGTCGTCGGCGGTGGCGGCGCGGAAGATGCTGCGCGGCCACGCGTGCAGCCCCGTGAGGTCGGACCACAGCGGGGCGTCGAGCGGGAGGGCGTCGACGGCTCCGCCGATGGCGTCGGAGCCGAAGCGCACGGAGGAGCTGCCGCGGACGACGTCGATGGCGCGGATCGTGGCTTGGTCGAGCGTGAAGAAGTACTGGTTGGGTCCCTGGCGCCAGAGGCTGTTGTTGAGCCGGATGCCGTCGAACAGCAGGACGGTCTGCTGGCCGGTGCGCCCGCGGACGAAGACGGACGCCTGGCCGGCCGCGGTCTGCTGCACGAACACCCCGGGTTCGTAGCGCAGTGCGTCCGGAGCCGAACGCGGCAGACGCTCCTCGAACTCCCGGCGGTCGGCGCGGCTGGAGGCGCGCCCGTGGGTCTCGTCGTTGTCCCCGCCGTCCGCGCGGACGGTGGTCGTGTAGTCGCCATCTCCGGCGGGGGCCGCCGGCTCCTCCGCGCTTGCGGCGTGCGGGGCCGCGAGCATCGTGCACAGTCCAGCCCACAGCGCGCGGCGCGTCATTCCTCGGATCCTACCCGACCGGAGCACTGCGCGCGCGAAATCGAACCGCGGGCCCCGGCCCGCGGCGGCCATCGCCTGCGGCGCCGCGCCCGGAAGGGCGCGGGTCGGTTCCGTCTGCGCTATCGGTGTCCATCGGTGTCCATCGGTGGTTTCCGCCCTACGGGCACGGGAAGAGGGCATCCAGCGCGGCCTGGGCGGCGGGGACGTCGACGGCGGTCGCGTCGGCGCGCGCCAGCTCGGCGCGCAGGACGGCCGCGGCCGCCGCGTCGCGCGCGGTCGCCTCGCGATCGAGCACCCCGCCCAGGATCTGCACGAAGGCCCACGCCGCATCGCGCGCCTCGTCCGCGGCTGCGGCGGCAACCGCGTCGAGCCGGTCGCGCACGACGAGTGCGACGGCGCGGAGCATGGCGCGGTCGAGCTGTGCGCGGGCGAGGTCGCGCAGGTCCGTGTCGGTGGAGACGCCGGTTTCGTTGTCGAGGTTCTTCCAGCAGCGCACGGCGAGGAGGCCGTCCCAGATGCGGTCGTGGGTCTCGCCGTTCAGCGCGGGGACGTACGTCGAAAGGCCCAGGCCGCCGGCGCGATCCTCGCCGCCGGTGTAGTAGGCCCACGCCGAGTCGCAGTCGGCCGGCGTGGTCGTACAGGTGTAGGACTCCTTGTACGGCGAAAGGTAGAGGAACCACAGCAGCGCCGCCTCGATGCGTGCGGCGTTGAGGAGCGGGTCGGCTCCCGTCGAGCCGGCCGCGAACGCGTCATTGAGGATGGGCAGGATCCTGGCCGGACCCGCGCAGCGGTCCGGGTACAGCTCCGGCACGCCCGGGTCGGTGCACGCGCCGTCGGCGGCCGGCACTTCGGGGTAGTGCAGGTCCTCGCGCCGCTGCACGCGGGAGTCCAGGCCGTTGGCATCGACGTAGACGACGCGCGCGTCGGTGAAGTCCGCGGCGCTCGGCGCGGTCGGGCGGCGCCACAGCAGGTCGGCGATCTGCTCGAACGAGGCGATGCGTGCGATCGTGCCGATCGAGGTGCCGATCCAGTGGTACGTGCCGTCGTCGGAGATGCACGCGGGCCAATCGTCGGTCGAGGAGCCCGATTCGCGGGGGAGGTAATCGGTCGCCAGCGGTGCGCACGGCGGAGGAACGTCCGCATCGCCGTCCAACACGCCCTCGCCGCCGTCGTCGCCCGGGTCGGCGTCGCCCTCGGCGTCGCCCTCGGCGTCGGCCTCGCCGTCGGCATCCGCCGCCGAGTCCTCCACCGCCGCCTCGTCGGCGCCGCCGTCGTCCCCGGGCTCGGGCAGCTCCGACTCGCAACCCCACCCGAGCACGGCCGCGACGAGAGCCGAAACAGCCGCCGGCGACGTCCGACGCATGACGCACCTGCCTTGTGATGCCGGCGTTTCCAAGACCGACCCCGCCCCGCGCGTGCGTGTCGCGCCCATCTACGGCCCGAACCAGCCGAGGAAGGCGTCGCTCACCATGCTGGGCTCCTGCGAGAAGCGGGGGTCGTTGATCGACTCCACGCGCGTCTCGCCGTTCTCGCCGGCGCCGAAGACGGCGGCCGAGCCGTAGCTGCCTGTGACGACGATGTCGCCGCCGCCGGTGACGACGAGGCCGCGGACGGCGTCGTAGGTCGGGCCGCCGGCCATCGTCGCCCAGAGGAGCTGGCCGTCGGCGTCGTAGCGGGCGAGGAACAGGTCCTTCTCGCCGCTCGCCGTGAGCGTCGTCTCCATCGGTCCGTCCGCGCCGAACACCGCGGAGTCCTCGAAGGAGCCGGCGACCACGGCGCCGCCGTCCTCGTCGGCGGCCACGGCGAACCCTGCGTCGAAGCCGCGTCCGCCGGCCTGCATCACGGCGAGGAACATCCCCTCGGCGTTGAAGCGCGCCAGGAAGACGTCCGCGTCCCCCGCGGAGCGGAGCTGCTCCTCGAAAGGCTCGCCCGGACCGAAGACCGCCGTGCCCTCGAAATGGCCGGTCACCAGGAGCGTGCCGTCCGGCATCACGGCCAGGGCGTCGGCGAAGTCCGCGCCCGAGCCGCCGGCGCGGACGGCCCAGAGGACGGTGCCCGACGGATCGAGGCGCACCAGGAAGGCGTCGGACCCACCCTGGGGCTCGAGGATCACGGTATCGAAGGCCACGGTGCGGCCGAAGTGTCCGGCGATCACGATGCTGCCGTCGGGCAGCGCCGCCAGCGCCGAGCCCTCGTCGGTGCGCATGGCCGGCAGGCCGCGGACCCACACCAGGTTGCCGTCGTCGCGGTAGCGGGCGACGAAGATCCCGTCGCCCGTGTCGGAGTCGACCGTCAGCTCGTTGGCCTCGCCCGAGCCGAAGACGGCGTGGCGGGCGAAGGAGCCGCTGACCGCGACGCCGCCGTCGGGCATCGGCGCCACCGCGGCCGCGTGCGTGCGCCCCTCGCCGCCGCCCGTGCGCACCCAGAGGACCTTGCCGGCGTCGTCGTAGCGGGCGACGAACATGTCGTAGCGTTCCCTGGCGGTCACGGTGACTTCCTCGGCCGTGCCCGGCGCGAACACCGCGCTGTATTCGAACTCGCCGGCGACCACCGCTCCCCCGTCGTCCATCACGACCAGCCCGTAGGCGTCGGCCTGGTTGGCGCAGGTCGCCCACTGTACGTCGCCCGCGGAGCCGATGCGCGCCAGGAAGGCGCCGCGCTCGATGCCCTCGCAGAACGGCGCGTCGCCCGCCGGCGCCGACCAGGTCGCGGGGGCGGTGATGGTCCCCGTGAGGAGCAGGGCGCCGCCGGAGACCAGCCCCAGGGCGCGTCCCGCGTCGGCGGCCGGGCCGCCGAAACGCCGCACCTGCTCCACCCGACCGGGACACTCGTCCTGGCAGTTCCGCCGGCCGTCCTCCCACCCCGAGTTGGGGAAGCGGACGCCGGTGCAGGCGAAGGCCGCCAGGGCGGCCGCGCCGACGAGGATCCAATGGACGGTTCGCGTGTTCCGCATGCCAGCCTCCGGGTGAAGGCCGCGAGCCGTGCGCTCGTGACCGCGAACAGTCTAGCGCCGCGGGGGGATTTCGCGCAAAGGGGGGGGCGCAAAGGGCGCCAAGAGGCGAAGGACGCCAAGGGGGCATTTCGCGCAAAGGGCGCCAAGGGACGCAAAGGTGCGCAAAGAGGGGGGAGGGCAGAAGGGCAGCAAAGGGGCAGCAGGGGACTTGACCCGGCGGGCGGCGAACCGAATACTGCCTGGCCGAGGAGGAGAAACGATGAGGAAGCACGTTCGACAGAGTCTGGTCCTGACGGCGTTGATGGCGGCTGCGGTGCTGTGCCTGGCGCCGGGGCGGTGCGGAACGTCCGCGGAGGGGTTCTTCTCGGGAGACCCGGCGCCCGATCTGCGCGGGTCGTGGCAGGTGACGTACGACGACTCGATCGCGGTGGAAATCAACGTCGGCGGCTCGACCTACACCGGGACGATCGCGGGGACGCACGGGACCGTCTCGTTCACGCACGACGGCAACCCGGTGGAGCTGAATCTGGACTGCTCGACGCCGTTCGTGCGCTGCCCGTCGGAGATCTTCCCGGCGACGGTGACGTTCGAGCAGCGCAACTTCGAGAACCGGCCGCACCAGGTGCACATGACGGTGAAAGAGGTGCAGTGCACGGGTACGATGCGGCTGCCGGTGGAGGCCGACGGGGAGTGCGGCGGGGACACCGGCCTGAGTTGCGACGTGGAGATGTGCGACGGCACGGTGATCGAGCAGTCCAACGCCGCGCTGGGCTCGATTTCCAACCCCGTCCCCGCGGACCCGGTGACCGGCTCGACGCCGGCCTACACGCTGGGGCTCGCCCTGGGCGGCGGCATCGCGATGCCGACGCTCAACTGCATCCTGCTGGCGGCGTCCCGCGCGGACGCGGACATCGAGTACAGCGGCAGGTACGATCCCGACGAGAACTCGATGGCCGGCACGTCGCTCACGGACGGCGCGATCACGACGAGCTACGCCGGCGGCTGTTTCTGGGGCGGCACGGGGGGCGGCGCCGCCGCCGCGGCGCTGATCGGCGCCGAGGTGCGTCTCACGACCGGCTTCACGGCGGTGAAAAGGTAGTCACCGGCGCCGGCCGTTCGTGTCCCGGTCGACAACCCGGAAGACCGAAGAGAAAGGCGAACAGAAGTGGAGCGCTCGACATGGCCGGACCTCCCCTCGCCCCCGGAACCGCGGCCGGGCTTCATACGAGCGCGGGAGCGGGAGGATCTGGCGGGACGGCTCTCGCATCGGGACTGTGCGCTGTGGCGTTCCGGCGACACGCGGCAACGGAGGGCGCCGCGAAAAGGCACGAGGTTCGAGCGCGACCGCACCGGCACGGAACCCGCTTGCCGTTTCCAGCCGACAGGAAGGTGGCGATGCGGCTTCCGTCAACCCGACCCTCCGTTCCGGCACGCCTGTGGTGGGTGGTCGTTCTGGCGCTGCCGGCCGGCGTCGGGTGTCGGGCCGACGAGTGCCTGGGGGGCGAGCGGCGTTGCCGGGAGAACGTCGCGGAGAGCTGCGTCGGGGTGAGCGACACCGAGCTGACCGGCCACACGGAGTGGCGAGTCGAGCCGTGCGGGGCGCGGTTCTGCGCGGTGCCGCCTGCTGGGGTCGCGGGTGGGGCGTTCTGCGCGCTGGGCGACTCGCTCGACCCGGAATGCCCGGTCGAGCTTCGGGCGGCGAGTGATGCGTCGGCGTGTCTGGACGGGCACGCGGTGCGCTGGAGCTTCGGCTTCCGGGTCGGCGACGACGCCTGCGCGGCCGGAGCGGCGTGCGTCGACGAGTGGCACCCGGAGGCGACGTCCGGCTGTGACGCCGCGGCGTTCTGTGCCGCGGGCTCGTCTCCCGACCCCTTATGCGGTCCCGGCGTCTTCACCGCGTGTGCGGACGAGACGACGATCGTCTACTGCCGGTGCGGCTTCCGCGTCGACGCGCACGCCTGCGCGAATCCCGGCCCCCGCTGCGTTCTGGAGGACGGTGGCGGAGGACTCCAGGGCGTCTGCCGGTGACAGTCTCTTCCGGCCGGCGAAAGGCTACGGCGCAACGCCGACCGGGTCGACCCTCACTTCGTCGCCGACCGCGATCGGTCCTCCGTGCACGACCCGGGCGTACCAACGGTGCTCGCCGGGGTGCCGGTCCGGGGCGACGCGCGAGAAGTCGCCGCCGGCAAACGCCCCGGCGATGGCGCCGCACGGCGTGGTCGGCCGCGTCAGCTCGAGCTCGACCGCGGAACCGATATGCACGTGATGCCCTGCTCGCAGGCCAGTCCAGTCAACCCCGCGCAGCAGGAGGTTCTCGCCCAGATCGCCCGCCTGGATCGGGTGCCCCTCGCCCCGCAGCCGCTCGATCAGCTCCTCGGCGAACAGGCACAACGCCCGCTCGGGTCCGCCGTGGACCTGCGGGTGCGCGACCGCGTCGCCCTCGATACCCAGCGGCCCGACGACCGCGTGTGGCACCGGCCTCTTGGGGACCCCGCCCGGCGAAACCTGGATGCGCACGACAACGCCCATGGCGTCACCTCCTGCGGTGATGATGCCATCGTGCGCCTCTGCGCGACAACTCCACCGAAAGCAGGGTAGCCTTGCGGCGTGATCGGAGGACGACCGCCGCGTGCCGTCGCCCCGCCCTCGCCCGGCGGCGGCATCATCCGGCCGGCGCGCCGGCCGCGCGACTGGATCGTGCCGGGTCCGGCGCCGTGCACGCCCGCGGATCGGCCCGAGGTCTGGCCGCGGGAAGGCGAGGATTTGTGCTTCCTGGCGGGGGACTGGCGAATCCTGCAACGGGTCGACGGCCATCGCTGGTCGCTGGACGACCTCGTTACCGCCTGGTGGGCCGCGCGAGTCTTCAACTCGAGCCGCACGCTTCGGCCGGGGTCCGGGGCCCGGTCGGAGCCGCGCCCTGAAGGGCGCGGTTCGGAGGGGGGAGGGGCGCGTTGCGTGGGGCATGAGCATCGCGTGGTCGACCTGGGCTGCGGCATCGGCACGGTGATGCTCCTTCTCGCCTGGCGTCTGCCCGCGGCGCGCGTCGCCGGCGTGGAGGCCCAGGGCGTGAGCGTGGAGCTGGCGCGGCGCTCGATCCTCTTCAACGGGGTCGAGGACCGATGCACGGTGCTGGAGGGCGACTTCCGGGAGTGTTCCTCGCGGGCCGGGCTGGGGCCGGCGGACCTGGTGACCGGGACGCCGCCGTACCTGCCCCGCGGGTCGGGCACGGAATCCTCGCGGCCGCAGTCGGGACCGTGCCATTTCGAGCACCGTGGCGGGGTCGAGGAGTACGTCCGCGTCGCGGCGGAGCTGCTGGCGGGTGGCGGGGTCTTCGTAGGCTGTGCGGCGGCGAGGCAGCGGCCGCGGGTCGAGGCGTCGGCGGCGGATGCGGGGCTGGCGGTCGAGAGCTGGCGGGAGGTGGTGCCGCGCGAGGGCAAGGCGCCCTTGTTCGCGGTGTACGCGGTGCGGCGCAGGGTAGCGCCCGGGGTGTGCGTCTGCCCGCCGCCGCTGGTGGTACGAGACCGGGCGGGGTGCTGGACGGCGGAGTTCGCGTCGTTGCGGGAGGAAATGGGGCTGCCGCCGGGGGATGGCGCGTCGAAAGACGCCGCGCTATGCTCGATCCCCGATCGACCGCCGGTGGTCGGCCCGCGCGCCTGAATAGCGGCTGCGGCGGGGTGGTCCAAGGCGCCGCGGAAAGGGAAGCTCATGGGAACCACCCGTTTTCTTCGTTGGCTGGGAATCGCGATCGTCGTCCTGGGCGGGACCGGGGCGGGCGCGCAGACCGGGGGGACCGACGTCCTGCTGCAGCGGCTCGAGCAGCTCGCGGGCGAGTACGCGCCGGGCGGGACGCAGACCGGCGTCTCGCGCACCGGCACGCTGGGCGAGGGCCAGGAGAAGCGCATCGGCCTGCACCTGGAGGCCGGCAAGTGCTACGTGTTCATCGGCGTGGGCGACGGCGAGCTGGCCGATCTGGACATGGCGCTGGAGTCCGACGGCGCGCGGCTGGGCGAGGACACGCAGCCCGACAACTATCCCGTCGTGCGCGCCTGTTCCCCGATCGCCGTGCGCGTCGAGATCGTGCTCACCGCGACGCGCGGCACGGGCTCGTACGTGCTGGGCCAGTTCGACGTCCCGCCGGCCGGCGACGCGGTCGAGGCGGCGCAGGCGGCGCCCACCGGGGACGCGCTGGCCGCGCGACTCGACGCCCTGGCGGCGGAGAAGGCGCCGGGAACGACCATCGATGGCGAGCTGTTCCGGGCGCGGATGCTCGAGGACGAGGTTTCGGCGGTCTCGCGTCGTCTGCGCGGCGGCACGTGCTACCTCTTCGTGGCGGCCGGCGGCGACGGCGCCCAGGATCTCGACATGGCGGTGAGCGTGGGTCCGCAGAGCGCGGGCGAGGACAACGGCACCGGCGTCGAGGCGGTGGTGGGCGAGTTCTGCCCGGCGCAGGATGCGACGGCGACGGTGCGGCTCACCATGACCCGCGGCTCGGGCGACGTCCGCTTCGCCGCCTACGCGCGGGCGGCGACGGGTGCGCTGACCGCCATCGCGACGGTCGACACGGTGCTCCTGACCCGGCGGCTGGCCGAGCGGGCGGCGTCGGGGGCGACGGGGATGAACCCGGCGCAGACCCCGCAGTTCGGCTCGCTGGGCGAGGGTCTGAGCGCGAACATCAGCTTCGAGATGCGCTCGGGGCAGTGCTATCGCGCGGTCGCCGTGGCGGAGCCTGGCATCGCGAACCTGGATCTGGACCTGTACGTGAACGGCAGCCCGGTGGCCGAGGACAACGACGCCGCGGCTTCCGCGGTCGTCGGCACCTGCGCGGCCGCCGACGGCGTGGCGCGGGTCGACATCTGGGCCGTCGCCGGCTCGGGCGGCTATGCCGTCGGGATCTACAGCGGCGCGCAGCCTGCCGCGGCGACGACGACGGCGGCGAGCACGAATCCGTTGTTCACGATGCTGGACGCGGCCGCCGTCGCGCTGGCGACCGGGGCCACGCGTGCCTCGGAGCCGTTCACGGGCTCGCTGACCGTTGCCGGGACGCAGCAGTACGACGTCGCGCTCCAGTCCGGCAAGTGCTACGCCTTCGTCGGCATCGCCGACTCGGGCAACCTGGATCTGGAACTGACGTCCGGGGTCAGCGTCATCGGCCGCGACAACGACCTCGACACCACGCCCGGCGTGCTCTACTGCGCGACGAGCGCCATGACGGTGCGGGCCAAGCTGACGCTGCTCTCGGCGTCCGGCAACTTCGCCTTCGGCGTCTACAATGCCCCGTCGGTGCAGTCGGGCACCGCGGCGCCGCGGGTGACCTCGACGGGCATCGCCGTGGGCGGCACGGAGACCGACTATATCGCGAACCAGATCCGGCTCACGCACGAGGCGGTTGCGGCGGCGCTGCTGCCGGTCTCGCAGGTCAACCGCGGGACGCTGCAGCAGGCGCAGGAGAGCGAGTTCCTGGTCAACCTGCCGGCAGGCCGCTGCTACACGATCGTGACCGCGGGCGTGCCCTCGGTGCGCGACATTGACGTGACGCTGACCAGCCCCTACGGCCAGGTGCTGGCGACCGACTCCACGGACGACGCGAGTCCGGTGCTGGTCACGAATCCCTGCCCGCAGTGGTCAGGCGACTACCGCATCAAGGTCCTGATGCAGTACGGCTACGGCGCCTTCGGATTCCAGGTCTTCTCGCAGTAGTCGGGGCGGGGGCGGCGCGGCGGGAGGATCCCGGCGGGCCTACGGCGCGGCGCGCTTGCACCCTTCGGGCACGGGGTTGGAGTCGTTGCCCATCATGCCGGCGCTGTCGAGGGTGTTCTTGCAGGTCATGTCCTGCCAAGCGGCGTCGACCATGTTCTTGGCCTGCTCCTCGAAGTTCTTGTAGGTCTTGACCTGTTCGCAGATGATCCCGAGGCTCGACTCCCAGGTGGTGCCCGGTACGTTGGCGCAGCACTTGTCGAGCGACTGGCAGTCGGCGTTCGCTTCCCACGCCGCCTTCAGCGCCTCGGCCTTCGCCGCGTTGCCTCCCCCTGCGGCCGGCGGCGTGTTGCCGCCTCCGCCTCCGGCGGCCTCCTCGCCCTTCTTCTTGCAGCCGCCCAGTGCCAGCGCGAGCATCACGATCCAGACAGCCATCCGCATCTCGATCCTCCTTCCCGTACGGCAGGGCCCATCCCCGCCATCGCCTGCGAGGAGCCGATCCCCCCGGATCCTGCGGCGTGACGGCGATCCTGCAGGATCCCGCCGGTGGAGCGCAAGCCCGCCGGGGCGACCACGCGCGGCGAGGCGCGCCGACCGTTGACTCGCGCGGCGCTTCGGGCGAGCATCCCTCCGCCCGGCGAGGAGGAGTCCGATGGAAGTGCTGGAATCCGGGGGCGGCGAGGTCCGGCTGTCCGACGTCGACGAGGTCCGGCAGTGGATGCGGGAGAAGAAGACCCGCAAGCTGGTGGACAAGCTCTGCGACGAAAGGAGCGCGGTCGAGAGGTACGTGTTCGACGGGGCGTACCTTTCGTACGACCTGTCGAGCATGGTGCGGGGGCCGATGTCGCTCGAGCGCGAGATCGTCCGGCAGCGCAAGAAGGACCTGTGGATCGCGGCCAAGTTCACGCTGCTGGACACGACGCTGCTCCTGGGCGGCGGCTGTCTCGCCAAGATCGATGTCGGCTTCGCGGGGCTCGGGCGCACGCTCTTCGCGGCGATCGAATCCGGGCGGGTGAAGACCATCGACTGGAGCAACGGCACGCTGGCCCTGCGTCACATGGCGGGCGCGATGGGCGTGCCGTACCTTCCCACCCGCGCGCTCCTGGGCACCGACACGTTCAAGCGCTCGGGCGCCAAGGTCGTGCGCGACCCGTTCACGAACAAGAAGATCTGCCTGGTGCCGGCGGTGAACCCCGACGTCGCGATCATCCACGTCAACCAGGCGGACCGCTTCGGCAACGCGCGCATCTTCGGCCCCTCCGTCGCGCCGCTGGAGACGGCGATGGCGTCCAAGCGGGTGATCCTTTCCACGGAGGAGCTGCTCGACACGGAGGAGATCCGGCGCGAGCCGGGGCGCACGACCATCCCGTACTTCCTCGTCGATGCCGTCGTGCTCGCCCCGTTCGGCGCGCATCCCGGTACCTGTCCGGGGCTGTACACCTACGACGCGGCGAACCTCGACGAGTTCTTCACCGCTCGCGACGACGCGGCGATGCGCCAGTACATCGAGAAGTACGTCTACGGCCCGAAGTCGCACGCCGAGTACCTGGACCTGGTCGGTGCGGACCGGCTGATGAAGCTGCGGGACGGCGAGAAGATCCGGCAGGGGTACTACCTTTGAGTCGTGAGTCGTGAGTCGTGAGTCGTGAGTCGTGGTTGCGGAAGGGAAACGGGGATGAAGTTCACCGACACGGAGCTGATGATCTGCCTGGCGGCGCGCTCGATCGAGGACTCCTCGACGGCGTTCGTCGGCTACGGCATGCCGCAGATCGCGGCGATCCTGGCGCAGCGGCTGTACGCGCCCGACCTGGTGCAGGTCTACGAGTACGGGGCGATCGGGCCGGACGTGGCGACGCCGTTCCGCCGCAACATGATGGCGGACGCGCGCAACTCCCGCCGCTCCTTCGCCTGGACCTCGATGAACTGGACGCTGGCCTACGCCGCCGCCGGTTTCATCGACTTCGGCGTGCTCGGGGCCGCGCAGCTCGACCCCTTCGGCAACGTCAACTCGACGGTGATCGGGGGCACGTACGAGCGGCCCAAGATCCGTTTCACCGGGTCGGGCGGCGGCAACGAGGTCGCGTCGCTGTGCTGGCGGACGATCCTGCTGGCCGAGCACGAGAAGCGGCGTTTCGTGCCGAAGCTGGACTTCATGACGTCGCCCGGCTACCTGGACGGCTCGCCCGACGCGCGCGAGGAGGCCGGCCTGCCGCGGGGCACGGGTCCGTACCGGGTGATCACCTCGCTGGCGACGTACGACTTCGAGCCGCAGTCGCACCGCATGCGGATCATCGGCGTGCGCGAGGGCCAGACGGTCGACTCGATCAAGGACCAGATGTTGTTCGAGCCGCTGGTCGCGTCGCGGGTGGAGACGCTGGCGCCGCCGACCGCGGACGAGCTGCGCGTGCTGCGCGAGGAGATCGATCCCGACCGCGTCGTCATCGGGCGTCCCGAGTGACCGGGGTGGCCCCTCCCGATCCCGACCGCCGTTCGCTGGTGCGCGACGTCGAGGCGTATCTCATCGGCCTGCGCGCGACGTACGGCGACGACGTGGTGGTCGATCCCGAGGGCACGGTGCCCGCCACTCCCGATCCGAACCGCGGGCCCCGGCCCGCGTCCGCCGCGCCGCCCGGGCCGCGCGCCGAGGGGCGCGGTTCGGTTGGGGAAGGCGGTCCCCGACTTCCCGCGTCCCCCGACCGCTCGGCCGCTCGGCCGCTCGACCGCTCGCTTCCTGTTGCGCGCGACCACTCGACCGCTCGACCGTTCGCTTCCCCCCTGCGACCGCTCGCCCCCCCTCCCACCTGCCCGCCCGGCCCGCAGCAGACGTCGTTCCTGCCGAGCGACGCGCCGCCGCTGGTGGCGCCGGGGCTGCGGCGAACCGGCGCGGCGGAGCCGGGCGTGGTCGATTTCCGTCCGGGTCCCGACATCGTGCGCGGTCCGTGCCGTCCGGAGGTGCGGGCCGAGACGCTGCGGGCGCTCGACGAGACGGAGGTCCGGGGCTGCACGAAGTGCCGGTTGTCGCAGGCGCGGACGCGGACGGTGTTCGGCGTCGGCCATTCCTGCGCGCGGGTGATGTTCATCGGCGAGGGCCCGGGTGCGGAGGAGGACCGGACGGGCGAGCCGTTCGTCGGGCGCGCGGGGCAGCTCCTGGACCGCATCATCTCGTCGATGAACCTCCGGCGGGCCGAGGTGTACATCGCCAACACGGTGAAGTGCCGCCCGCCGGAGAACCGCACGCCGTATCCCGACGAGATGGAGGCGTGCGGGCCGTACCTGCGCACGCAGCTCGAGACCGTCTGCCCGCAGGTCATCGTCGCGCTCGGCCGCCCCGCGGCGCAGTGCCTGCTCGGCGTCAATGCCTCGCTCGGCGAGCTGCGCGGCCGGTTCCACCGCCATCGCGGCATTCCCGTGATGGTGACCTACCATCCGGCCTACCTCTTGCGGAACCCGGACGCGAAGAAGAGCACGTGGGACGACGTGAAGCTGGTGATGCGTTTCCTCGCCGCGACTCCCGATCCGCTTCTCCTTCCGGACGACGGCTCCCGGTGCTAGGCTGCGCCGTCCGGTCGCGGGGCGGGGCGGAGGGCGGGAGTCGGATGGCGGGCTGGAACGGGAGCGGGGGCGGACGCAACGGCAACGGGGGTACGAACGGCGGCGGCCGGTCCGAGGACGGCGCGATCCCGAGGGGCACGATGGCGATGCTCGAGCGTCACGGCCCCGCGATGCTGCGGCAGCTCGCGGGCGGGCGCCCGCGGATCCTCGAGCTGCAGGTCACGCGCGGCTGCAACGCGCGCTGCGCCTGGTGCGACGCGTGGCGTGCGCCGGGCAGCGACGCCGGGATGCCGGACTACGCGCCGCTCGTGCGCCGCCTCCAGCCGCTCGACGTCGCTCTGGTCGGCGGCGAGCCGCTGCTGCGTCCCGATCTGGAGCGCGTGGCCGCCTCGATTCGTCTGGGCACGGAGATCTCGTCCCTCATCCTCGTCACCAACGGCGTCGACCTCTCGCTCGAGCGGGCCCATCGTCTCCGCGAGGCCGGCGTGGACAAGCTGGTCGTGCTGCTGGAGGGGCTCGGGGAGGAGAACGACCGCACGCGTCGCCGTCCGGGGTTGTCCGCGCACATCGACGGGCTGCTTCCCGGCCTGGTCGCTGCCGGTTTTCGTGCCGTGCAGCTCCAGGTGGTGATCACGGGGCGTTCGCCGGAGGGGCTGGTCGAGGCGGCGAGGTACGCGCGGGAGCGCGGGGTCCGGGTCTCGTTCACGGTGGAGCGGCCGGCGCGGCTCGAGGCTCGTGCGATCTCGGTCGACGAGAGCGCGCTCGCGGCGTTGGCGGACGCGATGGAGCAGCTTGCGGTGCTGGCCGAGACGTGGCCGCACATCGCGTCGTCTCCCGAGTACTTGCGTCGGGTGGTTCCTTTCCTGCGCGAGCAGACGGCGGATTTCCCCGACTGTGCCGCGGGCAGCGGCTTCCTGAGGGTCACTCCCGACGGCTGGATCCGCCCCTGCGCGGACGTCCCGCCGTTGGGCCACTGGACCGCGTGGCCGTTGCGCCCCACCCCGTTCGACTGTCCCGGCTGCTGGACGCGCCTGCGCGGCGACGGCCCGTCGGCGCTCGGCGTCAGGCGTCTGGTCGAGTTGTACCGCGCGTCCACGGGAGCGGCCGGCTGAGAGGAGTCGACAGTCGACAGTTCTCAGTCATCAGTCGATCGGGACGGCGCGTGCGGCGGGGGACGGAATACGGGTTGGCGTAGTGTGTGTTACGATCCTTGCCGATGACCGTTTCCGAACCCGACGACGACCTTCCGGCCGGTGACGGCAAGACGCCTGTGGGGCCGGCGGAGCCCGAATCGGAGCAGGGTCCGTCGGGGGACGATCCCGCGGGCGGCCTTCTGGTGGACGACGAGCTGTCCGTGGACGATCGGGACCTCATCGAGCCTGGGCTGAGCGAGATCGAGCTGGCGCGGCTCGAGTTGGGCGAGGGTTCGGAGGACCGGCCGTTCCCGGCCGACGACGTGGGGACGCCGGGCGGTGACGAGGCGAGTGCGGCGGCCGAGGAGTTCGACGAGGGTGCGGGGCTGGTGGAGGGCTCGGAGCCGGCCGACGTTCCGGGTGCGACGGACGACCTGTTCCCGGCCGATTCCGGCGGCGAAGCGGTCCGGGACGCGGGCGAGGAGGGGATCGTCGAGGATTTCTCCGAGTCGCTGGACGACTCCGTGCACGCGGGCGACCTTGCGTGGCGGCAGTCCGGGCCGCGGGACGAGGACGACGACCTGGGCGGCGAGTTCCCCGCGCGTTCGGCGGCGGGCGGAACGCCGTCGCGGGCCGTGGTGCGCGTGACGGCGGTCGAGCGGCCGGCGGTCGTGCGGGTGCTGGTCGACCTCCGCGGCCGGCGGGTCGCGGGCGACCGGGCCGGCGGCGACGCCCCCGGCGTCCAGCTCGCGGTCGCGGCTCCTGCGGCGCTCGCCGGGACGCTCGGCCCGCCGTTGCGATTCTCCGACGAGGAGCAGCACGTGGTTGCGGTGGGAGCGGCGCACGAGCCGCGGACCGCGTCGATCCTCGCGCTGCACGTCGCGACCGACCGGGCGATGGTCTTCCGCTGGAGTCCGGGGGCGGCGGAGTGGGCCGTCGCGGACGCGTACGTACCGCGGGACGGTGCGCCGGCGTCGTGGCTGCGCCTGGGGGTTTCGCGGGTGCCGTTCCGGCTGCTCTCGCCCTGCGGCGAGCCGTCGCTGGTGCTGGCCTGGCGTCCCGGCGGGCCGCTGCTCGCCGCGGACGGCGCCGGGCCCTGGACGGTGCGGGAGGACGGCCCGACGCTGCGAGCGCTGGTCGAGGACGAGGAGCGCGGGACGGTGCTGGCCTTCGAGGCGGCGGAGGAGTCGGGGCTGCTGCGTGCGTGGGGTTCCGGCGGCGTGGAGACCCGGGTCGAGCTTCCGGCGGCCGTCGCCGACGTGCTCCTGGCGCCGGGCGCGGTGGTGGCGGCGCGGGCCGGTGCGCTCTGGGCCGCGTGCCTCGACCCCGAGCTGGCGGCGATGCGGAGCGAGGACGGGGGCCGCACGTGGACGGCCGTCCCGTCGCTGCGGGCGGTTCGCGCGCTGGCGCTTCCACAGGAGGGCTCGCGTCTCTACGCGGTGCGGCGCTCCTCCGATGACGAGTCCGACGAGCTGTGGGTGGTGGAGGCGGGCGGTGCGGCCCGCCGTGCGGTCCGGGCGTCCGAGCTGGTTTCCGGCGGGGGGTCTCCTGCGCTCCTGGCGGGGTTGGTGCCGGCGGGCTCCGGCGGCGTGTGGGTGTTGTGCGGTGGCCGGCTGTTCGAGATCGGGCCGGCGGGGTCCGGGGTCGAGAGGGGGGCATGAGCCAGCGGGGGGAGCGTGAGGTTCGCGAGGCGGCGGAGCGGGCGACGCTGGCCGGGCTGGCGACGCTGGCGGCGGACGACGCGGCGCTGGCGCGGCTTGCGGCGGCGGCGCGTGCGGGCGGGGCCGCGGCGGAGGGGACGGCGGTGGGGGTGCGTCCCACGCCCCGGGACGTGACGCGGCTGCTGCGCGAGCGCGGGCTTCCGGCGCCGGAGCGGTTCGCGCCGCCGCGGTTGCCGTCGCAGGACGCGGCGGCGACGACGACGCTGGAGCGGCTGGACGCGGCGCTGTTCGGGACGACCGACGACGAGCGGCTGGCGGCGGCGGAGCGCGCGTCGTTGCGTTCGCATCCCGCGCATGCCGCGGAGAAGCGGGTCGCGGCGATGAAGGACCCGCAGGATCTGCTGCGGGTGGCGACGGGCGGAACGTCGTGGGAGCGCCGTGCGGCGGTGCGGCGTCTGGAGGACTTCCTGCGGGGCGACGGGCGGGGCTTCCTGGAGGCCGACCGCAAGGCGCTGGCCGAGGCGTTGGAGCTGCAGCGTTGGGGTGCGCTGGGGCGCGAGGTGGACCAGGTGCTCGCCGCGGTCTCCGGGGCGGCCGGGGGGCGCGCCCGCGCGCGCATCGCGCGCGGCCACAAGCTCCTGGAGCGTCTGGAGAAGGACGTGCGGCGGTTCTGGGACGGCGAGGTGCCCGGGGATCCGGTGGTGGGGCTGGACGACGAGAGTCTGGCGACGCTGGGGACCTTCATCGCCGACGCGCCCGACATCGTGGTCGGCCATCTGGACGAGACCTTGCGCCGGCTGGCGACGGAGCGGCAGGACGCGATGCTGGAGCGGGTGGTCTCGGCCCTGGCGCTGGGGGCGGACGAGCGGCTGGTGCCGTCGCTGGTGCGCGTGCTGCAGGACGCGTCGGTGGCGGCGCGGGTGCACGCGGCGCGGCCGTTGGCGGCGATTGACGACCCGCGGGTGGTCATCGCCTTGCGCAAGGCGTTCCGGCACGCGACCGTGGTGGAGGAGAAGCTGGCCATCGCGGGGGCGCTGGCCGCGCACGGCGACCGGCGCGGCGCGGGGACCGTGCTCGACCATCTCGCGGCCGAGCAGCCGCCGTACGTGGTGGAGCTGGCGCTGGAGGCGATGCGCCACGCGGGGGAGCCGGCGCACGTCGGCCGGGTCGCTCCGTTCCTCGACCACGCCCGTATCTCCGTCGCCCGCGCCGCGGCCGCGGCGCTCGGGGCGCGGGGCGACGCCGCGGCGCTCGAGGTGCTGGCGCCGGCCGCGGCGCGGGCGGAGCTGCGCTCGCAGGTCGAGCGTGCGGTCGGCGAGATCCGGGCCCGCCTCGACCTCGCGGGCACGCCGGACCCCGCGGCGGCGCCGCTGGCGCTGCCGGTGGCGGACGAGCGGCGGCCGCAGCGCACCCGGCTGGGCGCCCGCATCGTCGGCCGCCTGTACTTCGCGCTCGGACTGTTCTGGCTCGCCTTCCGCCGCCGCACCGCGGCGCTCGGCGCCTTCGACATGGCCCACTCGCACCATCCGTACCTGGTCGGGCCGCTCCTGGCCCGCGCGCGGATCATGCTGCGGCGCAAGGAGCTCGGGGCGGCGGTCGAGGCACTGCGCGCGGCCATCCGCGTCCGAGCCGCCACCGTGCTCCAGCTCCCGGACCGGGCGAACTTCGTCATTCGCGTCTACCTGCGGCACGCCGACGTGTGTTCGGCGGCCGGGCGCCACGTCCCGGCGCTTGAGGCGCTGGACGAGCTGCTGGGCTACGACCTGCGCTTCGCCGACGTGGACCTGCGGCTCGAGGCGCAGCGGCGGCGCGAGACGGTCTCGCGGGCGCAGCGGCGCGAGGAGTGAGGGGGGCGATGGCGGACCGGTTTGCCGACGGAGCCGCGGGTGCGCTGCGCGCCGCGGGTGCGACCGGCGCCGCCGGGGACGACGCGGCGGTCGGCTCGATCGTCGTGCGCGTGGGCGAGGGTGCGGACGGTGCGCTGGTCGCGATCGAGCGGACGGGCGACGGGATGCGGGTGAGCTGTTCGTGCGGCCGTCGTCCCTGCGCGCACCTGGGCCCGGCGCTCGACGTCTTCGCGGTCGCGGCGCCGCTCCGGCCGCTCGGTGGGGCTTCGGTGCCGCCCGCGCGGCCGGCGCCTTCGACCGCGAGCGGTCCGCGGTCCCGGCCCGCGGACGCCGCGATCGTGCCGCGCCTGCGCGCGCTGCTCGACGTTCTGGTCGAGGACGGCGTCGCCGTGGGTTCGGAGCGCACCGACGCGGCGCTGGAGGACCTGGTGCGGTTCCTCCACGGCGTCGACGCCTACGGCCTGCACCGCGGCCTGGCCGACCTGCGGCGGGAAATGGCGACGGCGCGTCCCTCGCCGGACCGGCTGCTGCGGGCGGTGGAGACGCTCGAGGCGGCGTGCCGCGTGCTCGACCACCGCAGCGGCGGGGGAGCGGTGGAGCCCGGCGCCTACGAGCTGCTGGTCGGGCGTGACGTTCCGCTGGACGAGCTGGACGTGCGCGAGGACCTGACGCTGCTCGAGGTCGCGCGCAACAGCGCGCGGACGCCGTTCGGGTACCGGCGCGACGAGCGTTTCCTGGTCGACCTGGCCGGCGGCGCGCGGTTCGTGGAGATGGTACCGGTGCCGATCGACGCGGACCTGCCGCTGTTGCCCAACCGCTACGTCGGCTCGGTGGGCCCGTTCCCGAGGTTGATCCGGACGGATCTGGCGGCGATCGAGCGTGGGCCGTCGCCGCAGCGCATCCGGCTGATGCAGTACCGCGTGGATCTGGGCCCGCAGGACGAGGACTTGCGGCGGCTGTCGGCGGCGGCGACGCGCGAGGTCGGGGCGTTGTACGCGGAGTTCGCCGCGCTTGCCGGCACGCTCGGCGTCGCCTGGCCGTGCCTGGCGATCTTCGCCCCGGCTCGTGTCGTCTTCCGCGACGGCGAGGCGTCCCTGGTCGATGCGGCCGACGCGGTGTTGCCCTTCGCGCGCGCGGTCGCGCCCGAGACCTGCGCCGCCGCCGACCGCTTCCTCGGGCGCGGCAAGGTCGAGCTGGTCGTCGGCCACCTGCTGCTTTTGGGGCGGACCCTCGCGCTGTCCCCGCTGGCCCTCTTGTGCGACTCCCCTCGCGGCGAGCGGATCTTCCGTTTGCGGTGAGCTACTCTCCCGCGTACCAGCGTTTGGGGACGACGAGGCGGTCGAAGAGGGTGAGGGCGTAGGCGTCGGTCATGCCGGCCAGGAAGTCGGTGATGGCGGTGCGCAGCGGGACGCCGCGCGCCAGCGGCCCGTCGGGCTCCCCGAGGAACGGGCCCGGCTCCGCCTCGATGCGCTCCCACAGGCGGCAGAGCACGCCTTTGGCCTTCGACAGCTCCGAGGCGACCAGGGGGTGGCGGTAGACGTTCTCGAAGAGGAACGTGCGGGCGTGTTCCAGCAGGCGCTCCAGGTCGGGGGTGAGTCCGAGGTGCGGGGCGGCGTCGAGCGTGGTGGCGCGGAGGGTCTCGCGGACCGCGAAGCCGATGCGGTCGCCGTAGGCGCGTCCCACGTGCGCGGCGACGGCCGGCGGCGGGACGAGGCCCTGCAGCAGGCCGGCGCGGGCGGCGTCATCCAGGTCGTGGTTGACGTACGCGATGAGGTCCGAGACGCGGACGACCTCGGCCTCCACGGAGCCGTGTCCGGCCGGGGCGTCCGCGGGCAGGATCGGGCCCAGGCCCTTGGTGTGGCGCAGGATGCCCTCGCGCGTCTCGCGGGTGAGGTTCAAGCCGCGTCCGCCGAGCGCCAGGAAGTCCACGACGCGCAGCGACTGCCGCGCGTGGTGGAAGTCGGGGACGAAGGTGCGCAGGGCGTCCTCGCCGGCGTGGCCGAACGGGGTGTGTCCCAGGTCGTGCGCCAGCGCGATCGCCTCGACCAGGTCCTCGTTCAGCCGCAGCGCGCGGGCGATGGTGCGGCCGATCTGGGAGACCTCCAGGGTGTGGGTCATGCGGGTGCGGTAGTGGTCGCCCTCTGGGGCGAGGAACACCTGCGTCTTGCCCTTGAGGCGCCGGAACGGCTTGGAGTGCAGCACGCGGTCTCGGTCGCGCTGGAACGCGGTGCGGATGTCGTCCGACGGTTCCGGTCGCGTCCGCCCGGCGTTGCGCGCGGCTCGTGCGGCGCACGGGTGCAGGATGCGCTCTTCGAGTGCCTCCTGCCGTTCCCGCGGTGTCTCCCCGTCGTCCATGGCCGTTCCCGTCCCCCTATCCCCCGACCCCTTGGTCTTGCTACCATCGCGCGCCGCAAGGAGGCAATGCCGTGTTGAACTACGACCTGACGGACGAGCAGAACATCCTGCGGCAGACGATCCGGGAATTCGCGGAGCGGGAGGTCGCGCCGGTGGCGCGCGAGCTGGACGAGAGGGAGGAGTTCTCGGTCCCGCTGACGCGGAAGATGGCGGAGGTGGGGTTGTTCGGCTGCTTCGTGTCCGAGGAGTGGGGCGGCTCGAGCATGGGCTACGTCGGCTACATCATCGCGGTCGAGGAGTTGGCGCGGGTGGACGGGTCGACGGCGGCGACGGTGGCGGCGGGCAACTCGCTGGGCATCGGGCCCATCTACTACTTCGGCAGCGAGGAGCAGAAGAAGCGCTGGCTGCCGCGGTTGTGCCGCGGGGAGATCCTGGCGGCCTTCGGCCTGACCGAGCCGGACGCGGGGAGCGACGCGCAGGCCAGCCGGACGGCGGCGGTGCTTCGTGGGGACGAGTGGGTGCTCAACGGGTCGAAAATTTTCATCACGAACGCGACGAGCGCGATGGCGGGGGTGGTCACGGTGCAGGCGGTGACGGACGTGCGGCCCGACGGCCGGAAGGAGCTGTCGTGCTTCCTGGTCCCGGCCGGCACGCCCGGGTGCACGGCGAAGGCGATGCACGGCAAGCTGATGTGGCGTTCGTCGGACACGGGCGAGCTGTTTTTCGAGGACTGCAAGGTGCCCCAGGCGAACCTGCTGGGCCAGCGTGGCGACGGCTTCAAGCAGATGATGCAGACGCTGGACGGGGGTCGCCTATCGATCGCGGCGATGGGGCTGGGTGGGGCGCAGGGGGCGTACGAGCTGGCGCTCAACTACGCGCAGCAGCGCAAGCAGTTCGGGATGTTGATCGGGAAGTTCCAGGCCAACGCCTTCAAGCTGGCGACGATGGCGATGGAGCTCGAGGCCGCGCGTAACATGCTCTACAAGGCGTGCTGGCTGCGGGAGCAGCATCGGCCGTTCGGCATGGTGGCGGCGATGAGCAAGCTGTACTGCTCGGAGGTCTTCAAGCGCGTCGCGACCGAGGCGGTGCAGATCCACGGCGGCTACGGGCTGATGAAGGAGTACAACGTCGAGCGGTTCTTCCGGGACCAGAAGCTGCTGGAGATCGGCGAGGGGACGAGCGAGATCCAGCGGATCGTGATTTCGCGGCATCTGGGGTTGTAGGGGGGGAGTGCGGGGGGAGTGCGGGTGGAGTGCGGGGAGTGCGGGGGGGGGGAGTGCGGGGAGTGCGGGGAGGGCGGGGGATGGCTTGACAGGGACGCGTGCGGGCCGCTAGATTGGGCCGCTCGCGGAGGGTGCCAGGCGGGCCGGGACCGCGCACGAGGTGGGCGATGGAGTTCACGTTCTGGGAATCCAAATCGATCAAGCTGCCGAGGGGACCGCTGTACGCGAGTCTGGCCTTCATGGGCGCGCTGGTCCTGATCGGCCTTCTCGGGCAGTGGGCCGGCTCGCTGACCGGCGCGAAGGAGATGAAGTTCTCCGGTGCGACGCTGCCCGAGCTGACGGAGTGGGAGAAGACGGTCAGCGGCGGGGACGTGGCCAAGATCGACGAGCTGCTGCAGAAGGAAGGCGGCCGCATCGGCGCCGACATGAACAAGTGGGGGTTGATCTCGAAGTGGAGCAACCCCGGGCTGCTCAAGATGTACCAGGACGACCTGCTGCTCAGCCTCCACTCGCAGATCGACGCGCTGAAGAAGGCGGAAGAGGCGGCCAAGGCCGCGAAGAACGCGCCTGTGGCCGGCGAGGAGCCGCCCGCGGAGGCACCCGCCGCACCCGCACCTGCCAAGCCGTAGCGCGGTCCCGCACCCCTTGAAGATCGAAGGCAAGACGACAGGGCTCAAGCCGAGCCAGTTCCGGCGGCTGGAGCGGCTGCACCGCCGGCGGGTGCCGCCGGCGGCGGTGATCACGCCCGAGCTGGCGGGCGAGCTCCTGGAGGTGTCCGAGGAGATCGGGCGGCGGGTCGGCTGTCTGTTCTACCGCTCCGGGTACGTGCACATGGTGGTCGTGGGCGACGCGACGCACCTGAAGCTCCCGGACCTGGGCCGCGAGCGCTCGGGGCCGGTCCGTTTCCGTGGACTGCGGCTGGTGCACACGCACCTGCGGCCCGACCCGCTGGCGCAGGACGACCTGGTGCAGCTCACGCAGCATCGTCTGGACCTGACGGCGGTGGTCTGGCGCGCGCCGCACGGACCGGGCCGGATGATCGAGGTCGCGCACCTGGTCCCGCCGGCTCCGGGCGCGACGGCGCCCTTCGCGCGGATCGGCCCGTTGCCGGTCGAGCGACTGGAGCTGGACCTTTCGCGGCACCTGCGCGAGCTGGAGGCGGAGTTCGCGCGGACGGTGCGGACGCGCGCGGTCGCGGGGGGGCGGGACCGTGCCATCCTGGTGCACGTGGCGCGCCGCGGCGCGGTTCCGGCGGCGGAGACGGAGGCGTCGGTCGCCGAGCTGCGCGAGCTGGCGCGGACCGCGGGGCTCGAGGTGGTCGACGTGCTGGTGCAGCTCCGGGATCGTCCCGACCCGCGGACGATCCTGGGGGAGGGGCGTCTGCAGGATCTCAACCTGCGTGCGATGCAGCTCGACGCCGACCTGCTGGTCTTCGACCACGACATCACGCCGTCGCAGTCCCGCGGCATCGGCGAGGCGACGGACCGGCGGATCCTGGATCGCACGCAGCTCATCCTGGACATCTTCGCGCAGCACGCGGAGACGAACGACGGCAAGCTGCAGGTCGAGCTGGCGCAGCTCAAGTACATGCTGCCGCACCTGGCGAAGAAGGACGACGCGCTGTCGCGCCTCACGGGCGGCATCGGCACGCGGGGTCCGGGCGAGACGAAGCTGGAGGAGAGCCGGCGGCGGGTGCGCGAGAAGGTCTCGCGGCTGGAGAAGCAGGTCCGGCTCTTGGCGCAGCGGCGGCGGCAGCGCCGGGCGTTGCGCAGCCGGGAGGCCGTTCCGGTCGTCGCCATCGTGGGCTACACGAACGTCGGGAAATCGACCCTGCTCAACGCGCTCACGCGTTCCGACGTGCTGGCCGAGGACAAGCTCTTCGCGACGCTGGACCCCCGCTCCCGCCGCTTGCACCTGCCGGACGGCCGGGACATCGTGCTCACGGACACGGTGGGGTTCATCCGGCGGCTGCCGCCGACGCTGCGCGAGGCGTTCCGCGCGACGCTGGAGGAGCTGAACGACGCCTCGCTGCTGGTCCACGTCTGCGACGCGTCCGACCCGGCCGTGCGGCGGCAGATCGACACCGTCGATGCGCTCCTGGCCGAGATGGAGCTCGGGCACGTGCCGCGGCTGCTGGTGGCGAACAAGACCGACCGTGCGGTGCCGGAGGACGTGGAGCGGCTGGCGGGCGAGCTGGGGGCGTTCCCGTGCTGTGCGCGCGACCCCGCGGCCGTCTCGCGCGTGGCGCGGGAGATCGCGCGGCGCCTGCCCGCGTTGCGGCCGGAGCCGGAGGCCCCTGCCGACCGGCCGTTCCCGGACGCCGTCGCCGACGAAGACGAGTAGGGGCTGTTCCCGGTTCATCCCCGGCCCGATTCCTGGTATGTTCCCGCGTCGAACGGGGAGGTTCGTGCGATGCCTGATGCCGGTCACATCGTTCCGCCCGAGCTGGGGAGCAGCTTTCACGAGTACGACCGCGTGCTGCGGCAGAACCTCGCGTTGCGGCGCGTGCACGGGCCGCTGCCGGGCGAGGCCGACCGGCCGGCGACGGGGCTGACGCTGGCGGCGCTCCAGGAGGAAAACCAGCGCCTGCGGGCCGGCCTGGAGAAGCGGGGTCTCGAGCTGCCGCACGTCACCGAGGGCGCCGTGCAGCCGACGACGATGACGCCGCATGCCCGGCGTCACGTTCCGATCGACGACCCGCAGGTCTGCCCGCAGTGCGGCGACCGGAAGCGGGGCTCCGACTGCCGCTGCGGCTATTCGTGGGCCCGCGGGCTGCGCCGGGGCGGCGGGTCGCCGCCGGGGCGGCTGCCCTGGGACGCCTGGCTGGCGTGGGGCGTGGGCACGGTCGTCGTCTTGAAGTGCGCGTTCTGGCTGCTCCAGCCGCTGTTCCGGTGAGAACGTTGCGCGACGGTCCCGCCGGCGGACCGCCCGATCCGGGCCGCGTTTTCCGGCTGATCGAGCTCCTGCGCGAGGTGCGCGGGCTGCTCGAGGGGTCGTACCGTTCGATTCGCGTCGAGGGCGAGGTCGCGGGGCTCACGATCCACCACGCCTCCGGGCACCGCTACTTCGAGCTGCGGGAGCCCGGGGCGGTCCTGCCGTGCGTGATGTGGCGGGGGGCGGCGGAGGCGACGAAGGCGCCGCTGGCCGAGGGCAAGCGGGTGCGTTGTCGCGGGACGCTCACGATCTGGGAGGGCGGCGGCCGGTTCCAGATGATCGTGCAGCTCGTGGAGCAGGCCGGGGCGGGCGACATCGCGGCGCGCATCGAGGAGCTGAAGCGCAAGCTCCAGGCGGAGGGACTCACGGCGCCCGAGCGCAAGCGCCGGCTGCCCGACTTCCCGCGGCGCATCGGCGTCGTCACCTCGACGACGGGCGCCGCGCTCCAGGACGTGCTCAAGGTGCTCGCGCGGCGCGTACCGGTGCCCGTCGTGGTCTCGCCGTGCGCGGTGCAGGGCGAAGGGGCGGTAGCGTCGGTCGTCGCGGCGCTGGAGCGGGTGGGGCGTTGCGAAGGGGTCGACGTGGTGATCGTGACCCGCGGCGGCGGCAGTGCGCAGGACCTGATGGCATTCAACGAAGAGGCCGTGGCGCGCGCCGTCGTTGCCTGCCCCGTTCCGGTGATCACGGCGGTCGGCCACGAGATCGACGTCACGGTCGTCGACCTGGTGAGCGACCTGCGGGCGGCGACGCCGTCGGAAGCGGCGGAGCGCGTGGCGCCGACGCGCGCGGCCGTCGCGGAGCGTTTCGGCTGGGCGATCGAGCGGAGCCGCCGGGCGTTTCGTGCGCGGCTGGTGGGCGAGGCGCGGGCGCTGGAGCGTTTCTCCGCCCGGTTGCCGCGGGCCGAGGGTCTGGTGGGTCCGCCGCGGCAGGCGCTGGACCAGGCCGTGGAGCGGGCCCGGCAGGGCGTCCTCGGGCGTCTCGACCGGCGCCGGCGGCGCCTGGACGAGGTCCACCGCCGCTTGTCGGGCGCCCATCCCCGCTGGCGGCTCGCGCGGGTGCGTGGTCGTCTGTCCACGTTGCAGGCGCGCCTTCTCGCCTGGAAGGAGCGCGCGTTGGGGGCGGCGTTCGCGCATCTGGACCTGGTCGAGCAGGCGCTGCGGGCCCGGGGCGCGTCGTGGTCGGCGCCGCTGCGGGAGCGTCTCGGGGCGGCTTCCGCACGGCTGCACGCGCTGTCGCCCCTCGGCGTCCTCGCGCGCGGCTACGCCCTCGCGCGCACTCCCGACGGCCTCGTCCTCTTCGATGCCGCGTCCGTGCACCCCGGGGACCGCGTCGACGTGACGCTCGCCCGCGGGGAGCTCGAGTGCGAGGTCCGCTCTTGCGTGTCCGGCGACGCCCTGGTACAAAAGCGGGTTCTGTAGGTGCAGTTCGTGCCACGACGCGACATACCTGCAAGAGTGGGGAGATACCGGATCGTCGAACGGCTCGGCCGCGGCGGCACGGGCACGGTGTACCGCGCGATTGACCCCGCGACGGGCGCGCCGATCGCGGTCAAGGTGATCCATCCCGAGCTGGTGTCGATGCCCGAGGTCGGGCCGACGGTGCTGGAGCGCGTGATGCGCGAGGCCACCACGGCCGGCAAGCTCGACCATCCCGCGATCGTGCCGGTTCTGGGCATGGGCACGGACGACGAGGCGGGCCACGTCTACCTGGCCATGGAGTTCGTCGATGGGCCGGCGCTTTCCAAGACGCTCAAGCAGGGGAAGATGGAGCCCGCGCGGGCGTTGCGCATCCTTCTTCCCATCGCGGACGCGCTGGCCCTGGTACACCGGCGCGGCATCGTGCACCGCGACGTCAAGCCGGGGAACATCATCCTGGCTTCCGGCGACGTGCCGAAGCTCACGGACTTCGGCGTCGCGCATCTCTCCGGCTCCGAGATCACGCGGCAGCACGGCCCGGTCGGCTCCCCGTCGTACGCCGCGCCCGAGCAGATCCGCCGGCAGCCGATCGACGGGCGCACCGACCAGTTCGCGCTGGGCACCGTGCTGTGGGAAATGCTCACCGGCCGCCAGGCCTTCGGCGGCGACACCATCGAGGCGCGCATCCACGCCGTGCTGACGGTACTGCCTCCGTGGCTCGGCGCTCCCGGCGGTTCCGTTCCCGACGAGCTGGCGGCCGTGGTGGCGCGGATGATGTCCAAGAAGCCGGCCGAGCGCTATCCCGACGACCGTGCGCTGCTGGCCGACCTCAAGAGCGTCACGGAGTCGCTGCGCCGCGCGGCCGCGGGGCACCCCGCGTAGGGGCCCGCCGCCCGGTCTCGCATGCCTCCCCTGCTTCGCCTCTCCGACGTCGGTCTCTCGTTCGGCGGCCGCGCGCTGTTCGAGCACGTGTCGCTGACGGTGGATGCGGGCGAGCGTCTGGGCGTCATCGGCAGGAACGGGTGCGGGAAGACGTCGCTCTTGTCGGGCATCGCCGGCGAGCTGCCGTTCGACGAGGGCGAGTGCCGGCTCGCGAAGGGTGTGCGGCTGGCGCGGGTGGTGCAGGAGCCGTCGTTCCCGGCCGGGCTCACGTGTCGCGAGGCTGTCCTGGAGGCGCTGCGGCGCCTGCCGGCGTCGCCGCACGAGGAGGGGCCGGCCGAGGACGTTCGCGTCACGAAGGCGCTCGCGTCGCTCGGTTTCGAGGCGGCGGGGCAGGCGGTGGAGACGTTGTCGGGCGGGTGGCGCAAGCGTCTGGCCATCGCGTGCGCGCTGGTGTCGGACCCCGACCTGGTGCTGCTGGACGAGCCGACCAACCACCTGGACCTCGAGGGCATCGTCGCGCTCGAGGACTTGATCCGGGCGCAGCGCGCGGCGTTCGTGCTGGTCACCCACGACCGGGTCTTCCTGGAGCGCACGGTCACGCGCATGGTGGAGCTCGATCGGCGGTACCCGGGCGGCACGTTCACGCAGGCGGGCACGTACTCGCGGTTCCTCGAGAAGCGGGCCGAGCTTCTCGCCGGGCGTGCGCAGTCGTTGGAGTCGCTCGACAACCGCGTGCGGCGCGAGCTGGAGTGGCTGCATCGTGGGCCGAAGGCGCGTGCGACGAAGGCGCAGGGCCGCATCGACGAGGCGCACCGCATGATGGACGAGCTGGCCCGGATGCAGGCCGACGAGAAGGTCGGGCGCGCCGAGCTCGACTTCGCGGCCTCGGGCCGGAGGACCAGGCGCCTCGTGGTGGCCAGGAACCTGGGGTGTGCGCCGGGCGGGCGGCGGTTGTTCGAGGGGTTGGACCTGGTGCTGGGGCCGGGGCGGCGGCTGGGGCTGGTGGGGCCCAACGGCAGCGGCAAGACCACGCTGTTGCGCCTGCTGGCCGGCGAGCTGCGGCCCGACCAGGGGGAGCTGCGATTCGCGGAGCACGTGCAGGTCGTCACCTTCGACCAGCACCGCGGCGAGCTGGACCCCGACCAGACGCTGAAGGCGGCCCTGGCGCCCGCGGGCGACGCGGTGATCTACCTGGGGCGGTCGATGCACGTGGTCGGCTGGGCCGCCCGGTTCGGCTTCGACCCCGGCGCTCTCCAACAGCCGGTGGGGCGCCTGTCGGGAGGCGAGCGGGCCCGCGTGCAGATCGCGCGGCTCATGCTGCGGCCTGCGGACGTGCTGCTGCTCGACGAGCCCACCAACGACCTCGACATCGCCACGCTGGAGGTGCTCGAGGACGCGCTGCTCGACTTCCCCGGAGCGCTGGTGCTGGTGAGCCACGACCGGTACCTGGTGGATCGCGTCTGCACCACGCTCCTGGCGCTCGACGGCGAGGGTCGCGTCTCGTATCTCGCCGACCTGGCGCAGTGGGAGGCCGAGCGGGAGGCGCGGCGCGGTGCGGTGCCGAAGGTGCCGCGGGCCGCGCCGCCGGTGCGCCCCCGGGACCCCGGGAAGTCGCTCTCGTGGAAGGAGAAGCGCGAGCTGGAGGGCATGGAGGCCGCGATTGGGGCGGCCGAGGGACGTCTTGCCGCCGCCACGCGCGCGCTCGACGACCCGGCGATCGCCTCGAGCGCGGTGGACGCGGAGCGTTGGTACCGGGCGCAGGGCGAGGCGCGGGCCGAGGTGGACGCGCTCTACGCCCGCTGGGCGGAGCTCGAAGCCAAGCGCCCGGCCGTGCCGAATTCCTGAACTACGAATCCCTCGGCTGTGGACGGGGTGTCAGCCTTTTCCGGCCCGGTCGGGGAGAGCGGGAGAGGTGGGACGGGGAGGTGGGGACGGTCCGGGCGTGGATGCCCTGGCGCGGCGCCCCTTCGACTGCGCTCAGGGCCTGCGGGGCGCCGCGCCAGGGCACCGGTACCACCGCGGCTCGCCTTCTCTCCAGCCGGCCCTTCCCGCCCTCCCGGTCCGGCCGGAGGGGGTGCGGGGCGCAGCCCCGCTGGGTTGCGGGCGTCGCCCGCTCTGTGCACAGCGCCCCGCAAGTTCGGGACCAGAACCGCGGGCTTCAGCCCGGCCGGCCCGCCCGACCGCCATCGCTCGCCGTTGCCCACGGCCCCCGATGGCGGTTGCGAAGGCGTGATCTCGAAGCCGATCGAGCAGTTCCGTCGCCAGTTCCGCGCGCAGAGGTTCCGCGTCTTGCCGGTTCTCCTCGGCGCGTTCGTCGCTTGGTTCGGCGGGCTGGCGCGGTACCTGCTGGTGCATCCTCGCTTTCATGGCGCCTGCGGTCCTCCCAGCACGTCGATCCTGGTCGAGAAGTTGCACGCAGCCAGCATCGAGTACGTCGCCACGTTCGGCAGGTGCCCGACGACGGCCGATCTCGCGGCGGCGAACCTGATCAGGCTCCGGCAGGCCACCGACGCCTGGGGCTCCGTCCTTCGCATCCGGTGCGCGCGCGCGGGCATCGAGGTCCGCTCGCCCGGGGCTGACGGACAGTTCGATACCGCGGACGACTACGCCTACCCGGGTGGCCACGCTGGCCGGCGGCGCGACGAGGACGCGACGACGCGGACATCGTGCCGGTGAACGTCGAGGTGGTCGACGGCGATCTTCTCGACCAGCCGGTCGAGGTGATGGTCGACGCCTGAAACCGGCACGTCACCCCCTGGTGGCTGCTGCGGCCGCGGGGCGTCCCGGCGGCGATCAAGCGCCGCGCCGGTCTCGCGCCGTTCCGCGAACTGCGCGAACTCGGGGCGATCGCCCCGTACGGACCTTCCGTTGTCGGAGCATTTCGCTGAGGGCGACCGTTCTTGCGCGGCCTGCCTCCGCGTGCTAGCTGATTGCAGGGAGTTCGCTGCATGTTGTGGCTCGACGAACGCGGATTCATGGCGCGATGCGCGGCGACGTTGGTCGTTCTCGTGGCGCTGTCCGGTTGCTACCGGTCGGCGATGGGCGATGACGACGACGGTGCCTCCGTGGAGGACGGAACCGCGTGGCTCCCCCCAACCGCACCGGCTCCACTGACCCCCGCTCTCGATGGTGCGGCGGGGAGCCTGTGGGCGCCGACACGCCTGGGCAGCCTCAGACCCGAGTTGCGCTGGACCGCGGGGCCTGACGACGGCCTCGGTCCCTGGTCGTATGACGTCCAGATCGACGACTCGTGCGAGACCTCCAACTTCGCCGACTGCGGCTTCCCGAGCCCGGAAGCGTCGGGCTCCGGGATTCGCGAGACCCGCTGGACGCCGACGATCGACCTGCCGGTCGATACCACGCCTCCGGTGGGACGGCGGTACTTCTGGCGGATCCGCGGCTGTCGTGCGGAAGAGTGCACACTCTGGAGCCTCCCGCGCCTGCTGTCTGTTGGACGAGTCCCGTTCGACGTCAACGGTGACGGGTACAGCGACCTCGCAATCGGTGCGATGGGCCTGTCGATCGAAGCGCTCGCGGAGGGCGGCGTACTGCTGTTCTTCGGGGGGCCGACCGGGCTCGCGCCCACGCCCGACGTGGTCCTGGTCAACCCTGACCACCAGGAATCGGCTCTCTTCGGATCGAGTGTCTCGGCCGCCGGCGACGTCAACGCGGACGGGTTCTGCGACCTCATCGTCGGCGCTCTCGGCCAGAATCGAGGTGCCGAGAACGAGGGGAACGCCTTCCTGTACCTCGGCTCGGTCGACGGCCCTCATTCCGCGCCCGATGTCGTCCTCGACAACCCCGAGAACTTCGAGGGTGGCAGCTTCGGCATCTCCGTGGCGGTCGTGGGTGACGTCGACAGCGACGGCTACGCCGACATCGTGATCGGGACGAGTCCGGGAGGCGGCCTTCCGACAGGGCACCAGGAAAGCGCGTTCGAGTATCTCGGCGGCGCGGAGGGAATCCGAAGCACACCCGATCTCGTCATCCGAAGCCCAGATTGGCCGGCCGAAATGGGCGACTTCGGCTTCGGTGTCGCCGGGGCGGGCGATGTGAACGGCGACGGCTACGCGGACGTGGTCATCGGTGCGAGTTGGGCGGGCTCGGACGGGTTCTGGCCCGGAAAGGCGCACGTGTACTACGGCGGTTCGGGCGGTCTCCGATCGTCTCCGGACGTGACGCTCGAAGATCCCGACCCCGGCAACGGCTTCCAGTTCGGCGACAGCATCGCCTTGGGCGACGTGGACGGCGACGGCTATGCCGATGTGGTCGTCGGCGCGCGCGTTCAAGACGAGCCGTCCCTGCACGTTGGGAGCGTCTTCGTGTTTGCCGGCGGCAAGAGCGGGGTAGCTCGCACTCCGCGCGGTCGGATCGACAATCCGCTGACGTATCTGTTCGGCGACGACGTCGCGGCGGGCGACTTGGACCGGGACGGCGACGACGAAGTTGTGGTCGGGGGCGCGGACGTCGTCTTCGTGTACGACGGAAGTCCTGACGGCATCGTGTCGGACTCGTCCACGACCCTCGATGACCCGACACCGACCCTCGCGTGCGGTACCCATTGGACGTTCGGTTTCGTAGGCGACGTCAACGCCGACGGATTCACCGACCTGGCCATGGGCTACCTCGACCCGTCGGGAACGAGCTACGAACCGCACTCCGTGTGCGTCTACCTTGGCCGATCTGGCGAGGTCGACCCTGTTCCCGCCATCGTTCTGTAGAGCCGACATGTTCGACCGGCGACCGCCGCGGTGACGACCGTGACAATGGTGACGATGATCGGGCCCCCTCCGCCCGTAGATCAGGATGAACAACTCGCCAAGATCCACCCGGGGGTGGGTTTCGTCGTCACCATCGTCACTCTCGTCACGCCCAGGGGCGCTGCCCTCGGGTTGGACCATGAGGCGGAACCAGCCGGAAAGACGCGGACTTCCACCGTCTCCGCGAGATGAAGAGAGCCGGGCAGGATCGGAATCTGCAGGTTGGCGTGCCGGGACCGCCGTGTGGGTTCGACACCGCGACACGGCCTTGGAGGGACGGGCGGGGTGCGTGCATCGCCGCGCGCCGCGCGGAGCAGGCAGTGCCTCGTGCGGCGGCATCAGCCGCGGGCGCTTGGACATCGAGATCGGCTGCCGGCAGCGCGTGGGGCGGATCCGCTGGCCCGGCGTCTGCCGTCACGACCGGCGCGATCGGCGCGACCGGCACGAGGATCGCCACCGCCGGCGGATCCTGGAACCCCGGTCCCTCGTCCACGACGAGCCAAGCGGCCGGCGACGGCTCGGGCGCGATCGGAGGTGCAGGGGAGCAGCCGAGGATGGCGGCGACCAGCCAAGCGGCGTGCCGCGGGACGCGGGTTCCCCGTGGGACCACCGGAAAGCGTCGGCGGGTAGGTGCCTCACATCCATCGACTGTGAGCCCCGATGCGCGCCTCGCCGTCGCCGAGGCTGGCTCCGAGGACCTCGTCATCGGCAACTACGACGACGGCGGCGGTGGTCTCGCCGACGGCAACGAGGTCGGACTCTGCGACCCGGAGGTGGCGGACCAGCCGGTCGGGATGAAGGTGGCATCCGGCGGCGACAAGCGCCCGGACCACCTCGACCACCGCCCCGGCGGCAGCCCGTCCGCCGGAGATACCGCCAGCGCCGTCGGCGACGACGACTACGAGGCCGTCCTCGACGTGCAGGATCTCCGCGACGTCCTGGGACTCGCGACTGGAGGCGGCGTCGGCCCGTCCACAGATCGAGCAAACGGCCATCGCGGAATCCGACACCCGCACCCCGCGGCATCTTCCGGGACTTGATCGAACCACTCTACGGACGCGGCGGCGGTGGTCTTCCCGGCGTCGACCAGCCGCCCCACGGCGTAGGCGAGGTCGGCGGCGGCGATCGAGGCGATCACGTTCTTCTTGGGCGTGCTCTCCTCCTCCGGCTGGGTGACGGCGACGGGCCGCTGGAACGCCTCCTACCGCAGGGCGGAGGGTGGGGGCAAAGACGCGGGGCCGTCGAACGGCCGTGCTCCCTCTGCTCGTGCGACAGCTACAACGGACGCTTCAAGCAGATGTAGGCGGCGCTCGTTGCGTCCAGGGTCGTCAACTCCCACCCCTGCGCGCCGTTCTGGTTGAGCCACGGAACGATCGGGGCCACGTCGGTGAACGCCTCGCACGTGTACTCCCACCGCTGCGCCGAGGTCGAAGGGGGCGTCGTCTGCGCGTACGCGGGCGGCAAGTCGAAGTTCGTCCGGGCGACATGCGACGCGAAGCACCCGAGCAAGAAGACGATCACCAGCAGCATCTTCGATTCGCGCTTCATCAACGAGTCCTCCTTCGGCCCCGACGCGCGGGGCGTTGCGGCCGATGGACGGCCGGTGAAGCCGTCATCGGACGAGCACGGCGACCTTCGATCGCGGGGTGATCGTCCACGTCGACGGCTCCGGGATCAAGAGGCGGCTCCGGCTCCCGCTGCCGCCGCTTCTCCCTCGTCCCCAGCCGCCGGATCGCCGCCACCGTCCTCGGTTGGTTCTTCCTGCTGCAACACGCGTCGGCCCACAATGAACAGCCATCGGGGGAACAGAAGGTCATCGTCGTGCGTTCTTGCGGCGGAGGTCGATGTGACCGGAGCAGATGCGTGGCTCGCGCTTGCGGGCGGTGTTTCCTGTGCGATCGGCGGCGCGGTCGGCGCACGTCGTGCCCGTCGGCGTCATCCCGAGATCGACCTGCGGTCGGCGCTGCGCCTGACCCGCGGGCCGTGGATTGCGGTCGGCTGCATGCTGGCGGCCATCGGGGCGGGGGTGATCCTCGACTACTCGCCCTTCCTCGCTTGGGAGCTACCGCATTTGGTCGAACTGCACTTCCTCGCCTTCGCAGGCGCGACCTTCTTCGGTCCGGCCGGCTACCTGTTCGGCTTCACGATTCAGTTGGCCTTCGCGACATCGCACCGGCGACGCTGGCGGATCGCGGCCGCTCTCATCGGGACCTTCCTGGGTGTCGGGATCGCGTGGGCCGTCGTGACCCATCCCATCTGGGACGAACTCGGGCACGCCGTCACCGACGACGGCTACATTCTCCAGACCAGTTCGGAAAGCTGCGCCGCGGCGAGCGCCGCGAACATCGCCCGAGAACTCGGCCTGGAGACGACGGAGCGCGAGATGGCCGAGCGGCTGGGCACGACCGTGCTCGGCTCCTCGCCGGCGGAAGTGATCGAGGGCCTGGGCGAACTCGGCGTCGAGTGCCGGCGTTTCGAGCGCGACGCCGACCCGACAGCGGTGGCGGCACCTGCGATGCTGTTCGTGGACCATCCCGCAACCGGGCCGGAATCGCACGCCGTCGCCTTCGTCGGGATGGACGGCGATCAGGCGCTCGTCGTGGACCCTCTGTACGGCCTGCGCAAGCAGACGCCGGAGCACCTGCGCGCGAGGTGGCACGGTCACGGGTTGGAGTGCAGCCGGCGCTGACCGGCGGAACGGGGTGTCGCAGGCGGAGGCGTCCAGATGTTCGACAGCGCCCGGCATCGGTCCGTGGTCCTCGCCGCATCGGCCTTGGCGCTCATCGTGCTCGCTGCGGGCTGCCGGAGAGAATCGAGACTGACCACCTCGGCGCTCCGCCGGGCGCGGGTCGAGACGCCACGACAAGCCCGCGACCCAGCGGGCCTTGCGTCGTTCGACAACCTCTCGGGGCCGTCCCCGAAGCGGCCCTTGCCGGACCTCCTCCGGATCACCGTCCCGGCGTCAACCGACCGCCAGAGCTTGGTTCTGGAACTTCAGGAACGCGACTACGGCGATCTCCGGGGTCCGACGGCAGAGGGAAGGTGGCGCGCCGTTCTATGCAGGCCGGCGATCGGCACGGGATGGGGTCGTCGGCGCTCAGCCGTCGGACCTGGGGCGCCGGTCGGCGTGGTGTTTACGGTGCACGACCTAACCGCCGGTACCGAGGAGACGCCGAACCGGACGCAGGCGGAGATCCCGCGGTTCGACGGCTTCGACTCGTACCCCGTCCACTTCGTGGGAATCGACTGAGAGGACGGCGAGGCGTAGCCCGCCTCGTGTGTGGATCGTGGCGTATCCGACGACCGAGCTCCCGGAGTCCCAGACAGCTTGCTACCGCTGACGCCGCTTCTCCGGCTTCCCCAGCCGCCTGATCGCGGCCACCGTCGGGATGATCTTGATCGCGGTGATCACCGACGTTCCCGCGTTCATCGCCATCAGCAGCATTGTTCGCCATCCGGGTCCCGCTTGCGCCGCGGGGGTCGGGGATAGCTACCCTCGTGAGGGTCCCGCGCGGGCCCAGTCAGCGCGGCTCGAAGACGACGTCTGGAACAAAGTCGATCGACGGGCCGCCCAAGCAGATTCCTTGGCTGTTGGGGGGCACCGGACCGTAGTACGCGTCGGCGTAGATGAAGTCCTCGTAGCCGTCGCCGTTGTAGTCGCCGAACCGCGCGACATTCACGAAGGCATGTTGGACGGCGGCTTGACCGAAGCGCGGCGACGGAGGCACGCTCGCGGGCGCGGACGGGAGTCCAGGAGGTCAACGCGGAACGACTTGTGCGGTGCGGCTGTGGGGCAGACGATTATCCTGGACGTGCACATCCGCGACCTCGTCCCTGAGTCGCAGGTGCGGGCCTTCCTCGCACAACTGATGGACCTGCCCGCGGAGGCAGTCGTCAGGGTTGAAGACGTGACGGCGGCGGAGCAGGTGCGGTACCGGTGCTTCCCGCGGTCGAAGGGTTTCCGGACCTCGGTCTCGGTGGTGCTCGTTGGCCGTGCCCCGGTAGGGTGGCCGAGGACCGACTTGGAGCTTGGGAAGGCGGTTGCTCGCTTCTTCAGCCAAGATGTGGTCGTCGACCCAGCAGACGGTGACCCGAATCCGTTTCGTTGGCTCCTGGTCCGGCCGGATGGATCCGAATTCCCCGTCTCCGAGATACCCCCGGAAGACGACGAAGACGAAGACGGGATCGTGATCGTCGAGCCGCCGGTCGAATCGTAGTGCCGATCATCGGCCCCCTGGAAACGGAGCGGACGCGGAACGCGGTTGGCGTGCACCCGCCCTGCGATCGCTCGTAGGCCGCCGCCCTGGATGCCGCCGAGTTGACGTCGCACCTCCACCACCCGCATGTCGAGGAAGAGCGCGGTGGTCGTGCGCTCCAGAAGCGGCCCAGGTGCCGCGTCACCGCGCAGCCGGTTGAGCACCTGTCCGGCAAGCTCGCTGTGCATCTGCGTTCGCCTATCTCTGCCACTCCGTGTCCGCAGTGCGGAGGGCGACCTCCGAACCTCCCCGCGCGCCGTTGATCGTGATGCTATCCGCGCCCGCGGCTGGCAACGAGCCACGCGGGTTCCGGTGGAGTATCGGGATGGCCAGAAACGTGACGCCGAACGAGTGGATGAACTCCCGGAGCGAGCTGTCGTCCACCTGAACCTCCACGGCTTTGGGGTCGGTCTACGCGTCGAGCGGGCGATCGACCTACCGAGGTTGGGATCCGGCAGGATGCTCGGTGCGGACACGGTGTCGGGCCGTGGGCGTGGTGTCGCCGAACGCAACACCTTTGTACAATGGGATGCCGACGATGGTGCTCGAAGTGCCTGTGCCCATGCGGCGTGGCCGGGAGGACGTGCCGTCCCGCCGTGCGCGGCCGTGGCGGCGACGCACGTCGCTCCCGCCGTCTCCATCCGCATCCATCCCATCGACGCCGGCATCCGCGCCGTCGGTGTCCGGCTCGCCCGAGCCGTCCACGGTCGCACCGGCGTCCCCGTCTCCTGCGTCGGCCGCCGGAGGCGGCCCGCACACCCCACCCGGCGCAAGCATTGCCTCCAGCGCTGCGGCGACCTCCGTGGGCGCCTTGTCGCGGAAGAGAGCCACCAGGTCGCTCTCCTGTCCCGTCTTCCCGTTCGAGAGGCACGTCCGCAGCGCCGATCGCTGCGCCTGGTCCAGCGGAAGGTCGTCGCCGACGAGCGTGTCGCCCTCGGCCGCCGGCGGTGCGGCCCCGCCGTTGTCCTCGATCCGTGCCGCCTCCGCTTGCGCCTCCGGCGGCTCGGGCGTGGCGAGCGGCACGTCGACGATGGCCGGCGGGGAGACGGCGAGCGCGGACGCGTCCGGCGACGTCCGGCTTCCGCCGCGGTCGCAGGCCAGGGCGAGCGACAGGCCGAACATCGGTGCGCCGAACCGCGCGAGGATCCTGCGTAGGTCGCGAAGTTCCGGTCGCCCGGGGCGGGAGCGCACGACGGCCCGTAGCTGCGCGACCAGCTCGGCGATGCGTTCCTCGTCGAGCAGCTCGGCGTGTGGATGGGCCAGGTGGTCCGGCAGGCCGGCGCCGGTGCGGGCGCGCATGTCGTGAAGAAGTGCGCCGAACGCCTTTGCGACTCGCGCGTCCGCGCCCCGGACCCGCAAGGTCGTCCAGGCCAACTCGATCACCCGCTCGTGGGTGGCCCAAGGGGGCGCCGGCCGGCCGACTTCCTCGAGGAACAACCGAATTCGCTGCGTCACGGTGGGTTGGAGCCAGGGTTGGGCCGACATGGCGTCTCCTTCCTGCTCCCCGGCCGCCCTCCTGGTTCCGTCCTTCGAAACGCCGGGAACCAGCCATGGACAGCGCGCTCACCTCGATGTTCCCCAGAGCGCGGATCTTCGGGCGGCGTCCGGACCGGCCTCGGGACCAAGAAGTTCAAGCCACCTCCCGCCGTCGACCGACGGTCCTCCCGACCCGCATCCTCGGTGCCTCGCGCGTCCAGCACGACTCCCACCTAGATGAAGCATGGCATGACGGCAACGAGGCGTGCAGACCGGCGCGCTCGACCTCGACTTGACCGGGGTCGGGCGGAGGGGCAACGTCACGATCGCAGGCTCCGGTGAGGTATCAGGATGGACGTCATCGAAGCGGGACGGTTGGGGGAGCGCTCGCTGGCGAGCATTCTCGCCGATGCCGCGGATCGACGACTCGACATCCGGCTCGAGTTGACGGAAGGGGACGGGACCCGGCACACGTTGGACCTGGTGGCAGGAGAGGTCGTTGGGCTCTCCTCCCCCGAGTTCACGCCGAGCGGCATTTTCGCGAAGGTCGACGAGCAGACGTGCTACGCCATCGGCAAGCCGGGCGGCGTCCTGCTTCTCCGGTCTGGAATGGACCCGCTGCCCGTCATCCGGGAAGCGATGCGAGGGCGAGAGCCGGACTCGGCCGTCAGCGCCGCCCTGGAGGCCTTCGATGACCGCCCGTTGGTCCTGCACCCTCGCGCGCCGCTCCACCGTTTCGGATTCACCCGGCGCCAGCTATCGGTGCTGCGCGGACTTGCGCGGAACCCGGTGACCCGACGGGAGCTGGAGGCGCGGGATCCTTCCTGGCGCGAGGTACTGGCGGTTCTCGCGTTCACGCGATGCCTGGCGGGGGCAGCCGCGGCGCCGATCGGCGCCGAGCCGGCGCCGGAGCCTCCGGAGAACGCGCGGCAGGGCAGGGCGCGGTACTTCTACGCGGCGTTCGTTCTGGCGCTGGCGCCGCTCGCGTGGTCCGTCGTTCGCGACGTCGACGACACCGCCGACCGGGTGGCGGAGACGGCACGGGCCAACGAGGGTTTCCGGAGCCTGCTCGAGCGAGGCAACGCCTCCAATGCGGAGCTCTTCGCGGCGTTGCCGGAAGGGAAGATCGTCGGGGCAGCGCTCGGGTACCACAGTCGGTGGCACTGGTTGTTCGGCCTGGGGTCGGTGGTCGTGATGTTGCTGGCGATGGTGTGCCTGTTCGAGCGCGGAGAGGCGAAGCTTCGATCGCTCCTGGGGGCCGGGCTGTTCACGGGCACGGTCGGCATCCTGCTGCTCATCGCGTTCCAGATCGCCGCCGAGGCCAGCACAGGGTTGCGGATGGTCGGGCTGGGGCTATGGTCGATGCTCCTACACATCGTGAGGATCATCGGCTTCTCGTACCAGGCGGCGCTCGATCCGTCGAACGGCCTCCTGGCGAGTTTCCTCGGCTTCACGCTCGGTGTCGGGCTGTGCGAGGAGGTCACCAAGGCGTTGCCGGTCTTCGTCCGGCTGCGACGAGCGCCGCTCGGCTGGCGGGAAACGAGCGTATGGGGGCTGGCCAGCGGGGCAGGCTTCGGCGTGGCCGAGGGAGTCCACTATTCGAGTACCATGTACAACGGCCTGGCCACGGTGGACACCTACGTCGTGCGCTTCGTGTCGTGCGTCGCACTGCATGCGATCTGGGCCGCGTCGGCGGCGCTGCTGCTGCATCGCCGGAGGGACGTCTTGGCGCGGAGCCGCAGCGTGTGGATGTGGTTGGTCCTGCTGCTCCGGGCGAACGCGTTGCCGATGGTCTTGCACGGGGGATACGACACGTTGCTGAAGCGCGAACGGGACGCGCTGGCGTTTGGAGTTGCCGCGGTTAGCTTCGCGGTACTGGCGTATTTCGTCGAGCGCGCGCGACGCGAGGGAGGGGAAACCGTCCGGGAAGCATTGCCGACACCGCGGGCGGTCGGTCCAGAGCTGGGGCGGCGCGCTTGACCGCCCGCGGGTCCGTGCTCCGCGGAATTGGAGACGATCGCCACGAACCGCGGGATTCCGATCGCCTTCGGCGCGATCGTTCGGAGGCCTACTGGATGCGGGACGTGGCGGAATCCCACGGCGTACATCGTCGCTGCTGCCGCGCCGCGCTCGATCGGTGGTCCGCGAATCCGAGCGAGCGTCTACACTCATGGCCGGCCGTCGCCCCACACCGCTTGCCATGCGCGTTCCAGCGCGGCTCGGTTGAACTCGCCTTCATCGAGTCCCGCCCAAGTGGCGCCGTCGCGGACGAAGCCGCGGGGCGGTTCCAGCACGAGGGTCTTGCGACCGTCGTCCGGAACTTCGACTCCGACGCATTCGAGCGCGATGACGGGCGCGGCGAGCACCGCGCCGTCGGCGCGGACCAGTCGCGGCGTGCCGCCGTGAAGGCGGTCGCCCAGGATCGGCATTCCGGCGCCCGCGAGGTGCATCCGAATCTGATGCCATTTTCCGGCGGTGATGCCGGCCGCGACGAGCGCGGTTCCGCCGGACGATGCCAGCTCGGCGATGCGGGTCACTGGGGCGCGTTGCAGGGGTCTTCCCGCACGCGTGCGCCAGGGACCGGCGTGCGCCACCTGCCGCGGCGCGCCGGACACCCCGCCTTCACCCGCTCCGTTCTTCACGGTGTCCCCCCGTTCCCCGCACTTCCCGCCCTTCCCGCACTCCCCGCACTCCCCTCTCTCCCCGCCCTCCCCGCACTTCACCAACGCCAGGTACAGCTTGCGCACCTCGCCGCGGCGCGTCGCGTCGACCAACTTGCGGCGCGTCTCCCGCTCGACGCTCCACAGGGTCAGGCCCGCCACGGGGCGATCCAGCCGCGTGTGCGGATGGCAGGCGGCGAAAGGGAGGCCGAGGGCGGCGGCGAGGGCGGCGCGGAAGGTGTCGGACTCGAGCGACGGGTCGGCATCGATCAACGCGCCGGCGGGTTTCCAGGCGACGAGCCAGCCCCGGCCGCGGGCTAAAGCCAGCGGTTCGGACGGGAGGGGCGGATGGCGACCGACGTCCGGGGCGTTCATCGCGGCGCCCGGTCGACGGCCACGCTGCCCGAGCCGCCGTCGATCTGGAGGCGGTCGCCGGTGCGGACGAGCGACATGATGCCGGGCACGCCGAAGACGGCGGGGACGCCGAACTCGCGCGCGACCACCGCGGCGTGCGACAGCATCCCGCCCATGCCCGTGACGACGGCGCTGGCCACGAGAAACAGGGGCGACCAGCCGACGTCGGCGTGCGGGACGACGAGGACCTCGCCTTGGCGCAGCTCGGACGCCTCGGCGGGGGAGCGGAGCACCCGCGCCAGGCCCTCGGCGCGGCCGGACGAAACGCCGACGCCGTGGAGGTCGGAGCCGTTGGCGGCCGGCGGGACGACGGGCGGCGGCGAGCCGACGAAGACGGTGGGCGGGTCGGGTCGGGCCACGTCGGCGGCGAAGCGGGCGCGGTTCTCCGCCGCAATCCCGGCCGCGTCCGGCAGGCTGCCGCGGAGGAAGGAGCGGATCTGGTCCAGGTCGAGGAAGAACGCGTCGTCCGGGCTGCCCAGCCGGCGCCCCGCCTCCAGGGCAAGCGTGCGGTACCAGCCCAGCACCTCGGTCACCCGCGAGCGCATGCGCTCGCGCAGCCGCGTGAACTTCTGCGCCAGGCGCAGGGCGTGGCGGACGAGGGTGAAGCGCATCGGGCTCACCCCCGCCTCGATCTCCTCGGCGGCGCGTCGTCGCGCCTCCTTCTGCCGTTCCATGCGCGCGATCGGCGCCCCGACCTCGGAGGCCAGGTACGAGCGCAGCGCCGCGAGGAGGAACGAGGGGTCCTCCGACCAGCGTGGGGTCGAAAGCTCCGCCTCGCGCACGGCGCGGAAGCCGTAGGCGCGCAGGAAGGACTCCAGTGCGCGGCGGGTGGGCCCGGCCGGATCGAAGTCGCGGACGCTCAGGCCGGCGGCCGGGCGGTCCAGGAGCAGCGCGCGGGCCGGCCCGTCGACGCGGGCCAGCTCGGAGATGTGCCACAACGTCAGGCCGGGTTGGGCGCTTTCCAGGTCGGCGAACCCTGCCATCAGTCCCCCCACGAGTCGTTCGGCCTGCGCCGGCATCCACAGGCGGAGGAGCGCGCCGAGCGCGACGTAGGAGGAGAGCGAGTTGGAGGCGCAGGTGAGCATGAGCGAGCCCGTCTCGTCGAGCCACGTCTCGCGGCGATCCAGCTCGTCCAGCAGGGTGGAGCCGTCCAGGGCCGCCAGGGGGCGCGCGGCGATGCGCGCCCGCTCGCTGGCCAGGCGGCGCTCGTAGTCGTCCAGTGCGTTGTCCAGGCCGAGGTTGGCGCCTGCCAGGCGGACGGCGGTTAGCGGGAGGCGGAGGAGGAAGCCGGCGCTGTCCACGAGGTTGCTCTCGGCCTCGAGGTCGCCCAGGCCGGGCACGCCGGCGAGCTGTTCGAGGCGGCGCGGGCTGAGCAGGGGCACCTGCGAGGCGATGCGGAGGAACTCCGTCGCGTTGAGGTAGATGCGTCCGTGGAAGCGGTCGACCAGGACGGCGTCGGCCGGGACGGCGCAGCCCAGGGTCGCGAAGGCGCGCTCGAAGCCCCGCCGGCTGAAGCGCAGGGCGACCGACCAGGTGAGCGGCGTGGCGACGCCGGGGAGGGCCTCGCCGACGTTGGCGTTGGTCCAGACCCAGTGCGCGGGACTCGTCCGCCGCCGCGGCAGGAGCGAGAACCCCCGTCCGGGGGAGACGCGGTGCCCTGGGTTCACGCCCCCTGGGGCGGGCGGCCGGGCGCCGGCGGTGATGGGCCGTGCCTGGAGGAGCACGATGGCGTCGGCGCTCGCTGCGTCGAAGGCCCATTCGAGGTCCAGCGCGCCTCCCAGCGCGCGTTCCGCGCGCAGCGCGAGGCGGCCGAGGTCGCGGGCGCGGCCGTCGTCCAGCGGGGCGCAGCCGGGCTCGCCGGAACCGTCGCGGCGCAGGACCCGCAGCGTGGCGCGGTCGAGGATCAGGCTCTCGGGCGTGCACCTCCCGCCGACCAGCGGCTCGCAGCAGCCGCGCAGCGCGTTGACGACCAGCTCGCCCTGGTTGCCCGTCACCGGGTTGATGGTGAACAGCACGCCGGAGACCTCGGCCGTGACCATGGCCTGGATCACGAGCGCCAGCGCGACGTCGTCGAGGCGTGCGCCGGCGCGCAGGAGGTACGTCAGGGTCGGCGTGCGCCAGGCGGAGGCCCAGCAGCGCAGGATCGCCGCGCCGATCGCCTCGACGCCGGTGCAGCCCAGCACGGTTTCCTGGAGGCCGGCCGAGGACCAGTCGGCGCGGTCCTCGAAGTTGGCGGAGGACCGGACCGCGACGGGCCGGCCGGAGAGCCCGAGACCGTCGAGCGCCGCCGCCACCTCGGCCAGCAGCGTCGGGTCCGGCGCCGTGCCCCGGACGCGCGCGGCGGCGCGTTCGATGCGCGCCGGGTCGGGACGGCCCGCGCGGTCGAGCACGGCGGAGAAGGGGGCGCCGTCGACGCCCAGCGCCGCGGCGGCATGACGGCGGAAGGCGTTCGTGGAAACGCACAATCCCGGGGGCACGGAGAAACCGCCCGCGACGAGCCGCGCGAGCCCGGCGCCCTTCCCGCCGAAGCGGCGGGGATCGGCGGCGTCGGCCGAGTCGAGCCGCACGACGTCCCGGGAGGGAACCGCACCCGCCGCGCCGCGTTTCGCCTGCGACGACACGCCACGACCTCCGCTCGCCCCGGGGCCCCCCGGATTGACGCGGTCCACGATTCCGGGCTTTCCTGGCGAGCGGGGGCAAGATAGCAAGTGGATGTTCGAGGCTCAAGGGAATGAAACCACCGATGGGGAAGGGGAAGGAGCCGAGTCAGGGAAACCACAGATGGACACAGATGAACACAGATAGGGAAGGAGGGGGAAGGAAACCACCGATGGACACCGGTGGACACCGATGGGGGAGGGGGGGGATGGTCGGGATGGTCGTGGTGTTCGGGGTGGTGGGGTGTGCGGCGTTCCAGCCGCCGGAGCTGGCGCCTCCGGGGACGTCGGTGGGGGATTCCAACGAGGGGTGGCTGGAGGCGGGGGTGCTGGTGCCCGACCGCGGGGATGGTTTCCGGGCCTATCGCGAGCGCGAGCGGCGGTACGGGTCGCGGCGGCTGACCGAGGTGCTGGAGGAGACGGCCGGATGGCTGCAGGAGCGCTGGGACGGCGCGACGCTGTGGATCGGCGACCTGTCGGCGCGTTCGGGCGGCGCCGTCGCCGGCCATCATTCGCACCGCGCCGGACGCGACGTCGACCTGCTGTTCTTCACCACGTCCGCGGACGGCTCGGCGGGCCGTCGCGCGCGCTTCATGAGGTTCGGCGAGGACGGTCTCGCGGTCGGTGTCGCCGGTCCCGTGAGCCTGGATTTGGAGCGCAACTGGGCGCTGGTGGCGCACCTCCTGGAGGAGTATCCGCAGGACGTGCAGTGGATTTTCGTCTCGCACGGCGTGAAGGCTGCGCTGCTGACGTATGCGCTCGAGTCCGGCGCCTCGCTGGACACGGTGGAGCGGGCGGTGTCGGTGCTGCACCAGCCGAGCGACTCGGCGCCGCACGACGACCATTTCCACGTGCGGCTGTACTGTTCGGCGGACGATCTGCCGTACGGCTGCGCGGATCGGCCTCCGATCTGGCCGTGGGTGCGCCGCGGCTTCGATCGCCTGGAGCACGCGCCGACCGACGACGCCGTGCTGCTGGAGCTGGCGCTGGGGGAGATGTAGCGTTCAGAAAATGTGCCGGACGTCGGCGAGGGAGCGGTCGTCTTCCTCGTCGGAGCGATCGAGGACGAGGCGGGTGTCCATGAGGCGCTCCTCGGTCAGCTCGCGGAAGTAGGTCGCCAGCTCCGGCAGGGCTTCGACCAGCTTGGCGAACGCGTCGCGGGGCAGGAAGAGCACGGTGGTGTGGCGGGCCGAGGTGACGGTGGCGGTGGTGGGGGAGCGTTTGACGAGCGAGATCTCGCCGAAGCACTCGCCCGCCTTGAGCGTGGCCAGAAGGACCTTCTCCTGGCCGTCGACCTTGGTCACGTCGACCTCGCCGGTGAGGATGAGGTACAGGCCCTTGCCCTCCTGGCCCTCGCGGACGATGACCGTCCCGGGGGTGACCTCGTGGGCGGAGAAGCGACGCAGGAGCTCGAGCCGCTGGGCGCGGTCGAAGGGCCGGAAGAGGGGGTTGGTGGCGAGGATGTTCTGGACGAGGCGGTCGCGGGTGAAGCGGTCGAGTGCGGTGGCGATATCGATGATCTGCTCGGAGGCTGCGGTGAGCGCGTCGCGGTTGAACTCGAGCAGGTCGACGCTGCCGGCGGAGATGACGGTGGCGGTGCGGGGCGAGTTGGAGATGAGGGCCATCTCGCCGAAGACGGAGCCGTCGCCCAGGAGGGCCAGCTCGCGCTCCTTGCCCAGGACGTCGTGCTGGGTGACGCGCACGGTGCCGCGCGCGATGACGAAGAACGACTCGCCGATCTCGCCCTCGCGGACGACGAACGTGCCGTCGGCGACGCGGCGGAGCCGGACGAGGCGGATGACGTCCATGAAGGTGTCCGGGGCGAGCAGCGAGAACAGGGGAATGGGGGGCACCTTCTCGGGGTACTTGGCGCGGGGATCCTGGCCGCCGGCCGCCTGGATGCACTGTTCGATGAGGGCCGGGGCGGCGATCGGGAGGTCGAGGGAAACGTCCTCGCGCAGGGGGAGATCGAGATCGAGGAGCGCGGGTCGTGCGCCCTTGCCGATGCGTTCCGATCCCTCGGCGTACATTTCCGCCAGGGCCTCGACGGCCGGGGCCACGTCGACCTTGACCTGTTCGAGGATCTTGATCGCGACGATGCCGTACAGCGGCAGGCCGGCGCGGATCGATTGGGTGGCCACGGCGGCGTGGACGCGCCGCGCTCCCGCTTCCTCGCCCAGCGCCAGCAGGGTGTCGCCGATGCGCAGCCGCACGTCGACGTCCGTGCCGGCGCCCGCCTGCGCCGTCTCGAGCAGCATACGGTAGATCTTCAGCGCGCCGACGAAGTCCCGCGCGGCGAACCGGCGGTTGGCCTCGTCGAACACGGTCCTGAGCGTCCGCGCCATGCCGCTGCCCCTCCTCCGCACCGGCATCCTAACCGCAATTCCGAAGGCCCCGCAAGGCGGAGGGCGGGGAAGTGCGGGGGAGTGCGGGGAGTGCGGGGAGTCGGCTTGCGATCGTTGCTCGCGGGGCGTTGTTCTGCCAGGATGGTGGGGCGGAGGTCGCGGAGTTCCCGTGGTGACGACGCGGGTCGAATCGGTGGGCAAGTACAAGCTCCTCCGGCTGATCGGCGAGGGCGGGATGGGCTCCGTGCACTTGGCCGTCGACACCGTGCTCGAACGCCAGGTCGCGGTGAAGATCCTGCACAGCCATCTGTGTCGCTCGCCCGAGATGCGCGAGCGATTCCGCAACGAGGCGAAGACCCACGGCAAGCTCGAGCATCCCAACATCGTCCGTGTCTACGACTTCGTGATCACGGAGGAGCTGCTGCTCATCGCGATGGAGTTTGTCCCCGGCGGGCGCAACCTGGGCGATCTGGTGCGCGGCCGGCCGGTCGCCCAGCGCACGGCGTGCGACGTCCTGCGGCAGATCCTGCGCGGCGTGGCGTTCGCCCATGCCGAGGGCGTGGTGCACCGCGACGTGAAGCCGGCGAACATCCTCATCGCCGAGGATCGCGGGCACATCCGGCCGTGGCTCACGGACTTCGGGATCGCGAAGGCCCTCCACACCACCTCCATGACCCAGCCCGGCAGCGTGCTCGGCACCGTCGACTACATGTCTCCCGAACAGTGCCTCGGCAAGTCCGTCGACCAGCGCAGCGACCTGTACTCGATCGGCGTCGTCTTCTACGAGTGCCTCACCGGGCGGGTGCCGTTCCAGGCGGCCACCGAATACCAGGTGATGCAGGCCCACGTCGACAACCCGCCCGAGCGGCCCGATCGCTACAACCCGGAGCTGCTGCCGGGGCTGGTGGCGATCTGTCTCCGGGCGCTGGAGAAGGACCCGGAACGGCGGTACCAGACCGCCAACGCCATCCTCGACGATCTCGACGCCCTGAGCGAGGATCTCGATCGGCTGCCGGCCGAGTCCATCGACCTGCCACCGCCGCGCATCGCGCCCGAGGCGGCGGACGACGTGGGCACCGGCCCGGTGACCGGCTTCCCGCTCCACGACGCCGACACCGCCTATGCCGGGGTCCCGTCGCAGCCCGCGGGCGCCGCGGCCGTTGCGGTCTCCGGCTCCCGTTCGCTCGCGGGGTCGGGCAGCGGTCCGCGTCCTGTCACCCGGTCGCTCGACGGGCCCGTCTCGACCGCCGCGACGGCCGACGACGGAGCGCCTGGCGGGAAGCGGCGGTCGGTGGTCGCCTGGCTGCTCCTGGTCGTCCTGATCCTCGGCGGCGGCGTGGCGGCCACCCTGGTCTGGCTGCGCCTGCGCGAGACCCCTCCGGACGAGGCGCCGGCGCCCTTGCGGCCCATTCCGGGGGCCCCGGTGCCCGCGGCGGACGACGTGCGCCCGCTGCTCGAGGGCGGGCGCTTCACGGAAGCGCTCGATCTGGTTCTTCCGCGCCTGGCGGCCTCCGTCGCCCGGCCGGAGGCGGCCGATGCGGGGCGGTTGGCGGACGTGCTGGACGAGGCGGCGACGGTCTTGCCGCCCGAGCGCCGGGCGCAGGCGGCGCAGGCGTTGGAGCGCGGGTTGGCGGCGGGTCCCTCCGGGTCCGAGCCGGATCCGGAGTGGATCGGGGCGGCCATGCGTGGCGCGAAGGCGCTGGCGGCCGCGGGCGACGTCACGAACGCGGCGCGCATCGTCTCCGCCGCGACGACCCACGCGCTGGACCCGCAGGCCGCGGCCGACGTGTTCGAGGCGTTGGCTCGGGGTGTTCCCGTGGCGGCCAGCCTGGACGACGCCTTCTCGGTGGTCCGCCTCCTGTCGGGGATCGCGCCTGATTCCGTCCTCTACGACCCCGCGCGGCGGGCGTTGGGCACGGCCAAGGATGCGCTGCTGGTGCGCGAGGGCGACGCGGCCGAGGAGGCCTTGCGCGCGGGCCGGTGGAACGACGCGACGTCGTCGCTCCAGCGCCTGCGCGAGGATCTGGGCGACACGCGCGAATCGACGCGGCAGCTCGAGCTCAAGGCGCGGGATCTGGGACAGACGGTGTCGGCCGGGCCGTGCACGCCGGCCGGTCTGGCCATGTTGCGCGATCCGGACGCACCCTCGCGCGCCGTGGGCCGTCCGCAGCTCGCCTGGACCGGGGAGGAGTACCTCGTCGCGTGGAGCGATGGCCGTGCGGCCCCGGAGGACAGCAACGCGCAGCAGATCTACCTCCAGCGCCTGGACGCCTCCGGCAAGCGTCTCCTGGCGAGGGACCTTGCGGTGTCCGGGCGCGACGCGGATGCGGCTCGTCCGACGATCGACTGCCTGGACAAGCAGTGCGGGCTGGCCTGGGACGAGATCGTCGGGAACGAGCGCCGCGTCGTCTTCCGTGCGCTCGATTTCCTCGGCAATCCCGCCGCCGAGCCGGCGGTGCTGGCCACGGGCGTGTCGCCGGCCGCGTATCCCACGGTCGCGGTGGCGCGGTCTGCGGCGGGCGTCGTGTTCGCGGTCGCGTGGGCCGGCCGGGAGACCACCAGCACGGCGGCCCGGGACAGCGCGGCGATCGCGTTCCTGGACCGCGAGGGCAAGCTGCTCGACGGTCCCCGCTTCGTCCGCTTGCCCCGTCCGGAGGAGCCGGGCGCGCGGGCCGTCCGGACCCGCGCCAACCTGACGCGACTCCCGCATGTCGTCGGCCTGGGTGACGCCGGATTCGCGGTCGCCTGGGAGGAGGAGGGCGAGGGTCTGACGACGATCGTCCTGGCTGCCTTCGCGCCGGGCGGCGGCGAGCCGCTGTGGGTGGAGCGCGTCCTGGCGGGCGAGCGTCCCGCGAGGAGCATCCAGGGGCGGATCCCGATCCTGGCCTGGCAGTCCGGGAAGAACCGCCTCGCCGTCGTCTGGGTCGACCGCGCGCCCGACAATCCGGACCTCGACGTCTCGTTCTTCGATCCCGCCGGGGGCGTCCCGCTGGGCACGTCCGTCGCGGCCCGCGGCACGTACCGCTACCACGGCGCGTTGTTCGTCGGGGACGACCTGGTCACGGTCCGATGGTCCCGTGCCGCCGCGCGTCTCGACCTGACCGTCTGCCCGCTCGAAACGGGCTGTCCGGAGTCGCCGGCCGACGAGGATCCGGCCGTCGGCGTGCCGCTTGCCGGGCTGGGCGGCCGGGTGGGCCTGGCGCCCGGGGCCGCCAAGGGCGAGTTCGCGGCGGTGTGGCGCGAGCGGCCGGGCGCGGCGCTCGCCGACGTGGGCAGCGACGCGGAGGACGCGCCGAGCGTGGGCAACGAGCTGTTCTTCGTCCGCTTCCGTTGCGGTTCCTGAGGCGCTATTCGGCGGCCTTCACGAGCTGGTAGGAGCGCGTGCCGAGGCCGATCCGCTCGCCGTGGTCGAGCTGGAAGCTGCCGTCGAGGCGCGGGTAGGACATCGCCTCGAGGCCGCGGCCGGCGTGCCGGCGCACGAGATCGAGCGCGGCCTGGTCGATGGCGACCGGGTCGGTTCCGGCCAGGACGCCGATGTCGGCGCACAACGGCTTCTGGCGTTTCCCCATGCAGTCGCAGTCCTTGGTGACGTGCGTGGCGAAGGTGAGGAAGCCGATCCGTCCGGCCATGCGGCGGCAGTAGCCCAGGGCGTGCTCGGCCATCGATTCCTGGAGCGTGCGCGATTCGGCCTTCCAGTCGAAGCGGATGGCGTCGTCGCGGCAGGAGGCGAGGCATTCGCCGCAGCCCGAGCACCTGGCGGAATCGATGGCCATGGGGGGCGGAGTGCCGCGGCGGCCCTTGGCCGGAGCGATGGCGCCGGTGGGGCAGTTCGGCAGGCACTGTTCGCACGCGGTGCACGCGTCGGGATCGACGTGCGGGCGGAGCGTGCTGTGCTGGCGCAGCTTGCCGCGCCGGCTGGCCAGGCCCATGCCGAGGTTCTTCACGGTGGCGCCCAGGCCGCAGGCCAGGTGGCCGGTGACGTGGGAGACGATGACGGCGGAGCCGGCGCGCAGGGCGTCGGCGGCGAGCGCCACGGTCCGGTGATGAACGCCATCGATACGCACCTCGGTCTCGTTCGCGCCCACGAGCCCGTCGGCGGCCACGAACGGCGCCCCGACGGCTTCGAAGGTGAAGCCGTGGGCGTGCACGAGGGCCGCGTAGTCGACCGCCTGGGCGCGCTTGCCGGTGTAGAGCGTGGTCGTGTCGGTGAGGAAGGGCGTTCCCCCCGCCGACCGCACCTCGTCCACGACCGCGCGGATCACCGGGGGCGGCAGGAACCCCTGCCCGCCCTCCTCGCCGAAGTGGCTCTTCACGGCGGTGAGGCCGCGCACGCGCGTGCCCAGTCCGGCCGCGCGGAACGCCCGGCGCCCCGCTTCGGCCAATTCCGCCGGATCGGCGCGCTCGACGGTCGTCACCAGATGCACCACTGCAGGGTCGCTCATGCGCCGGAAAGTACCCCAGCCGTACCGCTTGCCGCAAACGAGCGGCATGCGACGGCGCCATCGCAGGCGCCGTCGGGTAATGAGCCGGGACATCGTGGACCACCGTTCGGTGCTCGCTGATCGGAAGCACGTTGCCAAGTAGTTGGGGGAGCGGGCCGAGCTGATCGAGCAGGATGGTCGGGAAGAGGGCGACGTCGCGGCGGAGTTGGGGGAG
>JACRCZ010000093.1 GCA_016218765.1 Deltaproteobacteria bacterium | reverse complement strand
GGGGGTCTAGCCATGCTGTCTCCTTCGAACCTCCCGTCGATGCGCAGGGGGTGCGCAGGCGAGGTGTCCGCGAGTCCCGGGGCGCGGCATCGGGTGCGCAAGGCGTGCGCAGGGGTGGCGCGGTGGAGGGGTGGGGGGGGGAGGGTGTCGCCGTGTCACGGTTGTCAGGGTTTGACTGCCGAAGGTTGCTGACTCCTGGGGGGGCTGGATGGTGGGTGAGAGCGGCGGCAGATGTCGTATCTGCTGGTAATTGCGGGAGGTAGTGGACGACGGTGGGAGGCGGCCGAACGACGTCGCGAGATCGGCACGCCGGGCGCATGCGTAGGGTGGCGTGCGCCGGTCGGAAGACGAAAGGGAACCGGGCGGCGGGGCAGGAGGTGGCCGATGATCAAGATGAAGCTCTTGACCGAGTTGGTGACGGGCCCCGACGAGTTGATCTTGCGGTACTGGGACTCCGATGACGGCTGCCTGGAGGCCTCCTGCGCGGTCGCCATCCGCGGCTTCATGCGCTCGCGCCGGCTGGTCAACGTGCGCGAGGCGATCCGGCTTTTCTTCTCGCTCCACCCCGACCGCGTGGTGGCGCTCACCGGCCTTCGTCAGCTCAGCCTGTCCGGCCCCGGCGACCGTCTGGCCGCGTAGCCCGCCTTTTCGAACTCCGTCACCGCTTCCGACCAGCCCGCGCCCACCTCGTCCGGGCGGTGGGCGTCCGAGCCGTACACGACGGGAACGGCGAGTCGGCGAGCTGCGGTGAGCATCGGGCCGCGGAGGTAGAGCGTTCCGCAGTGAGGTTTGCGCAATCCCGCGGCGTTGAGGTCGAGGGACCAGCCGCGGTCGGCGGCGGCGGCGACGACGGCTTCGGCGAGGGAGTCCTCCAACGGGTCCATGGAGGGGAAGAGGCGCTGGAACTTATCGATGAGCAGGGGGTGGCCGAGGCGTCGGGGGAGGGGAGCGCCGGCGTCGCGGTCGATCTGTTCGGCGAGCGTTTCGAGGTAGCGGCGGCGCAGGGCGGCGACGGAGCCGCAGCGGCGCGCGGACTCGGCGAACGTCTCCGGCGAGTAGTCGGTAGAGCCCCATTCGCCTCGGCCGAGCGGGAGCAGGTGGAGGGAGGCGACGACTTCGTCGAGCACGGCGGCGTGACGTTCGACCAGGATCCGGGCGTGGTCTTCGTGGCCGGGGAGCAGGTCGATCTCGAGGCCGACGAGGACTTCGAGCCGCCCGCGCCAGCGTTCGCGCACTTCGGCCGCGTGGCGGAGGTAGGGCTCGAGGCGATCGGCGTCGAGGTTGCCGTCGTGCTCGGGGGTGGGATCGGAGAAACCGTCGGGGAGTGGTGCGTGCTCCGCGAGGGTGACGCGCGTGAAGCCGAGGGCCGCGGCGTGCTGGAGGAACGCCTCGGTGGCGGAGGGCGAGCCGTGGGGAGCGTATTCGGAATGCACGTGGCCGTCCCAGCGGGGGAGGGAGGGGGAGGGCGCGTGCGCGGGCGAGGTCACGGGGAGGAGGTAGCACGACGGGGGGCGGGCGCGGCCGGGCCGGGTGGGGGGGGGGCGTGCGGTGCAATTGGGGCGGGGGGATGGGGTATCTTGGGCGACATTCGGGGGCGAGGCGGCGCGGGCGTGCTGCGACGCGCGACGCGGGAAGGGGAGGGCGCCGGATGACATGGACGACAGGGCTGGTTCGCGCCGCGGCGTTCGCGGTGGTCCTGGCGAGCGGTTTGCCGAGGAGCGTGGGGGCGCAGGCGGAGGAGGACGCGAGCCGGGCGGAAGCCGAGCGGCATTTCGAGGCCGGGATCGCGTTGATGCGGGCGGAGGACTGGGACGCGGCGCGAATCGAGTTCGAGCGTTCGATCGAGCTGTTCCCGACGCGCAGTGCGCTGTTCAACCTGGGGATGTGCCGCAAGGCGTTGCACCTGTATCGCGAGGCGCTGCAGGCGTTCGAGGAGTGGCAGGCCCGGTATGGGGGTGTCGCGGACGCGCCGGAGCTGGAGGCCGCCGCGGCGGCGATGGCGGAGCTGCGGGTGTTCCTGGGCACGTTGACGGTGCGCGTCGAGCCGCCGGGTGCCGCGATCGTGGTCGACGAGGAGCCCATCGGCACCGCGCCGCTTGCCGCGCCGCTCGAGGTGCAGGTCGGGCGCCACACCATCCAGGTCACGCTGGACGGCCATCGGCCCTGGACCGGGGAAGCGATCGTCGCCTCCGGCGAGGACGCCGTGGTGACGGTGGTGCTGGATCCCGTCGCGCAGGTCGTCGTCGAGCCGCCGCCGGTTGCGCCGCCGGCGCCGCCCCCGATCGAGCCGGCGGACGTCGATGCGGGCGTGGGCCAGGCATGGTTCTGGACGGCGGCCGGCACGGCGGTGGCGCTCGGCATCGGCGGCGCCGTGACCGGTGTGCTGGTCGGGGTCGCCGCGGAGGACTACGACGCCGCGCTGCCGGGGTGTCGTACGGGCGACGGCGACGCGTGCGCGGCGGGGCTGGACGCGGTCGACCGGCACGATGCGTACCAGATTGCGACGTGGGTGCTGCTCCCGGCTGCGGTGGTCGCGGCGGTCGCGGCGGGGGTCCTGGCCGGGTTCACCGACTGGGAAGGCGAGCCGACGGCGGCCGGCGTGGCGGTGACGGTGGGACCGACGGCATCGTCCGGTGGGACGCCGGACGGCTTCGCCGTCGGGGCGCTCGTGCGGTTCTAGGGGAGGAGACGACGATGAGCAGGACGACGCGAGTCGCGCTGGTGGCGGCGGTTGCGACGCTGGCGGGGGCGGGCTGCGTGCTGTTCGAGAGCCTGGACCGCGATGCCCTGCAGCCGGGCGACGGGGGCGCGGAGGCAGACGGCGACGGCGGCGACGTCGGCGACGGCGAGACGGAGACGGAGGCGGACGGCGAGGCGGCGGTGTGCGGCAACGGCACGGTGGAGCCCGGCGAGGCGTGCGAGCCGGGCGACGTCGATATCGCGGCGCGGAACGCCTGCGGCGAGACGTGTTCCCGGACCTGCCTGGCGACCTGCGCGTGGGCGCCGTGCGACACGGCGGCCACGGCGGAGCTGGACTGCGACGGCGGAGACGATGACGGGGACGGGATACGCGACGAATGTCTCTGGTGCCGGGAGCATCCGCCGGCAGGGTACGCGGGACTGTACGCGGTTGGGGGCAGCGATCGGGAGCATCTGTGGGCGGTCGGGGAGCGCGGGGAGGTGACGCCGTACGCGACGTACCGGTCCGCAGGGGGCACGTGGATGGCGGCGGACGTCAGCGACCTGGCGGCGTCGTCGTACCTGACGGCCGTATGGATTTCGCCTGCCGGGGCGCCGTGGGTGGCGGACAGTGTGGGCAACGTCTTCGCGGGGGATGCGGCGGGTCTGGGCTGGGTTACGGTTGGTGGCGGCCCCGTCGAGCCGGGCGTTTTGCTGACGGGGCTTGCCGGGGACCTTGCGGAGGACGTGTGGGTGGTGGGCTATGGCGGGGCGGCGCACTGGGACGGCGACGCGTGGACGCCGGCGGACATGTCCGAGCTGGACTTGCAGGCCGTGACGCGGACGGCGGTCGGCGACACGTGGGCCGTGGGGTTTGCGGGGGCGTCGGTCCGCTGGCCGGCCGGGGGCGTCGCCGAGGAGCACGGGCTTCCGGGGGCGGCGTCCGGGCTGGACGTCGTGCAGGACGCGACCGGCACGTTGTGGGCCGGGGGCGGGGCGGAAGCGGACGGCCTGGGCGAGGGCGTGCTGTTGCGGTGGAGCGGCGGGGCGTGGGAGCGCGTGGCGTTGCCGGCGGGAACGGGGCGGGTGGTGGGCGTGTGGCCGTGTGCGCAGGACGGCAGTCTGTGGGTCGTGGTGCTGCCGGACACGTATGCGGGATCCGAGGTCCTGGTGCGGCGCGCGGGTGGCTGGTGGGAGCGGATCTACGAGCCGCGGGTCGAGGATTCGAACGCGGGCTTGTACGGGATCTGGGGCGCGGCGACGGCGGACGGTTACGAGGTCTGGGTCGTGGGCGACGTCATCCTGCACTACCTGGCGGAGTGAAGGGCGGGCGCCGATCGGACGGCGGTCGGCGGCGGGCGGTCGGCGGTCGGGATCAAGGAGCGGGCGGGCGGCACGACCAGGTAAAGACCCGGAGGGACGGCGACTCGGAGCAGGCGAAGGCCAGTGCATCTCCGTTCCAGGCCGTGGCGAACCCGTACAGGCCGCAAGGTCCGGCGGACACCAACGTGGGAGGGGGGCCGAGCGGCGAGAGGGTGTCGTCGGAGAAGCGGGCAAAGAGGGTGGACGCGTCCGACGCGGCCCAGAGGGTCGCCCATCCGAACGCGCCCGCGTCTTCGATTGCCACGCGGCTTCCGCCGACGATCGAAGGGGGTGTGGGCCGGTCCCATCGCCCGCGGGCGACGGTCGTCGCCCCATCGAGCAGGGCGAGCTCGGTGTGGTACCCGACGCCTTCGCGAGCCTGGGCCCAGGCGACCGCGAGGCGTTCTCCTCTCGCGGCCAGCGAAGGGATGCCGATCGCGCGATCGTCGTCCGGCGTGGGAAGGTCCACGGTCGCGGAGACGGAGAGGTCGGATGCGAGGCGCACGACGTGGACGGAGTTACCGTCCACCGGGATCCATGCGGCGGCAACCCCGTCCCCGAACGGCTCGAGCGCGACAGGCCACCACACGTTCCGGTCGGGCAGCGTGACGGGGCCGTCTCCGAGTGGCGATCCGTCCAGGGCGGAGTAGCGCCGCAGCCGGAGGAAGCCCCGCGCTTCCCCTCCTCCGGGCACCTCCTTCCACGCGACGAGCAGGGTTCCGGGTTGCTCCTCGACGAGCACGCCGGTGCCGAAACCGGGCTCGTCGGCGTCCAGCAGCGGGGCGGCGGGGGGCGGCTCGCCGGCTGGAGGCACGAGCCGGAGCCACAAGCCGCGGGACGATTCTCGGCTGCCGTTCAGCAGCACGGCGACGCCGCCGGACGACAGCGCGATCGCCTGCGGCAGCGACGTGTCGTCGCGCTCGTCGTAGGAGCCGCGGCAATCGGACGCGAGGCGTCCGTCGTCGTCGAGCGTGAGCAGGGCGGGTCCGCGGCACGCTCCGCCCCCCGCGTCTTCGCCGAGAACCGCGGCCATGAGGAACCCGTCGGTCGTTGCGGAGAGGGAGGGCACGCCGAGGGTGTACGTCTCGAGTCCCGGCTCGATGCTCTCGACGCACGCCGGCGGCTCGTCTCCGTCGAGCGGGCCGCTGTCCAGCCACAGATCGTGGGAGCAGGAGGCCGACACGACGGCAGCGGGCGCGAGCGCCAGTAGTGCGATCCGGGACATCGTCGACCTCTCGTCCGCCTCTCGAGGAAGAGGATACTTGCCTGCCCGTGGAGGCGCAACAGACTCGCGCTCGCTCAGGCTCGCGTTCGCGCTCGCGCGTGCCGTGCTCGCGGGTGCTGTTCGTGCCGCAGGTGCGGGCCATGGACGCGGATCGGACGGCGGGGGCGACGGTCATCGACGCCGCGCGGGTCATCGCCGCCGTGGGGTGCCGGGAGCGCGGTCAGCGAGTGGACGGCGGCGGGGGGAAGGCCAGGGCCTCGACGAGGACGTAGGCGGCCTGGAGGTAGGACGTCGGGCAGAGGGGGAAGCACTCCTTGCACCCGGCGCACTCGCGGGAGGCGATCTCGGGGAGGAAGGAGATCTCCTTGCGGATGCCGCGGTCGATGAAGCCGACGGCGTGGAGCTTCTTGATCTCGGCGCAGTAGCGGACGCAAAGGCCGCAGTGGACGCAGAAGCCCTCGGCGGGCTCGAAGCGGTCGCGGTCCGCGCCGTACTCGCGGGCGAGTTCCTTCAGTCTGGTCGAGTCCGGGGCGTGGGCCAGGAGGAGCTCGACGAGCGACTTGCGGATGCGGTCGATCTTGTCGGAGCGGGTGCGGACGACGAGGTCGGGTTCGACCGGGTGGGCACAGGATGCGACGAGGCGATGCTGGCCGCGGGATTCGAGCTCGACGACGCAGAGGCGGCAGCCGCCGAAGGGTGCGAGTCTTTCGTGGTGGCAGAGGGTGGGGATCACGATGCCGGCGGCGGAGGCGGCGTCCAGGACGGTGGCGCCTGCGGGGGCCGCGACCTGTTTGCCGTCAATCTGAAGGGTGACGTCGCTCATGGCTCGTTTGCCTTTCCGGCAATGGTGCGCTGATCGTCGGGGGGAGGAGGAGGGACGGGGACGCCGGAGAGTTTCCTCACGGCGTCGAACTTCGCGGGGCAGACCTCCAGGCAGGTGCCGCAGTTGGTGCACTTGGCCTGGTCGATGACGTGGATGCGCTTCTTGCCGCCGTCGATCGCCTGGGTGGGGCACTTCTTCAGGCAGATCATGCAGGCACGGCAGCGCGCGGGGTCGATGTAGTAGGAGATGAGGGCCTTGCAACTGAGCGCGGGACAGCGCTTCTCGTTGATGTGGGCTTCGTACTCGTCGCGGAAGTAGCGCAGGGTGCTCAGGAACGGGTTCGGAGCGGTCTTGCCCAGGGCGCAGAGGGACGCTTCGACGGCGGTCTCGGAAAGCTGTTCCAGCGCCGCGAGGTCATCCTGCCTGCCCTTGCCCTGCGTGATCCGGGTGAGGATGCGGTGCATCTGTCTCAAGCCCTCGCGACAGGGCACGCACTTGCCGCAGGATTCCTCGGTGAGGAAGTCGACGAAGTAGCGGGCGACGTCGACCATGCAGGTGGCGTCGTCCATGACGATCATGCCGCCCGAGCCCATCATGGAGCCGACCTTGGTCAGCTCGTCGAAGCCGACGGGAAGGTCGAGGAGGGCTTCGGGGAGGCAGCCGCCGGAGGGGCCGCCGGTCTGCATCGCCTTGAACTTGCGGCCGCCCGGGATGCCGCCGCCGATCTTGAAGATCACGTCGCGCAACGGAATGCCCATCGGGACTTCGACGAGGCCGGTGTTGGCGATCTTGCCGACCAGCGAGAAGATCTTGGTGCCTTTGCTGGTTTCCGTGCCGATCGAGGCGAAGGCGGCGGAGCCCTCGTTGATGATGAGCGGGACGTTGGCCCAGGTCTCCACGTTGTTGATGTTGGTGGGCTTGCCCCAGAGGCCCCGGACGGCGGGGTAGGGCGGACGCGGACGGGGCTCGCCCGGCCTGCCCTCCAGGGACATGAGCAGGGCGGTTTCCTCGCCGCAGACGAAGGCGCCGGCGCCCCGATGGACCTTGAGATGAAACTCGAAGCCGGAGCCGAGGATGTCCTTGCCGAGGAGGCCGAGTTCCTCGGCCTGTTCGATGGCGATGCCGAGGTTCTTGACGGCGAGGGGGTACTCCTGGCGGACGTAGACGTAGCCTTCGTGGGAGCCGACCGCGACGGCGCCGATGAGGACTCCCTCGATGACGCTGTGGGGATTCCCCTCCATGAGGGAGCGGTCCATGTAGGCGCCGGGGTCGCCCTCGTCGCAGTTGACGACGAGGTACTTCGTGTCGCCGGGGGCTTTTTGGGTGAACTCCCATTTGACGCCGGTGGGGAAGCCGGCGCCGCCACGGCCGCGGAGCTTTGACGCCTTCACTTCGGCGACGATCTCGTCGGGGGAGAGATCGAACAGGGCCTTGGCGAGGGCGCGGTAGCCGCCGATGGCGAGGTAGTCCTCGATGCGCTGGGGGTCGATCTTGCGGTTCGGGCCGAAGACGATGCGTTTCTGGTTCTTGTAGAAGGGGATGTCGGATTCGCGAACGGATTTCGCGCCGGTGAGGGGATCGACGTACAGGAGGCGGTCGATGACCTTCCCGGCGCGGATGGTCTGGGAGACGATCTCGGGGACGTCCTTGGGTGTGACCTGGAGGTAGCAGGTTTCCTCGGGGTCGACGACGACGATCGGGCCCTTCTCGCAGAAGCCGTGGCAGCCGGTGCTGCGGAACTCGACCTCGGCGGTGAGGCCCTGCTTCTCGAGCTCGTCGCGGAAGGCGGTGATGACGTCGGTGGCCTCGCAGGCGAGGCAGCCGGTGCCGCCGCAGGTGGAGATGGTGCGCTTCTTCGGGTCGCGGCGGGAGGCCGCGGTCCGGATGGCCTGTTCCAGGGCATCGCGGGAGGTCAGGCGTTGTTCCACTCTACTCATAGGTCTTCATCACATCCGCCGCGGCGGCGGGGGAGAGCTTGCCGTGGGTCTTGCCGTTGACGACCATGACGGGGCCGAGGGCGCAGCAGCCGAGGCAGTTGACGGTCTCGAGGGTGACCTTGAGCTCGAGGTCGGTTTCGCCGGGTTGGAGGCCGGTCAGGTCCGTGAGCCGTTCCAGGATGCGGGGTGCGCCGCGAACGTGGCACGCGGTGCCCATGCAGACGTGGACCTCGTGCCGTCCCTTGGGCACGAGACTGAAGGCCTTGTAGAAGGTGGCGATGTGCCGGATGCGGCTCATGGGGACCCTGAGCCGCTCGGCGACCAGCTCCAGCGCTTCTCCGGGGAGCCAATGGCAATCGGCCTGGATCTCCAGGAGCACCTGGATCAGCGAGCTGGGCTCGCCGTGGTACTTGTCGATGATGCGAGCGATAGCTTGTGTATCCATGACCGGTTACCCGACGTCCCCGGCACGGGGGGTGGTGCCGTCCTGACCGATGCAGGCGAGGGAGTAGCGGCCGCGGGCGGCGTCGAAACGGACGAGGCCCTGGCGTGACGAGGCGTTCATGTGTCGGGAGACCTCGGCGGGGCCGATGCGCAGGGAGCTCGCGATCTCCGCGGTCGAGAGGGGTCGCTCCCGGAGGAGGAGGAGAATCTCGCTCACGGCCAGCTTGTCGGCGACGGTCGCCTCGAAGAGCTTGGCGAAGTCCTCGCCGGCGAAGAACCCGTCGATTTCGGCCTGGGGATCGGCGGAGGCGCGGAAGCGACGCGGCGGCTGGAGCTTCTCGGCGAGGGCCAGGCGGAGGTAGGGGACGATGCGGGTCGCGGCCTCGAGCTTGAGCTGCAGCTCGGCAGGCGCGATGCCTTCGCTGGAGCCGAGCGGACCGAGCTTCTGCACCCGCGGGCCGAACTCGTTCATGATGCCGGCGAAGCGGACGCCTTCGCCGGCGGAGACCCATTCGAGGCGGAGGCGTTCGGGGTTGACGCCGACGAGCTGCAGCAGCTTGGAGCAGGTGCGGGCCATGCCGAGGGCGTCGTAGTTGCCGTTGGTGACGTAGTGGCAGTCGTTCAGGTGGCAGCCGCCGACGAAGACGCCGTCGATGCCGTTGGAGAAGGCGCGGAGGATGTGGGCGAGGTCGACGCGTGCGGAGCACATGACGCGGATGAGGCGGATGTAGGGGGGGTACTGGAAGCGGGAGACGCCGCAGAGGTCGGCGCCGCCGTAGCAGCACCAGTTGCAGATGATGCCGACCATCCGGGGGACGAACTCGGTGGGGGCGCCCATCAGCCGTGCCTCCCCGGGCAGCCTTCGCAGCCGGAGGGGGTGCCGGCAGGGGGGAAGGCGGCGTCGATCTGGCCGAGGATCTCGTCGTCGGTGTAGTGCTTGAGGACGACGGCGCCGGTGGGGCACTTCGTGTTGCAGAGGCCGTCGCCCTTGCAGAGGACGGGGTTGACCACGGCGCGTTTGCCCTGGGGTGTGTCCTGGAACTCGATGGCGCCGTAGGTGCAGGCGGCGATGCAGGCGCCGCAGGCGACGCAACGGTCCTCGTCGATGGCGCAGACGGAGCCGGAGGCGACGACGGTGTCCTGGGAGAGCAGCGCGACGGCCCGGCCGGCGGCGCCGTACGCCTGGCTGACGGCCTCGGCGAGGTGCTTGGGGTAGTGCGCGGCACCGCAGAGGAAGATGCCTTCGGCCGCGAAATCCACGGGGCGGAGCTTGACGTGGGCTTCCTGGAAGAAGCCGTCGGGTCCGGCGGCGACCTTGAAGAGGCGTGCGACGTCCTGGCCGTCGGGGGCGGGGACCACGGCGGCGGATAGGACGACGAGGTCGGCATCGAGCGCGAGACGCCGGCCGAGAACGGGCTCGGGGACGGTCACGCGAAGGACCGGACGTCCCGACTCCTCGACGGCTTCGACCTGGGGCTTGTCGGAAGGATCCCAGCGGATGAAGCGAACCCCCTGGTCGGCGGCCTGGCGGTAGAAGTCCTCGCGGAAGCCGTAGGTGCGCATGTCGCGGTACAGGACGTAGACGTCGGTCTTCGGGTTGCGCTCCTTGAGCGCGAGGGCGTTCTTGACGGCGTGGCTGCAGCAGATGCGGGCGCAGTAGTTGCGCTCCTCGTTCCGGCAGCCGACGCACTGGATCATGACGACGGAGGAGGCGGCCGACGCCGCGGCGTCGCCTGCGGCGAGGCGTTCCTCCAGCTCGAGCTGCGTGAGGACGCGGGGATCCTGGCCGTAGAGGTATTCGGTGGGTTTGTGTTCGGCGGCGCCGGTGGCGACCACGGCGGCGCCGTGCTTGATCGTGACGAACCGGCCGGACGATGAGAGCTTCGTCTCGAAATTGCCGACATACCCGGCGACCTCGAGGATGGTCGAAGCGGTGTGAATGTGGACGAGGCGGTGGCGGCGCACCTTGCGGACGAGATCGGCCAAGTACGCCTGGACGTCGAGGCCCTCGAGGGTGCGGTGGATGCGGCGTGCGATGCCGCCGAGCTCGCGGTGCTTCTCGACGAGGTGGACTTCGTGGCCCTGGTTGGCGATGGAGAGGGCGCAGGTCATGCCGGCGACGCCGCCGCCGACGACGAGGGCGGCCTTGTGGACCGGGAGGTTGAACTCCTGGAGCGGCTCCAGGTGGACGGCGCGGGCGACGGACATGCGAACGATGTCCTGGGCCTTGGTGGTGGCCTTCTCCTTCTCGCGCGAGTGGACCCACGAGCAGTGCTCGCGGATGTTGGCCATGTCGAAGAAGTACTGGTTGATGCCGGCCTCGCGCAGCGTGTCGCGGAAGAGGGGCTCGTGCGTGCGCGGGGTGCAGGCGGCGACGACGACGCGGTTCAGGCCCTTCTCCTTGATCGAGGTCGCGAGCTTCTGGGCGGCCTCGGTGGAGCAGATGAAGAGGCTCTCCTCGGCATGGACCACGTTGGGCAGGGTCTTGGCGTATTCGACGGTCGAGGGGACGTCGACGACGCGGCCGATGTTCGCGCCGCAGTGGCAGAGGTACACCCCGACGCGGGGCTCTTCCGCGGTGACGTCGCGTTCGGCCGGGTAGACGCGGGCCTTGGCGAGGTTCCCGCGGCGGGCGTCGAGAAGCTCGCCGGCGAGGGAGCCGGCGCCGCTGGCGGTGATGACGGACTCGGGGATGTCCAGGGGGCCCTGGAAGGCGCCGCTCAGGAACACGCCCGGGCGGGAGGTGCGCATGGGGTTGGTCGGGTCGGTGCGGCAGAACCCGTGGGCGTCGAGCTGGACGCCGAAGGTGGCGGCGAGGCGCGCGGCGTCGCGCGGTGCGGCGAGGCCGACGGAGAGGACGACGAGGTCGAACTCCTCTTCCTTCACGCCGTCGCCGGTGGTGGCGTAGCGGATCGTGACGTTTCTCGTCTCCGGGATCTCGCGTCCGACGGAGACGTAGCTGCGGATGAAGCGGATGCCGGGGAGGTTCTCCGCGCGCTGGTAGAAGCGCTCGAAGTCCTTGCCGTACGAGCGCACGTCGTTGTGGAAGATGGTGCACTCGGCATCGGCGTCGTGGTCCTTGGTGAGGATGACCTGCTTCTGGGTGTAGGTGCAGCAGACGGAGGAGCAGTAGGAGTTGCCGCCGGGGGTGACCTGGCGGGAGCCGACGCAGTGGATCCAGGCGATGCGGTGGGGGTGTTTCTTGTCCGAGGGGCGGAGGATCTCGCCTTCGTGGGGACCGGTGGCGCAGAGGAGGCGTTCGAAGTCGAGGCTGGTGACGACGTTTTGCAGCGTGCCGTAGCCGTAATCGCCGCGGGGTCGCGGGTCGAAGACGTCATAGCCGGGGCAGAGGACGACGGCGCCGACCTTGACTTCCATCTTCTGCGCGGTCTGGGTGAAGTCGATTGCGTCCTTCTTGCAGACGCCGACGCAGATGTGGCACTTCTTGTCCTTGAGGTAGAGGCAGTTCTCGTCGATGTAGGGGACGAGGGGGATCGCCTGAGCGAAATAGATGTGCACGGCTTTGCTGCGGGAGAGCTCCTGGTTGAAGGGGTCGGGGATCTGGACGGGGCAGTAGGAGACGCAGGTGGTGCAGCCGGAGCAGCGGTCCTCGTGGATGTAGCGGGGCTTGCGGGTGAGGGTGACGTTGAAGTCGCCGGCCTCGCCTTCCACTCGGTCGACCTCGGTGTAGGTGAGGATCTCGATGTTGGGGTGGCGGTGGCATTCGATGAACTTGGGCGACTCGATGCACATCGAGCAGTCGTTGGTGGGGAAGGTCTTGTCGAGCTGGGCCATCTTGCCGCCGATGGTGGGGGATTTCTCGACGAGGTAGACCTTGAAGCCGGCGGTGGCGAGGTCGAGGGCGGCCTGGATGCCGCTGATGCCGCCGCCGACGACCATGACGTCGCCGATC
>JACRCZ010000090.1 GCA_016218765.1 Deltaproteobacteria bacterium | reverse complement strand
GCGGCGACGGTCAGCTCCTTGATCACCTTCGTGAACACCTTGCCGCGCTTGGCGTCGGCGGCGCCCTTCTTGTGCTTGATGGTGCTCCATCTGCTGTGGCCGGACATCGTTCGTTCTCCTCGCGTGCGCCAGGCGTCGTGCCCCGGCGGAAAAGCCGTCGCGACCGGGAGTGATCCTCCGCCGGTCGACCGGCCGGAATCTACGTCCGCCGCCCGGCGACGGTCAAGGTGGTGAGGGAGAAGTGGGTCGATCGGGTCGAGTCGTTGGTTGGTCGATCGGGACGAGTTCTTGGTCCGGAGGTAGTTGGCCGTTGGACGAGGACCGCCGGGATCCGAACCGCGGGGCTCAGCCTTGACTTGGACCGACGCGGCACGCTCATGCTGCGGCCCGGAAGGAGGAGCGCATGCGAACGATCGGATGTGCGTTGTTCGTGTTGGCGATGGGGGCTGGGTGTCCGCGGGAGGGGGCACATGCGGAGACGGCGACACCGGGGGGCGACGCGGGGACGGCCGGACCGGCGGCGGTGGCGACGGCGACGCCGCCGGCGACGGGGTGCGTGGAGCCGACGGACGCGAACAGCATCGGGTCGGCGACGATGGAGGCCGACGGAACGATCGTGTTGATGCTGCGCGCGGAGGGAGAAGGGGGCATGGTTGGCGACGCGATGTTCTCCTACCCGCCGGATCACGCCGACTACCAGATGGTCCTCGACCACCTCTGCGGGCTGGAGCCTGGCCAAAGCAAGCCGGTGCCGCCCTGGCCGGGGGAGTAGACGGCCTTCCAGCGCTGCGTTACTCGGCGACCGTGTCGAGTCCGAACCCGGGTGACGTGCCGGTGATCCGCGGCATGGGCCCGTTCACGAAAAGCACGGCCGGATCGGTGGTGAACCCGAGGCGCCGGGCAAGCTCGGCGGCACGTAGCACCCAGCGGTTGGAGGCGCCAAGTGTCCGCGCGAACGTGAGCGCGCCGACGACATGGCCGGACGATTCGGCGCTGTCGCCGATCAGATAGCGACGAATCAGCTCCTCGAGCGTCACGCCATTCTCGACGACGACGCCGCGGAGGCCGACGGCCAGTTCCTCCAGCGGGCCGCGCAGGGTGGTGCCGCTGGGGAGTTCCAGGTCGAGCCACTCCGGCCGCACCCGCTGCTCGAGGGTCGCGAACATCTCGGCGAGGTGATTCCAGACGGCGGCGATGCGGTAGCGAGCGGCGGTTCCCCCGGTTGGCGCCACGGGGAAGGAGCGGATCACGGTTTCGTAGCCGGCCGTCAGCGCCTTGGCCTGGCTTACGACGTCATTCTGGAACTCCGAGGCGTCGGCGGAGAGCGTGGTCGGATCGCCAGGTTCGAACCGCAGCCGCGCGAACCGCTCGAAGACGGCATCCAGGGCCTCGAACGCGGACCTGGCGAGACCGTCTTCCACGTCGAGCACGAGCTGCGCATCTTCGGGTTCGAGGTCCGTGCCGACGACGCTCTTCTCGTCATCGGTCAGCTTGTCGAACGCCGCGTCGAGGCGGCGTAGGGCGCGTTCCCGCGCCCGCTCGTCGCCCTGCCGTCCGGCGTCCTCGAACAGGAACCAGCGCACGCGCAGCACGTCCAGGCGCCGGTCGGGGTCGTCGTCGTACTCTTCCAGGTACTCGTCCGCAGCCTGCCGCATGTCGCTCCAGGCGGAAGCGCGGCGGTAGAAGTCGACGAGGTCCAGGCGGATTCCGGCGGCGTCCTCGGTCGAACGCATCAGATCTTCGTTGAGAATGCGCTCGGTCACGCGGGCTGCTTCGGCCCAATCGGCGCGCAGCCTCGCGATATCGGCCTGTCCGCGCATCGACTCGGCGAGGAACTCCGCGTCGGTACAGGAATTGACCGCCATGCCGACGCAGTCGGCTACGGGCCGCAACGTCGCGCCCCGACCGGACCGCCCGACCGCGTGCTCCAACTCGCTGAAACTGTGCACGGCCTCTTCGAGGTCATAGGTCTGCATCGCGTTGACCGCCACATAGAAGTGCGCTTCTGCCAGCCGAACGCGGTTCGGATCGTCCGGCCCGTCGGCTTCGCACGCGCCAAGATGCGTGCTCGGCGGCGAGCAGAATTCGATCAGCTTCTTCCACGTCTCGACGGCCAGTACCGGTTCGTGCGCCTGACCGTAGGCGTTGGCGGCGATGCGGATGGCCGCCGGAGCGTCCCTGAGGTGGGGGCACCGCAGCGCTGCATCCAGGAGGAGCGCCGCCGTTTCGCGAAACGCGTCCGAATCGCGTGCCTCGCGTGCGTCCACGTAGGCGTGCCAGGGTTGCTCGAACACCGAGCCCAACTCCACGAAGCAGGGGTCACGCGGGAACGGCCAACCATCGGGAGCCCCCGACTCGAAGCGGGCGGCGTCCTCTGCCGCGTCACGCAGGAAGTGGATTCGCTCCCGGTCCACGGCGTAGCCTGCCAGCGTAGAGAGTACCGGGCACATCTCCAATTCCAGGGCTCCCTGCGCAGAATTCCCGCAGTAGTCGTCGAAGATCCCCCGGAACATCCGCTCCGCTTCGTCCCAACGGCCGAGGAAGAACAGGTGCCCGGCGATCATCCGGCGGTAGCCGAGCGACTCGGGGTCGTCGGGGTAGCGTTCCACCCAGCGGAGCATCGCGGCGTGCCACCGCGCGATCAGTGGCGGTGCGGGCAGCGGGTCGGGGATCGTCCGGTCCGTCCCGTCCTCCGCCACGTCAACGTGCGACGGCGGCTCCTCGGGAATCAATCCCTGCCCGTCCGCCAGGAACGTGCTTTCCAGGATCGTGATCTGGTTGGCCAGGGCGTCCCGTTCGTGCGCGGTGCCCAGTGGCGAATCCTCCACCGCCTTGTACTGCGCAAGCGCCTCGTCCTCCCACCCGGCGAAGTACAACGCCGTTGCGAGGTTGAACATGCAGTCGTATGCGTGCGGCCCCATCGGGTCTTCGGCCAGAACGAACCGGTACCCGGCGATCACCTCGTCCCAGAGCCGGACCAGGGTCTCGCACGTGCCGGCGTCGCCGGCGTCGCAGCCGGCCTGCTGCGTCTCGGCGCGCACGTGGAGCTCGCTCACGGCGTCCAACGACCGCGCGGCGAACGCCGGGCCTTCGGGCGCCGGGTCGGCGGCGGCCGGCTCGGCGAAGCAGACGACGAGGCCGGCCAGAATGGCCGCCGGCAGTCGAACCCCAGGCGCCTTGCGCGCAGGCGTCGCGACGGCGACCACAAATGCCGGCATGGCCCAGGCTCTCGACACTGCCCCGAGTCTACCCGCACGCGGCCTGCGGCGCCACGTAGGGCACGCGCCGATGGGCAACCGGTTCGACTCGATGGCTCGGCGATGATGGCTCGGCGGCTGGCACGCGCGTTTGGTCGCGGGTATCCTGGCCCGACCTTGGCACCCCGCGCCGTCATCACCGGAGCCTTCAGCTACATCGGCGCAGCCGCGGCGCGGGAGCTGCGCGGACGCGGCTGGGCGATCCACACGCTCACCAATCGCCGGGCGCCGGCAGGCGCCGGCCACATTACTTCCGCGAGGCTCACCTTCGACCCCGATCACCTCGCGGCCGAGTTGCGGGGCGCGGACGCCTTCGTCAACACCTACTGGATCCGCCTGCCGCACGGAGTCGACGACTTCGCGACGGCGGTGGAACACAACCGCATGCTCGTCGCGGCTGCCGTTCGCGCCCGCGTCGGGCGGCTCGTGCACGTCAGCGTCAGCAACGCCTCGCTCGACTCCCGCCTCGGGTACTACCGCGGCAAGGCCGAGGTCGACGCCGCCGTGCGCTCGTGCGGCCTCCCGCACGCCATCGTCCGCCCGACGCTGGTCGTCGGCCCCGCCGACGTCCTCACCTCGAACATCGCCTGGTTCCTCCGCCGCTTCCCCGTCTTCCCGGTGCCGGACGGCGGGCGGTACCGCCTCCAGCCGGTGACCCTGGCCGACACCGGACGAATCGTCGCCGATGCGGCCGAGGCGTGCGGAGATCTCGACGTGGACGCGGCGGGCCCGGACGTCGTGACGTTCCGCGAGTACGTCGAACTGGTCGCGCGCGCCTGCGGCGTCCGTCGCGCGCTCTTCGACACGCCGGGCCGGCTGGCACTCGCCGGGATCCGGATGGCGGAGCTGTTCCTGGGCGACACCGTGCTCGCTCGCGAGGAACTGGCCGGACTGGAGCAGGAGCTGCTGGTTTCGCACGCGCCACCGCTGGGCGCCGAGCGCGTCGACGCGTGGCTCCTGGCGCACGGCACGGAATTGGGTCGTTCGTACGTCAACGACCGGCGCCGTCACTTCGGCGACCTTGCCACGAGTCCGATCGCCATTCCGTAGGTGAATCGACGGGCTGCGCCTCGCCGCTACCAGCCACCAGCCGCAAGCCGGCAGCCCGGGTCGCGCTTGTCCGCGCGGCGCCGATGTGGCTTCATCGCGTACGGGCAGGGGGGGATGGAAGGCTTGGGAGACATGCGCCACGTGACGTTGTTCGTGCTGTGCGGGTTCCTGGGCGTCGGTGCGACCTGCCGCAATCCCGCCCGGTCGCCGGGTGCCGACGGACCCGCCGGCGGTGACGCCTCGCCGGGCGCCGATGGGACGGCGGCGGCGCAGCCGGAGGGAGCTGCCGCGGCCGCGCAAACCTCCCACGACTTCCCGGTGATGCCGGGGATGACCCACGCCTGCGGCCAATCCATGCTTTCCACCGACGGCACCGAGATCCTCTGGGACATCTTCGCGACGACGGCCTCCCCGGAGGAGGTGGCGGCGTACTACAAGCAGCAGCTCGGAACGGCCGGCCTGGAGGAAGCCGACGGCGAATGGACGTGGCGCGCGCCGGCCGGCCAGGAGCAGCCGGACCGCGTGCTCGGCATCAGCAGCGCCGCCGCGTGGCACCCCGACTGCCCCGGCCTCTCCGCCGACGCGGTCACGCTCGGCAACTTCTCGAACATGATCCGCCGGTAGAACGGGAAGTCGCGCGAGCGCCCGACCGTGTTGCGAGGTTTCGCCCGTACGGCTGCAACAGGCAACAGGCCACAGGCAACCGGCAACCGGCAATGATCACTGCCCGTTTCCGGTCGCCGGTCTCCTGCTGCCTGTTCCCTGGCCGCCCTGAGCCATCGATGCCCGCCGGCGGTTTCTCTTCCCCTACGCCTCGCCCTTCACCCGCTGCACGTGCCCGCCGAGCCCCGCGAGCTTGGCGATGACGTCCTCGTACCCACGATCGATGTGGTACACTCGCGCCAGCCGCGTCTCACCCTCGGCCACCAGGCCGGCGATGACCAGCGCCGCCGACGCCCGCAGGTCGCTGCACATCACCTGCGCGCCGGAAAGGCGGGGCACGCCGCGCACGACCGCGGCGCGGCCGCGGATCTCGACGTCGGCGCCCATGCGGCACAGCTCGGGCACGTGCATGAAGCGGTTCTCGAAAACCGTCTCGGTGACGACGCTCTCGCCCGCGGCCAGGCACATCAGCACCATGAACTGCGCCTGCATGTCGGTCGGGAAGCCCGGGTAGGGCAGCGTGGTCACGTCGCAGGCGCGGAAGGGCGGTTTCCCGCGCACGCGCACGCCCTGCCCCTCGGCCGAGACCTCGGCGCCGGCCTGCGCGATCTTGGCCGCGACGGACTCGAGGTGGTCGAGGCGGCAGTTGTGCAGCAGGACGTCGCCGCCCGTGGCGGCGGCGGCGGCCATGTACGGCCCGGCCTCGATGCGGTCCGGGATGATCGCGTGGTCGACCGGGCGCAGCTCGCGCACGCCCTCGATGTGGATCGTGTCGGTGCCCGCGCCCTGGACGTTCGCGCCCATCTTGTTGAGCACCCGCGCCAACTCCTCGATCTCGGGCTCCTTGGCGCAGTTGAGCATCGTCGTGCGCCCCTCGGCCAGCACGGCGGCCATCATGAGGTTCTCGGTGCCGCCGACGGTCTGGAGGTCGAAGACGATCTCGGCGCCGCGGAGCCGCTTGGCCCGGGCGAGCACGAAGCCGTGCTCGATGCGGATCTCCGCGCCGAGCGCCTCGAGGCCCTTCAGGTGCTGGTCGATCGGGCGGGCGCCGATCGCGCAGCCGCCGGGCAGCGAGACGCGCGCCTCGCCGAAGCGCGCGAGCAGCGGGCCGAGCACGAGGACCGAGGCGCGCATCTTCTTGACCAGCTCGTACGGCGCGTCGAAGCGATCGATGCTGGCCGTCGACACCTTCAGCACCGGCGCCGTTCCTTCGACCTCGGCGCCCATGTGCCGCACGAGGTCGATGGTGGTGTCGATGTCGTTGAGGCGCGGCACGTTGCGGAAGAAGTGCACGCCCTCGGCGAGCATGGAGACGCAGAGGATCGGCAGCGCCGCGTTCTTCGCGCCGCTGATCTCCACCGTGCCGCGCAGCGGAACGCCGCCGCGAATGACGAACGAGTCCATGGCGAAACTCCCCGGCTACGCCAGCGCCAGGCCCGCCGCCCACGCGGCAAGCCCGCAGGCCACGACGCCGCCGGCCCACAGGGCCGGCGCGAGACGCAACTTGCACTGGTCGTCGAGCCCGCGCAAGGCGAAGCCGATCACACCCCCCACCCATCCCAGAAGCCCCGCGGTCGCCAGCAGGGCGAACCACGGGTTCGGATCCTCCGGAGGACGCAGCAGCGCGAGGTGCCGCCGCTCCCGTTCCGTCCCGGACAGCACCTCCTCGCCCGGGGCCGGCGGCCGCTCGAGCCGCACCGATACGCGCGCAATCGCCGCGTTCGCCCGCTCGAGCGTCTCCGAGTCGCCGATGCCGAACCCTCGCGTGCCCAGCACCGCGGACCGCGCGGCCCGGTAGGCGTACAGCGCGAGCCGGTCGTCCGCCGCCTGCTCGGCCCGCTGCCCGATGACCAGGAGCCGCTCCAGCGACCGGCGGCCGTAGGGATTGCCCGGGAGGTACCACAAGGCCGCCGCCCGGAAGCGGACGATCGCGTCCCGCAGCAGCATCCGCCGCCGCTCGCGCTCCTCCGGCGGCTGGTCCACGCCGGGCGCCGCGGCAGTCCGGTTGTACCGGGCGACCAGCGCTTCGCCCGCCTGCCACTCGCCGCGCGACGCGAACCAGACGCGGACGACGACCAGCGCCAGCGCGAGGACGACGACGATCAGGCCGACGGCAACCACACGGTACATGGGCGGAGGGCATCGTCGCATTGTGGAAGGTTGTGGTCAAAATGGGCGGCGGGATTTCGCGCAAAGGACGCCAAGGAACGCAAAGGACGCAAAGGGGGGACAGCTACTTCGAAAGGCACCCACCTTGCCCGCCGCCGCCGGCGGAGGGGGCGCCGCGAATGCCGGCGACGCCGGGGGGGATCTCCATCTGGGGCGCGGGGGGCGGGGATTCGGGCGGGTGCCGGCCGTGCTCGTCGTAGGCCCAGTCCTCGAAGGTCGGGACGTCGCACTCGGCCCCGACCGTCTGGCGCAGGAACCAGCCGCCGCCGTCGCGCGGCAGGACCGTCGCGGCGAAGAGGGTGAAGCGCCAGGCGACGAAGGCGGGCTGCCCGCCGCAGCGCACGGGCAGCCACTGGTAGTAGAAGCCGCCGATCTCCTCGTCGGTCGTGACGAAGATCGCGCCGGGCGGCAGCGCGCAGAGCGGGCGCACCTCGGGCAGCGGGGGACACGGCTCTTCGCCGCCGTAGTCGCGGCAGCCGACGGAGGCCGAAAACGCCTCGGCGTCGGCCAGGGAGAACGCCGGGGCCGGATCGCCGGACTGGATGCGGACGACGCGGCGGCCGGAGCCGCGCTCCCACGCGGCCCACGCTTCGTCGCCCTGGAGCAGCGGCATGACCATCGCTTGCGGGAAGGCGGTCGCGGTCCGTTCGCGCCAGGCCCGGGCCTGGTCGACGGTCTCGAACTGGCCGAGCACCACGACGAAGCCGTCATGCGGCGGCTGGGCGAGGGCCAGTTCGTCGGTGTGGAGGACCATGGGGTAGCCGGGCGGGAGCGCGGCGGCGGGAACGGCCGCGACGGCGCGCTCGGCGGACGCGGCGTCGCCGTACACGTCGAGCGCCACGACGGCGGCCGGCGCGGGGCAGTCCCAGCACGTGGCGTAGTTGTGCCCGCTGTACCAGTCGCCCGCCGGGAGCAGCGGTCCCGAGAGATCCACCCCGGTCGGGTCATCGACCGGCAGCTCGGGACCGGATGAAGCCGCAGGAGCGGGGCCGCCGCCCCCGCACGCGCCGACAGCCAGCGCCATCGACGCCACCGTCAAGTGCGGACGCATCGCGATTCTCCTTGGCCGATCTCGGGTCCACCCCCAAGCCACCCTACACCACGTCCTTGCGGCGGAAGATCAGCACGGCGAGGATGACCAGGCAGGCGGCATAGGCGAGGCCGTAGGCCACGGAGTAGCCGAGGTAGTCCAGCGGCACGAAGCCGCGGTGCAGGCTGACGTAGCGGTCCTCGAACATCTCGCCGCTGGGGTAGAAGAGGTACAGGTTCGGGGTGAGATCGACGAGCAGGGAGAGCACGGTGCCGGCGAAGCCCCCGGTCTTGCGCGAGGCCAGCTCGGCCAGGACGTCGCCGTTGCGGCCGATGACGAAGAGGCCGAAGGTGAAGATGCCGCTCATGAAGGGGCTGGCGAAGGAGGAGAAGAACACGGCGACCGCGGTGACGACGACGGCCTCCACGGCGATGAGCACGAGGGCGTAGGGCATCGCCGCCGGGATGGCCATGTCCTTGAAGGACAGGATGAAGACCAGCACGAGGCCCATGAGGCCGAGGGCCAGGAGGATGGTGACGGCGAGGCCGGCGAACTTGCCGAGCAGGAACTGCCAGCGGGCGATGGGCTTGGACAGGACGGTGAAGAGGGTCTTGCGGTCCAGCTCCTTGTACAGGAGGTTCACGCCGGCGATCGTGGCGGCGATGACGGTGAACAGCGAGATGCCGGCCAGGCCCACATCGACGACGACGCGCCGCTCCTCGTGCAGCGACAGCTCGCCGAGCACCAGGCCGAAGAACAGCATGGCGACCGCGAAGAACAGGATGCCGTAGAGCAGCCGGTCGCGGACGGCCTGGCGGAAGGTGCTCCGCGCGATGGCCCAGAGCGCGTTCACGGGTTGCAGCATAGATCAGTCGTGCGAGAAACGAAAAACGCCCTACCCCGCGGTATCGGCGACGCGGTACACCTCGCCCTCGACGAAGAGTCGGACGAGGTCGGCGTCGAGGTGGCGGTCCTTGGTCTCGAGCCAGAGGATGTCGAGGGCGCGAGGAGTGGGGACGGCGCGCTTGTACGGCCGGTCGGACGCGGTGAGGGCGTCGTAGATGTCGGCGACGGCCATCATCTTGGACTGGATCGGGATCTCGTCGGTATGCAGGCCGCGGGGGTAGCCGGTGCCGTCGATCTTCTCGTGGTGGGAGGAGGCGATGAGCGGCAGGCGATAGAAGCGCCGGCCCCACGGGATGCGCGAGAGGAAGTCGAAGGTGTGCTGGGCGTGCGACTGGATCTCGCGGACCTCGGAGGCGTTGAGGCTGCCGCGGGCGATCTGCAGGCTTTCCATCTCGCCGGGCAGGAGCAGCGGCCGGCGGTCTCCCTCGGGCGTGAGGTAGGTCATGGCGGCGACCTCGCCGAGGCGGCCCGCGTCGCCCTGGGCCAGCACGGTGGGCTCGTTGGCCGCCCGGATCAGGCGCAACGACTCGTCGAGCCGCCGCACCTGCTCCGCCAGCTCGGCCTCGAGCCGCTCCAGCTCGTCCCGCGGCGCCCCGCGCTCGACCAGCTCGATCTTCCGGCGGTACATGTCGACCTCTGCCGACTGGCGCGCGTACTGGAAGCGGGCGAGGATCAGCTCGAGGGTCCCGGGGTAGAGCTTCTTGGCCTTGAGCAGCACTTCCTCGCGGACGCCGACCTTGCCGAAGTCGTGCAGCAGGGCGGCGTAGCGCAGCTCCTGGAGGTCGTCGGGGCCGAAGCGGACGGGGTCGAGCCAGCCGCGGTCGCAGGCGTCGACCTGGCGCGCCAGCTCGACGGTGAGCGAGGCGACGCGGACGGAGTGGCCCATGGTCGTGGGGTCGCGCTGCTCGATCGCGTGCACGGACGCCTGGACGAAGCCGTCGAAGGCCTTGGCCATGTCCTCGTAGAGCATGGCGTTCTCGATCGCCACGGCGGCCTGGGCCGAAAGGGCCGAGAGGAGCTGTTCGCTGCGCCGATCGAACGGCACGACGCGCGTCTCGAAGTCGGCCGGAGCGGCCAGGGGCCCGTCGCCGAGCTTGCGATTGATGAGCTGCAGCACGCCGATCAGCTCGTCGGCGTGGGAGAGCATGGGCCAGACGAGCATGGAGCGGCTCTTGTAGCCGAAGCGGGTGTCGAAGGAGCGGTCCATGCGGAACGGCGCGTCGGCCGGGGGGTTGTAGGCGTCGGGGAGGTTGAGCGGCCGGCGCGAGACGGCGACGGAGCCGGCGACGGAGGTCATGGAGATGGGGACGGTGAACTCGCCGGTGGCCGGGAGCTGCACGGAGTCGTTGCGCGCCAGCTTGAAGCGCAGCGTGGTCGGCGGCTGCCCGCGCTCCGGTCGCTCGACGACGTACAGCGACGCGGCGTCGGCGCCCGTGATGCGGCAGGCCTGGGCGACGATCCGCGCCAGCAGGACGGACAGGTCGCGCTCCGCCGAGAGCGCCACGCCGATGGCCACGAGGTCGGAAACCTCGGCCTCCCGCCGCGCCAGCTCCGCCTCCAGCTCGTGCACGCGGCTCTCGGGGTCGTGTCCGGCGTCGGTCACCTGGACTCTCCTTCCGGACGGGGCGGGGCGGCCTGGTCGCGGCCGCGCTCGTAGGCCAGGATGATCTTCTGCACCAGCGGGTGGCGCACGACGTCCTTCTCGGTGAAGGTGCAGATGCGGATTCCCGGCACGTCGGCCAACAGCTCGCGCGCCTCGACCAGGCCGGAGAGGGTACCCGGCGGCAGGTCGATCTGCGTGACGTCCCCCGTCACGACGGCCTGGGAGTTGTAGCCCAGACGCGTGAGGAACATCTTCATCTGCTCATGTGTCGTGTTCTGCGCCTCGTCCAGGATGACGAACGAGTTGTTGAGCGTGCGGCCGCGCATGAACGCCAGCGGCGCGACCTCGATGTAGCCGCGCCCGATCATCTCCTGCACGCGCTCGACGCCCATCATGTCGTGCAGCGCGTCGTAGAGCGGGCGCAGGTACGGGTTGACCTTCTCGACCAGGTCCCCGGGCAGGAAGCCGAGCCGCTCGCCCGCCTCCACGGCCGGTCGCGTCAGGACGATGCGGTGATACCGCTTCGCCTGGAAGGCGGCGATGGCGGCGGCCATCGCGAGGTAGGTCTTGCCGGTGCCGGCGGGGCCGACGGCGAGCACGAGGTCGTGGGTCCGGAGCGCCTCCAGGTACCGCTGCTGGTTGGCGCCCCGGGGCGTCACGGCGCGGCGGCCCGGCGTGACCAGCACCACGTCGGCGTGCAGGTCCCGCAGCCTCACCGGCTCGCCCTGGGAGACGAGCGAGACCGCCTGTTCGACCTCCTGTGCGCGGAGGGGGGCGCCGGTCGAGGCCAGCTCGAGGAGCTGGAGCAAGGCGCGGCGCGCCTGGTCGACGGCGCCGTCGGTTCCCTGGAGCTGGATGCGATCGCCGCGGGTGCCGGCCAGGGCACCGAACGAAGCGGCGACGTGGCGCAGGTTGCGGCACTGCGGGCCGAGCACCCTGCGCAAGGTCTCCGGATCCTCGACGGCGATCTCCGTCACCGGAAGTCCGGGCGCCAGCCCGCCGTTGCCGCTCGCGGGCGCTCCGCTTCCCCCGTTGCACGATCCGGACTGACGTTCCTCGGCCGGTTCCCTCATCTGGCCCGCAACATAGCCCATCCGCGGGGCGTCGACAACGACGTCAACCGCGGAAACGCCCGAGGAACGACACGGCGAGGGCCAACGGGATGTTGATGGCGGCGACGAAGGAGAGCAGGAGGCCCGTGGACAGGCCGGCGGTCCAGGCGAGCGAGGCGAGGCGCGGGCCGGCTCCCGCCGCCACGGCGATCCCGCCGCCGACGATCAGCAGGGCGAAGACGGCGAGGCCGCCGACGAGGCTGCCCTTGAAGTCCTGGGGGCTGGGGGAGACATGGCTGCCGACGCAGAGCGAGAGGTACAGGAAGACCCACAGCCGCCAGCCGCCGACATTCTCGGCGGTGAACATGGTGCGCAGGGTGTGGTGCAGCGCGTCGCCCAGGCCCTGGCCCAGGGCGGCCCAGCCCGCCGAGTCCCCCGGGCCGGACGGCAGCGCGACCTGGGGCACGGCCAGCGCCCCGGGCAGGAGCAGGTGGAGCAGGACGAGGATGACGGCGGCGCCGCCGAGCAGCGGCGCCATGCCGATGAAGAACGCGCCGACGACGTGCAGCGGGTTCTTGCGGTTCCAGGAGTGGTTGACGTAGCCCAGCGTCCCGGTCTCCGGATCGGGATGGAACAGCACGAGCTTCTCGATGCGGTGGCGGAAGACGACGCACATCAGGGCGTGCGACAGCTCGTGGATCGGCACCCCCAGCCAGCCCGTGAGCATCACGGCCCAGCGCCCGGCGATGCGCATCAGGCCGCCGGTCATCCGCCGCTCGGTCCAATGCAGGACGACGCTGGCGACGGCGGGGGGACCGAAGAGCAGGCCGATCGCCGTGAGGACGGTCAGGGCGCCGGTGAAGATGCTGTCGGCCATCAGTGCTTCCGCGTCCGGAAGGGGTTGTCGAAAACCAGGGTCTCGGCGCGGCGGGGGCCGACCGAGAGCAACGCGACGGGAACGCCGACGAACTTCTCGAGGGCGGAGAGATAGCGGCCGGCCGCGGGGGGGAGGTCGTCGGGCGAGCGCACGTCGCGCAGGTCGTCGGGGACGCCCTTGACGGTCTCGTACACCGGCCGCGCACGGTCGAGCCGATCGAGCGGGATCTCGGGCTCCACGGCGCCGTCGACCTCGTAGCCCGTGCAGACCTTGATCTCCGGGCCGAGGACGGAGAGGACGTCGAGCTTGGTCAGGGCGAGGGAGGTGATGCCGTTGACGCGAACGGCGTAGCGCACGGCGGCGGCGTCGAACCAGCCGCAGCGGCGGGGGCGTCCGGTCGTCGCGCCGAACTCGGCCCCCGCCTGGCGAATCTTCTCCGCGAGGGGGGGATCGGCTTCGGTGGGGAACGGTCCGTTGCCGACGCGCGTGGTGTAGGCCTTGCAGACGCCGAGCACGCCATCGATGGCGGACGGTGCGACGCCGCTGCCGGCACAGGCGCCGGCGGCGGTGGTGGTCGACGAGGTGACGAAGGGGTAGGTGCCGTGATCGATGTCGAGCAGGGTGCCCTGGGCGCCTTCGAAGAGCACGTGGCGGCCGCGCCGCACCTCCTCGGCGACGAGGCGCCCGGTGTCCGCGACGTGGGGTCCGAGCCGTTCCCACGCGGCGCGCAGGTCGTCGCAGGTCCGCGCGGGGTCGGGCACGGGGACGTCCTGGGCCTCGAGCAGCGGGCGGCGGTACGCCGTGGCGTCCAGGACCAGCTCCCGCAGCCGCGCCGGGTCTCCCAGGTCGCCGAAGCGCACGCCGCGCCGCGCGCTCTTGTCCTCGTAGCACGGCCCGATGCCGCGGCGAGTGGTGCCGATGCCGCGGGCGCCGCGCCGCTTCTCCTCGGCCTCGTCCGCGGCGAGGTGGAGCGGCAGCACCACGTGGGCGCGCGCCGAGATGGCGAGGCGTGCCGGGTCGATGGGATAGCCGCGCCGGGCCAGCGCATCGATTTCGGCGACGACGGCCTCGGGCCGCACGACCATCCCCTGGGCCAGGACGCAGCGGGTGTCGCGGCGCAGGACGCCCGAGGGGATGAGGTGCAGGACGATCTTCTCGTCGCCGACGATGACCGTGTGGCCGGCGTTGTCGCCGCCCTGGAAGCGGACGACGACGTCGGCGAACTCGGTGAGGATATCGACGACTTTTCCCTTGCCCTCGTCCCCCCACTGGGCTCCGACTACGACGATGGCCGGCATGTTGGGCTCAACCGTTCGACCTTCCGGCGCGGGGCGCCTGTTGCGGGCGTTGGCTGCTGCGCTTGGCGACGCCGAGGAGGTCCTCCAGCGTGAACGTCGCTCCGAGCGAAGGTTCGAAGACCGGCACGCCGCAGCGCTCCTCGACGGTGTGCCGGAAGGCGGCGAGGTCCACGGGCCTCGTGAGCGGCGGGCACCAGTCGTCGTGGTGGTGCACCAGCACGACGCGCGGCCGCAAGAGCAGGATCAGCCCGACCGCGTCGTCCAGCCACCACTCCGAGTTCCCGGTCAGCGGCAGCGCCAGGACATCGACGGCCAGCGGCTGTTCGGGCAGGTTGCGGACCTGGCGGGTAAGCCCGCCGAGGAAGAAGATCGAGGCGCCCGTCGCCGCGTGGGTGATGTGCAGGCCGACGTTCTCGGCGAGGGGGTGGGTGGCGGTGAGGCGGACGGCCTCGACCAGGCCGCGCGCGGTCAGCCGGCGACGCAGCGCCTGGCGGACGGCGCGCTGCAGCCAGCGCGCCTGCCGCTCCTCGCGATGCAGCGGATACGCCTCGACCACCAGTCCGCCCAGCTCGACCCGGCCGCCGCGGGTCCAGGGGCGCCAGCGCGCCTCCTCGTCGTTGCGGCCCGTCAGGCGCAGGAACAGGCTGCGCTGCGCGTGGAGGTCCGCCGGCAGGTAGACGGTGGCGCCGAGCTTCCGGGCGAGCTCGGGGACGTCGCCGAAGTGGTCGTGGTGTCCGTGGGTCACGAGGATCGCGTCGGCGTGCGTCGGCCTCCAGCCGCCGCCCGGCAGCGGCGGTTGCGCGTCCGGCGCGCGCGAGACGAAGGGATCGAGCAGCAGGACGCGGCCGGCGTGCATCACCTCGAACGAGGCGACCCCGAACCACCGTAGCGCAACTCCCTCGCTGATTGCCCCGATGTGCCGCAACTCGCTCATCGTCCCCCCCCCCTGTTCGTCCCCCATGTCCGGACCGGTCGCGCCCGGTCCGGTCCCAGGATACCGGGGGCGGCGCGGGGTTGACAAGCCCACCACCTTCCACTACGCGGAGGCCGTTCGTGGGGGCGCGACCACAGGAGAAGGAGGAGCACATGGCTTCCAAGTACGTGACCGATCTCATGGCTGAGGTGAAGGCGAAGAATCCGGCGGAGCCCGAGTTCCACCAGGCGGTCCAGGAGGTGGCCGACTCGCTGGCCGTGGTGCTGGACAAGCACCCGGAGTACCGGACGGCGAAGATCATGGAGCGGATCGTGGAGCCGGAACGGCTGATCATGTTCCGCGTCCCGTGGGTCGACGACCAGGGCCAGGTGCGCGTCAACCGCGGTTTCCGCATCGAGATGAACAGCGCGATCGGGCCGTACAAGGGCGGTCTTCGTTTCCATCCCAGCGTGAACCTGGGGATCCTGAAGTTCCTGGCGTTCGAGCAGGTGTTCAAGAACAGCCTGACCACGCTGCCGATGGGCGGCGGCAAGGGCGGCTCGGACTTCGACCCCAAGGGCAAGAGCGACAACGAGGTCATGGCGTTCTGCCAGTCGTTCATGAGCGAGCTGTTCCGGCACATCGGGCCCGACACGGACGTCCCGGCCGGCGACATCGGCGTCGGCGGGCGCGAGATCGGGTTCCTCTTCGGCATGTACCGCAAGCTGCGCAACGAGTTCACCGGCGTCCTCACGGGCAAGGGCCTGAACTGGGGCGGCTCGCTCGTCCGGCCCGAGGCGACGGGCTACGGCGCGACCTACTTCGCGGCGGAGATGCTGGGCACGCGCGGCGAGTCGCTGCAGGGCAAGACCTGCCTCGTCTCCGGCTCGGGCAACGTCGCGCAATACACCATCGAGAAGGTCAACCAGCTCGGCGGGAAGTGCGTCACCGCGTCGGACTCGGCCGGCTACGTCTATGACGAAGCCGGCATCGACGCCGAGAAGCTCGCGTTCCTCATGGACCT
>JACRCZ010000004.1 GCA_016218765.1 Deltaproteobacteria bacterium | reverse complement strand
GCCGGGGGCCGCGGCCGCGGACGACGTGTGTCCCGTCTGGGACCCGGGACCGGGCTTCAAGGAGCGCGCGGCCCAGGACGAGGCATCGGCGGAGGGACCGGACAGCGCGAGGGCGGACGACGACCGTCTGGTCGTCGTCTCGTACAACCTCTGGGAGCTGTACGACGGGCGGGACGGGGATTCGTACCTGGGACGGGAGGACCACCCGGAGTGGAAGAGCCTGGACGAGGCGCACGCGGACAGGCGGGTGGCCGCGCTGTCCGCGCCGCTGTCCGGCCTCGGCACCGACGTGTTCGTCTTCCAGGAGGTGGAGAACGCCGGGCTCGCGTGCGCCGTCGCGCACGAGGCCGACCCGGCGTCGTCCTGGACCTGCTGGGCGGGAGACTGGGCGCGCGAGCCGCACCCGCAGAACGTGGCCGTCGCGTCCCGCGTTCCCGGCTCGGTCGCGCAGCTCGATCCCGGACGCGGGATGGGCCAGCGCGGCGTGCTGGAGTTCGCCCCGGAGGGCGTCGCGCTGCGCATCGCGGCCGTGCACCTCAAGTCGAGCGTCGGAGCGTCGGGTGCGCGCGACTGCGGCAACGCGGCGAAGCGGATGGCCGTGGCCTGGGGCCTGCGGCAGCGGCAGGAGTCCCTTCCCGGTCCGGCGTATCTCGTCGTCGGGGACTTCAACGTCGATCCGGCCGACCCGGCCAGGACCGGCTACGACCGCACCGACGACATCCTGGCGGAGGCGGGGGACGAAGACCTGCTGTCGCGGTTCCCGGCCGCGGCGGCGGCCGGGGCCGGGCGCTACCGGACGATCATCGACCGCGCGTTCCTGCGCCCGGCCGGGCGCGTCGCCGTCGAGGACCTGCGGTTCCTCGACGCACCGACCGGCGGCTGGGTCTCCGACCACCGGCCTCTGGTCGTGATCCTCCGCACCGACTAGCCCGCACCCTGCCGGTTCTCCGTCGCTCCGGATCAACGACCAGGCCCGGACGACCCACCGACAACCAGCTCCCTTCCCTTTTGCCTTCCCCGCCGTCGTGGTTAATCCATCGGGACCCGCCCGCGTGGCGACAAGCGGGCGGCGGAGAGGAGGTATCGCCATGGGTCTCGCAGCCAGGAAGTGCGTGCCGTGCACTCGAGGCGCCCCGCCGATGGAGCGCGAGCAGGCGGTGAAGCTGCTGGAGGAGACGCCGGGGTGGGAGCTGTCCACGGATGCGAGGAAGATCAGCCGCAAGTTCACGTTCCGCGATTTCGCCGCGGCGATGTCCTTCGTCGGGCGCGTCGGGGAGCTGGCCGAGCAGGAGGGCCACCACCCGGACATCGCCTTCGGCTGGGGCTACTCGACGGTGACGTTCTGGACGCACAAGATCGGCGGGCTGCACGAGAACGACTTCATCATGGCGGCGAAGGTGACCGACGCTTTCGAGCGGAAGTAGGGGCGGTGCGGGCGACGCCGGTCCGCGCCGGGCCGCCGGGCCCGCGGGATCGTCTCACGGACCGACGACGTACAGGCGCTCCTGGGGACGCGAGAGCCACTCGACTCCGTCCGGCTCGACGGCGACGATGTCCTCGCACGTCGCGATGCCGTGGCCTTCGACGGGCAGCCGCGGTTCCAGCGTATAGCACTGCCCGGCCTCGACGGGCAGCTCCGGCAGACGACCGTAGCGCTCCCAGCGCGGGCAGAGGAGACCGGCGCCGTCGTGCGCCGTGCGGCCGATCTGGTGTCCCAGCGCGTGGGGATACTCGGGGTAGCCGCGGCCCGTGATGTACGAGCGCGCCACGGCGTCGACGTCGCCGCCCTTGACGCCCGGCCTGAGGAAGCGGGCCGCGGCGCGGATCGACTCCAGGATGGTCTCGAAGCCGCGCTGCACGGCTTCCGGCGCCGCGGTCTCGCCGGGACGGAGGAAGTACCAGGTGCGCTGCAGGTCCGAGCAGTAGTCGTTCTTCCGCACGCCGAAGTCCACGTTCATGATGTGGCCGGGCCGGATCTCGCGCTCGGTCGGGCCGGCGTGCGCCCCGGCCGACTCCGGGCCGGTGAAGACCCCCGGACAGTGCTCGGGCTCCCACGCGAGGCCGAGGCCGGGCACCTTGGCCATCTCCTCGCGGATCATCGCGCCGACCTGCTTCTCCGTCAGCCCGGCGTGCAGGCGCTTCGTCAGGCGGTCGAAGATCCCGAGCGTGTCCTCGCACGCGGCTCGGATGCGCCCCCGCTCCGTGGCCGACTTGCGGCCCCGCAGCGCCGAGACGATCGTCTCGCTCGACTCCAGGCGCTCCGCGTACGGCGTGCCGGCGAGCGCCTTGACCAGGGTGAGGTACATGCCGTGGGTGAGCCCGTCGGAGATCGTGTCGTCGACGGAGTAGTTGATCGCGATCCGCCGCGGGTCGAGCCGCCGCAGGACCTTGCCGAGGTCCTCCGTGATGCCGCCCACGTAGCCGACGACCTCCCGGTAGTGTCCGTGCAGCTCCTGGTTGGGCTTGTCCAGGCTCCCGACGATGGCGACGCGGTCGCCGCCGGCCGTAACCAGGAACGCCGACTGCCACGTGACGTTGGGGCCGACGGCCAGGTCGAAGCAGGGATCGTGCAGGGTGGCGCTCTCGCGCGCGAAGATCAGCCAGGCGTCGATGCCCAGGTCCTTCAGGATCGACGGAACCTGCGCCAGCTTCTCGTCCACCATCGGGTCGCCGATGCCCATCGTCGCTCTCCCTCCGCTCCGCGCCCTCCCCCGGGGCGCCGCTCGTACCTTAGCTGCAGTGCAGGCCGGAGGGAAGGGTCCCGGGGATCAAGGATCGGCCAAGGACGCGTCGTAGCCCCAGTCGGCGTCGAAGAAGCCGGCCAGCACGCGCGAGCCGTCGCGCCACACGAGGTAGTCGGGGAGGCCCCCGCGGGAAGAGAAGGGCACGATGCCGAACAGGCTCCACTCGCCGCCCGCGGGCGCGACCATCGCCGCCGAGAGGTGCCCGCGCTCGGGGAACACGACGATCAGGCTCGCGCCCGCGAAGTCCCGTCCGCCCACGGTCACCGACGCGGCGTCCCAGGAGACCGGCGCGCCGAGGTCCGCGATCGCATCCTGCGGCAGGCCGACGTACACCAGGTTGTACAAGTCCCGCAGCTCGTCCGTGAGGCGGCCCAGTGGCACCGCGCAGGCGTGGCCGTTGCCGTAGATCGACCAGTACGACGCGAGGTACGCCGCGACCTGCGACGCCGTCCCGTCCTCGTCGGGGTGCACGAAGCAGAACGGTCGGTGGAACGCCTGGTTGAACGTCCCGTAGACGTCCGCGCGCTTGCCCGTCGCCGGTCCCACGAACAACGGCTCGTCCGCCAGGTCGTGCCGATCGCCGTCGACCACGGCGGCGACGATCCCGCGGCCGCGCAACGCCGTGCCGTCCAGCTCCAGGCTGCGCACGTTGGTCGTCGTCAGCTCGACGGTGTCGCCGACCTGCGCCGAGACGACCCGGACGTCCGCGAGCGGAGTCACCGCCGAGTGGATCGTGACGAACGAGTGGACCGGGCTGTAGGCGGGCGAGGGGCTGAGGAAGTCGAAGTCCAGCTCGAGCGGGTCGAGGGTGTGGGCCTGCATGAAGTCGAAGAGCGGCGGCCAGTCGACGCAGTCGGCGCCCGGCGCCGCGTCGCCGTCCCACCAGTGCCCGGCGCCGGGCTCCTCGTGGTACACGACGTCGGTCGTCACCGCCTGCACCGCGGCGTACATGTCCCGCCCCTCCCGGACGGGGACGTTGTCGTCCGCGCTGCCGTGGATGATGTACACGCCCCGCCGCGCGAGGTTGCCCAGGTAGACGTTCGTGTCGCTGTGTGCGCGCGCGCGGCCGATCGTCCCGGCCGGGCGGGTCGCGCCGGTGTAGCTGTAGAACGACGACCAGCCGGCGCTGGGCCCGGTCGTGGCGAAGCGGCCCGGGGTCGTGACGGCCAGGTGCCAGGCGCCGTGGCCGCCCATGGAGTGCCCCGTGAGGTACACGCGTGTCGGGTCGATCGGGAACGCGGCCGTCGCGTCGTCCAGCGCGAACAGCGCGTTCTTGCGGCCCCACTCCTCCCAGTCGAAGCCGAAGGGACGGCGGTTGGTCGGCGCCACGAGGAAGTTCCAGTCGCGCGCCGAGTACGCCGCCGCCTGCCCGCTCGCCTCGACACCCGCGCCGTGCGTCGACAGCACCAGGGCGTAGTCGCTCGCGGGGTCGTACGACGACGGCGGAAGCACGCCGTAGTACTGCACGGAGCCGTCGTCGGGCGACACGAAGGTGCGCCGCCGCACCGCTTCCGGCGCCACCACCCCCACCTCGACCTCCCGCTCGTACGCCCAGCTCCACGACGGGGACTCCACGTGCAGCCGCACGGGGACCGTCGCGCCCGCGGTCGGGAAGGCGGCCTTCGGCCGCAGGAGGAAGGCGAGCTGCGTGACGGCGCCGCCCGGGATTCCGGGAACGACGATCGAGGACTCGGCGAAGTCGTCGGATTCCACGACGCGGGCCTCGACCTCTGCCGCCGGCGTCTCCGCGAGGTGGACCAGCGCGACCCCCAGGGGCAGCTCGGCCGTCTCGCCGGCCACGAAGTCGGGCGGGGTGAGGTCGAGGTCGTTCAGCCGGGCCTCGTCCGGCGTCCGGAAGAGCCGGCACAGGACGGCGGCCCCCGCCGGATAGGCCTGGACCACGATCAGGTTCTCGCCCGGAACGGTGCGCAGCGGAACGAGCGTCTTGCCGGAGCCGTAGACGTCGGCGGGCTGCTTGACGCCGTTGGCGAACACCGCGAACGCGCGCTCGACCCGGGCCAAGAGACGCTGCCCGGGCTCGACGGAGACCCGCGCGACCGCGTAGATGAGGATGTCGCCGGACCAGCCTCCGATCGCGCCGTCCGGCCGCGGCGTGCGCCGGCTCCAGGAGACGCCGAGCACGGGGTCGTCGCCCGCCGCCGGATAGGCCAGCGTCCCATCCTCGATCGCGCGCTCGATCGGGTCGTCCCCGGACGCCGAGATCAGCGCGACCATCCACTCCGTGACCGCCACCTCCTCCGGCTCGGAGTCCGGAGCGACCGGCGGCGGACCGCCGTCGGCTTCGGCCTCCGCGTCCGAGTCGCCGCCGGCGTCGCCGTCCGTCGGAACGTCGACATCCCTTGCGGCGTCACCGTCCGCGTCCGCGTCCGGACCCGCCCCGTTGTCGGGACAGCCGAGGAGCGCCAGGCAGAGAGCTTCCCCGAGCCACCGCTTCGTCGTGCGCATGGGGTGAACGTACCACCCGCGGGGGAGGGCGTCGAGCCGGCCGGCGCTCGTCAGTGCGCCGACAGGGTCCGGCAGTAGCGGTCCAGGAGCGACGCGATCTCGCGCAGCTCGTCGTCGTCGAGGGCGTCGGCGGAGGCGCCGACGTAGTCGCGGGCGGACTCGCAGGTCTGGACGGCCGCGTCCCAGGCGTCGTGGGCGCGCGCGGCGTCGATGCGCTGGAGCGCCTGCGCGTAGACGACGACGGCGTCGGCCTTGCGCATCGTCGGGGCGGGCGAGTCCACGAGGCGCTGGAGCGTGGCGCCGGCGGAGGCCGCGTGCTCCGTCGCGCCGGTCTGGTCGCGGTACGTGACGCGCACCTCGATCCGGTCGTCGGCCCAGACCCGGCGGGGATCGGCGGCGCGCAGGAGTTGGTGGAAGACCATCGCGTCGCCGGGCGCCAGGTGCTGCGGATCGACCTCGGCGGGATCCGTCGAGTACTCCTCGCCGTGGAACTCCTCGATGCGGAAGATCCCCGGGAGCGTGAGCTCCACCTGCACGTCGCGGACGGCGACCTCCATCGTCTGCAGGAAGCGGTCGACGAACATGCGCCGGGCCTCGGACTCCTTGTCGATGAAGACGTAGGCGCCTCTCCCGGCGTCCGTGACCGCGTCCATCAGCGTGTCGTTGTAGCCGTCGCCGCAGCCGACGCCGACGAGGTAGATGCCCTCGCCCTCCATGTCGTCGGCGGCGGAGGCGATGATCTCGATGTCGGTGATCCCCGTGTTGGCCTGCCCGTCGCTGACCAGGACGACGCGGTTCAGCCATCCCTCGCGGTAGTTGGCGCGCGCCAGGGCGTACCCGGCGACCAGTCCGCCGTGCAGGTCGGTCGAGCCGCCCTCCGCGAGGGACGCGGCCATCGACAGGATCGCGCGGTCGGCGGGCCCGGTCACGAGGTGGGAATCGAGACGGACGGAGCGCGTGTCGTCCCATTCGACCGCCGAGACGATGTCCCCGGCATGGAGGCTGTCGGCGATCGCCCGGACGACGGCGCGCTCCAGCTCGATCGGCCGGCCGGACATGGAGCCCGAGGTGTCGAGGACGAGGGTCAGATTCACGTGGCGGCGCTCGGACGCGGACACCGCGTGGCTCTGGACGGCGACCTGCAGGGCGTAGAGCCCGTCGGCGGGCGCGATGCCGCGGAACTCGCTCGTGACCCGCACGCGGCCGACGGGCGCGGGGTCGTACGGGAAGTCGTAGTAGTTCAGGAACTCGTAGACGCGCACCGCGTCCCACGGCACCATCGCCCCCCGCTCGATGAGCCAACGCACGATGATCGGCGACGCCTGCGAGTTGGAGTCGTCGGCCGAGAGGTACAGGACGTACGGCTCGTCGTCGTCCTCGGACTTCAGACCGGACTCGCCGGCCTCGTCGCCGCAGTCGCCGCCGTCCTCCGCCTCGGGATCGCAAGCGGCGTCCCCGGCCTCCGCCGGCGCGCCGTCTCCGATCGCGTCGCAATCGCCGCCGTCCTCCGCTTCGGGATCGCAGGCCGCGTCGGCGGCTTCGTCGTCGGGAACCCCGTCGGCGAGGGAGTCGCTCGGCCAGCCGGCGTCCCCGTCGGCATCCGCATCGGCGCCCGCTCCGGCCTCGGCCTCGGCCGAGCCGTAGTCCCAGCCGGAGGAGTCTGCGGAGGCATCGCGGTAGCCGCCGCCGTCGTAGCTCCCCGCGTCGTAGCCGCCGGGGTCGGAGCCGCCGTCCGTCGGCTCGAGCTCGCCCTTGGCCGCCCAGTCGGAGGACGGGTTCCAGTCGGAGGACGGGTCGAGCGGCACACGGGAGCCGGGGGGTGCCGACGGCTCGTCCCCGACGCAATTGATGCCCGCCCACAGTGTCCCGAGCCCCGCGACCAGGGCGAAACCCGCGATCCGGACCGTATGCTTGCGCGACATGCCTGGCCTCCCTTCCTCGACCGGACGCTCGAACCCCGGCCCACCACCAGCAAGTCGCGTGCCGGCGTTCGAACGGCGCAATTCCCAGACCTTCGGCGCCCGGTCCCGGCGGGGGACGGCGCAGAGCGGCACAAGTGGTGTCCGGTTCCGGCGCGAGGGGACCGTCGCTACGGTGCCGCGGGTCGGGGAAGCTCGTCCGGAAGGTCGTAGCGCCGGAGCAGCGCGTCCAGCCACCCGGAGCGCTGGAGCTCGTCGAGGACGCCATCGATGGCCGCGACGAGGGACTCCTCGCCCTTGCGTGCCATCACCCCGTACCCCTCCTCGCTCAACGGCGCGCCGGCCAGCCGGAACCGCGCGTCGCGCCGCGCGGGCGAGATGCTCTCGTCGACGACCAGGGCGTCGATCTCCGACGCGGCAAGCGCCGCCACGCCCAGATCCACGCTCTCGAACAGCCGGACCCGCGGCTCCCCCCGCGCTTCCAGCACGACCTCCGCCGAGCTGGTCCCGCGCTGGGCGCCGGCGACGAACGTCTCCAGGGCCGCGTCGAAGGTCCGCGGATCGTCGACGCGCACCGTGAACCGCTGCGCGGTCCGCAAGTACGGGCGGGAGAAGCTCCACTTCCCGCGGCGCGATTCCGTGATGCTGACGGCCGAGAGCACGACGTCCGTGCGATCCTCGTCGAGGCTCTGGAACAACCCCGTGCTCCAGTCCAGCTCGACGAACCGCGGCTCCGCCCCCAGCCGGCGGGCCAGCTCGCGCGCCAGCTCGACGTCGAAACCGACCACGTCGCCGGACTGCGGGTCGAGATACACGAACGGCCGGTGATAGGTGACCTCGCGGCCCACGCGCAGGACGCCGGTCGAACGCACGCGCTCCAGCGCGGACGCGAAGTAGTGGAACGTCCGCGGCGCGCTCCACTCGCCCGGCGGCTCGCCGCCGACGCGCACGCGCCAGCGGTACGTGCCGGGCGCCGGGACGGACTCGTCCCACGGCCAATTGGCGTAGGTCAGCGGCGTGCGCATCGTCGTCGGCTCGGCGGGCCGGCCGCCCTCCACGCGCACGACCTCGACCACGTAGCCGGAGTCCGCCGCCGCGCCGGCCGCGTCCCAGCGCAACGGTACGGGGTAGCTGCGGAGATCGCTGCCGTCGGCCGGATCGGCCGGCACAGGGGCCGCCGGGCCGGCAGGCGGCGCGGCGGACACCTCGACCGGGGGGACCGCGCCGCCGTCTCCGGTCGCAGGACCGCCGCCGCGCCAGAACAGCAGCGCGACCACGGCCAGGGCGACGAGAGCGAGCGCCGCCCCGGCGATTGCGACCGTCCTGGAAGCGCGGGAGCCCGCAGGACGGTCACGCGGCATGCCGGTGTGAGCCGCCGGCCCGGTCGGCGGCGGCGTCGTCGCCGCGACCGCAGGCTCCTCGCCCCGGACGTCCCTCCACTCCGGGGCCGATCCGTCCTCCCGCGCGGGCCGCGGGAGCGGGCGCTCGCGCTCCGCGGCGGTCAGACCCCGCTCCGCGTCCTCCAGGGCGCGCCGCAGCTCGCCGGCGTCGGCGTGGCGGGCGGCAGGCGCCGCGGACGTCGCCCGCTCCACGAGGCGCCGCAACGCGGCGGGAAGGTCGTGCCCGAGCTTCCGGACGGGCGGGAGCCCGCCGGCCAGCATCTCGTGGATCATCATCCCGGCCGAGTACACGTCGGCGGCCGGCGTGACCCGCTCCCCCGCGATCTGCTCGGGCGCTGCGAAGTGCAGCGTGCCGACGGGTCCCGAGGTGATGGTCGCCAGCTCGGCGATGCGTGCGATGCCGAAATCGAGCACCTTGACGGTCTCGCGGCCCCCGATGCGGGCCAGGAAGACGTTGCCCGGCTTGAGGTCGCGGTGGATCACCCCCTGCCGGTGCGCGTACTCGACCGCCTTGAGCACCAGGCCGAGGATTTCCAGCGCGCGGCCCACCGTCAGCCCTCCCAGGCCCAGCGCCACGTCCAACGGCGTGCCCTCCAGGAGCTCCATCACGATGTACTGCGTCCCGTCCGGGTCGACCGCGAAGTCGAGCACCTCGACGACGTTCGCGTGGCGCAGGCGGACCGTCGTCACCGCCTCGCGCCGGAAGCGCTCCGGCGCGGCGCCCGGCGTGACGCCGGTCGCGTCGCCGGCCAGCGGCGCGAAGAACTTGATGGCCACCGGCTGCTCCAGGCGCAGGTTCGTCGCCTCGTGGACGCAGCCCATGCCGCCGCGGCCGATCAGCCGCCCGACACGGTACTTCTCGTCGTAGACCCGGCCGCTGTGCTCGTCCTCCGACCGCGGCGCCGCCACCTCGACCAGCGCCCCCCCGTCGTGCGTGCAGCGCCCGTCCAGAGGCCGGTCGTCGAACAGGCGCTGGCATCGCCGGCACATCCACGACGGCATGAACGGACGGTAGCATCCGGCGGACCGGGGTGGCAACGAAGCGAGGATCAGGAAGGGAGGCTCAGGTCCGCCCGCGACCGGGAAGTCCGCCGCGGGCGCGACGGCCGGTGTCGATCACCGTGCGCCCGCCGGCGCGAGCGCCGCCCGGCGACCGGACCGCCCCGCCCGCAGGCGCAGAGGGCGGTTCCGAGGCGCGGGGAGCGGCGACGCCGGCCAGCGCCTGCACCAGCTCCCGGGCGAACGCGGTCGCCGACGCCGTGCGATCGGCGGGCGACACCGCGAGCGCGCGGCGGAGCACGACGTCGACGGCGGCCCAGCCGGCCTCCGGACGTCGCTCGGCCAGGCCCGGGAACCGCATCGTCATCTTACGGCCGACCACCCCGGCGAAGTCCCGGGCGCGGAACGGCGTCTCACCCGCCGCGAGCTGGTACGTCGTCACCGCCAACGCGTAGACGTCCGTCGCCGGACCGATCGCCGAGGCCTGTCCGTCGATCTGCTCGGGAGCCATGTATTCCGCGGTCCCCACGATCATCGTCCGCTCCGCGGGCGTTCCCGTCGCCGCCTCGACCAGCCGCGCCACGCCGAAGTCCAGGACCTTGATCGCTTCCTCGCCGCCGAGCCGCGCCACCATCACGTTCGCCGGCTTGATGTCCCGGTGGATCACCCCGTGCGCGTGCGTCCAGTCGAGAACCCCGGCCACGGTCGACACGACGTGCGCGAGACGCGGCGGCGAGAGCAATCCGTGCTCCCGCAGCTCCCCCTCCAGGTCCCGGCCCTCCAGGAACTCCATGGCGATGTACGGCCGCCCGTCGGGCGCCGCCCCGTAGTCCAGCACCGCCACGATTCCGGGATGGCGCAGGCGGGCGATCAGCGTCGCCTCCTGCCGGAAGCGCTTGAGCACCTCCGCGGCCATCGCTCCGTCGAGACCGGCGAGCTGGAGCACCTTGATCGCCACGGGGCTTTCCAGCCGCAGGTGCCGCCCGCGCAACAGCACGCCCATGCCCCCCAACGCGATGACCGAGTCGATCCGGAAGCGGCCGTCCAACACCGATCCCAGCAGCGCTTCCGGCCGCAGGGCTCCGCGACAGCCGGGACGATCGCACGTCTCGGCTTCCCGAGCGGTCATCGCCAGACACGTGGTGCAGAAGCGCATCGTCATGCTTCGTCCGCTACGCTAGCACCTGCCGGCCGGTCACTCCAGGTAGCCCAGCGCACGAAGCCGCTCGGTCGTCCTGGCGAGGTCATCCCCGCCGACAGGACCGACGACCGCTCGCTCCGCCTCGGCTTCCAGGCGCTTCCAGGCGGCGTCGATGTTCGGATGATGCGCTTCTGAAAGATTGGTTGTTTCCATTGGATCCGAGGCAAGATCGTAGACGTGCCGTGAGCTTTCCGAGCGCTCCCAGACGAGCTTATGTCGGGGGGTCGTGAGGGCGAAGGCACACCACAGGTCGCGGGCGTCGCGCGGCAGGCTCGGTGCCTGGAGGAAGTCCCGGTTGCGTACGGAGAAGGCGTCCGCGGCCGGGGCGTCGCGGCCGTCCCGGACGCAGCCCGCGAGCGAGGTACCGTCGATGTCGGGCGGAGGGGGGCCCAGGCCGAGCAGCTCGGCGAGGGTGGGGAGGATGTCGGCAGTGCGGGCCAGGCCGCCCACCCGCCGGGCCGTGCAGCCGCCGGGGGGGCGGACGACGAGCGGCACGCGGAGCGACTCCTCGAACAGGTCGTTTCCGTGCAGGTCGAAGACGTCGTGCACCGCGGCTGCGCCGCGCCGTTCACCCCACGACTCGCCGTGATCGGCGACGAGGACTATCCAGGTGCGATCGAGATCCACGGTGTCGAGCACACGAGGCATCCAATCCTCGCTGAACCGCTCGACGGCGTGGCGGTAGAGCGCCTTGACGCCCTCGCGCGCGGGTCCTCCGGCGCGGATCGCGTCGAGCACCACGTCCGTGAGCTTGCGCCACGCGGGGACGGTCGTCGCGCGAGCCACGTAGGGGATGTGGGTCCACCAGTAGTGGACGAAGGCGAAGAACGGCCGGTCGCGGCGTTCGCGGAGCCAGCCGAGCACGCGCTCGGTGTGCTGCGAGGAACCCGCCACGCCGGCCGCGGGTACGGCGCGGAGGAAGTAGCGCGGCTCGAAGACGAAGGACGCGACCTCGAGTCCGGCGCGGGCGCCCAGGTCGAACAGGGACGGGTGCTCGGCGGGCCATGGTTGTTCCCATTTGGCCAGCCCCAGCCGGTGCGGGTAGACCCCGGTGAGCATCGTGGCGACGGAGGGCACGGTCCACGGCGCGGCCGAGACCACCCGCGGGAACAGCGCCCCGCTCGCGGCGAGCCGATCGACGCACGGCGTCCGCGCCGTCCCATCGCAGCATCCCAGGACGTCCGCGCGCAGGCTGTCGACGACGATGAAGAGCAGGCTCACGAGTCCTCTCTCGGGCCGGGCCGCTCCGCGGACCCGACTCACGGCATCTTCACCCGGAACCCACCCCCTGACAACCGGCCCCGCGGCCGGCGCCGGCTGCTCTGCGTCCCTGCGTCTCCGCGCGAAATTCCGGTTCCGGCCGGCCGCAACCGCGACGAGTTGACATCGCGGCCGATCCGGCGAGGATCGCGCCCGATGAGCCGTCCGGATCCCGGCGCCAGCTCCGTTGCCCTCTGCGCCGCGCCGCAGCGCGGCGGCGTCGGGGTCGTGGAGACAAGGGTCCTCGAGCTGCCGGACGGGCTGGAGCTGGAGAGCGGCGCGCGGCTGGCGCCGATCACGGTGGCCTACGAGACCTACGGGCGGCTCGCTCCGGACCGCCGCAACGCGGTGCTGGTCTGCCACGCGCTGTCCGGGGACGCGCACGCGGCCGGGTTGCACACGCCGGACGACCGCTGCGCCGGGTGGTTCGACGACTTCATCGGGCCGGGACGGGCCTTCGACACCGACCGCTGGTTCGTGATCTGCTCGAACGTCCTCGGCGGCTGCAAGGGCACCACCGGCCCGTCCTCGATCGATCCCCGCACCGGCCTGCCGTACGGGCTGTCCTTTCCCGTCGTGACGCTGCGCGACATGGTCGCGGTCCAGCGGCGGCTGGTGGCCCACCTGGGCATCGATCGCCTGCTCGCCGTGGCCGGCGGCTCGATGGGCGGCATGCAGGCCCTGCGCTGGGCCGTGGACCACCCCGACGCCGTCGCGAGCTGCCTCGCGATCGCCACCGCGCCGCGGCAGTCGCCGCAGGCCATCGCCTTCCACGAGATCGGCCGGCAGGCGATCCAGGCCGACCCGGCGTGGCGGAACGGCGCCTACCACGCCGGGCCCGCTCCGGACGCCGGGCTGGCCGTCGCGCGCATGGTCGGCCACATCACGTACCTCTCCGAGGCGGCGATGCAGGCCAAGTTCGGCCGGCGCCTGCGCGGGAAGGAGGAGTTCGGCTACGACCTGGGGAACGACTTCGAGGTCGAGAGCTACCTGCGGCACCAGGGGGACGCCTTCACGCGCCGCTTCGACGCCAACAGCTACCTCTACATCACCAAGGCGATCGACTACTTCGACCTCGGCCGGGGCGAGCGCTCCCTCGCCGCGGCCCTCGCCCGCGCCCGCGCCTCGTTCCTGCTGATGTCGTTCTCCTCCGACTGGCTCTATCCGACCGCGCAGACGCGGGAGCTGCTGCGCGCGCTGCTGCTCAACGGCCAGGACGCCTCGTTCTGCGAGATCGACTCCGCGGCGGGCCACGACGCGTTCCTGCTGGAGCACGAGCGGATGGCGCCGGTGCTCCGGGGCTTCCTGGAACGCGTGCACGGCCGCTGGACGGGGGGAGGTGACGGGGGGGAGGGAGGCGTTCTCGCGCAAGGGCGCAAGGGCCCAGAGGGGGAGGGCTCCGCATGAGCCCCTCGGAGAACCCGGCGCGGGCCGATCACCGGCAGATCGTGCGGCTCGTGGAGCGCCGGGCGAAGGTGCTGGACCTGGGCTGTGGCGACGGGGACCTCCTCGCGCTGCTCGCGCGGGAGCGCGAGGCCACCGGCTTCGGGGTCGAGATCTCGGCGGCGGCCGTCCGCGCCTGCCTGCAACGCGGCCTTGCCGCCGTGCAGGGCGACATCGCGGAGACCGTGGGCGAGTATCCGGACGGCTCGTTCGACACCGTGATCCTGTCGCACACGCTCCAGGAGCTGGCCGACCCGGCCCGCGTGCTCGACGAGATGCTGCGGGTCGGTCGCGACGCGATCGTGAGCTTTCCCAACTTCGGCCACGTCGCCATCCGGCTGTCCTACGTCCTGCGCGGCCGGATGCCGAAGAGCCGCGTGCTGCCGTTCGAGTGGTACGACACGCCAAACGTGCACCTCATGACCGTGTTGGACTTCGAGCGGTTCTGCGCCGCGCGGGGAATCGAGATCCTGGATCGCGAGTATCTCGGCGGGCCGTTCGGTCGCGTCCCCGCCGTGCTGGCGAACCTCCTCGCCGAGACCGCGGTCTTCCGGCTGCGACGGCGTCGCTACTCGTAGTACCGGCCGGCCGGAGCGGCGTAGCGGGCGGGGATTTCGGGCAGGGTGTCGCCGTCGCCGTCGGGGAACGAGCGCAGCTCGGCCAGCAGGGCCTCCCACAGCTTCAGCTCCTGGACGCCGGAGGCGGCGGGATCGGCGTCGAGGATCATCGAGTCCATGTCGGTCACGGGCGTCCCGTCGGCCTGCTTCGGCGTGATCTCCAGCAGGCCGTAGGTCATCTCGCCCAGCACCGACATCAGGTTGGCCACGAAGAGGTCGACCGTGATGCGGTACAGCGTGGGATCGCCCCCCGAGATATCGATCGACGTCGGCGAGTAGCCGTCGACATCGTTTCCAAGGTACACGCCGTCGATCAGCGACATGAGGCCGCCGCGGGGATCCGTGTGGCAGCGCAGGCCCGACATCTGGATGATGTAGTCTCCCCCCGCGATGCCGGGAACGCTGACCGTCACCTCGCACGCGTCCCGCAACTCGGCCCCGTCGATCCAGAAGCTCACCAGCGGATAGCCTGGCCGGAGGTCGGGGCCAATCCCCAGCGGCAACGCGCGGAAGACGTCGGCGAAGGAGAGCACGCGGGCGTCGCCGGCGAGCAGGTCGTCGCGGATCACCCCGTCGGATTCGAACGCCGCCACCACCGGGTCGGTCGGCGTGGCCGCGGCCGCCGCCTCGCGGTAGGCGTCCGTCACCAGGTCGCCCATGCTCGATTCCGCCAGCCCGGGCGTCACGACGTCGAACGCCGTCTCCGCGATCGGCTCGTCGTACGCGACGCCCATCGCCGCAAGCGGACCGGCGTCCAGCGCGGCGATCCAGCCGTCGACCAGGCTCTGCGTCGCCGCATCGCCGGTGATCGAATCGTCGATGCTGTGCAGTTCGTAGTCGACGAGCGCTACGCCCGCGTCCGAGACGTCCACCGTCAGCTCGGCCAGCCACTGCGTGTACGACCCGGCCTGGATGAGCAGCGTGTCGCCTGCCAGCACGGGGGCGATCATGGCTTCGTGGGTGTGACCGCCCAGGATGATGTCGATGTCCGGCGCCGCGGCGGCGATCGTCTGGTCCCGGCCGCTCGCCCCGGCCCGCTGGCCGGTGTGGCTCAGGAGCACGACCAGGTCGGCGCCCGCGGCCTTGAGCGCCGCGGCGCGCGCCTGCAGCGCCGCCGGGTCCTCGCCGAACGTCACCGGGTCCTTCGCCGGCGCCACGGACGCCGCGGCCTCCCCCAACCACCCCAGCACTCCGACAACCAGGCCGTCGGGCAGGGTGAGCGTCGTCTCGGGCAGGATCGTACCGTCGTCCACCAGAGCCGCCAGCCGGTCGTCTCGCGCGTCCGTCGGACTGGTGACCATGTTGGTGTTCACGATCGGGATGTCGAGTCCGAGCGCCTGGGCCGCCTCGATCGTCCGCGCCAGATGCTCCGGGCCCCACTCGAACTCGTGGTTGCCCAGGGTGAGGACGTCGTAGCCCAGGTGCCGGAACATCATCAGCGCGGGCGACGCGTCCGCGTCGAGGATCTCGAACAGCGTGCCCATCATGAAGTCCCCACCGTCCGTGACCAGCACGTCGTTGCCGGCCGCCTCGGCCGCCGCGCGGCGCTCCGCGAGCAGGGTCGCGAGGCGCGCGACGCCGCCCCGAGTCGGGTCGTCGCCCGTCGCGTCCGGGAAGTACTCCAGCTCGGGGCCGGTGCCCATGAGGTGCGAATGCGTGTCGTTGGTGTGGAAGATGGTCAGACGCCGCGTCGGGCCCGCCTCGGCGTCGGCCTCCGCCTCCGCGTCGCCGGCGTCGTCACCGGCCTCCCCGTCGACCTCGACCGTCGTGTCCGCGTCGGCCGCATCCGCGTCCGGCGTGCCCGTGTCGTCGCCGTCGCAGGATGCCAGACCGATCGTCGCGAGGAAACCGAAGAGAACCGGAGACCAGGTCGTGCTCGTGACGTTTCCCATCGCTGGTCCTTTCCCGGAGGCCGCTCGTGGCCCCGACACCGGCGCTCAGAATAGCAGACGGAACGCGAAGGGGTAGGTGTATCCTCGACCCGCCTCGATGCTCGCGGGGCGCGGAGGAGCTGCATGGCGACGTCGTTCTGCCCCTCGTGCGGCGCGGAGAACCCGGACGGGACGGCGATCTGCGGGAGCTGCGGCGTCGCCATGGACGCGGACCGGCGGGCGGCGACGCGCCGCGCCCCGCCATTGCGCTGGGCGGCGGTCGGGGTGTGCGTGGCGGCGATCGCGCTTCCGGTGACGCTGACGCAGCTCGTCCCGCCGCTTCGCGCCCTGGCCTTCCGGGCCGTGCCGGAGACGCACGTCGAGGGCGCCGTGCCGTTCAGCGATCGTGAGGCCGACGTCTTGCGGCGGATGGCGGCCCGCACGGGCCGCTCCGTGGAGGAGGAGATCTCGTCGTTCGGCGGCCCGAAGCTGGTGCGCAGCCCCGTGGCGCGCGGCGGGATGTCGCGCGTCCTCTGGCCCGCGATGTTCTTCTTCGCCGGCGGGGCCCTGGCGGCGCTGCTGTCCCGCCGCCGCATCGGGCGCGAGGCGGCCGTGGCGGGCGGCCTGGCCTGCGCCGTGCAGCTCGGATTGTGGTTCCAGGCGCTCGGATGGAAGCCGTCGCTGCTCTTCGGCCGGTCGCTGTACGCGGTCTCGGCGCAGGCGGTGCAGCAGATGCCGGCGGCGTTCTTCCTCATGGTCCTGGTCGTCTTCTTCTGGGCGGCGACCGTGGCCGGCGCGACGTTCACCGCTCGCGTCCGCGAATGGGTCACGCGCAAGGGGACGTGCCTCGACTGCGGGCGCGATTTCCCCGCACGCCCGGCGCCCGGCGCCTGTCCGAGCTGCCACGCTCCGATCCAGGGCTCGCGGGTAGGCTGGGGCTACGTCCTGGCCGGCGTCGCCGGAACGGTCGCGCTCTTCTCGATGATGCTGACGCTTCTGGGGCCGGCGCTCCGCTTCTACGATCGCTGCACCCTGGACGAGCCTACCCCCTGTTGCCGGGCCGCGATCAAGGACCTGGGAACGAGGCGGCAGGTGGAGTCGTCCTCGTGGCGCCTCTACGCGATGCGCACGGGTTCCGAACAGGATCGGAAGACCGAAGCGGTCGTGGTGCACACCTGGCGCTACGCGCTCTGGCTGTCGCTCGCCTTCGTCCCCGCGCCGCTGTTCCTGGCCTGGCGCCTCCAGCGCGGCGGGCTAGCCTCGGCCGGCGTGTCCATCTTCCTGGGTTGGCTGGCGGCCACCGCGACGGCGCTGATCGCGTTCCGGCTGGGCGCCTTCGAAGGCGCCTTCGTCGAGTCGCTCCGCCTGCACATGGTCGATCTGATCCCGTGGAGCATTGCAGGCACCGCCGGAGCCATGGTCGGCAACCGCCTCCGGGGCGTCGGCATCAGGGACGAAACGGCTCCGGCGGAACCCCCGGCCGGCTCCGACCGATGAGCGGCAGCCGAGAACCAGAGAGGTGCTTCGGTCCCTGCCCGGGGGCAGAGGCACTCGCGCGAGCGGGGTTCGTCGTTGGCCTGCTGTGGGTCCTGCCGGCGGCGTTCGCCTGCGGACGCGGGTCCGCGCGATCCGGTCCGGGGTCCGACGGCGTCGTCGGCGCCGCCGCTCCGGTCGGCCGGGGGAGCCCAGGGGGCGCGGACGGACACGGCCCCGGCCTCCCGGGCGCCGCCGTCGCCGCGTCGAGCGGGGGGGCGGCCGGTCCCGGCGGCGGTACGGGCGTGCGCCCCGTGGCGGCCGGGTCCGGCACGTTCGGCGGCGAGGGCGCAGCGCCCGTCGCGGACGGGGCGGCGTCGCCGGGTCCGGTCCCGCCCGGTGCGGGCCCGCCCGTCGGGTCTGCCGTCCGCCCCCCGCCGCCGCGGGAGAAGCGGACGCAGTTCGTCCTGCTGTCGTTCGACACGACGCCGGGCTGGCGCAGTCAGGGCGAGTGCAGCGGCTTCTGCCAGTTGTACCAGGCCCTGAACCGGAACCGCGATCCGGGCCGGCCGCCGAACTCCTTCACGCTGTTCATGTCCACCGGCGGGATGCAGTTCGACCCCGACCGCCGCGGCCTCAGCGAGGAGGAGCGGCGGTATCTCGGCGTCGAGCCGCGCCTGGCGCCGGTCTACGAGTACGCCGAGCGGCTGGAGCGGGTGCTGGCCAAGGTGCAGCGGATCCGGGAGCTGGACGAGCTGGGGATCGAGCTGGCGTCGCACAGCGTCCGCCACCGGCACGGCGGCGCGTGGTCCGAGGACGAGTGGCGGTTCGAGATCGGCGACCACCGGAGGATCCTGGACCTCGTCGGGCTGCCACTCCCCGCCGGCTTCCGCGCGCCGTTCCTGGAATGGAGCCCGGGGATGTATCGGGCGCTGGAGGAGTCCGGCGCGACCTACGACAGCTCGCAGGTGGGCGGACGCGAGTGGCCGAGGCGTCATCCCGGCACGCGGATCTGGGTCTTCGCCCTCCCGACGGTCGTCATCCCCGGTCGCGGCGGCGTGCTGTTCTTCGACGACAACGTGCGGTCCATCCTGCGCGAGGCGGCCGTCGACGCCGGGGTGGCGGGCGACGAGCGGATCGCGGCGTGGGTCGAGGACGCCTACGGCGACGCGGCGCTGCGGGAGTTCCAGGCGCGCTACTCCGGCAACCGCGCGCCGTTCCTGATCAGCGGCCACGGCGAGTTCCAGGGACCGATGCTGCGGGTGATGCGGCGCGTGTGTCCGCTGCCCGACGTGCGCTGCGCGACATTCCGCGAGGCGGCGGCGTACATGGACGAGCATCCCGAGCTGGAGGGGATGCTGGACGAGTAGCGGGCTCAGCGCGGCGCGGCGACCGGTGTCTTCGAGGCTCGCTTGCCGGCCGCCGGCTTGCGCGCCCGCCCCGCGCCCCGCGGCCTGGCCGCCTTCTTCCCTTCCTTCGACTCCTGCAGCATGAGGTACAGGCAGCGGAGGAACTCGGCGCCGGGACGCTCGCGCAAGTGCAGCGCTCCGCCGCGGCAGCGCTCCCACGAGTCGCAAGCGGTGCAGGCGCCGGTGCGGGCCCAGGACCGATCGCGGAAGATGCCGTAGCGCTCGTACCAGACGTCGCGGAAGCGGTCGCGCGAGACGTGGCCCTGGACGAACGCGGTGCCCAGCTCCGGGCAGGCGCCGATCGAGCCGTCGCGCAGGATGCCGCCCGTCGTGATGCCCGCGCGGCACTGCGCCAGGAACGGCCGGACGTGGTGCTCGTAGCGGTCTCCCAGGTAGCCTTCCTCGCAGAACTCGGGCGAGGGCAGGAGACCGTCCGCGCGGCAGCCCCGGATGAACTCCAGGACCGCCCGCACCTCGTCGGGTCCCGGTACGAGGTCCGGGCGGGCCGCGGCGCGTCCGATCGGCATCACCATGCCCAGCCGCCACAGCGGCACCCGCGCCTCGGCCACCATCCGCCGCACCTGCGGGAGGAGCGGGATGACCGGGCGGGTGACCGTGGTGATGATCTCCAGCTTGCCGCGGTACCCCGCCTTGCGCAGCGATCCGATCGCCCTGCCGACGGAGAGCGTGCAGCCCTTGCCGCGCAGCTTGTCGTTCAGCTCGGGCGTGGCGTCCATGCTCAGCGAGAGGGAGCCCATCCCCGCGCGGACCAGCTCGCGCGCCGCCGCGTCGTCCAGCAGACGGCCGTTGGAGACCATGCCGTACGGGAACCCGTGCCGGCGCAGCTCGCGGAACAGGTCGAAGATGCCCTCCCGCAGCAGCGGCTCGCCTCCGGTCACCGCCACCATCACGCGCCGCGGGTTGAAATCGCTCGCCACCTGCCGCACCAGGTCGCGCCACTCGGCCATCGTCAGCTCGTGCGAGGCGTCCTTGGGCGAGCACGACGACCCGCAGTAGGCGCAGGCCAGGTTGCAGCGGCGCGTGACCTCGAGGAACAGGTAGCGCAGCGGCCGCTCGCGCTCGAGCCCGTCGAGCAAGGCGGCGTGGCGCTGCCAGCGCGTCTTGGACACCGGTCGTCGCGGCTTGGGGCGGGGAGCGGCGGAGGGTCCAGGCTTCGTGTCGGTCATGTTCAGCCGGCGGGAGTCGGTCCGTAGAAGGTGCCCGGGACGTCGGCGTCCGCGCCGCCGCCGTCGACCGGGGTCGGTCCGTACAGCGTCGCCGGCGTGTCGTCGTCGGCGCCCGCGTCGTCGGTCGGCGGCGGGCCGTACCACGTGCCGGCGTCGCCGTCCGTTCCGACATCGACAGGAGGTGGGCCGTAGAACGTGCCGATGTCGCCCGTGTCGTCGGCGTCGACCGGCGGCGGGCCGTAGTACACCACGACGTCCCCGGGGTCGGCATCGGCGTCGGCGTCCGCGCCCGCCGGGGGCTCGCAGAACGGCCCCCAGTTCATCGTGCCGCCGCAAGTGTCCGAGTACGACCGGTAGCCCGAACAGGTCCAGCCGGTGCCGTACTCGCTCTCGCACTGGGCGTTGTCGGTGCAAATCGGCTCCGGACCGTAGAACACCGCAGGGACGCAGTCCGCGTCGCCGTCGACGGCAGCCTCGGACGACACGTCGGCCTCCGTCGAGGAGCCGTCGTCGCCGCCGGCATCGGCATCGGCGTCGCCGACCGCCTCGCAGATGCGGCCCCACTCGACCATGTTGCCGCAACCGTCATCGACCAGGGCGATCCGCGTGTCGCAGACGTAGCCCGGACCGTTGCGGGCCACGCATTCCTCGTCCGTCGTGCACGTCGGCGGACCGTAGTAGTCGCCCGGCTCGCACGAGCCGCCGCCGGTGTCGCACGAGCTGGCCCACGCGGCTCCCCCGGCGAGCGCCACGGCGACCATCCAGGGCCGGATCTTCTTCACCGTGCGCATCAGCTTCGCGATCATGGCGCCTCCCCTCCCCAAAGCCCCCCACGGGTCCGCTTCCGCTGCCGGACCCCGCAAGCATGCATCGGGAATGCCGCCCGCGCAAGCGGAACCGGTCCCAACCAACAACTTCTCCACTTGACCAACTCGTCCACTTGACCCACCGCCTCCTCCTGTTGACGGTGGCCACGAGCAACGGTACGTTCGCCCCGTCGGTCGGGACGTGCGGGACGTGCGGCGCAGCCGGAGCGGTTCGCCGCAGCGATGCCTGCCGGCGGGAGCGTGAGGGCATGAAGCGCTGCGGGCTCATCGGTGCGGCCGTGCTGTGGACCGCGTGCTCGCCGGGAGGAACGACGGATCCGGGCGTGGACGTCGTCGACACGGTTCCGCCGGACGACGCCTCGTGCACCCCCGGAGAAACCGCGTGCAACGGCGAGTTCGCGCGGCTGTGCCGCGCCGACGGCTCGGGCTGGCAGACCCAGTACTGCGACCCCGCCCAGGGGATGACGTGCAGCCCGACCACGGGCCTGTGCCAGGGCGCGTGCGCGCCGCAGTACCTGGGCGCGACCTACATGGGTTGCGACTACTACCCCACGATCAGCGGCAACGACGTGATCAGCGACTTCGAGTTCGCCGTCGCGATCTCCAATACGACCAGCAACCGGGCGACGGTGACGATCGATTGGGGAGCGCTGACCGAGCCGCTCGTGTTCGACGTGCTGCCCGGCGCGGTCGTGACGCAGACGCTGCCGTGGGTCGAGAAGCTCAAGGGCTGCTGGGGCGGGCAGGCGACCCTGTGCCCGGACCGGGCGTGGCCGGTCCCCACCCTCGCCCCCAAAGGCTCGTATCACCTCCGCACCACACAGCCCGTCACCGTCTACCAGTTCAGTCCGCTCGACTACCACCAGACCGAGGGTCGCGACGAGATCTTCTCCTACACCAACGACGCGTCCCTCCTCTTCCCCGTCAACGCCATGGGCACCGAGTACTTCGTCGCGGCCTGGCCGGTCATGCCGAGCCCGGGAGGGATCGAGACCGGCTCGCCCAGCGAGATGGCGATCACCGCCGTGGCCGACGGGACGCACGTGACGATCACCTCGCGCGCCGAGGCCGACGGCGGACCGCTAGCGCCCGCGCTGGAGATCGGGCTGCCGGTCGAGGCGACCCTGCAGCAGGGCGACGTGCTCGCCTACTTCTCGTACACCGGCGACTTCACCGGGACCCGTGTCGAGTCGGACAAGCCCGTGCAGGTCATCGGTGGGCACTACTGCACCTACATCCCCTTCGGCACCGGCTACTGCGACCACCTCGAGGAATCGATGATCCCCTTGAGCTCCCTCTCCACGCGCTACGCCGTGTCGCCGCCCGCCGTCACATCGATGCCCGACGGGAAGATCCGCTACGTGCGGATCATCGCCACGGCCGACGACACGACCGTGTCCTACGACCCCCCGCAGGCCGCCGCGACCCATCTCGTGCGCGCCGGGGACTTCATCGAGCTGCCGGCGACCACCGCGACCTTCGTCGTCGACGCGAACAAGAAGATCGTGGTCGCCCAGTACATGGAGGGGCAGGATGCCGGCGGCGGGATGGGCGACCCCGCCATGGCGCTGGCCGTGCCCATCGACCAGTTCCGGCTGTCCTACCTCTTCCACGCGCCCACCAACTACGAGGTGAACTACGTCGAGGTGTTCGGCGCCGTCGACGCGGAGATTGTGCTCGACGGCGACCCGATCGGCGCCCTCGCCGGGATCGGCGATTCCGGCATCGGCCACCGCCGCATCGTCCTGGACGACGGCCCGCGGGCCGACGGCAACCACGAGATCCAGGCCGACCAGGAGTTCGGCATCTCGGTCTACGGCTACGGCCAGTACACCAGCTACTGGTACCCCGGCGGCCTCGATCTGGACCAGATCATCCTCGAGTGAGCGGGCGAGGAGGAACGACGATGCCATCGACAAACAACGTCCGGATGCTCGGCCTGCTCCTCGCCGCCGGTTGCGCGGAATCCGACGGCGGCGGCGGAGGAGGAGACCCTCTGGGCACGTACTGCGTGCAGATCGAGGAGAGCGCGACGGAGATCTGCCTGGAAGAAGGCACGCTCCACGCCTATCGCACCGCGACGGCCGGGAAGATCTGGTTCGAGGTCCAGGGAACGATCGACGTGCCGATCGAGGACACCTACACGGGCGAGCGTTCGACCGTGACGGAGCCGGTCCGCGTCTTCGGCGAAGTGCCGATCGGCTGGGAGCTCCCGCTGCGCGCGGACAACGCCGTGGTCGAGATCCCCGTGGCCGGCTCCTGCGTCAAGACGGTGCTGGTGAGCCCCTTCGGCGCTTGCGACACGCTGACCCGCCTCTCCGTCTGCCCGGCGCAGTCCGTGTACCGCGCCGACCTGACGACCGTGACGGTCGAACGCCTCTCGGAATCCGACATCGTGCTGTCGTTCACCTCGATGGTGTCGATCGACGACTTCCACATCTGCTGCGCCGATCAGGAGGCGTCCTGCGACGTGGAGACCCCGGCCGCCTTCACCCCCGGCGGCCCGTTCGCGATCAGCGGCCGGATCCACGCGGCCTTCCCGGACTAGGGCGGCGCCGACCAGCCGAAGCACAGCACGCCCCGCACGTCGGGCGCGCCGTAGCCCCGCGTCCCCAATCCGCTGCCCGCCGCCAGGGCGACCGAGAGTCCCTCCCGCGCCCAGACGCGCACGCCGCCCAGGAGCTCGACCGGCGACAGCTCGCGTACGCCGAAGGACGCGAACGTCGTCGTACCGTACGCCTCCAGGTACGCCTCCAGCGTCCCCGGCAGCGCCGGCACCGTGATGCCCAGCCCCCAGAGGAACTCCTGGCCGACCTCGACCGACCCCAGCTCCGCAGGGCGGCGGAACCGCCCGCCCAGGTCCGCCGTCACGACGATCCAGCGCCACCGCAGCTCCAGCAGCAGGAGCACGTCGCCGCCGATCGTCCAGTCGCCCGCGAACGACTGCCCGTCGTCCGCCAGCTCTGCCGTCGGCACCGTCAGCGTCGCCTGCGCCGCGATCGCGAACAGGTCGTCACGCTCGCCCCAGATGCGGCCGCGGAGACCCGCAAACAGATCGCCCACGGACGTGCCCCCGGGACCCGGGCTGCCGGCGTACTCGTTGCCGGACAGGATCAGGTTCACCGGAAGCCCGACCCAGAGCACCAGGCGGTCGATGAGACCAAGCGCCCCCGTCAATCGCCCGACGACCTGATGCTCGACGATCGCGCCGACCTCGGACGACGACGCACCCTGATGCTCCTCCCACACCAGCGGGTCCATCGCATAGTCGAAGTCGAGACGCACGCCCCAGCGCAGATGGCCCAGATCGCCCGGGCGGCTGAGGGCCAGGCCGTCGTCCGCGATCGGTGCGCCGCGGTAGCGGTCGAGCGCCACCCCCGCGGCCCGGGACGGAGAAGGCGCGGCCAGGGCGAGGACGAACAACAGCAGCGGCGCTCGGCGGCTCGGCATCGGCGCCGCCATCAAAACACGAACCCGCAGGCGCGGGAAGTCCCGAAGGGACCCGTATTCCGTTCTCTGTTCTCGGTTCTCAGCCGGACCGCCATCGCGTACGATGGCCGACGATGCGCGCTCGCGAGCCCCGACGGTTCCACCTCAGCGCCTGGCCTGCCGCCGTCGTCCTCCTGGCGGCGAGCGCGTCCCGGGCGGACGACGCGACTCCGCCCGGGCCATCGATCGATGACCTGCTCGGGCCGATCGGCGAGCCCGCGGACGACGCTCCGGCGGATCCCGACGCCCTTCCCGGACCGTCGGTGGCCGAGCTTCTGGGACCCATGCCGGGCCCGGAGTCCGAAGCGGAGCCGGAATCGGACGGGGTGCCGCCGTACTGGTTCTGGACCCTCGCCGGCCTCGCGGTCGTCTCGGGGATCGGCGGCGGCATCGCCGGCGGCCTGGTCCTGGGCGCCGAGGACGAATACGACGTGGCCTTGGGTGCGTGCCGCGCGGGCAGTGCGCGCGCGTGCGCCGACGGACCGCGGATCGTGTCGGACTTCGAGGACTACCGGCTGGCGACCAACATCCTCCTGTTCTCCGCCGGCGGCTTCGCCCTCGCCGCCTTCGTGCTCGCCTTCTTCACGGATTTCGCGCTGCCCCCGCCGATGGACGACACGCCGCTGGCGCCGCTGTTCGGCATGGACGACGGCGCCGCCAGTCTCCGGTGGAGGTTCTAGCCTACGGGTTGAACCAGCGGTCGTTGATCGCCTGGAGCGTGCCGTCCTGCTTCATCGAGGCGATGGCGGCGTTGAAGGCGTCGAGCAGCGGGCTGCCGGGCGGGAAGGCGAACGCCAGCGGCTCGTCGGACGTGATCTGCGGCCCCAGCTTCAGCCGTCCGCCGGTCTTGGCGATGATGCGCAGGGCGGTCACGTTGTCCGCGACCACGGCGTCGATGCCGCCGTCGAGCAGCGCCTGGGTCGCCGCGTCGAAGTCGGGATAGACCTGCACCCGCTCGGCCGGGAAGTTCTCGCGAGCCGTCGCTTCGTTGGTCGTCCCGGACTGCGTGCCGACCGAGTTCTCGGCGTCCTCCCGGAACATGGCGAGATCGTCCACGGTCGCGCCGAAGGGCAGCACGAGCACCTGCCCGACCGTCATGTAGGGCGCCGAGAAGTCCACGACCTGATCGCGCTCGGCCGTGACGCTGATGCCGTTGGCCGCCAGGTCGTAGGTGCCGGCAGCGACCGCCTGGAAGATGCCGTCCCACGGCGCCTGCCGGAACTCCGGCACGCAGTTGACGCGACGGCAGATCTCGGCCAGCGCGTCGTAGTCCCAGCCGTAGCTCTCCCCGGTCGACTCGCGCACCCCGTTGAACGGCACGTAGTCGTTCTCGACCGCCACCGTGACCGTTCGGCCCGCCAGGTCCGGATGACCGGCCATGGCGTGCGTCGTCGGGCCTGTGGGCGTCGTCGAGGCGTCCTGCGCCGGCCCGCACGCGGTGACGGCCGCGAGCCACAGCGCGCACAACCCGATGCTCCATCGCGTCTTCATGTCGGCACTCCCCTGCGTGGACGGTGACGGCCGCCGGCGTCTCCGCGATCGTCACGGAGAGTCGAGCGTGCCTCCGGGCCCCGCCGCACGCCGTTCCTATGCCACCGCGGGCAGGGCGAGTCAATTCCGGGGTGAAGGCCGCCGGGAGAAGGCCGGGGGGGAGAGGGCCGGCCGGATTCCGCGCAAAGGACGCCATGGACCGCAAAGGGTCGCAAAGGGGGGGCGGGATTTCCGCTGCGGGGCGGATCCTGGTAGGAACGGGGGGACGGGAGGTGCGGGCGATGGCGACCAGGGTCGCGGTGATCTACGGCGGGAGGAGCGGGGAGCACGACGTGTCGTTGCGCTCGGCGGAGGCGGTCATCCGCGCGCTCGATCCGTCGCGCTACGACGTGCGGCGGATGTTCATCGACAAGGCGGGACGCTGGGACCCGGCGCCGCTCGTGCCCGAGCCCGGGGCGAACCCCGGGATCGATGTGGTGTTCCCGGTGCTGCACGGGACATTCGGCGAGGACGGGACGATGCAGGGGCTGCTCGAGCTGGCCGACCTGCCGTACGTCGGCGCCGGCGTGCTCGGCTCCGCGGCGTGCATGGACAAGGAGCTGGCCAAGCGCGCCTGCCGCGAGCGCGGGATCGAGGTCGTCGAGTCCGTCACCCTCCGGCGCGGCGCGCTCGACGTCGCGCCCGTCGAGCAGGGCCTTGGCTATCCCGTGTTCGTCAAGCCGGCGAACATGGGCTCGTCCGTCGGCATCTCCCGGGCGGCCGACCGGCGCGAGCTGGAGGCGGCGTTGGCCCTGGCCGCGGCGTACGACCGCAAGATCGTCGTCGAACGAGCCATCGTGGGGCGCGAGCTGGAATGCTCGGTCCTCGGCAACGACGAACCGATCGCGTCGGTGCCGTGCGAAATCCTCCCCTCGCGCGCCTTCTACGACTACGAGGACAAGTACCTGCTGGACACGGCGAAGTTCGAGCTGCCGGCGAAGCTGCCGGCGGAGACGACCGAGCGGCTGCGGCGGATCGCGGTCGATGCCTACCGGGCGCTGGAGTGTTTCGGGATGGCCCGCGTGGACTTCTTCCTCGAGGGCACGACGGGCCGCCTCTACGTCAACGAGCTGAACACCATCCCGGGATTCACCTCGATCAGCATGTACCCCAAGATGTGGGAATACTCCGGCCTGCCGTTCCCCGCGCTCGTCGAGCGCCTGCTGGTTCTGGCGTTGGAACGGCACGCGGAGAAGAAGGCGACCCGCTTCGAACGGTAGCTCACCCCCCGAAGCGTTCGCGCGCGATGAGGGCGGCGCCGAAGGCGCCGACGATGTCGGGGCGCGGCGGGACCCGCACCGCGCAACCCAGCGCCGCGGACAGCGCGCGCACGACGCCCGCGTTGTGCGCCACCCCGCCCGACATCGCGACGACCAGGCCCGATAGGTCGGGCGCGATGCGTTTCACCATCCCGAGCGTGCGCGACGCGATGGCGCGGTGCAGTCCCCGCACGATCGCTCCCACCGCGACGCCGTCCGCGATGAGAGAGACGACCTCGCTCTCCGCGAAGACCGTGCACATGCTGCTCAGCGTCGCGCCGTCCGTCCCCTCGCGGTCCAGCCCGCCCAGGGCCGAGACGTCGACCTCCAGCGCCCGCGCCATCGCCTCCAGGAACCGGCCCGTGCCGGCGGCGCACTTGTCGTTCATCGCGAAGTCCGCCACGCCGCCCTGCGCGTCGAACCGCACGGCCTTGCTGTCCTGGCCGCCGATGTCGATGAGCAGGCGCGTGCCCGGCAGCAGAGCCTGGATGCCGCGAGCGTGACAGGTGATCTCCGTCACCGCGGCGCGGCGGCCTTCGACGCGGTCCCGCCCGTACCCGGTCGAGACGATCGCCGTGACGTCCTGCGCACACACGCCCGCGGCGCGCAGAACCTCGTCCGTCGCCCGCGCGATCGCCTCGCGGTTGCGCGCTCCGGTCGGGACCACCGTCGCCGCGAGCAGCTCGCCCCGGTCGTCCAGCAATGCCGCGTCGCAGCTCAGGCTGCCCACGTCGATGCCGAGGAAACGCATGGTCGGGTGCTCCGTCAGGCCGAAGCGCGCGGGCGCCCGGCGATCAGCTCCAGGAACGCCTCCAGGCGAGTGCGGAGCTGGCCTTCGGAGAAGCTCCGCGCGTCGATGCAGTCGACCTCGAGGTTGAGGACGGGAATCCCCGTCTCCCGGAAGCCGCGCTGGACGAGGCCCCGGATGCCCGTGCCCTGCCGGCAGCCCCAGTGGCAGGGATGGATGACGCCGTCAACCCGGTACTCCGTCGCAAGCTGCCGGAGACGGGCCACGCGACGTTCCGCGGGACCGTTCAGCGGCAGGCCGATCGCACGGCGCGCCATGCCCGGGTACGGGTCCGCGGGATCGATCGGCTCCCAGGTCACGTCGTTCAGCTCGTCGACGACGATCACCGCCCGGTACTCGTCCTCCAGGAGCTTCAGGAGCGGGTTGGGGAATTGGATCCGGTTCTGCACCCACAGCAGGCGGAACCGTTCGCCCGCAACGCCCGACTTCCCGTCCCCTACGCGCGCCGCCAGCTCATCGCGCGTCGCACGGGCGACGTCGACGCCGGCCTGCGTTCCCATCAGGAGCGGCACCACGATGCCGAAGTTCGCCAGGTCGCGGTTGCCGACGGGGGAGGGGACCTTCCGCGCCAGGTCGTAGATCTCGACCATCAGTCCACGGGTCAGGTTCGACAGCTCGACCGCCGCCGCGACGCGCTCGGCATCGAGCGCCGTGCCGGCCCGCCCCGCGGCGAAGCGGGCGAGCCGCTCGAGCTGCCCGGCGAGGAACCGTACGCCCGCTTCCGTCTCCGCGCGCGGGATCTGGAGGACCAGCAGCTCGCGCCGGAACAGCCGCGCGAGGTTCTCGATCGCCGCCAGCCCGCCCGTGCAGGGAGTCGTGGTGGCGACGAGGAAGTCCGGCACCGGCATCATCCCCTGCATCGCGGCGCCCACGACCGCGCGGTGGTACGCGCAGGTGTCCGCCGCGTATCCGGCCTGCTCGGCCCCCTCCAGCGGCGGCGTCGCGGCGCCCATCCCGGCGAGCATCGCGCCGACGAACTCCGCGAAGCACGACGTCACCCCCACCCCGTTGAGCAGGTCGAACGGCGCGAGGACGCCGCACCAGGCGACGGGACGTCCCGGCGAGTACAGCCGCACGCCCAGGCGGGCGACCTCGAGCGCGAAGACCTTGCGGGCCGACGACGCCGCGGGCTCGGCCGCCAGTTTGGCCTCGATGTCACGCGCCAGCCCGGCAAAATACTCGCCGATCATCGCGACTCCAGCATCTCGACGAACGCCTCGATCCGCGTGCGCTGCTGGCCGAGCGACCGGCGGGTGCAATCGCCCTCCAGCACGAGGAGCGGCAGTCCCGCCTCGCGCAGCGCCTCGCGGATCGCGGGGAGGCGGGCGAGGTACGGGTCGCAGAACTTGGCGACGTGGGCGACGACTCCCCGGGCTCCGCAGGAGCGTGCGGCGTCGACGACGCGAGTCGCCGCGCCTCCGGGATGGGCCGGATCGATCGTCCGGGCGCACGGCGCACGGCCCAGGAGGCCGCGGGCGAGGCGGACGTACGGGTCGGCGTCGGTCGCCGGAGCGAGCGGCGCGAGGACGCGCGAGCCGGTGCAGACGTCGTCGGCCACGACCCGCGCCCCGCAGGACTCGAACAGCGCGAACGCCTCGGGTTCGGGCAGCACGTTGCCGAAGACGAAGACGGGGACGCCGGAGGCGGGACGCGCGGCGTCGCCCGCAGCCGACGCGGCGGGTGCAACGAAGGACGACGCGGCGAGCCGGGCGGCGCCGTCCGGCCATCCGCCCGCCGTGACATCGTTGATCGCGGCCTGGAGCGCCGCGGCGCCGCCCGGAAGCTCGCCCCGGGCGAGCTGGGCGCGCAGGCCTGCGGCGGACGAGGCCAGTCCGTCGTACCGCCGCAAGGCGTCCTCCAGGTCCGCGTCACGAATGGACGTGCCGCCCCAGTCGGCCGGGTTGACGGCCAGGGCGCGCAGCTCGGCAGCGAAGTACTCCACCGCGTCGTCGGCGGCGGAGGCCGGAAGGTCGACGAGGATCACGCGGTCCGACGGTCGTGCGACCCGCCAGGCGTCCGGGAGGCGGCGCATGGCGTCGCAGCTGTTCATGAACACGATGCCGGCGAGCGGAGGGAGGTCCGCGGCCATGGCGCGGTCCAGGAGGCGCTTGACGTGCGGGCAGAGGTTGTCGTGCAGGAGCCGCCCGGCCTGATCGGGCGCGTCGCCGACCGGGAGGATGCGCCACGGGACGAACCCCGCCGCGTCGAGCAGCGGGAGCGGCGTGTAGACGCAGGCGAAACCGACGAGGGCACGATCCATCATCCCGCGCACCATCACCCGAAGGGGGAGGGCGGTCAAGGGGTGAAAGGAGCCGGCGACGGGAGACGGGCGGGCTCGTCGCCCGCATGCGTCCGTGCATGCTCGCTCCTCGCGCCTCGCCGGCCGGGCGCCTTCGCGGCCGGACGCGGCAGTTCCGCTTCCTCGCGGGCCCCGACGGGGAGATCCTGGCGGCGCGGCAGGCGTAGGATGGCGGTCATGCGATGCTGGACGGCGTGCGTCGGTTGTTTGCTGCTCGGATGTTCGGGCGGAGTGGGCTCCGCGGGTCCGCGGCCGGAGGAGGCCATCGGGGCGGCTGGGGCGGGGGACGAGGCCGGCGGGGTGGCGCCTGCGGCGGGGTCGTGTCCGGACGACGAGTCGTGGGCGCTGGTGGATCGCCTCGACGGGTGGTGCGCGTCGTTTCCCGGCGAGTGCAATCTTCACGAGTTCCCGGAGGACTACCCCGATCAGGCGGCGACGGGCGAGACCAACGGGTTCCTGGGCGACGGCCTGCAGCGGCTGGCGTTGCTGGGCTGCGACGTCGTCTACCAGCGGGGCTTCATGCGCTACGCGTTGCGCGAGGAGGACGACCTCTGGCAGATGGTGGGGGGCTCGTTCGCGGTGGACCATCTCGGCCCGGATGTCGTCGCCGGGATCCTGGCGCGGGTCCACGCGGCGCCCGAGCGGTACCTCGACGTCTTCGCTCGGCGGTTCCTGGACCGGCTCTCGACGGCGGACGCGCTGGCCGATCTGTACCCGGCGGCGTTCCTGCGGGAGGTGCGGGATGCCGCGCCCGCCCGGGTGGAGGAACTGGCGTCGACGCTGCTGGCGGCGTGCGAGACGGCGATCGCGGCGACTCCGGAGCCGGCCGACGAGGACAGCGAGGCCGGACGGCGCCTGGTGCGCCTGCGCTCGCAAGCGGCCACCCTGCGCGTTCTCGCCGCAGGCGGCGATCCGTACGCGCCTGGGTCGTAGGGGCGCCCCGCGCTCGGTCCTCGAACGCGCGTCCGCCCCGCCGACCTTCCTCGCCGGCCTTGCGGGATCCCTCAGTCTGCACGGGTGGCGCTGCGGAACTCCCGTGGGCTTCGGCGGTGGCCTCGATGCCGCGACCTACTTCTAGCCGCGAGTGGCGGCGACGGCTCTGATCCGCGGGAATCGCACGACGGCGCCGACCGCCGTGCTGAACCGTCGATGTCGGTGAGCGCGGCGCGAGAACCGGCTCGAGTCACACGGTGATGACGACGTTTCCCCGTTTGTGGCCGGCGTCGACGTAGCGGTGGGCCTCGACCATCTGCTCGAAGGGATAGCGCCGGTCGATGATGGGCTTGAACGCCCCTGACTCGGCGAGGCCGGCGAGGAAGCGCAGGTCCCCCACGGTCCACTTCGGCACGCCCGCGATGACCTTCTTGCCGTTCGTGAGCGACTGCCAGGGGGCCCGGAGCAGGTCGGGCAGGCTCCCTAGAACCACCAGCAGGCGTCCCCCCTCCCTCAGCGAGGTCTTGCTCCGGGAGAACGGAGCGGTGCCGGCGGTCTCGACGATGAGGTCGTAGGTTTCGCCGTTCCGCGCGAAATCCTCCTTCGTGTAGTCGATGACCTTGTGGGCGCCGAGCGATCCGACGAGCGCGAGATTGCCGGTTCCGCACACCCCGGTCACCTCGGCCCCGAAATGCCGCGCGAGCTGCACTGCCGCCGTCCCCACCGCGCCGGACGCGCCGTTCACCAACACCTTGTCCCCGGACTTGACCCCCGCCTTCCGGAGGAAACCCAGCGCCGTCGTGCCGCCGAACGAAAGGGCGGCAGCCTCCTCGAAGCCCAGGCTCGGCGGCTTGAGCACCACCCTGTCCTCGGGCAGACACTTGTACTCGACATAGCAGCCCATGCCGACGCCGGTGAAGGCGAACACCGGATCGCCGGACTTGAATCGCGTGACCGCGCCGCCGACCGACTCGATCTCGCCGGACAGCTCCGACCCCAGGATCGGCTGCCGCGGCTTCGTGAATCCCAGGACCAACCCGGCGACCGCCCCGAACCCCTTCGGCAGGTCGCGGCTGCGGCACCGCCAGTCCCCGGCCGTAACCGTGGTCGTCCGTACCCGGATCAGGACCTCATGGGCCTTGGGCGCCGGCTTCGGCAGCTCCCTCAGCTCGAGCACCTCGGGAGCACCGAATCTGCCGTACGTGATCGCCCTCATCCGATTCCCCACCTTCCCCTTCTTTTCCCCCCGGCATTCCGTCCGGATCCGAAGGCACCCTAAGCACCCCTTCCGCTCGCGTCCACGACCGGAGCGCGGGGACGCGCGAGGGATTCCGCAAGGAGATGTCCGGAGCGGAGAGATCAGGTACGCGTGCCCGCGGGAAGAACAAGTGCTCGCCGCGGGCCTGGACCCTTCGACTTGACCACGTCACAAGGGACAACCTCACGGTGGTGGGCTCGAAGAGGAGTTCAGGGCGGCGACGGACCGGCTACCACGCGCAGTCCGACACCCGGATCGACACGCAGCCGTCCGGATGTTCGCAACGATCGACCGTGCAGGGATCGTCATCGTCGCACCATGTCGAGTCGTGCCGGCATCGGCCGTCGCCATCGCAGCGGTCGAACGTGCAGGCGTTGCCGTCGTCGCAGTCGCCGTCGGCCGAGCAGGGCCCGCAGCGGCAGCAATCGGGAAACTCGGGCTCAGGCGGGAGATGGAGGCAGTGGCCGGTGCCCCGGGTCCGGCCCGCGGTGCCCAACTCGTCGTTGACGCAGACGTCGCGCGTGGCGGGGTCATCGTCGTCGCAGGAGGGGCGGAGACCCCACGACCCCTCACACCGGCCGGCCGAACAATGCTCGGGGCCGGTGCACCAGGCGCCGTCCTGGCAGTAGGTGTGCAATCCGCCGAAGTAGGGGCAGCTCGTCGGCAGGAGCTCGGACCACCAGAAGCAGCCCCCCATCGATGGCCAGCACGAGGCGTACCGGGGACAGCGCCACCACCCATCCGAGTGCAGGCAGCCGGCGCCGTCGTCGCAGACGTCCTCGCTGCAGGGAATGCCGTCGTCGCAGGAGGGCGGCGAGCCCGCCGCGCAGCGTCCATCGCTGCACCGTTCCAGGCCGTTGCACGGCCGGCAGTCATCACAGTCCTCGTCGGTGCGGCAGGGGGCGGGCGGCGCGTCGGGCGCGTCGCCGGGGACGAACTCATCGCCGATCTCGGGCCCGGACGCGTCCGCGGTCGCGCCGTCGTCCGCAGCATCGAGGTCGCCGGACGAGGACGTCCCGCACGCGACCAACGCGATCGACACGGCGGCCAGCATCACGGCACGCACCGGCTGCGTCATGGGGCCCGGCGGCGAGGCACGATGCAAGGCGGTGTCGAGTCCGCCCCGCCCACCCTCTGCCCGCAACCACGACGCCGCCATCGAAATGCCCCTCCCCGCTCCCAGCTTGACGCGAGGCTCACGGGCCGGTCAAGGGGGAGGAGGTCGTGATCGCCTGCTTGCCGCCGGCCCGCCTTGCGGCGCTCTTCCGGGCACGGCGGGCGATCGGCCGGCAGGGGCGACTCCGGACCGCCGAACTTGCCGACCCCCGGGCCAGCAACAGCGGTTTGGCGGGCAGAAACAGGGACCCGCCGCATCGGAATTCCGGAGGCGCCGAACGCGGATGGACCCTGTTGACGAGCGTCGGAGCGACAGGAAGAATGCCGCGTCGGCGCGGTTCCGTCCGAGTGCGGAGGAAGCCGCTCCGGGGGTGCGTGCGTGGCGGATCCGAGCGACACGTATACCGTCGAGGTTCTGGGGTTCCCGTCGCTCACACCCGACGAGGCTCTCGACGCCTACGCCGCCGCGTTGGACCTGCCGCGGACGCGGGTCGAGGATCGGCTGAAGAGCTACCCCGCGTTGGTCAAGGTGAACGTTCCGGGCGCAGGCGCCGCGATGATCGCGCGCGCGCTGGTGAAGGCCGGGGCGGACGTCCGGTTGACGCACGAGCCGACCGGCACGACGAAGACCCTCGAGGCCCGTGCGGCCGGCGCCTCGGCCGCGTCGCTCCCCGCGGCGCCGTCGTCCGTCGTGCCGCCGCCCGGCGCCGCGGTGCCCGAGCCTCCCGCGCCGCGGATCGTGCCCCCGGACGTCCCGGCGGACCCGACGATCGCCGCGGAGGCGCGCTGCCCCTCGTGCGGCGGCCCGCTCGCCCTGGGCGGAGCCGGGAAGTCCTCCGGCGGCGGCGCGAAGGTCGCCTCGGCCGTCGTCGCCGTCCTCTCCGCCGGCGCCGGGTGGATCCTCTCGCAGCGCTACGGATTCCGCGCCTCGGTGGCGTTCGTCTGCGCCCTCGTGGCCGTCACCACGGCCGCGCTCGCGCCGTTCGTGCGGTGGAAGTGCGAGCGCTGCTCCCGGAGCCCCGCGCCCGGGCGCCTGGCCGCCGGCGACCGCGCGCGAGTGCGCAGCCGGCGCCTGGTTCTCGTGGCCGCCGGCGCCGTGTTCGCCGCGCTGGCGCTGATCTTGTCGTGGCACCTGATCCGGACGCCGCGGATGACCCACACGTCGAAGGCGGGACGGTGGACGGCCGTGCTGCCGCGCACGCACTGGGAAGTCGAGCACGAGCTGATCGAGGTGCCGACGCCGTTCGGGGTCGTCCGAGCCGACGCGTACGCGGCGATCAACGACAACACGCGGATCGGGCTGTTCGCCCTGTACCACTTCCGGCTCCCGGCGGCGGTGGCCGCGTCCCCCGACCTCGACGGCGACGCTCTGGTGCGCGGCGCGCTCGAAGGCGCCGTCAAGAACGTCGGCTGCGAGCTGGGCGATGTGGCGGACGCCGATGCGGCCGGTGGGCACGGGATGGGGGCGACGTTCTCCGGGCGCCACCAGGACCAGCCGATCCACGGGCGTGCGCGCGTGCTGCGGTACGGCGACGAGCTGCTGATGCAGCTCTACGCGGGCCACGAGGAGTCCGCCGTGCACGAACCCGACGGCCGCCGGTTCTTCGACTCGCTCCGCTTCGAGCCCGCCGCCATCCGGGATCCACACCCGAGCCTGCGATGGCGCCGGGACCCTGCCCGCCCGGCAACATCGCGAGCCGGTTGAAGCTCCCCGCCGGCCGCTCAGCCCGGCGGCCCGGGGTCGCCGAACGCCGCGACGAGCCAAAGGGCGAGGCGATGAGGGGCCGTGCACTCGACCCCGTAGAGCGGTTCGATCGCCGAGCCGTCGCCGGTCAGGTCCCCCGCCAACTCCCCGCCGTCCCAGGTGATGACGAACGGCCGGCCGTCCCGCAGCTCCGTCAAACGGCAGGCCGGCGTTGCCGCCGCCGCGCACCAGCGCTCGGCCAGCGCCGTGCGCGCCGCCGGACCCAGGGCGACCGAGTGCGTCGAGCGGCAGGAGCCGGACACGGCGGAGACACACCCCGTGAGCCGAACGGAGTCGGTCCCGAGCTCCACGTCCAGCGTGAGGTGCCGGCCCCGCTCCGGCCCCGGCAGTTCGATGCGCGCATGAAGTGCGGCGGGCGGGGCCGTCTCGCCGCCGCCGCGGCACGCGTCCGGAACGGGCGTCCCCGTGTCCGGGAGCGGCGCCTCGGACGGCGCGGGGCTCTCCGCATCCTCGGCGCCCGGCGCCGCGGCCGGAGCGCTTTCCGGCTCGGCCCCCGGAACGTCCTCGGCGCCGGCTCCGGGCTCCGCAACCGCCGCGTCAGCCACTGCTCCCGGCGGCCCGGCTCCCGGGTCGCGAACACCGGGTGCGGTGCGGCCGCAGGCGAGCAGGAAGGCAAGGACGATGAGTGCGACGAAACCGGCGAGGATACGATGAGTCATCCCACGCACCATCGCCCGAAGGGCCTCTTCGGTCAAGACGCCGGCGTGTCAGAACCGCGCCTCCGCCCGCACCATTGTCGTGTCCGCGATCCAGGAGCGCGCCGGGATCGTGTCCCGCGGTCGTTCGAAGCGCTTGCCGCCGACGACCTCGGGAAGGGCGAGCGACTGATCGACGACGCCGACCACGACAGGGCGGCCGGGAGAGGTCTCGAGCGTCCATTCGAACCCCGTGGCCGGCGCACCGAAGTACGAGAAACCCCAACGCGTGTCGGCGGGCAGCGTCGCCGGGAACAGGGACGGCGGAAGCGGACGACCGTCGACGGAGCCCCCGAGGGCGGCGGTCTCCGCGGGGAGAATCACGCGCACGATCGGCGCGCCGCGCTCCGAGCGGACGCGGAAGCGCAGGACCCGGCGGCCGTCCCGCTCTTCGTCGCCGAGCAGCCGGATGCTGGGCGCAGCCAGCGCAATCGCCGGCGCCGGCGCGCGGCGCGCGGGGTGGGGCTCCCCGAGGAACTCCGGCAGCTCCGACGGCCGGGCGTCCTCGCCCACGAAGTGGACGGCCCACGGGTCGACCCGCGGCCCGTCGCTGAGCCACCAGGCCTTGCCGGCCGTCGCGTCCAGCGCGTAGGCCAGGCTCGCCGGAATCGGTCGCCGCGCGTCGAACTTGTTGTTCAGGCCGGCCGCGAAGAGCACGCCGGCCGCGGCCAGCACCAGCAGCAGCCGTGCCCAGCGCGCCTCGCGCGACACCACCGGGGCCAGCGCCGGCAGCAGGAGTCCGAACGCGGCGGCGATCACGGCCGCCGGCGCCGGCACGCCGGGCAGGCGCAGCGCGGGGAAGAGCAGCACGACCAGCGGGGCGAGCAGCAGCACGGCCGGCAACGCCGCCGCCGCGGCCACGGCGATCTCCGCCGCCGCCGCCGGCTCGGGACGTGCCCGCCACGCCAGGAAGGCCAGCGCCCCGAGCTGGAACAAGAGCGGCCACGCGAAGAGGTGGCTGCCTGACGGCACGACGACCGTCGTCACCCCCAGCAAGAGCAGCCAGCCGAGCGCACTGCCGGCGGCCAGGTCGAACAGCTCCAGCCTGGAACGCGCCGCCGCGAACACCGTCGCCGAGAGCGCCAGTGCCGCGAGAATGAACCCGAGCCGGTAGAGCGAGGGCTCGTACGGATCCCCGGCACGCATCAGGCTCAGCCCGTCGTGCACCGCGTGCATACCCTTCCACAGGAGCCAGCAGGCCAGAGGGACGACGACCACCGCCCCGACGAAGGCCGCCAGGCCCAGCAGCGTCTGCCTCGCGCGCAAGACGCGCTTCTTCCAGGCGAGCACGCCCACCGCGGCGAACGAGGCGAGCACGAAGAGCGCGATGGGCACGACCCAGCCGGTCCCGTACGACACGACGTGCCCGCCGACCGTGTTGAACCACACCGCGTCGCCGGCGCGCACGTCGTGCAGGTCGGCGTTACCGAAGCGTCGCGCCAGCGCCAGGGCCTGGTCGCCCAGATGCTGCAGGCTGGCCGAGGAGAGGTGCGCGAGGTCGTCGCACGGGGTGTGGTAGCACTCGACGCCGTCACTGAAGGCGAAGTTCAGGCCGGGCACGCCCGCGTCACGGAAGATCGCGAAGTCGGTGCCGTGTCCCAGGCGCCGGGCCACGTCGTAGAAGACGGACGAGGAGACGGGGTCGGTGGCCGCGGCGGCGAAGGCGTCGACCAGCGCCGCGTTGCCGGAACTGGTCTCGAACATCATGGCGGGCCCGCGAACGCCCCGCGCCTCGAGGTTGAGCGCCAGGCCCAACTCCCGCGCCGCCGGGTGTTCGGCGACGAATGCCTGCGCGCCGACCATACCCAGCTCCTCGGCATCGGTGAAGACGAACAGTACGTCGTTGCGGAGGGGCGGGCCCGCGCGGAGCGCGCGCAGGGTCTCCAGCAGCGTCGCCACGGGACTGCCGGCGTCGGCCGCGCCGGGCGCATGGAGAACGGTGTCGTAGTGCGCGACCAGGGCGAGGGGCTTCGTGCTCGCGCGGCCGGGGAGCCGGGCGACGACGTTGCGGACCGGCGCGACGGGGAACGGCACCCCGTAGCGCGTCCCGGCCCAGACCGCGGCCTGGACCTCCGGCGCGAGCCCCTGCCGCCGCAGCTCGCCGAGGATGTACTCGCGAGCCGCCTCGTGTGCCGGGACTCCGACGGGCCGTGGCGCCTTCGCGAGGACGCGCAAGTGTTCCAGCGCCCGTTCCGCGGAGAACTCCGTCGCCGGCGCGCCGGCAGGCGACGCCTCGCGCGGTTCGACCGCGAGCGCCTGGAGCACGCCGATTCCCGCGAGCACGACGACGGACAGGGGCGCAAGCCAGCGCGTGAGCATCCCGAGCCTCCGGCGTCCGACCCCAGCGCCGCCCCGATCCTACACCCTGTCCCGGTTGACTCGAAGGCCCTCGACGGCCTACAGACTCCCGGGTCGCGGCTCGCGCCCGCGCCGGGCGTACGCGGAACGGATGACGGACGCCGGCGCTCCGGGGACGCGGCGACGAGGGGATGGGCCGACGAGCATGCCGGGAACCGAAGGGGATCGCGAGGGCGGCGCGCCGCCGTCCAAGCCGTGGGGGCCGCTGTGCGAGGTCGTCGGCGGCGCCCGCCGGCTGATCGTCTTCCTGCACGACAACCCGGATCCCGACGCCATCGCCTCGGGATGGATCCTCCAGCGCGTCGCCCAGCATCTCGGCATCCGCGCGCGCATCGTCTACGGCGGCCAGCTCGGCCGGGCCGAGAACCGTGCGATGGTGCGCCTGCTGCGCATTCCCCTCAACCGCCTGTCCAAGGGGACGTTCCCGGTCCGCGCGGGCGACCGCTTCGCCCTCGTCGATACCCAGCCCGGGTCCGCCAACAACTCGTTTCCCCGGAAGTGGCGGGCCCACGTCGTCATCGATCACCACCCGCGGCGGCGGGCGCCCGAGGCGGACTTCGTAGACATCCGGCCCGGGACGGGCACGTGCACGACGCTGCTCCTTGATCTGGCCCACGCCTGCGGCCTGGCCCTGGATGCGCGACTCGCCACCGCGGCCGCCTACGCCATCGTCTCCGAGACGCAGGACCTGAAACGGGAGTCGCAGCGCGAGGACCGCGTGGCGCTCCAGGAACTGATGCCGCTCGTCCGCCTCGCGACGCTCGGCCGCATCCGCCATCCCCCGCGGCCCCGCGAGTACTTCCTCGCCGTCGCCCAGGCGATGCGCAACGTCCAGCTCGGCCGCAACACGTGCGTCTGCCACGTCGGCCCGGTGCCCGTGCCGGAGAGCGTCGCCGAGCTGGCCGATTTCCTGGTGGCGATGGAGCGCGTCACGTGGTGCCTGGTGACGGGATACCACGGCGGCGCGATGGTGCTGTCAATCCGCACGACCCACGCGCGCGCGCGGGCGGATCGGGTCATGCGTCGCACCGTCGGGCCTGGTGGAACCGGCGGCGGCCACCACACGATGGCGGGCGGCCAGCGTCCCTGCGCGGACGAGGAAGAGTACCGGCGGCTGTGCGGCCAGATGACCGAGCGGTTCCTGGGAAGCCTGTCGCGCCGCGCCGAGGAGCGCCTGCGCCCGCTGGTCTGCGAACCCACGACATCCGACGAGACGAAACCCTCCGCGCCGCCCTCGGTGTGCCCGGAGCCGGAGGCCTGAGCTTCGAATCCCATCGTTTGAGACCGCGCCGGTGGAGACGACGGCGGTCGTCTACGGGAACGCGAAGCGGAGGGGGGTGTTGCGGCCGGCGGCGATCTCGGCGGTGCGGCACAAGGAACTGCCGGCCTCGTCCTCGACGCAGACGTCGTGGATGCCGACGCGGAGCGGGTAGTCCAGCAGCGGACAACGGGCGCGGTTGACCTCGACTCCGTCAATCGAGACGGTCCACTCGCCGACCGCGCCGGCGAGGAATACCGACAGCGTCCCCGATTCGTCCGAAGGAAGCGCCTCCGGCGGCACGTCGGGAGCTGCCGCGGCGCCGATCTCGAAGGCTACGGAGGCGAACTCGCGGCCGCCCCCGTCCGTGTCGAACATCCGGGCCTCCCAGAGACCGGCGCTCCACAGGCCGTCGACATTGGCCGGCACGAATTCCACGGTCCCGAGAGTCCGGCCCTGCAGGTGCTCGTACGCGATGTCGTGCTCGTCGTTCACGGCCTCGCTGCCGTGGGGCACGTGGGCCCGGACGAGGCCGATCCAGGCGTCGGAGGGCCAGTGGACCGGTGCGCGGAAGTGGACGACGATCGGCTCGCACGGCTCGAATGTCGGGTCGTCGACCCAGAGGGAAAGCGGGCCGCCGGCGTCCTCGGCCCCGGTGGGCGGCGTTGCAGGCAGGCAGACGTCCTCGGCTGCGGCCAGACACTCGCGACAGCACCCGGAGGCGCGAACCCCGCTCCCCTCGGCGGGCAGGCAGTCGTGCTCGCAGCGCTCCGCGCCGCAGCGGTCGACCGAGCCGGTCAGACACATTTCGAGCGCGGTGGGCGCCCGGGCCCGTGCATCGCCGGGCGGCACGCAGCTCGGGACAGCGGCCACGACGAACGGGACGCCGAGCAGAAGGCCGAGCGGGCGAGGCGGCGGTGGTGCGTGTGGCATGGACGTCTCCTCCCGGCGCGCGGGCCGATGGTAGCACGGCGCACGGCGCTGCTCTTGCGCATCGTCCACGACCACCTCCCGGACATCCGCCGCCGGGTTTGCGAGTCGCGGCCCATCGTCGTCCCGGGCTACCGTCCCTCGACGTGATGTCGCCACCGATGGCCGAGGCGGCGCAGCGCGGCACGAGCATCGCGAAGACTTGGGCTCCTGCCGCAGGCACGTGAGAGGCTCCAGTGCAATTCGCCGAACTCGATCAGCTTCGCTTCGTACAGCGGACCAACGGCCACGTGATCGCCGGGGCCGGGCACCATCTGACGACGAATCGCGTGGCGCCGCGATTGACGCGCCAGATCGACGAGGGTGCGGGTCGGATCGGCCAGGCCGTCCGGGTCGGTCGGAATGCGAACGGAGTCCACTTGCAGGAAGCTCGCCATCGCGACGGCATCGGCAAGCAGCCAGGACTCGAGCTCCCGGACTGCCAGGCGGAGGCACATCCACGTGCGCGCCGAGAAACCGCACCGGCGCAGCCACTCGGGGGCGCATTCCGCATCGTGGTCAAGGTCCCGCAACACGAACCACGGGGAGCCCTGCGCGGCGTCATTGTACCCGGGCAGATCGGCATCGAGCCGATGCTTGCCGCCGCAGTCGATCTCCCGCACGACGGTCAGGCCGGCGTCCCGGGCCAGCTTCCGGACAACCGGCAGGTCGGTGTCGCCTTCGAACGCGACGAGCACCGTCACCGCATCCCCTCCAGCGACAGCTGCTCGATCCTCTTCGGCCTGGTTGCCGATACCGCCAGTCTTCCCAGCGGCACTGCCGCGCGGGCGGCGGCAACCAGTTCCGGGTAGTCCGTACCGGGCTTGACCAGCGTCTCGCGGCTCGTCGGCTCCAGCAACACGACCTCGGAAGGGTCGATCCCCCGGTCGCCCAGCAACTCCTCCGCGTGAGTGCTCACGATGACCTGCCGTCGGGTTCGCTCCGCCGCCGCCGCGATCAGTCTCGGAATCTGACGAACGACATCCTTGTGCAGGGACAGCTCGGGCTCCTCCAGCAACAACGGTGCCGATCCCTCATCCAGCGCCCACAACAGTCCGATCAATCGCAACGTCCCGTCCGAGAACTGCTGTTCGTTCTGCCAGACGCCCCGTCGTCGCCAGTGCTGGAAGCATGCTTCCAGGTGCGGATGACCCTCGTCGTCTCGCGTGGGGCGCAGATCCGAAAACTGGGGGACGGCGATCTTCAGCAGGCGCGTGATGCGAGCGAGCTTCCGCTTCTGCTGTCCGGGACCGAGCCGCGCGATCCTCGAGATGAAGTCGGACCCTGGGGCATCATGACGAGCGAAGTCCGTTGCTCTGACCGTGTCCTTGGCGACCTGGGGCGCCACATGCACGTGCTCGACGCTCGCGAGCGCCTCGGCGAGCGGCCGAAAGCCCTGGTTCTGGGTCATCTGCTGCAGGTGCGTCTGGGTGAGCAGCCGGGGATCCTGCTGATCCGCAGCGTTCGGGCGCGACAGGACTTCGGAAGCCCCATGCCGCACGGCCTCGCGCCGGATCCCGAACGGCCGTCCCCGCCCCTCGCTCCCCTGGAAGGCGAGTTCGTAGGACCAACGGTCCGGGTCCCCGTCGATCTCCACCTCGACGCGAACCACGACCGTGCTGTCGAAGCCGGCATGGAGGCTGCGGATGTGTTTCAGAGAGCCGCGCCGTGGATCACGGACGGCGCCCACCAAGCTGCCGCCCTCGACCGCGACATCCTTGAGGAACTGGAATGCGTCCAACAGGTTGGTCTTCCCGGACGCATTCGGACCCAGGAGGAATGCGCGCTCCCGAAGATCCAAATCGACCCTCTTGAAGTTGCGCCAGTTGGCCAGGTGCAGGTGCGTGAAACGAATGGCCATCGGCGGTCTCCTTCGCCGCGCGTCCGCGCGTCGGCCGGTCCGGCGATCCTCGCGACGCCGAGCTGGGATGCGAGGCTCGCCGATGGGCAATGATGGTATTCGCCGCCGCGTTGAAGCGCAACCATCGGCGTCACGGCTGCCGGAACGACTCGACGAGCGTCGCCAGGCCCCGGATCAGCTAACGGCCGAGCGCTACCCCGCCAGCAGCATGGCGAGCTGGTTGTAGCACCACGCGAGCCCGCGCGGCATGTCGGACCGGAGCACGACGTCGCGCGCCTCCTGCGACTCGTACCGCACCGTCACCGTGATCGCCGTCTTCCCTTCCTTCTCCGCGAACGAGTACTCGAGCTCCGCCTCGCCCGGGTACCACGGCTGGTCGAAGCGCTCGGTCGCCACGAACCGCTCGGGCGCCGTCACCTCCCGGAACGTGCCGCCGACGGCCATTCCGCCGGATCCGCGCTCCTCGCGCCACTCGAAGCGGTAGCTCCCGCCCACCCGCGGGTCGACGCGGCAGACCGACATCGTCCAGCCGGGCGGCCCGGAGAGCCAGCGAAGGAGCAGCTCGGGCCTGGTGAAGGCCTCGAACACCCGCCCGCGCGGCGCGTCCAGCTCGCGCTTGAGGATCAGCTCGCGGTCGCCCGAGGCGGCGAACTCGAGCTTGCCGTAGCGGCCCGGCTTGGCCAGGTACTCGGGGTCCATCCAGAAGTGCTCCCAGATGTGGCCGTCGGGGTCCTGGAAGCTGCGCCCGTACATGAAGCCGTAGTCCTCGGGCTCCCGGGCCTTCCTTCCGCCCGCGGCGAGCGCCTTGTCGACGATGGCGTTCACCGCGTCGCGCGAGTCGGCCGAGAGGGCGATGAGCACCTCGGTGCCGCGCTCGGCGTCGACGACCGATTTCGACTTCGGCGTGAAGCCGGCGAAGAACTTCTCGACGAGCAGCATCGCGTAGTTCTCCGGCCCCAGAATCACGCACGCCGCGTTCTCGTCCGTGAAGTGCGGCTCGAACTCGTACCCGAGCCGCGCGAAGAAATCGATCGAACGTTTGAGGTTCTTCACCGGCAGGTTCACGAACATCCTGGTCGCCATGGGGGGACTCTCCTCCGCCGGCGGCGCGGTCGTGCCCCCCGCGGCCGGCAACCCATTCTGGGTCCGCCGGGCCGCCGGTCAACCGCGGGACGCGCGAAGGGCCGGCGTCGGTGACCCTCTACAGCAGCGGCGGCAGGTATTGGCCGATGCGGCCGCCGCCCAGCTCGTAGATCACGGCGTCGGTCAGGGCGCCGTCGCCGTCGCCGCTGGTCACCCAGAAGTGTCCGAGGGCCCCCAGGCCCATCCCCTCGACGAGCTTGGCACGGGAGCCGCCCAGCTCCTTGTAGGAGAAGCGGTTCCACTCGTTCCACTCGGTCTCGACCGCGGCTGTGCACGGGTTGTCGCTCCGCGACCACTGGCCGATGTAGTTCGAGGTCATGTCCGAGACGTAGACGAAGATCTCGCCTTCGGGTCCGACGGCGACCTCGAGCCCGTCGCCGTGGTCGCCGGCCATGTCGGGGTAGGCGAACTCCAGCATCCAGTCGCCCCCCGCGGAGGAGTAGACGCCCCGGCTCATGGAGAGCAGGTACCACACCTCGTTGACGGAGTCGTAGCCCAGGCAGCAGCCGTCGACCATGCCGGACATCTCGCTGTCGACGGCCTTGCCGACGTAGGACCCGTCGAAGTTGAAGTGGAGGACGTCGTCGCCGAAGATGCCGGGATACCAGCCCGTGCCGCCCAGGAGGTAGATGCCGGAGCTATCGATGTGCATCTCGGAGTTGGTTGCCGCGTTGGGGTTGGGGCCGCCCACGAGCTGGATCGTGCGGTCGAGCGTGAGGGTCCGTTCCTGGAACTCGGGATTGGGAGGATCGTCGGCGGTGCCGTAGACGCCGTCGGGACCCTCGAGGAAGGGGACTTCGTCGGCCTTGTCCGGAACGTCGACCAGGACCTTGTAGACGTCGACCTCGCGCGGCGTGAACATGTCGTGGACGTAGACCTCGTCGAGGTAGCTGCCGGCGTCGCAGTACATGGAGCCGGGAACGACGAACCAGGAGAACTCGAAGTAGTCGCCCTCCAGGGGGTCCGGCGGCGGACACAGCCAGCCGTCGGGGACGGAGGCGTCCTCGGCCCCGCGGTCTTCCGGCCCCGTGTCGGCGTCCGCGTCGGCATCGGCATCGGCGTCGGGGCCCGCGAGACCGACGCACCGGCAGGCGTTGCCGTCGCACGTGCCGCCGAGGTAGTCGAGCATGCGGCACCGGGCGAGGCAGGTCTCGGCATTGCACCTCGACGCCGCCTCGCCGCCGCAGGCGGCCAGGAGCGACGAGAGGATGGTGAGGAGCGCCAGGTTCTTCATCGGGATCCCCTCCGTGCGTTCCCCCGGAGTGTACGGGGTCCGTCGCCGGGGTCAAACGCGGGAACCGCTCGGGCCGCGCGGCCCGCCGCCTCACCCGCCGCTCATCAGGTGCAGCACCAGGACGACGGCCCGCTCCGGTACCGCCGTCGTCGCGAAAGCGTCGCGGGGGACGTGGACGCCGTCGATCGACACCACGAGCAGCGGGAAGACGAACTGCCGCTCGCGCAGCACGTCGGCCACCGTGAGACCGGCGCGCCACGGCATCGGCTCGTCGTTGACCCGGATCGAACCGGCGGCGGCACGCGCGTCGCTCAGGCGGAGCCCTCCTCCGCCATCCGCGCCTTGACCACCTCCACGACCCACGGATAGTCGATGCCCAGGCCCTTCAGCGTCTCCGGGGTCGGCGTGCCGTTCCTCGTCCAGCCGCGGCGCTTGTACACGGCGTCCAGCACGCCCTCGTACTGCTCCTCGCGGTACTGGCGCAGCAGCGCCATCTTCTGCGCGGTCGACTTGCCGGCCGGATCGACCTTGACCAGCTCCTTGAGCTGCCCGTCGTAACGTTCGGCGCGGGACTCGTACTCCTCGGCCGTCACGGGTCCCATCGCGCGGTACGGCCCGCGGTCGTCCTCGCGCCTGCCGTGACCCATGCGGATGGCGAAGACCCTCTGGAAGTTGTAGACGCGCTCGGACATCTTGAGGATGTCCTGGATCTTGAAGTCGCCGCCGATCATCCCGGAGAGGAAGTTCTCGTACCCCTCGACGTGTCCCGGGACCTTGTTCGGCTCGGGCCACTTCGCATTGTCTTCCGGTTCCACGTCGTTCCACGGCAGCTTGCACAGCCCCATCAGGCCGAACCAGGTGCGCCACATCGGGAAGTAGTACAGCGCCTCCGCCTTCTTCTCGAAGGTCGGGAGCTGCTTGTTCACCATGTCCATGAAGATGAGCCACGCCTCGTCGTGCTGCGGCCCCTTCTGCGCCATCGCGTAGCCCGCCTGCTGGGCCAGCGACTCCTTGGAGACGTACTCGGAGTACTCCAGGCCCTTGGCCTCCATGCCGATGTCGTGGAGGAACTTCGGATCGCCGCCGAACCGCTCGGCGAAGATGCGCTTCATCTGCCGGATGCCCTGGCCGACGAGCACGCCGAAGCCCTCGCCCCGGCTCATGTGGTGCAGCAGCTCGAGCGCCGCGGTCGCGTTGCCGAACTTGAGGTCGAGCCCGCCGGTCTTCCGCTTGTCCAGGACGCCGGCCTCGTAGCATTCCATCGCGAAGGCGCACGCGGTCCCGAAGGAGATGGTGTCGATGCCGTAGGTGTCGCAGTAGAAGTTCAGCTCGATGATGTCGTGCGGCTCGAAGACGCCGATGTTGGAGCCGCACGAGGCGACGGTCTCGTACTCCGGGCCGTCGACCAGCACCTTCCTGCCCTTGTACGGTCCGGTGCGGGGGACGAAGTCATCGACGGCCTTGGCGCACGACATCTGGCAGCCGACCCAGCAGCCGTCGGGGACGTTCTGGCGCACGAGCGAGGTCCAGACGGGCGAGCTGATCCTCGCGATCTCGGCGTGCTTGCCGAACTTGTAGTTGTGGGTCGGGAGCAGGTCGTAGGCGTCCATGATCTCGACCAGGTGTGCGGTGCCGACGCGGCGCATCTTGCACTGGCTGTCGTCGAGCGTCGCCATCTCCTTGGTGAGCCGGAAGCCGTACTTGCGGATGCGGGCCGGGTCGACGGGGTTGTTCTTCTCGTCGGCGACCTTGATCGCGCCGGTGGGGCAGATGTAGGCGCAGGTGCCGCACCCCGTGCAGCGCTCGCTCTGCTTGCCGAAAGGCATCGCCACGCGGCGCCTGGCGCCGCGGCCGGCAAAGGCGATGACGTCCTCCCAGACCATCTCGCTGCAGGCCTTGACGCACAGCCCGCAGAGGATGCACGCGTCCGGCGCCTCGTTGCGCAACGGGTGCTTGTAACCCGGGTTCTGGACTCCGTAACGCTTTGCGAGCGTCTGGATCGCGGGCACGTTCGGCCAGCGGGCGAGCATCATCGACAGCACGCCGCGGCGCTGCCGCTTCGTCGCGTCGGACTCGGCGAAGACGGCCAGCGGCTCGCGAATCGGGAAGTTGCACGCGGTGACCATGCGCTTCTTCCCGCGCACCTCGATCTCCGTCATGCACACCCGGCACGCCCCGTAGGCCTCGACCGCCGAATGGTGGCACAGGGTCGGGATGGAGATCTTGAGCATCCGGGCCGCCTCGAGCACGGTCGTGCCCGGCTTGACCTCGATCGTCTGCCCGTCGACCGTGACGGGAATCGTGGCCGTCGTCGTCGTCGTGGTCGTCGTCGCGCTTCCCATCGTTTCCGCCTCCTGGGAGGCCGTCCGCGACGGCCTCCCAGACTGAGCGGCGCCGCCATCGGCGCCGTCGAAGTCTAGCCCACCCTCACGGCGTCGAACTTGCAGACGTCGCGGCAGATCCCGCACTTGATGCAGGCGTTGGCGTCGATGACGTGGAGCTTCTTCTTGTCGCCCGAGATGCAATTCGTGGGGCAGTTGCGGGCGCAGACGTGGCAGCCGTTGCAGTTCGGGGTGATCTCGTAGCGGATGAGGGACTTGCACACGCCCGCCGGGCACTTGCGCTCGCGGATGTGCGCCAGGTACTCGTCCCGGAAGTACTTCAGCGTCGAGAGCACGGGATTCGGCGCGGTGGCGCCGAGCTGGCACAGGCTGGACACCGCCATCGTGTCGCACAGCCCCTCCAACTCGCCCAGGAGCGCCTCCGTGGCCTGGCCGCGCGTGATCGCTCCGAGAATCTCCGACACGGCGATCAGGCCCTCGCGGCACGGGGTGCACTTGCCGCACGACTCGTCCTTGAGAAAATCGATGAAGTACTTCGCCACGTCGACCATGCACGTCCGGTCGTCCATGACGATCATGCCGCCCGAGCCCATCATCGAGCCGGCCTTGGCGAGGGTGTCGAAGTCGACGGGGAGGTCGAGCATCGACTTCGGCAGGCAGCCGCCGGAGGGGCCGCCGGTCTGCACCGCCTTGAACTCGCGGCCGCCGGGGATCCCGCCGCCGATGTCGAAGATGATCTCCTTGAGCCGGATCCCCATCGGGACCTCGACCAGGCCGGTGTTCGCGATGTTGCCCACCCGCGAGAAGACCTTCGTCCCGGACGAGCCGTTCCACGGGCTCTTGGCCACGTCGCCGGTTCCGATCGACCCGAACCACGCGCCGCCCTTCTCGACGATCACCGGCACGTTGGCCCAGGTCTCGACGTTGTTCAGCACCGTCGGCCGGCCCATGTACCCGGACTCGACGTTGTGCACGTACTTCGCCCGGGGCTCGCCGACGCGGCCTTCCATCGAGGCCATGAGGGCGGTGGACTCGCCGCAGACGAACGCGCCCGCGCCGCGGTGGATCTTGATGTCGAAGGCGAAGTCGCTGCCGAGGATCCTCTTCCCCAGGAGGCCGCGCTCGCGCGCCTGCGCCATCGCCTTCTCCAGCCGCTCGAGCGCGAGCGGGTACTCCTTGCGGATGTAGATGAACCCTTCGCTCGCGCCGATCGCGTACGCGCCCAGGCACATCCCTTCCAGGACGGCGTGCGGGTCGGTCTCGATGATCGAGCGATCCATGAACGCGCCCGGGTCGCCCTCGTCGGCGTTGCAGACGAGTACCGGCTTCGTGGGCGAGGGGCGCACGGCCTGGGCGTTGGATTCGCCTGTCGCGCCCGTTGCAGATGCCTTGATGCAAGATTCCCACTTCGCGCCCGTTGGAAATCCGGCACCGCCTCGGCCGCGGATGCCCGAGCGCATGACCTCGCCCAGCACGTCGGCGGGCTTCATGGTGGTGAGGGCCTTCTTGAGGGCGGCGTAGCCGCCCATGGCGATGGCGGACTCGATGTTCTCCGGGTCGACGATGCCCTTGTTGCGCAGGGCGATGAGCTGCTGTTTGGCGAAGAACGGGATCTCGGCCATTTTCGCGATCGGGTTCCCGGTCGCCAGATCCTTGTGCATCGAGGCCTTGACCGGCTTGCCACCGACGAGGTGTTCCTCGGCGACCTTTTCGAGGCTCTTCTCGTTGAGTTTTTCGTAGAAGATGCCTTCGGGCTGCACGACGAGGATCGGGCCCATGGCGCAGAAGCCGTTGCAGCCGGTCTGGACGACGAGCCACTTCTTGTCCAGGCGGCGCTTCTTGAGCATGGCCTTGAGGCTGTCCCGGATGACGAAGCCGCCGGCGGAGACGCAGCCGGTGCCGGTGCAGACCAGGAGGAGGCCCTTGTAGCCGGCGAGGAGCTCCTGGTGCTTGCGGCCGACGGCGTCGAGGGTCCTGGCGCTGATGCGGGCGGCGCGTGCGCTCGTGGCGCGACGTTCCTTGGGGGGTCGTTGGGCTCGGGCGCTCATGGCTGTCCCTCCGCCAGCTTCTTGACCAGGGTCTTGACCCGGGCGGCCTGGATCTCGCCGTGGAGGTCCTTGCCGACCTTGACGACGGGGGCGATGGCGCAGCAGCCGAGGCAGCGGACGGGCTCGAGGGTGAAGTTGCCGTCCTTGGTGGTGCCGCCCTCGGGGACCTCCAACTCGCGGGAGATGGCGTCCAGGACGCGAGGGGCGCCCTTGACGTGGCAGGCGGTGCCCATGCAGACCTCGAGCACGTGCTTGCCGCGCGGTTTCAGGGAGAATGCCTTGAAGAAGGTGCCGATGTGGTAGAGGCGGCCGACGGGGAGCGCGAGGGCGTCGGCGACGTATTGCAGCACGTCGGCGGGGAGGTGGCGGTGCTCCTCCTGGATGTCCTGGAGGATCTCGATCGCGTACTGCGGGTCGCGCTTCCAGCGGTCGAGGATCTGGTCGACCTTCTGCGTGGTCATGTCAGTTCTCCGCGAGCCCCGGGTCGAGGGTGATGGTCCACTTGTTCTTCCACGGCCTGGCGTGGACGACGAGCGCCTTGATCTTCTTGTGGCGCAGGACGGTGCCGATGCCGCCGCGTCCGGCCTGCTTCAGGCGTGCGGTGCCGCGGCGCCAGTCCCACCAGGAGAAGTTGAGGCAGCCCATCAGGGCGTGTTCGGCGCCGGAGCCGGCGGAGACGACGGAGACGTTCTCGAAGTCGTTCGGGGTGGTGCCGAACATGCGGGTGAGCTGTTCGGCGAGGAGGTGGCTGTCGGTCGCCTCCTTCGGCGCGGTCTCGACGCGCACCTCGTTCGCGGTCGCATCGATGACGACGATCACCTCTTCCTGGGCGATGCCGGTGACGACGAGGGCGTCGAACCCGGAGAACTTCAGCAGGGGGCCGAAGTGGCCGCCGACGTTGGAGTCGATCGGGATGCCGGTCATGGGCGAGATCGTGGTGACGAGCGACTTGCCGGCGCCGGAGAACGTGGTCGTGCCTCCGAGCGGACCGGAGGAGATGCAGATGGCGTTTTCGGGCGAGTCCCATTTCGTGGTCGGGGTGACCTCATCCCACATGAGACGGAGATCGAACCCCTTGCCGCCGACGAAGAGCTTCTTCATGTCCTCGGTGACCGGCAGCTCGGAGACCTTGTTGCCGCCGACATCGACGCGCAGGCATTTTCCCGCGTAACCCTTGTTCAGCTCGCCCGGTGCATAGCTCTGCCGGACCAGCACGCGGTGTTTGGCCCGCAGTGCCTCGAGGACCTTCTGTTCCGCCATGGACCACCTCTCCCGCGCGTCCCGGCGCCCCGAAAGCCCCCCACCGGGACCGCCGCCGAGCATAGTCAAGTCGGTTGGCGATGCAAGGGGGGTGGAGGGGGGAGGTGGGTCAATTGGGTCGAGTTGTTGGTGGGCCGACCGGGTCGAGTTGTTGGTCGCCGATCACTCGAAACCGCAGGCGACGAGCAGAGCCGCCCGGATGTCGTCCCACCGGCGTGGCGGCAACGGACAAATCAGCTCGCCGATCCGCTCCCTTCGCGCCAGCGTCAGATGGTCGAAGTTCAGGACGCACTCGACAGGCATCCCGTCATCCAGGCCGAGCGCGACCTCGGAAGACAGGCCGCGGATGGTCCTGGTCGCGGGGACAACGATGACCTCGCCCACGACTTCCAGCACATCGTCGCGCGCCAGAATGAGCACCGGTCGTCTCTTGTCCGGCCGGCGAAACGAGTACCATCGGATGTCCCCGCGAGTCACCCGAACTTCTCCCACCCGTCCGCCTCCCACTCGAGCGGATCTTCATCCGGTTCGGTGGCGAACTCGTCCGGGCAGGGTGGGCACGCGGCGTAGCGTTGCGCGTCGGTCG
>JACRCZ010000088.1 GCA_016218765.1 Deltaproteobacteria bacterium | reverse complement strand
CAAGGACGGCATCGTCCGCCTGGCCCACGGCCTTCCCGACTGATCTGCCCCTCTGCGTCTCTGCACCCCTGCGGCTCTGCGCGAAACCCCGAGGTCGGCTGGCAGGTGGGTGCGCAGCACCCAGTACGGGGGATGCACCCCCGGGCCCCGGCGCCGTTGGCTCGCCGTGGAGCGGGTGGTAAAGTAGCGGCGCCATGCGACCAGCGAGCGCAACGGGACGACGGTCGGGAACGGAGCCGCGTGGGCGGGGCGGGGATCGCGGGGAGGCGTCGAGTCTTCCGGGGCTCGTGCGGGCGTGGGCTCCGCCGGGGATCCGCGGCGGGGACCGCATGCCCGTGCGCGAGTCGTTGATCGTCGGCCGTTCGGCGGAGGCGACCTGGAGCATCGCGGACAGCGAGCTGTCGGGACGGCACTTCGAGCTGCGGAGAGTGGACTCGCGACTGCTCGTTCGCGACCTCGACTCCACGAACGGCTGCGCCGTGAACGGCGAGTGGCTGACGGCGCCGCGGGAGGTGGAGACGGAGGACCTGCTCCGGGCGGGGCGGTGCCTGTTCGTGGTGCACCCGCGGCCGGCGGCGGCGCCTTCGCCGGCGCGGACGACGGCCGCCGTGGGCACGAGCCCGGCGGACCGTCTGGCCGGGGCGCCGGCGCGTTTCGTGGGCTGCCTGCGCCGCGCCCTGCTGGAGGCGCAGATCGATCCCTTGCCGGCGGTGGCGGCGCTGCGCACGGACGACCTGGAGGCGCTGACCCTGCTCGGTCCGTCGGCGCGCGCGGACCAGGAGCGCGAGGCGCTGGCGCTGGAGCTGGCCGACCTGGTGCGCGGCACGTGCGACGGGCCGGCGGCGATCCTGCACCAGCTCGTGCGGACGCGGCACGGCGACTCCCCGGTGCTGCAGCGTATGGGCGCCTGCATGCCGGAGGAGGCCGACGAGGCGACGGGGTACGAGCGGCGGAGGGCGGCGATCCTGGCGGCGTACCGCGAGGTGGGGGGCGACGTGCGGAAGCTGGAGTCGCTGCTCAAGTCGCGCGGCCTGCCGTGCTCGCGCAAGTGGCTGACGATCTTCCTGGAGCGTTGGGGTGCGCGGGCGATGCGCTTCCGGTCCCGCTAGCGACGGAGCCTAGATCGGCAGGTCGATGATCCCGGGAATGCAGCACATCGAGCCGGCGCAGTCGGGAGTGGGATAGCCGTACTCGTAGGGCGTGCAGACGCGGGAACAGTGGCCGCCCATGCGCCGGCACTCTCCCGTGCCCCCGCCGGTCCCGCCGCAGCAGAGGTGCTCGCCGCACTCGGCCGTGATGTGCACGGACTCGCCCGTCAAGCACCGCTCGCGGCACGTGCCGCCGGTCTCCATGCAGTCGAAGGCCCGGGCGCAGCACTTGAGCGGGTCGCACTCGGCCGAAGGGATCGAGGTGTAGGGCGCGCTGCACGTGCTCGCGCACGTGCCGCCGACGTCGCTGCAGTCGCCGTAGGAGTAGAGGCAGCAGTCCAGCGCCCCGCACTCGGACGACGGGATGGACCGCTCGCCGGCGCCGCAGGCCGCCGCACAGTAGCCGCCCGCACCGCCGCAGTCGCCGATGACGCAGCACGGCTCCGTGCCGCACTCGGTCGAGGGGACCGACGTCTCGCCGGGGGAGCACGCGCCGTAGTACGAGCAGTAGCCGCCCAGGGACGTGCAATCGCCGGGAATCCAGACGCAGCACGGGTTCGGCGCGCACTCGGTGGACGTCCTCGCCTCCTCGCCGATGCTGCAGATGCCGCCGTAGCCGCAGTAGCCGCCCGCCGTGTAGCAGTCGCCCGGGACCCAGACGCAGCAGACCTCCGGATCGCACTCGCTCGACGCGACGCCCTCCTCGCTCGGCGAGCACGAGCCGCCGTAGGAGCAGTAGCCGCCCATCATCATGCAGTCGCCCGGCAGCGGCACGCAGCACATGTCCGTGCCGCATTCCTCGGTCCAGGTGTACCCCGTCTCGTCCGGGTCGCAGGCCGTCGCGCAGTGCCCGCCGTAGTCCCACGTGCAGTCCGGATACGTCGGCGTGCAGCAGACGTCCGCACCGCACTCGGTCGCGGTCGACTCGGACTCCCCCGGATAGCAGCTCGCGCGGCAGCTCCCGCCGTAGGAGGTGCAGTCCCGGGGTGCCGAGACGCAGCAGCGCTCCTCGCAATCGGTTCCCGGCGCCTCGCTCTCGCTGGACAGGCAGGTCCTGCGGCACCAGCCGCCCAGGCCCGAACAACTCCGGCCGCCGTCGCCGTCGGTCGTCGCCTCGTCGCTCCCGCCGTCCTCGGGCTCCTCGACCTCGTCCGGGTCCGCGGCGTCGTCCTCGACCCCGTCGGGCGGCACCTCGCTCGCCTCGCCGTCCGTCGTCTCGGTCGCCTCGGCCACGTCGCCGGCGTCGCCCGGGCCCGCGGGCGGATCGGTGCACGAGAACACGATGGTCACGAGCAGCGTCAGCGCAGCGAATCCCACGGTGCGCATGTTCGACCTCCTCGACGCCGGCCAAGCTAGCACGGTGCGCGGGCGCGTGCCAGCCGGCCCCGGCGACAGCCGGCCCCGGCGGCACGCCCCGGCGGCGGGCCGCCGCTGATGCCGCGGAGCGCCGGCACGAAGCCCCCGGGAAGCGTGACGTCCGAGCGGTCAGTCGTCGGCGGGCTTGCCGGGCGGAGCGGCCGGAGGAATCAGGTGGGCGAGGTGCTCGCGGGCCCACGCCACGTACACCTCGGGCTCGGCCTGCATCGGCAGCTCGCCGCGCTCGGCGGCCTCCTCGATCGCGCGGCGCAGGGTACCGACGACCGGGCCGGGAGCGAGCGCGAACGCCGCGATCAAGGCGTTGCCCAGACCCTTGGGCAGCGGGACGGGCCGGGCGTCGGCTTCGCGGATCTCCTTCACGCGCCGCTCCAGGATGTCGAGCGCGCGGAGGCCCTCGGCGCGGCGCGCGGCGCGCTGCGTCGTGATGTCGGCGCGCGAGAGGGCGAGCAGCGTGTCGAGCTGGCCCTCCATCTCCCGTGCGAAGCGCCGCACGGCGGAGTCCGTCCAGGTGTCGTCGTACTGCGCGGCGCGCAGATGGTGCAGCACGAGGAACTTGATCGCCGCGGCGCGCTCGGGCGGCATGCCGAAGCGGCGCAGGATGCGCCGGGCCATCCGCGCCCCGACCTCGGCATGTCCCAGGAAGTGCACCGTGCCGTCGGCCTCGACGGTGCGCGTCCGCGCCTTGCCGACGTCGTGCAGGAGCGCGGCCCAGCGGACCACAGGCTCGGGCACCGACTGATCGACCACCTTGCAGGTGTGCGCCCAGACGTCCTTGTGCGCGTAGTCGGCGCGGCCCGCGGCGACGGGGCGCGCCGTGTCCTCGTGCAACCCGACCAGCGCCTGCACCTCGGGCAGGATCGCCGCCAGCGCACCGCAACGGCGGAGCTGCTCGAGCCCGGAGCCGGCCTGCGGGCCCCCCAGCAGAGCGTCCAGCTCGCGAAGGACCTCGGCCTGCTCCAGGGCGAGGAAGGCATCGGTGCGCGCGACGAAGGGATGGTCGGCGCAGGGCTCCAGCCCGGCGGCGACCCGCACGGCGCGGCGCAAGGCCGCCCGCGCGGCGTCGGTGTCCTCGGTCGTCAGGGGCTCCGCGACCGTCATGCGGGTGTCTTGCTCGCCCGCTCCATGCGGCGCAGATCGGCGGTGGTGTCGCGGAAGCGGCGGACGACGGTGAGCAGCATGTCCAGCGCGATCGCCGGACGCTCGCGGATCGCGGCCTTGAGATCCCACGAGGTCAGGGTGAGGCAGGACGTCGGCTCCTCGGCGATCACCGTCGCCATCCGCTCCTCGCCGTCGACGACGGCCATCTCGCCCACGACGGCGTCGGGTCCCAGATGCCCCAGGAGCACGGAGCCGCCGTCCGGCATGTCCTCGACGATCCGCACCTTGCCCGCGACGATGACGAACATCGCCACGCCGCGCTCGCCCTGCCGGCAAAGGGCCTCGCCCGCCTGGTAGGTGACCTCCTGGCAGGAGCGGGCCATGGTCTTGAGGTCGCCGCGCTTGCAGCGCGAGAAGATCTCGACCCGCCCCAGGATCTCCCGTTTCGCCGAAACGTCCATCATGCCTCCTCGGCGACGGCGCGGCGCAGCAGCTCCGCCGCCGCCGCGCGCGCCTTCGGCCCCGGCTCGGCGCCGCCCAGCAGCCGCGCGATGGCCTCGACCCGCTCCGCCGCCCCCAGCGCCCGCGCGCTCGTCACCGTCCGCCCGTCCTCTTCCCGCTTCTCCACCTCGAAATGCGCCTCGCCCTGCGCCGCCACCGCGGGCAGGTGCGTGACGCACAGCACCTGGTGATGCCGTGCGACGTCGCGGATCGCCGCGGCCACCCGGCGGGCCGCCTCTCCCGATACGCCCGCGTCCACCTCGTCGAAAAGGTACGTCGCCAGCGGCTCGCGATCCGCCAGCACGCGCTTCACCGCCAGCAGGAGGCGCGACAGCTCGCCGCCCGACGCGATCCGCTCCAGCGCCCGGCGACCCTCGCCGGGGTTCGGCGCGAACAGCAGCTCCACGGCGTCGGCGCCGAGCGGCCCGACCTTGCGCCCGCCGGCGTCGATGCCGTCGGCCAGCGGACGGACGTCGGCTTCCACCGACGCGCCCGCCATGCCGAGCCACTCCAGCGCGGCCGTGATCTCCCGGGAGAGCTTGCGCGCCGCGCGCGACCGCACGGCGGTCAGCTCGCGCGCCGTCGCGACCGCCTCCTCCTCCGCCCGCCGCACGGCCGCCTCGGCCCGCGCGAGGTGGTCGTCGTGCCGATCGACCAGGTCCAGCTCGGCGCGCATCCCGTCGAGCCGCTCGCGCACCGCCTCCTCCGTCCCCCCGTGGGCGCGCACGAGCCGGCGCACCAGGTGCAGGCGATCCTCCAGCGCCTCCAGGCGCGCGGGATCGAAGTCCATCCGGTCGCGGTATGCCGCCAGCCCCGCCGCGACGTCGTCCGCCACGGCCCGGGCCTCGGCCGCCTCGCCGGCGAGCCGCCCCAGCCGCGCGTCGATCGCCGCCGCCTCGCACAGCGCCGCCTCGGCCCGCGCCAGACGGACCGCGGCACCCGGCTCGTCGTCCGTCCCCGCCAGCTCCGCCGCGGCACGCTCCAGCGTCCCGGCCAGCCGCGCGCCGGCCTTGCGCGCGGCGAGGTCCGCCTCCAGCTCCGCGAGCTCGCCCGGACGAAGGGCGGCCCGCTCCAGCTCGCGCACCCGCTCGCGCAGCCAGTCCGCGCGCTCGAGCCGCCGGCCGTGCTCGCCCACGACGTCGGCCAGCCCCGCGCGAGCGGCGGCCAGGGCGCGGTGACGCTGGAGCATCGTCGAGCGCGTCGCGCCGCAGCCGGCGAACGCGTCGAGGAGGTCGAGGTGGGTGGCCGGATCGGTCAGCGTGCGCTGCTCGTGCTGGCTGGAGACGGCGACGAGACCCGCGGCAAGCTCGCGCAGGATGGCAGCCGTGGCGAGGCGTCCGTTGACGGTGATCTGCCCGCGCGCGCCCGGACGCGACGGGATCGTTCGTCGCACCAGCAGCTCGTCGTCCGCCGGGTAGTCGCGTTCCGCCAGGAGGCCACGCACGGGATGGTCCGCCGGAAGGTCGAACAACGCCTCCAACTCGGCGCGCGCGGCGCCGGCGCGGACGAGGTCGGGCTCCGCACGACCGCCTAGCAGCAGGCGCACGGCCTCGAGGAGCGCGGACTTGCCCGCACCGGTCTCGCCCGTGATGACGGTCAGGCCCGCACCGAACGTCAGCTCGATGCCCGGGATGAGCACGAAATCGCGTATCGCCAGCGAGCGAAGCATCCGATGGTCCGTGCGGCCCGCCGCTGCCGGTGTCGCGGCCGCGCCCGCTTATACCGCAGCCCGCCGGCGCGCGCTACCCGCCCTGCACCCGGATCCGCAGGGGGCCTTGGCCGATCCCGGATCCGGTGGTACCTTTCCTCCGCGGAGGGATCCATGGCCAAGGCTTTCACATTCCGGATCGTGGTGGGCTGCGCCGCGCTTCTCGCGGCGCCGTTCGTTCCCGGCTGTTCGAGCGAAGACGCCGGCGGCGTCTGCACGAACGAGTCGTGCCGCAGCCGCTGCCTCGCGCTGGGCTACACGACGGGCGGGCAGTGCGTGGCCGGCAACTGCGTCTGCGGCGGCGGCGACGGCGGTGACGCCGACGGCACGTCGGACGTCACGGGCCGCACGACCCGGATGACCGGCAAGGTGTGGAGTCCGGGCGGCGTCGTGCCGATCTCCGGCGCGCTGGTCTACTTCGCCTTCACCGATCCGGCGCCGATCCCGCCCGGCGCGTACCCCGAGACATGCCAGGACCCGCCGGCCTTCCACGCGCTCAGCGCCGCCGACGGCACGTGGGCCATCGACGTCCTGCCCGGGACCTACCGGCTGGTGACGCAGAAGGGCCAGTTCCGGCGCATCCGCGACATCACCGTGCCCGAGACCGGTCCCGTCGAGGTCGACACGGAGCTGACCACGCTGCCCTCGCGCAACGGCGAAGGCGACACCATCCCGCACATCGCCCTCTTGTGGGCGCTGGAAGGCGGCGACCACATCGAAGACGTGCTCGCCAAGATGCAGATGGGCGACGTCGGCTCCGACGATCGGCTCGTCCTGGGCAGCGAACAGTTCGACATCTACAACACCACCGGCTACCCGCCGAACACCGACCTCCTGGGCAGCCTCGACCGCATGCTGGAGTACCACATCCTGTTCTTCCCCTGCACGGTCTGGTTCGGCTACGACGGCGAGCAGCTCAACGACCCGACCGGGCCGCTGTCCGACCCCGCGGTGCTGGACAACCTCCGCGCGTACGCCAACGCGGGAGGCAAGATCTACGCGACCGACATGATGTACGACATCTTCGAGCAGCCGATGCCGGAGTACCTGGAGATGTGCGGGGACGACGCGCAGCTCAACGCGGCCGACGAAGAGGCATGGGCGCACGGCGAGACCATGTCCGGCTGGACGTCCCACGGCCGGTCGATCGTCGCCGAGCTGTCGGCGTGGCTGGACGCCAACGTCACCGATCACGAGAACATCGATTTCCTGGGAAACTTCGTCTGGATCGATGACGTGTTCGACATGCCCGACCCGGATCCCCTGGGCCCCAAGCCGCCCACCGTCTGGGTCACCGGCGACTTCATCCTCGATCCCAGCCGGACCCTGCCGCTCACCGTGACCTGGCCGTACGGCGCCGGCAAGGTGCTGTTCTCGACCTACCACACCGTCGGCGAAGGGGGGCACCCGAGCATCGAGCCGCAGGAGTACATCCTGATCTACCTCATCATGGAGATCGGGGTGTGCCAGGAGCCGTTCGGCTAGGCAGAGCGGCAGAGCGGTAGAGCGGTGGAGCGGTGGTGGGACCGGTCCTGTGCCGCGGTGTGCCATCGCGCGGCGTTCGGCGGCGGGTGGCCGGGGGTCGAACCGGCCCGATTCCAGTGGCTTTCCCGGCGGCGGCGGCGGCGGGACCGGGTGGCAGCGGGCTTGCATGGTCCCGGGGCGAAAGGCGGGCCGAGCATGAGGCAGTACATCGATCGACTGGGATACAAGCCGCGAACGTGCGTGTGGGAAATCACGCTGGCGTGCAACGCGTCGTGCCGGCACTGCGCGTCGCGCGCGGGCAAGGCGCGCGAGGGCGAGCTGGAGACGAGCGAGGCGCTGCGGGTGGCGCGCGAGCTGGCGAGCCTGGGCTGCGAACACGTGACGCTCTCCGGCGGCGAGCCGCTCCTGCGGCCCGACTGGCCAAGGATCGCCCGGACGCTCGTCGATGCCGGCGTGGACGTCGGCCTCATCTCCAACGGCCTGGCCTTCGGTCCGAAAGAGGCGAAGCGGGCGGTCGACGCCGGGCTCAGCTCGGTCGCCTTCAGCGTCGACGGCCTCGAGGCGTCCCACGATCGCATGCGCGCTCGGACCGGCGGGTTCCAGCGCATCGCCGCCGCCCTCTCCGCCGCGCGCGACGCGGGACTGCCGAGCTGCGCGGTGACACACGTCCATCGCGACAACCTCGACGAGCTGGACGACCTGCACGGGTGGCTCGGAGGCTTCGGCGTGCGCTCGTGGAAGCTCCAGCTCTGCAACCCCGCGGGCAACGCCGCGGAGCACCGCGACATGATCCTGGAGCCGCACGATCTGCTGCGACTCGTCCCGAAGATGGTCGAGCTGAAGGGCCGCGGCCTGCCGTTCCTCCAGGCCTCCGACAGCATCGGCTACTTCGGCAAGTACGAGGAAGCGATGCGGCGCTCCTGGCGCCCCGAGCTGTCGTTCTGGACCGGATGCTACGCCGGGTGCCGCGCCATCGGCATCGAAAGCCACGGGAACGTCAAGGGATGCCTCGCACTGCCGTCGGCACGCAACGGGACGAGCCGGTTCGACGAAGGCAACGTCCGGCTCTCATCCCTCGCCGACATCTGGTCCCGCCCCGGCGCGTTCGCGTACAACCGCGCCTTCCACCCGAAACAGCTCACGGGATTCTGCCGCACCTGCCCGTACGGCGAGATCTGCCGCGCCGGCTGCCACTGGACCGCCCTGGCGCAGGGCGGAACCTTGACGGAGAACCGCTTCTGCTACTACCGGGTCTCGGTCGAGGACGCCCGCTCACGAAGAAGCCCGCGGCGCTGGCTCGCCCAGAGCCTCGCCCCGGCGGCGATCGTCGCATCGCTCGGCCTCACCGCCTGCTGGGATTCGCACCAGGAACAGTGGGCCGACGACACCGACGCGGCCACCGACTCCTCGTGGCCCGAGGACGTCGTTCCGCCCCCGGACGCGCCCGTCGCGGACGCCGCCCCGGACCCCGGCGCGGACACGCCCGACGTGCCCGTCACCCACTACGGCCCGGTGCCGGTCGACGCCGGCGAGGACGTCCACTGCCCGACCTTCGAGGAGGCGTGCTGCGACTGCGAGTACATGGGTCCGGCGCCGATACCTCCCGGCTGCCCCGATCCCTGCATGAGCCTGGACTACGGCGACCCGATCCCGGTCCCCGACGCCGGCGCCGACGAGGCGACGGCGACCGACGCGGCGACGGACTGTCCCGACCCGTGCGGACCGTCCACCTTCTACGGCCCGCCGCCCGTGAGCGTCTACCCGCCAGGCTGCGTCTACGTGTGCGGCGGCACGGAAACCTGCCCGACCGCGGACGAAGCCTGCTGCGATTGCGACTACATGGGCCCCGCACCCTACCCCCCCGAGTGCGAGGATCCCTGCGGAGCGAAACGCCGCTAAGTCCCCGTTCCCTCACCGCAACTTCCCTAATTGCACTTGTCATACCGGTCTACTAGACTATCCCGATTCCGGGGGGCTGGGGCGGCCGAGAGGGCCCGCCGCGGAGGAGGCAGGAACGCATGTCGGGAGGAAGGCAAACGCGGTCGGTATGGGTCGGCATGGCGGCGCTGTTCGCCGCGGCCGGTTGCGGGGACGACGCGTCGGGTCCCGCGGACGACGGGGGTACGGAGGATGTCGCCGGTGACGAAGGCGGCGAGGTCGGGCCGACGTGTCCGGACCCGCTGGAGCCGAACGACGACACGGCGACGGCGACGGCGCTGGCGGTGTCCGCCGCGACGCCTCGGGCGACGCAATCGGCGACCATCGATTCGACCAGCGCCGACTTCTTCTCGTTCGTGGTGCCGTTGGACGACCCGACCGAGGTGACGGTGAGCTACACGGCGGGTGCATCGGACACGGAGACCGACCTGCGTTTCTTCGTCCGGGACGTCGCGGGGACGTCCGTGGCCGAGGCGTGGAACGAGCGGACCGAGGCGTCGGAGACCGAGCGGGCGTGGCTGAACGCGAGCACGGGTACGGAGTACAGCGTCGAGGTCACCGGCGGAGGTGCTGCCTGCGCCGGCTACGACATCGTCGTGGACGCGGCGATCTGCACCGACGCCGACGAGGACAACGATGCGCAGGACGATCCGGCGCCGCTGGCGACGGGGACGGCCGTCGAGCGCACGACGTGGCAGGACGACGCGGACTACTTCCGGTTCGCGACGCCGCTGGACGACCCCGTCCGCGTGACGCTTTCGTACACGGTCCCGGCGACCGACACGGACAGTGACCTCCGGCTCTTCGCGTACGACCTCGCGGGCACGAGCGTCGCCGAGGCCTGGAACGAGCGCACCGGCACGACGGAGACGGAGGAGACCTGGTGGCAGGCCGACACGGCGACGGAGTACGTCCTGCTGGTGGAGGGTGCCGGCGCGAGCTGCGTGGAGTACAGCCTGCTCGTCGATCCGGCGGCCTGCACCGACCCCGACGAGGACAACGACGACACGGCGTCGGCGGCGGATCTCCCGGTCGGCACGCCGCTGGAGCGGACGAACTGGCAGGAGGACCTCGACTACTATCGCGTCTCCACGACATCCGCCGGGCCGATGTCCGTCACGGTGAGCTATACGGTGGACGCCGCCGACACAGGCAGCGACCTGCGGGTCTTCGTCTACGACGCCGCGGGCGGGGACGTGGCCCAGGCCTGGAACACGCGGACCGGGACGAGCGAGACCGAGACGGCGACCTGGGACGCGGTCGCGAGCGCGGGGCCGTACGTGGTGCTGGTCGAGGGCGCCGGCGGCGTCGCCTGCGTGACCTACACGATCGAGGCCGCCTCGGGCTGACCCCCACCGCTCTACCGCTCCACCGCTCTACCGCCCACCGCTCCACCGCCCACCGCTCTACCGCTCCACCGCTCTACCGCCCACCGCTCTACCGCCCACCGCTCCACCGCTCCACCGCTCTACCCCCTACCGCTCCACCGCACCACTGTCGCAGCGCGAGCGGGGTTCGCCGCGCTGATCGGTCGGGGGGCAGGCCGTTCCTGCGCCGAGGACGGGGCTGCCGTCGGCGGGCAGGGCGGTGCGGGTGGGTCCGCCGTTGTCGGCGAGCTCGCCCAGGAGCGGGTCGACGAGGCTCGCGCCGGACGCGCAGAGCGCGTCGGGGTCGTCGGAGCCGCCGCCGGCGCGAGCGACGGGCCACTGGAAGTTGCCGCCGCCGTCGGCGAGCGTCCGGGTGCAGGAGATCGGGTTCCAGCCGTTGCCGGCGACGCTGTAGGCCACGACGGTGTTGCGCATCGTCATGCCGCCGCCGCCGGCGATGGCTCCGGCGAAGGCCACGTCGCCCGGGGCCGCGTTGCGCGTCAGCGTGCAGTTCAGCAGCGTGCCGGTCGTCGCGTCGTCGGTGAACAGGCCGCCGCCCAGGCCGCTCTTGGCGACGTTGGCGTCGAGCGTGACGTTGGTGAGCTCGGCGCTGGAGTTGGGGCCGATGAACAGGCCGCCGGCGCCGCGCGCGCGGTTCCCGGAGAGGGTGGTCGCATCGATCGTGATGGCGTTGCCCTGGAGGTAGAGGCCGCCGCCCAGCCCGAAGTCGTCGGGCAGGAGCTCGTTGTTCTCGAACGTGGACCGATCGATGTCGGTCGGCGGGCGTTCGGCGTTGGAAACGCGGAAGACGCCGCCGCCGAACGCGTTGCCGGTGTTGCCGGCGACGCGGCAGCCGCAGAGGGTGAGGGCGTTGCCGACGCCGTCCATGTAGATCCCGCCGCCGTTCCCGCCGTCACCGGGGTTGCCGCCCGTGCCCGTGGCCGCGTTGGACTCGACGGCCGAGTTCACCAGCACCAGCGAGTTGTGCAGGTTGCCGATCGCTCCGCCGCTGGAGCAGCGGTTGCCGCGGAACGTGCTGCCGACGATGGTCGTGGTGCCCACGCCGATCGAGTACACGGCGCCGCCGGCGACGTCCTGGCCGTTCTCGGGTCCGACGTTGCCCTGGAACACGCAGTCGATGACGTCGAGCGATCCGCCGAGGCGGTAGATCGCGGCGCCGCCGTTGTCCGTGGACGACGTGTGCGGGACGTCGGTCGTGCGACCGTTGGCGAAGGCGAGCCGCTGGACGGTCAGCCGCGGCTCCGGGCGCTCGAAGCTGGAGTGCAGGCCCAGGATGCGCGTCCTGCCGCCGCCGTCGAGGGTGACGAGGCCGCCGCCGTCGAGCACGACGTCGCCGGTGTAGCCGTCCAGGCGGAGCTCGGACGTGACGGCGATCGTGACGGGCGCCGGACCGCAGTCGAAGCGGATCCTGCCCCGCGCCTCCAGCGCGCTGCGCAGCGCCGCCTCCGTGCAGCTCTCCGGGGTTCCGGTGCCGACGACGTTCGTCGCGGCCGAGGTGTCGACGAGGGCGATCGGCGGGATGCATTCGTCGGGCGGCGGCGGCACGTCGGCGTCCGCGCCGGCGTCCGCATCGTCGTCGGCCTCGGCGTCCGCGTCGGCGGCGGTGTCCGGCGCGCCGTCCGCGTCGCCGGCGACATCGGCGGCAAGGTCCGCCCCGTCGGCGGGCGAGGTCCCATCGTCGCCGCAGCCGGAGAGCCAGCCGGCGACGGCTACGGCAAGGGGCAGGTACCTGCAGGCAATCCCGAGTCGACCGTTCATGGCGACCTCCCGTTCGGGGAGCTTGCGCCGCGGCGGTCGTTTCCGCAAGGAGGGCCGCCGCGCCGCGGTACCTCGCGCGCAACGTGCCGTCTTGCGTGATCCTAGCGGTGCAGCCTGCGCCAGAGGCCCGCGGCGGCGATGCCCACGGCGCCGGGGACGGCGCCGAGCGTCCACATCCCGGCGACGGCCAGCTCGGACAGGAGGTTCGAGTCGCGGCGCGGCCTGTGGGAGCCGACGAGGCGCGCGAGGAGCATGTCGACGGTGTTGCCCGACAGGTTCGCGATGCGGATGAAATCGACCAGGGCCGCGAGCGCGGCGACCTCGCCGGGCAGGAAGTGCTCCTCCAGCGCGATGTCCTCGGGCGCGGCGTCGGGGATGCCGAAGCCGGCGCGCCGCAACGCGGACACGACCGCGGCGCGCTCGCGCGGCGGCAGCTCCTGCCACCGGCGGTCGTGCAGCGCCGACCGCTCCTGGTCCGTCACGCCCGCGCCCTGCGACAGCTCGACGTGCGCGGCCCGGCAATAGCGGCACTTGTTGGCCTCCGACACGGCCAGGAGGACGACCTCGCGCAGCCGCGGATCGATGCGGTGCGGGCCCGCGGCGGCGAGCACCAGCCGCGGAACCTGCGGGGCCAGCTCGAACAGCGCGGCCAGCATCTCCCGCACGGTGAACGTCGGCTTGGGAAAGACGGGCGGTGCGGACAAGCGACCCTCCTTCGTGCCCCCGCGTCCGGACAGCAAGCGTAGTCCAGCGGGGCGGTGCGCCGCAAACCGGTCACGAGCATGGCACCCAGAATCTTGACACGGCATCCATGTCTGAGAGACTCGGCGCGGAGGGCGGATGGGGATGGGGAGGAGTGTGGAACAGGTCATGAAGCGCAAGCGCACGTGCGATCCGGGACGGAGGGGGGCGCTGCGGCTCCTCGCCGGAGTTCCCCTGCTGCCGGCCGCCCTCTCCGCGGCGTGCTCGAAGAAGGGCGAGCGGACGTCGGTGAGCCTCCCGGCGGAGGCGGGTCCGGGCGCCGCGGCCGTTCCCGCGACGGGCAGCCCGGCCGCGCAGGCCGCGGTCGCGGCCCCGAGCGGCGTGCCGTGGGCGGGCAAGTTCTCCGCGTTCGACCTGGCCGATCGGCTGGGTTTCGCCGCGCTGCGGCGCGACGGCCTGTGGATCGACCTCGGCACCACCGACGCGTTCAAGTACACGCTGGGCGGCTGGAAGAGCGGCTGGGGCCGGGCCGTCGAGCGGGACGGCGGGTGGTGCGCGAACGCGACGTCGGAGACGTCGCGCATCTTCTTTCCCTGGCCGACCGCGGAGGAGCTCGTCGTGCGCCTGCGCGTGCGCCGCGCCGGCGCCGAATACGCCTCGCCGTACCTCCACGACAAGCCGGCGCAGCGGGTCGACATCCCGGCGGGCGACTGGAGCGTCGTGTCCTTCCGCATCGGCGCCGACAAGGTCATCGCCGGCGAGAACCACCTCATGTTCCGCTGGAGCGGCACGCAGGACATCGGCGGCGAGAACGTCGCGGCGCTCGTCGACTGGGTGCACGTCGCGGCCGCCTCGCAGGCGGAGGCCGCGGGCCGCGCCGAGCCCCTGGCGCAGGCGACGGTGCGGTCGACGGACGGCGGAAGCGCCCGCGTGCTCGTGCCCGCCGGCGGCGGCCTGTCCTATCCGCTCGACGTCCCCGCGGACGGACCGGTGCTCGGCCTCCTGGCCGCGGCGAGCGGCGGCGCCGCGACCCTCACCGTGCGGGCCGCCACGGACGGCGAGGAGCCGAAGGTGCTCGCGGAAACCGCGGTCTCCGGCGGCGACCCCAAGCCGATCGCCGTCGACCTGGCGGCCTACGCCGGGAAAGTCGTCCGCCTCGACCTGGACGCCTCCGGCACGGGCGTGTCGCTCGCGTCCTCCGGCGTGTTCGTCGCACCTGGCGTCGCCGATCCCGCCGTGCTCGCAAGGCTCGGCCAGGCCCAGGCGCGCAACGTCATCCTGATCATGATCGACACGCTGCGCGCCGATCACGTGCCGCCGTACGGCCGTACGCGCGTGCAGGCCCAGGTGCTGGACCTGCTGGCGCAGCGCGGGGCGCTGTTCGAGCGCTTCAGCGCGGTGGAGGACTGGACCAAGCCCTCGTGCGCCACCATGCTCACCGGCCTGTATCCGAACACGCACAAGGCGCAGACGGACGACGTCATGCTGTCGGCGGCCGTGCGCATGGTCTCCGAGGAGCTGCAGGCCAAGGGACTCAAGACCGCGTCGTTCATCGCCAACGGCTACGTCTCCGACAAGTTCGGCTTCAAGCGCGGCTGGGACCAGTACACGAACTACATCCGCGAGGGGAAGCCGACCACCGCGGATCGGGTGTTCGGCGACGCCGCCGCCTGGATCGAGACGCACAAGGCCGAGCGGTTCTACGCCTACGTGCACACCATCGACCCCCACGTCCCGTACTCGCCGCCCAGGGAGTTCCTCGAGCTGTACGACGCCAAGCCGTACGAGGGGCCGATCGAGGCGCGGCAGACGCACGTGCAGGTCGAGGACATCAAGAAGAAGAAGATGGCGGTCACGGACCGCGACAAGGAACGGATCGAGGCGCTGTACGACGGCGAGATCAGCTTCCACGACGGCCACCTCGGCTCGTTCCTCAAGAAGCTCGACGAGCTGGGCCTGCTGGAAGAAACGCTCGTCATCGTCACGTCCGACCACGGCGAGGAGTTCTGGGACCACGGCTCGGTCGGCCACGGCCACTCCATCTTCCAGGAGCTCGTGCACGTCCCGTTCTTCCTCATGTGGAAGAACGTCATCCCCGGCGGCGCGCGCATCGGCGAGAACCACGACCACACGTGCATCGTGCCGACCATGTTCGAGGCGCTGGGACTGCCGCCGCCCGGCTACCTCGAAGGGCTCTCCGTCCTGGGTCAGGCGCTCGGACGCCAGGAGGTCGGCCCCGCGGCCGGCTTCTCCACGCACCAGGGCGACCGCATGGCCGTGTGGAGCGGGCGGTACAAGTTCCAGCTCAGCGGCGCCGTGCGCGGCGCGCTGTTCGATCTCGTCGAGGACCCCCACTCCGCCGAGGATCGCGACGACCAGCGCCCGATCGCCGTCCGCTGGATGCGCACCCTGCTCGGCGCCCATCTGGGCGCCCCCGACAAGCGCTTCTGGCGCCACGCGGACCTGGCGCGCGCGAACGTCGGCGAAATCCAGGCCGAAGCGGCGCAGATGGACGCGCAGACCCTCCAGCAGCTCTGCCAGCTCGGCTACGTGGTCGGCGAGCGCTGCCAGCCGGGCGGCGGGTAGCAGGGGAAGCAGCGGGGGGAAGTTGTTGGTGGGTCGTCCGGGTCGAGTTGGTCTTCCGGTCGAGTCGCCGGTCCGGATGTGCGGAGGACGCGGGTGCCGGGCCGGTTCGGGCGCGCCCTGGCCTGGGACCAGGGCGAAGACGCCATGGATCTCGAGAATGACCTCTTCGCCTGGTTCACGATCGTGCGGCGGCCGTAGCCCGTCCTACCGGCTGACCCTGCCGAAAGCGATTTTCGTCGGGACGTAGGTCGCGGGATCCTGGAGCGAGCCGTACCACCCGTACGCGACGGGCGTGCCCGAGTCGTCGAACTGGAAGGCCATCGTACCCGTCCCGAACCCGCCCTCGCCGTCCTCGGGACGGCTGTCGGACTCGTGCAGGAACTCCGTCGCGTCAGCGATCGGCACGAGCCACACGCCGGCGACGTCCGGGTGCGGCTGGGGCGTGCCGACGACGAAGCCGACGTGGCCCGTGTTGGGGCGCTCGCGCCAGAAGTCGGGCTTGCGCCAGGCGAAGACGTCCCCGGGCGCGATGTCCTCCGGGCCGGGGAGCCGGAGCCAGCCGCGGTGCGGCTCGTCGGTCGGGCTCTCGGCGATCCGATCGTAGAAGTCACGGGCGAGCGGCCGGTCGTCGGACAGGGCCTCGCGGGCCCGCGGAGCGGCACGGTCGAGGACCCACTCGGCCATCCCGGCGCAATCCCAGTAGTACGTGCCGCGACGCTCGTTCACCGCGGTCCGGTGCTGGTACCGCGTCGCGGTCAGCGTCTCCTCGATCTTCCGGACCTCCTCGAGCACTTTCTGCGCCGCCTCCGTCGCCGGCTCGCGCTCCTCCACCGGCTCGTGCCACGGCTCCGCCGTGGTTTCCTGGATCATCCACGCCCGGGCGCCGTCGGTTCCGGCCTCCGCCCATAGCGCGTAGTCCTCCGGCTCGACGCGCGAGGCCTCGTCGTCCGGGTTTTCGTAGTACCCCCGGGCGTGGCCGACGAGTCCGATCCGGACTCGCAACTCCGCTCCGGCAGGCTCGACGTCCAGCGACGTGAAATCGACGCCGTTTCCCCCGAAGGAGAAGGCCCAGACGTTGATCACGCACAGGCCCTCCGGAGCTTCGCGCACGAACGCGACGGCCGCGGCGTCGCCGACCCAGAGCAGCGGGACCAGCAGGATGTGGTGTCCGCCGGCGTCCGCATGGACGACCTCGCCCTCGCGCACCCACTTCTCGCCCCACGCCGTCGCATCGGGATCCGCGATCGGGTCGCCGGCGCCGATCGCCAGCGGGATCGCGCCCTCCAGCGGGTCCTCGACCGCGATGTCGGCGCAGGGATTCGCCGCGACGGAAGGAACGGAGTCTTCCCGCGGCGGACCCTCGTCCGGCGTCGCGGCGGCAGCGTCCGCGGACGACGGAGCCGGAGCGACGGCCCCGCCCGGCGGGCGCGGGCATGCTGCCGCGGACATCAGCAGCCAAACGAGTCCGGCCGAGCCCCCCGGGATTCGTCGATTCATGTCGCAGCCTCCGCTTCCACGCCCATCCTACGGACGACGGTACCACGGGATTCAGCGGTCGCGAGGCACGCCGCACCCCTTTTGCAGAACTTGAACGCGCGCCGGTTCTTGTCCCCCCAATCGTCCTCCCCACCTCTCCAGCCGACCTCTCCACCTCTCCTCATCCGGCTTCGGTCCCGCCGCTCCCCTTGCGCGACAGCCCGTCATGGCGGACGATCCTCGCCGCGGAAGGGAGGTCACGATGCGCACGAAGCTCGCCGCTCGGCTGATTCAGGCCCTGGTCTCGCTTGCAGTGACGGCGTCGTTCACGCCCGCATGCTCCGAAAACTCGCCCGTCGACGGCGACGCGGACGCCGGCGATGACGGGACCGGCGACCTCGCCGCCGACGCGGAAGCGGACGCCGACGCGGAGGCGGACTCCCCCGCGGACGACGCCGCGGACGCCGAGGACGGCGCAGAGGCCGTCTTCCCCCCCGACCATCCGCGCATCTACCTCAGCGACGCCAACCGCGCGCGGCTGACCGCGATGCTCGCCGACGGTCGCGCGGCGGCGACCCGCTTCCGGGAAATGGTCGACAACCAGCTCGGCGGCGCCGACTACTACGCCTTCCGTGCCTCCGACGCCGCGCTGCTGTGGCAGCTCACCGGCGACGCGTCCTACGCCGACTATGCGGTGGCGATGGTCGACAGCTTCGTCACGGCCGAAGAGGCGCTCATCGCCGGCGGGGAGCGTCCCGAGGTCGCGTTCGACAGCTACCTCTACGTCGGCGAGGAAGTCGGCGAGGTCGCCCTCGTGTACGACTGGTGCTTCGATCGCTTGACCGCCGACCAGCGAGCGCGCTGGCTCGCGTACGCCGATCAGGCGGTGTGGAACGTCTGGCATCCGGACGATGCGACCTGGAACGGCAACAGCTTCCCCTGGAGCGGCTGGTCGATCGATAACCCGTCGAACAACTACTACTACTCGTTCCTCCGCGCGACGATGCTGCTCGGCCTGGCCGCGCGCGGCGAGCTGCCGAGCGCCGACACCTGGATCGCCACCTTCCGCGACGCAAAGCTCGAGACGCAGCTCTTCCCGACCTTCGAGCGCGACCTCGCGGGCGGAGGCTCGCGCGAAGGCACCGGCTACGGCGTCTCGATGGCCCGCCTGTTCGAGCTGTACGACTGGTGGGAGGCGTCGACCGGCGAACGCCTGGCCGACCGCACGGCCCACACGCGGGCGTCGCTCGCCGCCATGCTGCACTCCGTCGTCCCGACGATGGACCGCATCGCGCCGATCGGCGATCACGCGCGCGACAGCACCGCGGCCCTGTTCGACTACCACCGCCGCTACCTCCAGATCCTCGATTGGCTGTACCGCTCCGACCCTCTGGCCGCGATCGGCAAGGGGTTCCTCGAGGCCTGCTCCGTCCCCGAGATGGGCAACGCCTTCATGTTCCTCGACGATTTCCTCTACGACCAGCCGGAGCTGGTCGCCGCGCCGCTCGATGGTCTGTACCCGGCGTACTACGCCCCAGGGACGGGCCAGCTCTACGTCCGCTCGTCATGGCACCGGGACGCGACCTGGGTCTCGTTCCTCGCCGGCCCGTACACGGAGTCGCACGCCCACCGCGACCAGGGCTCGTTCCTCGTCTACAAGCGCGAGTGGCTCGCCGACGACCAGAACCTGCGCTCGCACTCCGGCATCCGGCAGGAGGAGGAGCTGCACAACCTCGTCCGCATCGAGCAGGGCGGCGCGACGGTGCAGGTGGCGTACGACACGGCCGCGACGCTCGAGGCGCTTGCCGACGAGCCGCTCTACGCCTACTTCGCGGCCGACGTGACGCCGGCCTACGGCGGCGATCCGGCGGTCGTGCGGGTCGAGCGCGAGGTCGTGTTCGTGAAGCCCGACGTGCTGGTGGTGTTCGATCGGATCGATGCCGCCGCCGGGACTCGACGCGTCTGGCAGCTCAACTCGGCCGCCCACCCGTCGATCGCGGGCAACGTCGTCGACCTGTCCGGCGCGTCGACGGACTTCCTCGTGTGGCTGATGGCGCCCGGCGATACGACGGCGGAAATCGTCGACTGGACTGCGGACGACGACATGAACGGCGGCTGGCGGCTGGATGTCGCCGACGACTCGGCCAGCGGACGCTCGCGCTTCCTGCACGTGTTGTCGCTGGACGGAGCGGCGACGGGAGTGGGGGCGAGCGACGACGGCACGCGCAGCGGCGTGGGCATCACCCTGGCGGCCGGCGGCAGCGCGATCGTCCGCTTCGAGAACGACGGCTGGGGCGGCAGCCTGCAGCTCCTGGACGCCGGCGGCGGCGTGGTGCTCGACGCCGTGCTGGAGTCGGGCGTGGAGCTGTTGCCTGTCCTCGACGGGGGGAAGAAGGGCTGGTAGCTGGTGGCTGGTCGTAGCGGCCCACGGGCGAGGCAGGCCGGCTGGCGGTGTCCGCCTACAGCCCCGCGGTGGGGAGTTTGCCGGGATGGAGTCCGCGCAGGAACTCCTCGCAGGGCACGCACAGGATGTCGTCGATCCGGAGTCGGTCCTGCCCGCGGTACAGCAGGACGCACTGGGCCTCCGGGTAGTCCGCGCGGAAGGCACGGATGGCGCGGAGATCCTCGGGACGCACCCGGCGGGTGTTCTTGACCTCGAACGCCCAGAACCCCTCCGGTCCGTAGACGACGAAGTCGACCTCGAGGCCCCGGATCGTCCGCGAGAAGTACAACTCGGCGCGCCCCGTCCGGTACGCCGTCCAGGCCTTGAGGTGCTGGGCCACCAGACCCTCCAGCGCCGCCCCGTCGATCTCCCCGGGACGGTCCAGCGGACCGGAAGGGCGGAGGGAACGGAAGACCCCGGCGTCAAAGAGGTAGAACTTGGGATGGACCGCGACGGCCCGTTTCGCCCGCTTCGTGAAGACGGGGACGCGATAGCCCAGGAGAAGGTCCTCCAGGATCGCGACGTAGCCCTCGACCACCTTGCGCTCGACCTGGCATTCGCGTGCCACGTTGCTGACGTTGAGGACGCAGGCGTGGGAGAAGCTGACCGCCTCCAGGAACCGGGCGAACGCTCCGAGGTTGCGAACGAGGCCTTCGGCCAAGACCTCCTCCCTCAGGTACAGGGCGGCGTAGCTCCCAAGCACCTCATCAGGGTCCGGCGCCGCCAGCACGAGGGGCAGGAGTCCGCGGCGGACGGCATCGGCCAGCCGGAAGGACTTCCCCAACTCGGCGGCCATGAAGGGGTGGGCCGTTCGCAGCAGGGCGCGCCCCGCCAGCAGGTTGACCCCGGTACGCCTCAGCTTCCTCGCGCTTGAGCCCGTCAGGACGAATCGCCGTGACCGGTCCTCTTCGATCAGCAGATGGACGGTGCTCAGCAGCTCCGGCACCTTCTGGATCTCGTCGATAACCACCGACTGCTTGCGGGGCTGACCTCGTACGACTTCCGCAAGTTGTTCGGGCCGGGATTGGTACGTCCGATAGGTCGCCAGGTCGAGCAGATCGACGCGGAGCGCGTCCGGAAAGGTCCTGCGGGTCCAGGTCGACTTCCCGGTTCCGCGAGGCCCGAAGAGGAAGAAGCTCTGCCCCGGATCCTGCAGGAATCTGTCACAGACTTCCATTTCTGCTCCTGAAGTGGAAGTACATGGACTATAACTACACCACGCCCCGGCGCGGCGTCAACCGGGAACGTCAGTTGTTGGCGCCAAGCGTGCAGGCGTTGCCGGAGACGGGAGGCGAGCAGGGGTTGCTGGTTGTCGGTTGTCGGTCGCGGGGTGCGGCGGCGGCGCGTGATCAGTCCGGCGCGCAGGAGACCTGATTGTTGCAGGAGCCGGGACAGGAGAAGTTGCAGCTCGTGCCCGTGCTGTGCCAGCCGCTCGGGCACGAGAACCCGCACATGCTGAACGAGCCCGAGTTGAGCGCGCAATTCGCCTGGTTGTCGCAGGAGCCCGGGCAGGAGAAATTGCAGCTGTCGCTCGTCATGTGGTAGCCGGCGGGACACGAGAAGCCGCACATGCTGAACGAGCTGCCGCAGTTCGGCGCACACGTCACCTGGTTGTCGCACGAGCCGCCGCAGGAGAAATTGCAGCTGTCGCTGGTCACATGGTGCGTGGCGGGGCAGGAGAAGCCGCACGTGGTGTACGTGCTGCACGAGCTGCTGCAGCCGTTGCACGCGCCCCAGTGGCAGCACGTGTCGCAGGTCTTGGTCATGCACGAGTTGGCGCAGCCGGTCGAGCTGGTGGTGCCGCGCACGCAGTCCTGCGGCGTCGTGCACTCGCAGCCGTTGCTCCACGAGCTGTCGCAGTTGATGCGGCCCGCGTTGCAGACGCAGGTGCTGCTGGAGCACGAGGCACTGGCACCGCAGGAGTTGCCGCAGAAGCCGCAGTTCGTGCTGCTGGTCCGGAGGTCGGTCTCGCAGCCGTCGGTCCATGTCCCGCTCCCGCAGTTGCCGTAGTTCGCGTTGCACTGGCAGCCGCCGGAGACGCACGTCGCGTTGGCGTTGCAGCGGTTGCCGCAGGAGCCGCAGTTGGTGGCGCTGGTCTGCAGGTTGGTCTCGCAGCCGTCGGTCCAGCCGCCGCTGCAGTTCCCCCAGGGCGGGGTGCACTGGCAGGTGCCGGCGCTGCAGGTGGCGTTGGCGTTGCAGCGGTTGCCGCAGGATCCGCAGTTGTTGGCGTCGGAGAAGCCGTAGGTCTCGCAGCCGTCCGCCCAGCCGCCGCTGCAGTTGAGGTACGGGGCGACGCAGGCGCAGGAGCCTCCGGAGCAGGTCGCGCTGGCGCCGCAGCTGTTGGCGCAGAAGCCGCAGTTCGTGGGGCTGACCCGCAGGTCGGTCTCGCAGCCGTCGCCCCAGGAGCCGTTGCAGTTGCCCCAGTTCGCGTTGCACGAACACGACCCGCCGGAGCAGGTCGCGTTCGGACCGCAGTTGTTGCCGCACGTGCCGCAGTTGGCCGCGGTCGTGCGCAGATCGACCTCGCAGCCGTCGAACCACGAGCCGTTGCAGTTGCCGAAGTTCGCGTTGCACGTGCAGGAGCTCGACGCGCAGCTCGCGTTGGCGCCGCAGCTGTTGCCGCAGAAGCCGCAGTGCGCCGTCGTCGTGCGCAGGTCGGCCTCGCAACCGGTGCCCCAGGCGCCGTCGCAGTTGCCGTAACTCGCGTCGCAGAGGCAGCTCCCGCCGGAGCACGAGGCGTGGATGCCGCAGTTGTTGCCGCACGAGCCGCAGTTGGCCGTGGTGGTGTAGAGGTTCGTCTCGCAGCCGTCGCCCCAGCTGCCGTTGCAGTTGCCGTAGCCGGAGAGGCAGGCGCACGTGCCGGAGGAGCAGTACGCGTCCGCGCCGCACGCGTTGCCGCACGAGCCGCAGTTGGCCGGGTCGGACAGCGTGTTGGACTCGCAGCCCGGCATGCCGTCGCAGTCGGCGAAGCCGGCGAAGCACGAGCACGAGCCGCCGGAGCACGTCGCCGAGACGCCGCAGTTGTTGCCGCAGGAGCCGCAGTTGCGCGTGTCGAGCGCCCCGTTGACCTCGCAGCCGTTGCCCCACACGCCGTCGCAGTTCAGGAACCCCGTGCTGCACTCGCACGTGCCGGCGCTGCACATCGCGTTGAGGCCGCAGCGGTTGCTGCAGGCGCCGCAGTTGAGCGGATCGGAGAGCGGGTTGATCTCGCACCCGTCGGACCAGCTCGCGTTGCAGTTCAGGAACGGCGCGGCGCAGCCGCAGGCGCCGCCCGAGCAGTTGGCGTAGAGGCCGCAGGCGTTGCCGCAGGAGCCGCAGTTCGACGGGTCGGAATACGGATCGACCTCGCAGCCGTCGGCGAAGCTGCCGTTGCAGTCGAGGAACGGTGCGGTGCAGCCGCAGGTGCCGCCGGAACACCCGGCGCCGACGCCGCAACGCTCGTCGCAGCCGCCGCAGTTGTCGGGGTCGATCGCGCCGTTCGTCTCGCAGCCGTCGCCCCAGCTCGCGTTGCAGTCGAGGTACGGGTCGGTGCAGGCGCAGGAGCCGGCGGCGCACGAGGCGTGCGAGCCGCAGCGGACGGTGCAGGCGCCGCAGTTGTCGGGGTCGGTCTGGCCGTTCGTCTCGCAGCCGTCCGCGAAGCTCCCGTTGCAGTTGAGGAGCCCCGTGTCGCACTGGCAGGCGCCGACCACGCACCCGCTGCCGGGACCGCAGACGTTGTCGCACGTCCCGCAGTGCTCGTCGTCGGCCGAGACATCGAGGCACGCGCCGCCGCAGCACAGCCCGATCGGGCAGCCCGTGCCGTCCGCGACGGGCGTCACCAGGCAGATGCGGGACGGCTGGCAGACGTCCTCTGTGCACGGATTGCCATCGTCGCAATCGCCGTCCGTGACGCAGTTGCAGTCGCCTTCCTCGTCGGTCGTCCCGTCGCAGTCGTCGTCCAGGCCGTCGCAGGTCGTGTCGGTCGCGGACGGCGGGTCGCGCGGCGTGCAGGACTCCTCGCCCAGGCGGCAGACGGAGTCGCGGACGCACAGCCCGAGGCCGCACGGCGTGGGCACGAAGTCCTCGTCGACCAGCCCGTCGCAGTCGGCGTCCAGGCCGTCGCAGGCCGTCTCGTCGGCCCCGGGGGTCGGGACGCAGGGCGCCTCGCAGCCGTCGGCGACCAGGCCGTTCGCGTCGGTCCATCCCGGCTCGCACGCGAACGCGCACGCCCCCAGCTCGCAGGCCGGCAGGGCGTGCAGGCGGTAGGGGCAGATGATGCCGCAGGCGCCGCAGTTCACCGCGTCGAAGTCGACGTCGAAATCCTCGTCCGTGAGGCCGTCGCAGTCGTCGTCCTCGGCGTTGCAGAACTCCGGCACGCACACGGCGCAGTCGCGATCCGTCGCGTCGGTGCGGGTGTCGCAGTCGTTGTCGTAGGCGTCGTCGCACGTGCCGTCGGTCGGCATCTCGCGCGCCGCGGTCGGCGTGCAGTAGTACTCGCAGCCGTCGACCCAGGTGTGGTCCGCGTCGACCCAGCCCGTCTCGCACACCATGTCGCACGCGCCGGCCGCGCAGCCGCCGGTGGCGTGCAGCGGGAAGCAGACGGCGTCGCAGGCGCCGCAGTTGGCGTCGTCCGTCAGGAAATCGAAGTCCTCGTCGGTCAGCCCGTCGCAGTCGTCGTCGAGCCCGTTGCACTGCTCGGGGCCGGTCGGCTCGCACGGCCCGCCGTCGTCCGCGTCGGCGTCGCCGTCGCCCCCGCCGTCGTCGGCGTCGCCGCCGCCATCGACGTCGGCGTCACCGTCCGCGCCGGTCTCGCCGTCGGGCGCCGGCACGTCCTGTTCGACGTCGCCGGCTCCCTCGCCCGCGGCGTCCGTCGTCGTCCCGCCCCCGTCTCCGCAGCCCGCGGCCAGCGCCCAGACGAACGCGACGGCGAGGATGGCGAAGCGTCCCATGGTGCACCCTCCTGACGGGGACGGAGGCCCCCGACAACCGAAGGGTAGCAGGAGGAGGGGTGGACGGCAATCGATTCACCGCTTGTTGCGGCCCCCCGGCGCGGTATGGCATTGTCGCTCGATGCCGATCGTGGTTCAAAAATACGGAGGCTCCTCCGTCGCCGACCTGGACAAGCTGCGCCGCATCGCGGACGTGGTGGTGGCGCGGCAGCGCTCGGGCTACGAGGTCGTGGTGGTCGTCTCGGCCATGGGCAAGACCACGGATCAGCTCCTGGCGCAGGCGAGGGAGCTGTCGCCGTCGCCGCCGCGGCGCGAGCTGGACATGCTGCTCACGACGGGCGAGCGCGTGACGATGGCGCTCCTGGCGATCGCGATCCACGAGCGCGGGGGGGAGGCGGTGTCGTTCACCGGCTCCCAGGCCGGCATCACGACCAACGATCGACATTCGGACGCGCGGATCCTGGAGGTCCGGCCCTTCCGCGTGCAGGACGAGCTGGCGCGGGGGAAGATCGTGATCGTCGCCGGGTTCCAGGGCGTGTCGTACAAGCGCGAGGTGACGACGCTGGGCCGGGGCGGCTCGGACACCACCGCCGTGGCGCTCGCCGCCGCGCTGGACGCCGAGGCGTGCGAGATCTACTCCGACGTCGACGGCGTGTACTCGGCCGACCCGCGCGTGGTGCCCGCGGCGCGGCACCTGCCCCAGATCAGCTACGCCGAGATGCAGGAGATGGCGCAGGCCGGCGCGAAGGTGATGAACGCCCAGGCGGTCGAGTTCGCCAAGCAGGCGGGCATCGCGATCTACGCCCGCGCGTCGTTCCAGCCGGGGCGCGAGACCGTGATCCGCAAGGGCGCGCCGGTCGAGGAGTACACGCCGCGAGCCGTGGTCAGCTCCAAGAACATCGCCCGCGTGCGGATGATCGGGCACGCCACCGGCGCGCGGCTGGCCGAGGTGCTGGCGCTGGCGGCGCAGCACCAGATCCCGCTGCGCGAGGTCTCCTGCGCCGCGCCGCCCGCCACGCCCGCCTGGTCGCGGGCCTCGTTCCTGGTCCCGCTGGAGAACGCCGTCCACTTCGCGCGCTTCCGCGCCGATGTCGCCGCGATGCTGGGCGAGGCGGTCGAGGTCGACGAGCATCTGGGGGCGGTCTCCGTGATCGGCGAGGGGATCACCCGGGACGAGAACGTGCTCCTGGCGAGCCTGGCGCGGGTCGAACGGCTGGGCATTCCGCTGGAGGGACTCACCACCACCGCCTTCCGCATCTCGTTCCTCGTGCCGCTCGCCGACGTCGACCGCCTCGTGCAGGACCTCCACGCCGTGCTCGTCGAGAGCAACGAGCCGGTCGTCGATGCGGGAGCCGTGCGCGTCCAGGGCGAGGCCGGAGGAGGGGAGCGATGAGCTACCACATCCTGGTCGTCGACGACGAGAAGAACATCCGCCGCACGCTCGAAATGGTGCTCACCGGCGAGGGCTACCGCGTGAGCGCCGTGCCCACCGCGGAGGAAGGGCTCGAGCTGCTCGAGCGCGAGGAGCTCGACCTCGCCATCCTCGACGTCAAGCTGCCGGGAATGAGCGGCCTCGACGCGCTCAAGCGCATCCGCGAGCGGCGGCAGGGCGAGCCGCAGCTCCCGGTGCTGATGATCTCCGGGCACGCCACGGTGAAGGAGGCGGTCGAGGCCGTGCAGCTCGGCGCGGCGGATTTCTTCGAGAAGCCGATCGAGCGCGATCGGGTCGTGATCGCGATCCGCAACAGCCTGGAGAAGTGGCGCCTCGTGCGCGAGGTCACGCAGCTCCGCGCGCGCGTCGAGCCGCAGCTCGAGATGATCGGCTCCTCCGAGGCGATGAAGCGGCTGTTCGACGAGATCCGCAAGGTCGCACCGACCAAGGGTCGCGTGCTCATCACCGGCGAGAGCGGGACGGGCAAGGAGCTGATCGCCCGCGCCGTCCACCGCCTCTCGCCGCGCGCCGACGGGCCGTTCGTCAAGGTGAACTGCGCGGCGATCCCGGGCGAGCTGATCGAGAGCGAGCTGTTCGGCT
>JACRCZ010000089.1 GCA_016218765.1 Deltaproteobacteria bacterium | reverse complement strand
CGCCGGCGGCGCAGGACGAGGTGGTACGGGCGCACCTCCGTTCCGCGCAGGCGCAGGCCGTTGCCGGGCGCCGAGCCGACCTCGAGGCCGGCGAGGCCCAGCGGCACGGCGGCCAGCTCGGTGCCTTCGCGTTCCAGCAGCAGATGGTCCATCGCACCGATCCTCCTCCGGCCGGAATCGCGGGCCGAGGGCCGATCGTTGCGTGGCGGATCAGGTTTCCTTGATTTCGCGCAGGCCCAGGTCGCGCATCTTGACCTGGAGGGACTTGCGGGAGATGCGCAGCAGCTTCGCGGCACGCGTCACGTTGTGGTCGCAGAGCTTGAGCGCCTTGTCGATCAGGTCCCGCTCCACCCGCTCCGCCGCCGCCCGCACGCGCGACTTGAGCGCCATCGGATCGGCGTCCGCCGCGTCCGGCGCGCCGCCCCCCACGCCTCGCACCTCCTCCGGCAGATCCGACGGCGCGATCCGCGCCCCGTCCGCGAACAGCACGCACCGTTCGACCAGGTTCTCCAGCTCGCGCACGTTGCCCGGCCAGTGGTAGCGGCGCAGCGACGCCATCGCCTCCGGCTCGAACCCCTCGATCCGCCGCCCCAGCCGCTCGTTGAACCGCTCCACGAAGTGCGCGCACAGGAGCGGCAGGTCCTCCGGCCGCTCGCGCAGCGGCGGCAGCCGGATGTGCACCACGTTGAGCCGGTAGTACAGGTCCTCGCGGAAGGTGCCCTCGGCGACCGAGCGCTGCAGGTCCTTGTTGGTCGCGGTGATCAGGCGCACGTTGACGCGCAGCGTGCGCAGCCCGCCCACGCGCTCGAACTCGTGCTCCTGGATCGCCCGCAGGAGCTTGACCTGCATCTCCAGCGGGATCTCGCCGATCTCGTCGAGGAACAGCGTCCCGCCGTCGGCCAGCTCGAAGCGGCCCGGCTTGCTCGTCACCGCCCCCGTGAACGCGCCCTTTTCGTAGCCGAAGAACTCGCTCTCGATCAGCTCCCGCGGGATCGCCGCGCAGTTGACGCGGATGTACGGCTGCCGCGACAGCTTGCTCTCGGCGTGCAGCGCCCGCGCCACCAGCTCCTTCCCCGTGCCGCTTTCCCCCGTGAGCAGGACCGTCGTCGGGGAGCCGGCGACCTTCTCGATGAGGGCGAACACCGCCTGCATCTGCGACGAGGCGCCGATGATGCGGTGCCGGCGCGAGTCCCCCGCGACGCCCGGACCTCCCGGCTCGAGCGCGTCGAGGCGCGCGCTGCGCATGGCCTTGCGCGCCACCGCCAGGAGCTCGTCCTTCTCGAAAGGCTTGGTGATGAAGTCGAACGCCCCCAGCTTCATCGCCTCGACCGCCGCGTCCACCGTCCCGTGCGCGGTCAGCACGATGAACGGCAGGTCGGGGTCGCGCCCGTTGACCCGCTTCAAGAGCTCCAGCCCGTCCATGTTCGGCATCCGCAGGTCCGCCACGATCACGTGGACCACGTTCTCGTCCATCACCCGCAGCGCCTCGACCCCGTCCGCCGCCTGCAGCACCTCGCACGACTCCCGCTCCAGCAGCGCCGCCAGCACCCGCCGCATGTTCGGCTCGTCGTCGACGATCAGGACCTGTGGCCGCTCCGCCATTCCCAGCGCCTCACCCCATCCCCCCTCGACCCGCGCTACTGCGCCAGGCAGCGATCGTCCAGACGATGCCCCGGGCTGAGCGGGTCCGGCTCCCGCGGCTTGTCGCCCGCAAGACCCGAGCAGTAGAACACGAAGACCTCTCCGGAGCCGGCCGAGCCCACGAACGGCTCGGGCCGTCCCCGGATCGGCGCCACCGCGATCGAGGTTCCCATCCGCGCGCCCGATTCGGGCGAGGCGTCGAACAGCGCCCCGGTGCGTTCCCAGCCGGTCCCGTCGTTCTCGAAGACGTGCACCGCACCCGCACGCTCGACGCCGCCGACCTTCGCTCCCGGGTCGCCCACGAGCAGCTCGTCGCGGCCGTCGAGGTTCAGGTCGCCGGCGGCGAGCGCGGCGCCGAAGTCGCCCGAACACTCGACGCCGAACTCGCCCGAGGTCGGACAGGCGAGCGGCGGGCCTGCCGGCGCGTCGAAGGTGCAGGGGGTGGGGTCCCCGCCCAGCCCCGCCAGCGCCTCGATCGCCGCCCCGTCCGCGATCTGCACGTCGGGCACGCCCGTGCGGTAGACCAGCTCCCCGTTGCCGTCGCCGTCGAAGTCGTGGGCCAACAGCGCCGAGCCCAGCGGCGACTGCGGTGCGTCCTCGATGCAGCCCGCGGCGCGGAACATGCCCGGATCCGCGGACGACGGATCGGTGCGCAGGAGCACCAGGCGGGACGGCCGGGTGTCCGCCTGACCGACGGTCGAGGCGCCGACGGCGAGGTAGCCCCGGTCGTCCGCGGTCGCCCCGCCGGCCAGCGTCAGCCCGAAGGAATCCGTGTTGACGCCGGCGACCGCCGTCGCCGTGTACGTCGGCGACGGCGCGAGCGGACCGTCCACGACCCACACGGCGCCCGCGGCGCCGATCGCCAGGAACGGCCCGCCGGCCGCGGGCACCAGCGCCAGGGAACGACCGAAATGGGCGGACCCCGACGCTCCGCGCTCCAGGCCGACCGTGCGGTGCGTCTCCGGGCAGAGCACGGCGACGCGGCCCGCGTCGAACTCCGCCGCCAGCGGCTGGCCGATCAACAGCACCCCTTCGCAAGCCGCCGGGTCGCCGGGGAACCGGAACGAAGGGACCCACAGCAGGGCCGCGCCCGTGCCGGCATCCTCGCACGTGCCCCAGGTCTCCGGGTCGACGTCGTCGACCGGGTCGCGCAACGGCGCGCAGAACGACATGAGGTGGGGGTCGGACAACAGCCCGTCGCCGGCCGCCCAGTGGTACGACTCGGCCGCGGAGCCGAGCCCGGCCGAGACGGCGAGAAGTGTCGTCGCCCCCCCGTCCGCGCCGAGGTCCTGCTCGACCGCGACCACGACCGTCCCGAACCCGGACCGCTGGTAGCCCGCCGGCGGCCCGAACGACTGCACGGGCGTCCCCTCGTCCTGGGTCCAGAACTCCGTCACCAGCGTGCAGCCGGCCGCGGCGAGCGCGACCGTCGCGAGAATTCGTCGTGCGCGCGCCATCAGAACCGCACCTCCAGGCCGAGACCCAGGCCCGTGGGGCCGGCCGTCGGCATCACCTCGATCGCAGGTTCCGTCTCCCCGTCTTCGGCGGGCGTCCACCCGTCGATGCCCGAGAAGTCCACCGGCTCGTCCTCGCGCCCCTCGGACGGCGGCAGCGGGTCCCGGAAGAGGTAGTAGAACCCGAGCCCGGTCATCACCGCGCCCACGACGAACGCGCTGTCCGCGCCCACCGACCACAACAGACCCTCCAGGATGCGCGGGTCGTTGTTGTCCAGCCGCCCCGCGCTCCGGTCGCGCTCCACCCCGTCCTGGATGTCGAGCGCGACGCCGCCGAAGGCGCCGCCGGCGGCGATGCAGGCCGCCGCCACGCCGAAGCTGACCCACGCCGAGACGCGCGACGGGGAGGGATTGAGCCGCACCAGCAGGCGCGTCCGCTGCCCCCGTCCGACCAGGACCTCCTCCGTGTACTCCTTCATGTCCTCGGACAGGACCGTGACCCGATGCGGCCCCGCCGGGAGCGTCTCCCGCGTCCCGAAGACCCCCTCGCCGAAGCCGGGATCGGCACGGGCCAACACGGACGCGCCACCGTCGATCGAGACGGCGGCCGCATCGACGTTCGTCAGCACCTCCAGCTCGCCGTACGGCACCCGCTCCAGCCGGATAGTGACGTCGTTCGCGGCGCCCATCTCGACCTCGACCGACTGCCGCACCGTCTCGAAGCCGGCAAGCTTCACCCAGACCTCGTGCGCACCCACCGGCACCGTGTCCTGCCACGGCGTGACCCGCGCCGCGCCCTCCTCCTCGCTGTCGACGAAGATCCGCGCCCCGGGCTGGTCGGCCACGATGCGCAGGAAGCCCAGGAACTCTCCCTGCCCCAGCCGGTAGAAGTAGCCGTAGACGCCGCCCGCTCGGATCTGCACCTCCGTCCGCTCGGTCTCGAAATCGGGGTGCTCGATGCGCAGCACGTACGAGCCCGCCGAGATGGCGCGCGTCATCGGGGCCGTCCCCTCCGCCGCGACCGCGCCCTCCGGCGTCTCGATGACCACGCGCGCCCCCTCCGGGACGGTCTGCACGTTGAGCATCGACTTCATCCGCCGCCGGGACTCGTCGGCCGACTCGTGCGTGATCACCACGACCGGCGGCGGCGTCCCCTCGGGCGTGGGCGGCGCGGCCGCCAGCGACGCCTCGATCTCGCGCACCTTGTCCGCGATCGCCGCCACGTCCGGCGCGTTCGGCTCCATCTCGAGATAGCGCCTCAGGTAGCGGACGGCGTTGGCCGCGTCCCCGCCTTGCATGTAGCAGAGGCCGACGTTGAACACGAACGCGGACGACTCGTGCACCCCGTTCGCCGCAAGGAACTCCTGCGCCGCCTCGACGTAGCGGCCCTGCCCGTACAGCTCCTGGCCCGCCTCCATGTGCCGGCGCGCCTCGTCCACCGCCTCCGCCTCGGATCCCGCCTCGGCCCGCGCCGTGCCCGCGACGGCCGCGAGCACCGACAGCCATGCGACCCGGCCCGTCCAGCCCACCTTCATCCCTGACCTCGCTACGTATCCCGCAGCCGGAGCGCGCCAATCGCACCCGCGGCGGCCGGTCAACCCGGACATCCTATGAACGGATCGGCGTCCAGGCAAGCTAAGGATGCGACAGGCCGTCGGGCTGGCGCAGGTGGAACGGGTCGGCGTCGCGCGACGGCGCCGAGCCTCCGCCGTCCCGGACCGGCGCGACGGGACGTCGCAACGTCATCGTCACGCGCCGCGTGTCCGCCCGGACCGGAACGCGGTCGTCACCCGTCCAGCCCGGGTCCTTCTCCGCGTGCAACGCCAGCGTCGCGCCCGCCCGCGCCTCGACAGGGCAGGGCGTCCGCGGGCAGAGCAGCCGTCCGCGTCCGTCGTACAGCCGCGCCCCCGGCGGCTCGGTCCGCACCTCGATCGTCACCTTCGCCGCGCTCGCCCCCGTTCCCGCGTCCGGGCCCGGCTCGCCCCCGCCGTCCGGCCCCCCCGCCGCCTCCCCGGGGACCGCCTCTTCCTCGCCGGCGTCCGGACCGGCGTCCGCCGGCGCCGGCGCGGGCGCCCCGTCCGCCCCGCCGCCCGCGTCCTGCTCCTCCATCGGTCCCTCCTCCGCCTCCGGGACCGCCGCGGGCGCCGCGTCGGGCACGGGATGCGACGCCCCGACGGCCTCGACGCGCGCGAGCCACCCGGAGTCGAGCGGCTCCGGCGGGCGCGCGGGCCCCTCGCCGCCGAGCCACCCGCCCTGCCACAGGACGATGGTCGCGGCGGCGCCGCCGCCGAGCACCAGGAGCAGGACCAGCACGATCCAGAGTCCTCGCCGCGAGCCGGAACGCGTGCGGGCGCCGACCGCCGCCGGCGGCTGGCTCGTCGCGGGGCCGCGCGAGTCCCGCGGGGAGAGCGCCAGCCGCTGCCCCGTGATGGGCAGCGTCGAGGATCGGGCCTCGACGCTCTCCCCGGCCAGCGCGCGCTGCAGGTCGTCCTGCATCTCCAGCATCGTCGCGTACCGCTCGTCGCGGTCCTTCGCCATCGCCTTCATCACGACGGATTCGACCGCGCGCGGTACCTGCACGTCCGGCGCGACGACGGAGAGCGGCCGGGCCTCGCTGAACAGGTGCTGGGTCAGGATGGCGACGAACGAATCGCCCGTGAACGGCACGTGGCCGCTCAGCATCTCGTAGAGCATGACGCCCGCGGCGTAGACATCGACGCGGTGGTCCAGCGTCTGGCCGCGCGCCTGCTCGGGCGCCATGTACTCCGGCGTGCCGAAGATCACGCCGCTCTGCGTCAGCCGCCGTCCCTCGGAATCAACCGTCGTCATTTTCGCGATGCCGAAGTCGAGCACCTTGACGACGTCCCGCCGCTCGTCCTTCTGCACCAGGAAGACGTTTTCCGGCTTGAGATCGCGGTGGATGATGCCCTTCTGATGGGCGACGTGCAGGGCGCGGCACATCTGCGACACGACGTGCACCGCCCGGGGCAGCGACAGCCGGCCCTCGCGCTGCAGGACGTCCGCCAGATCCTCGCCCCGCAGCAGCTCCATCGCGAAGAAGATGCCCCCCTGCTCGGTCTCGCCGAAGTCGGAGACATCGATGATGTTCTCGTGCCCGATGATCGAGGCGCTGCGCGCCTCCTGCTTGAACCGCTCGATGAGGTCCGACTTGCGCGTGAAGTCCTCGCGCAGGACCTTGAGCGCCACGTGCTTGCCGAGCGCCACGTGCTCGGCCTCGTACACCACCCCCATCCCGCCCTCGCCGATGCGCCGCACGATCTTGTACCGCCCGGCGAGGACCGCGCCGATCATCGTGTCCACGACTCCCGAGGGCTCCGGATCCTTGGCCGGCGCGGCGCCCAGCGGCGTCCCGTCCGTGGGACATACCGTAGCATCGTCGGCGGCATGCAGGCCGCACTTCGGGCACACGCGCATCGGACGGAACGTAGCATCCACGTTCCCGGAGGGTCAAATGACGCGGCGCCATCGGGACACCGTTGCATTCGGGCGAGCATCCGGTCCAACATGGCAAGAAGGGGGCTGCGACGGACTCCGTGAGCTCATGATGACCCGATCGACACTGGCGGTGGTCCTGACGGCAACCGGCCTCGGCGGCGCCGCGGGCTCGTGCGGGCGCACCGTCCGGACGACGACTCCCGTGCCGAGCACCGACGTCCACACGGATTCCCGGTTCCGCGCCCCGCCGGGCCCGGAGGACATCATCCTGCTGACCGAGGCACCCGCGGGCGATTGCGCGCTGCTCGCGAACCTGGTCGGCGAAAGCTCCTGGTGGTCCGTGGAGGAGGAAGTCACGCCGCTGTCCCAGGGCGCCTCGGCCTACGTCCTGCAAGCGGAGCTGGACGCACGCAAGAAGGCCGTGGCCCTCGGCGCCACCCACCTGCGGCTCGACGCGCCCGAGATCGAGAACCGTTACCTCGACGTCGTCTCGATCCGGATCTCCGGGACGGCCTACCGCTGCCCGCAACCCGGCGCCGGCCCACCGGCGCAGCGGGACGGCGATCCGCCGACGGAGTGACGCGCGGTCCGCGTCCCCCGTCGCTGCGTCGTCTCCCCCGGCCTGGAGCTGTCCGTGCGGACGCTGCCGGGCGTGGACTCCCCCTGAACGGCGTCCTGCGGGCTCGGCGCCGCCAGCCCGGCCTGTCCGGCGCCCACGATGACGACGGACCTCCCCATGACGCCTCGACCCTGACCACTCCCCGCAGGATCCGGCACGACCGGCCGCACGCCGTTCGGGAGTCTCCTCGTGGACACCGCGAAGAGCGGGAGCTAGTCTTCGGCGCATGCTGGCGGTCCTCTCCCCCGCTGTCCGCGCGCGACCGGTCTCGACGCCCCCGCAGGCCGCGTTCCGGCGGCTCCTGGTCGCATCGCTCGCCGTTCTCGCCGGCTGCGACGGCACGCCAGGAGCGGATGCCGCCGACGGCACGCCGATCGACGTGACCTCCGCGGAGGGGGATGGAACCGACGGCGGCGACGTCGATGACGCGGAGGACGTCCACGTTCCCTTCGACTCCGGCACCGTCTCCATCAGCGGCAACGCGTTCCGCTTCGGACCGCCTGGCGGATTCGTCGCGGGCGCCGAGATCACGGTCCTCGAGCATTCCGGGCTCCTGGCGGTGACGGACGACGACGGCGCCTTCCGCATCGATGGGGTGCCTGCGTGGCGCGACGCCACCCTGATCCTGAACCACCCCGACCACCCGCCGATCCAGACCGGGACGTTCGGTACGGTGGTCGAGCCCCTGGACCAGGTGACCTTCCAGGCGCCGACCCGCGAGGTCTTCGAGTTCATGGCCTCGCTGGTGGGCGTGACGCCCGATCCCGCCCGCTGCCAGATCGGCAGCACCGTCACGAGGGTCGGCGGCTCGCTGTACGGGCCGGGCGGCTCGCACGGCGAAACCGGCGCGACCGTGACGATCGAGCCGGCCGTGCCCGCCGAACAGGGCCCCATCTACTTCAACCTCGTCTCCGCGGACGTGATTTTTCCCGACCCCGCGCTGACGGAGACGACCGAGGATGGCGGCGTGCTGTTCGTCAACGTCGAGCCCGGCGAGTACGTGCTCGCCGCCCACAAGGCCGGCATGACCTTCACCCCGGCACGCGTTCTCTGCCGCGCCGGTTTCCTGGTCAACGCCTCGCCGCCCTGGGCCCTGCAGGGCCAGTAGGAGGCTGCCGTGCCGCCGAAGAATCGAAAGAGGATGAAGTTCCGAATTCTGGTCGCCTCCCTCCTCCTGGTCGGTCCTCCGTTCGGCGACCGTTCGGCGACCGTTCGGCGACTGCTCGGCGACTGCTCGGCCGAGAGGAAGTGAGGAACGACCCATGCGTCGCGAAGGCACCCTTCCGTACGTGTGGTGGCTGGCACTCGGAAGCCTCGCTCTTGCCGGTTGCCGTTCGAAGAGCGAGGCGAAGCCGGGAACGCCCGACATTGCGGGCGCGGCCGGCCCGACTGTCTCCGGACCGGACGTGGCCGGCTCCGCTTCGCCGGCCGTCGAGGGCCGATGGCGTGATCTGCTCGGGGACGCCCCGTGGCGCTGGATCGAGCTGACGGCGACCGACCGGCAGCACGGACGCTTCGCCGGTCACGTGGATTGCATGACTCCGCCGTGCACGCCGCCGGACGAAGGCGACTACACGCTGGACGGTGCCGAGGTGACCCTGCGCACCGAGCGTCTCGGGACCGATGCCTTCTCGGTGCACATCGGCGGCGACGTGATGGAGTGGCGCAAGGACAGCGTCATGCAACGCCGCTTCGCGCGCGTGCCGCCGCCCGCTCCCCCTCTCCCGGACCTCGAGCCCTGGCCGCCGCCGGGCGCCAGGCCCCCGCCGGGCACGCCGTGCGAGGGCATGACCGTGGCGGGATGCGTGCTGTCCCCGGACTGCGTGCTCGAGCAGGGCCCGCGGGAGCAGGGCGCGGGGCGCTACGTCTGCCGGCCCGCGACGGGACCTTGCGAGGGGGGGATGGCCCAGAGCGGCGAGAGTTTCGAGGCGGATTGCGGCGTGCGAGCGGGCTGCCGGTTCCATCCCTCCGAGTGCTTCTGCCCGGGCACGGCCGGCACCGCCGTTCCTCCGGCACCGGGAAGCGACGAGGCCGGCATGATCGCCGTCTCCTGCACCTGCGGCGGCGGCCCGTTCCGTCGGTGCCTCGCGGAACCCTGATCGCACGACTCTGCGCTTCGGATTTCGCGTCTGGACGAGTTGACGGCAGACAAGCGATGGGAAGCGCGGAATTCGGAGCGCGCATGGCGCGGCCGATCACGGACCTCCGAATCGGCAGAGCCACCGGTTCCGCGACGGATCATGGGTCGGTCGTCCCGCGCCGCGTCCCCGCCCGCGCGCCCCCCGCAACCACTCCGGTCAAACGGATGGCCACCCGAGCGGAAGTCGGAGCCGCCGCTCCGCCGTGAGTCCCGTCCCGCGACATGATACGGTTCCGCCGTGTCCGCCGAGCCCCGGGCCCCCATCCGCGTCCTCCCGCCCGATCTGGCCAACCAGATCGCCGCCGGCGAGGTCGTCGAGCGCCCCGCCTCCGCCGTCAAGGAGCTGGTCGAGAACGCCCTGGACGCGGGCGCGACCCAGGTCGACGTCGTGCTCCGCGGCTCGGGCAGCGAGGAAATCCTCATCCGCGACGACGGCTGCGGCCTCGCCCGCGACGAGGCCGCTCTCGCCCTCCTCCGCCACGCCACCAGCAAGCTGTCCCGCGAGGAGGACCTGCGCCGCATCGACACCTTCGGCTTCCGCGGCGAGGCCCTCCCCGCCATCGCCGCCGTCTCCCGCCTGCGCCTCCTCACCCGCCGCGCTCAGGACGACGAAGGGACCGAGGTCCTGGCCGAGGAAGGCGCCGAGCCGATCGTCCGCCCCGCCGGCGCCCCGCCCGGCACCAGCATCTCCGTCCGCGACCTCTTCTACCGCACCCCCGCCCGCCGCAAGTTCCTCAAGTCGCCGCGGACCGAGCTGGCCGCGTGCGTCAAGGTCGTTGAATGGCTGGCGCTGTCCCATCCCGAGGTCGGCTTCTCCCTGCACCACGACGGACGCGCTCTGCGCCGCTTCCTCCCCTGCACGCGCATCGGCGACCGCGTGCGCGCCGTCCTGCCCGAGCCGCCGCTCGCCGAGCTCGGCGGCTCGCTCGAAGGCCTGTCCGTGCTCGCCTTCCTCGCCGGTCCGGAACACGCGCAGAAGGGCGTGCGCAACCTCGAGCTGCTCGTCAACGGCCGCCGCGTCAACGACCGCGCCGTCGTCGCCGCCGTCGCCGCCTCCTACGAAGGCATGCTCCCGGGCGGCGCGCTCCCCCCCGGCGTCGTCTACCTGACGCTCGATCCCTCCGCCGTCGACGTCAACGTCCACCCCCGCAAGGAGGAGGTCCGCTTCACCAACCCGCGCCAGATCTACTCCGCCGTGCTCCACATCCTGCGCGACGGCATGGCCCGCGCCCGCGGCGAGCTCCACTCCGGAGTACCGGCCACTGCTCCCCAGCCGTTTGGCTCATTCCCCGCCGCGGCCGCCACAGGTCTTCCGCGGCCACCCGGTGCGTCCGGCACTCCGGCCTCCCCGTGGTCCCTCACCCCGCCCGCCTCGCCCCCCGTCCAACTCCCCGTCTTCTCCCCCGGCGCCGCCCGCCCCCCAGCAGGTCCCGCGTCTGCCGAAGGGACGCCCATCCCGACCGCCGACCGGCCCGCCCTGAGCCCGTCGAAGGGCCCGCCGCCGGCCGCCGACCCTTGGTCGACCAGCGGCAACCGGCCACGAGCCACCAGCCTCTCCTTCTCCTCGCTCGTCCCTGCCGGCCAGGTCTTCCTCACCTACCTCGTCTGCGAAGGCAACGACCTGGTCGTACTCATCGATCAGCACGCGGCGCACGAACGCGTCGTCTACGAGGATCTGCGCGCGTCGCTGCGCGACGGCGGGCTCCCGTCGCAGACGCTGCTCGAGCCGCTCGCCGTGCCGCTGCGGGCCGACCTGCTGGCCGTGGTGGAGGACGAGGCCGAGGCGCTGGGTCTCCTGGGATTCGAAGCGGAGGCGTTCGGCGCCGACCGCGCGCTGCTGCGCGCGCACCCGGTGACGCTCAAGGGCGATCCGGCCGAGGCGCTGCGCGAGACCGCGGCCACGCTGCTCCACGGCCGCGGCGGCGAGCGGACGGTGGTCGAGCGCGGCCTGGCGACCGTTGCGTGTCATTCGGCGATCCGAGCCGGGAAGCGCGTCTCGGATGCCGAGGTGCACGCACTCCTGGCGCGGATGGACGAGGTCGACTTCGGCGACCACTGCCCCCACGGCCGCCCCGCGTGGGCCGTGCTCAGTCGCGCCGAGCTGGAGAAGATGTTCGGCCGGCGCTGAATCCTCCCCCGCCTCGCCCGTCGAAGCGCCCGTCGTGCGGCCTGCCCGGGGACGGGGCGGGCCGGGCGCATCGCGAACGGCCGGCACTCCCGGGGCGAGGAACGCCCCGGACGCGCCGGCAGCGCGCGATCGCCGGACCACCGGACGCCGGGCCGCGGGGCCGAATCCCGTCCCGCCAGAGGACTCCCCCCGCCGCCCAGGCCGGCGAGGTGCGCCATGGTCGAGCCGATCGAGAAGGAACGGACGAAGCGCTCGCTGCTGCTGCCGCTGCTCGTGGGCCTGGTGCCCGCCGTCCTCGCGCTGGGCGTCGCGCTGTTCTTCGCCCTGTCGCCGGGCTCCGGCGGCGGGCCGGCGGAGCCCGCTCGCCGGCCCGTGCTCCGGCGCAGCGCGCCCGGCGGACCGCCGGATCCGGCCCGCGCGACCGGCGCGTGGTCCGCGATCCCCGCCGAGGAAGGGGAGGGCGGCACGGCGCGATTGCTCGCCATCCTGCCCACCGACCCCGACGTGCTCGTCAACGTCACCGCCGACGAGCTGCCCGGGACCGCCGACCTCACGCGACTCGGACGCGCCGCCACGAAAGCCCTCTCCGAAGGTCTGCTCAACAACCTGGACGAAGCCGTCCGCGCCTCCTGCGCCTGGGCCCTCGCCGAAATCCGCGATCCCGCCGCCCGCGATACCCTCGTCCTGGCCCTGGACGACGCCTCCCCCGACGTCCGGCTCCACGCCGTTCGCGCCCTCGGCAACCTCGGCGATCCCGCCCACGCCGACCGCATCCTGGACCTGCTCCGCGACCCGAGCGAGCCGGCGTGGGTCCAGGCCGCCGCCATCGATGCCCTCGGCGCCATCGGCGAGCCCCGCTCGCTCGAGCTGCTCTTCGCCGTCGCCCGCGACCCGCAGCGGGCCCACCTCTGGTCCGGAACGGCGCGCGCCCTCTGGGCCGCGCGCGCCCGCCTCCCGCGCCCGAAGCTCTGCCGCGCCTTCCTGGGCTTCCTCGCCGGCGACGAGGTCGTCGCGGGCCGCGCGATCCGCTACCTCGGCTGGCTCGGGGCGACCGAGGCCGTCCCTGCGCTCGCCGCCCACTACGAGGGTCGTGACGCCGCCGTCCAGAACCAGGTCATTCTCGCCATGGGCCGCATCGGCAGCCCCGGCGCCCGCGCATTCCTGCGCGACGTGGCGCTCCAGACCCAGAACGCGCGCCATCTCAACAACGCCTCGATCGCCCTCGCCCGCCTCGGCGATCGCGAATGGGTCCTGGACAACCTGGTCGGCCTGCTCGGCGACCCCCGCGCGTACTTCCGCTTCAACGCCGCCTTCGCCCTGGGCGAGGTCGGCCTCGGGGAGGCCAAGGCGACCGACGCCCTCGTCGCCGCGCTGGCCGACGCCAACGACCTCGTGCGCTCCGAGGCGGCCGTCGCGCTGGGACGCCTCCGGGATCCGCGCGCGGTGCCCGCCCTGGAGGCCGGCCTCGAGTCCGACAACCCGTTCGTCCAGCTCGACATGGTCGTGGCCCTGAACCGCATCGACGGCGAGCGCTTCCGCCACCTGGTCCTGGAGAAGCTGCTGTCCGGAGAGAGGCCGCATCCCGCGCGCGTCCGCGAGCGCGCGATCCGGCTCCTGGCCGAGGCCGGGGATCCGCGCGTCGTGCCCGAGGTCCTCGCGCTCCTGCGCTCCGGCGACGTGGCCGATCTCGATCAGGCGCTGCGCGCCCTAGCCGCCGTGCCCGCCTTCGACCCCGCACCGTTCGTCCCGGCCCTGGCCTACACCGTCATGACCCAGGGCCCGGGGACCGCGGCCGCCCTCAGCCTCGTCAGCGACCGGCGCGTGGCCGGCATGGAACGCTTCCTGCTCGAGACCGCCTGGCACTCCTCGGGCACCACCAGCGAGCAGCTCTACCTCGCCCTCGGCGCCGTCGCCACGCAGGCCGATGTCGCCGCCATCGCGGCCGTCCCCGAGCGCGACGACACGACGCGCCTGTACCAGGACTATTCGCTGGCCAACCTCGGCGAGACCGCGTCGCTCGACCGGCTGGTCGACGTCCTGCGCGGAGGCTCGCTCGAGCAGCGACGAGACGCCGCCTTCCTGCTCGGCTTCGTCGAACGCCCCGGGCTCGCGGAGCGGCTCCTCCCGGCGCTCGGCGAGGCCGAGCCGCTGACCGCGGTGCAGGTCGCGGCCGCCCTGCTGCCGCACGAGGTCCCCGAAGCCTACCGCTATCTCGCGGACACGATGCGGCAAGGCAATCCCGCCCTGGCCGAGGAAGCCGAGCGTACTCTGCGCGTGTCCCGCGCCGCCGGCGTCGCCGCGTTCCTCGAGCAGGGCCTCGCCGCGGAACGCGACCCGACGATGCGCCAGCGCCTCGCGATGCTGATCGAGGATCGCGAGCCCGACGAGTACCGCTGATGGGGGAATGACGGGGTGACGGCGGCAGTCCCGCGCTGGCTGGTGCCGGCCCTCCTTCCGGCCGTGGCCCTGTTCTGCCTGCCCGTGCTCTCGACCTTCCAGTCCGCCAAGGCGCTGCTCGCCGGCCCGGTCGTCGCGGCGCTGCTGTTCGCGACGCGGCGGCGGCCGGGCGAACGGGCGCCGGGACTCGGATCGCTTCGTCCCGCGTTCCTCCTCTACCTCGCCCTCTCCCTGCCGGCCCTCCTCCGTGCGGTCTCCCCGGCCGCCGCCGCGCAGGAGCTCTGGTTCGACCTGCTGTTCGCCGCGGCCGCCCTCGTCGGGGCCCGGCTGCCGCCGGCCGCGGCGCCCGGCGCGGTCCTGTCCTCGATCGCGTTCGCCGCTGCGGCGGCGGCCGTCGTCGCGCTGGTCGAGCGCTTCGGCGCGTCGCTCGGCGCCGGGGCCCTGGCGCATGCCGGCACGATGGGCAACCCGGACTTCGCCGCCACCGTGGTCGCGCTCGGCGTCCCCGCGACCGCGTGGAGGCTCGCCGCGGCGAGCACTCGCAGCCGCCGGGCGGCAGCGTGCGCCCTCGCCGCCCTCCTTCCCGCGGCCCTCGTGCACCTCGAGTCGCTCGCCGCGTGGATCGCCGCCGGCACCGGTCTCTCGGCGTTCGGTCTCGTCCTGCTGGCGGGGCACGACCGCCGCCGCCTCGCCTTGCTCGGCGCCGCCGTCCTGGCGCTGGGCGCGGCCGCGACGCTGGCCGCTCCGGGCGTGCGGGAGCGCTGGCGGGGGCGGGCGTTCCTCGCGGAGGCGGCCCTCGATGCGGCGTCCCGCGCGCCGCTGGCCGGCCACGGGCTCGGTGGGTTCCCGCGAGCGCACCTCGACGCGCAGGGACGGGTGCTGTCGGGAGATCCGGAACTGGCTCCGCTGTGGACGCGAGCGCTCCATGCGCACAACGAGCCGCTGCACGCGCTCGTGGAGCGCGGCGCCCTCGGGCTCGCCGGCCTGCTCGTCGTCTGGCTCGCCGTCGCCGCCGGAGTGGTGCGGGGCCTTCGCCGGTGCCGGTCCGACGTCCGGGGGCCGTCGCGCGACGAAGCGGAATCGGGCGGGCCCACGGTCTCGTCCGTGGCGGGATTGGCGGGGGTCGCCGTCGCCTGGCTCGCGCTCGCCCTCGCGGGCTTCCCGGGCCATCTCGTGCCGGCGCAGCTCGCGCTCGGATTGGTCGCCGGCGCCGCGGTCGCCGCCGGTCGCCGCGACCCCGGCAGCGTCGTTCCCGACGATGCCGGGAGCGGCCCGAGGAACCGGAGCGCGGCGATCCCCGCCGGGTTGCGCTGGGCCGCCGCCGTCGCGCTGGGCGTGACTCTGGCCGCCGTCCCCTGCTGGCTGTCCGCGGCCGACGCGCTGTTCGTCGCCGGCCGGCCCGCCGCCGCGCTGGCGGTCAACCCCTGGCACGGCGGCGCGGCGCTGGCGCTCGGCGCTTCCGAGCAGGGCGGGCGCGCGCCGACCGGCTGCGCCTTCCTCGCACGCGCCTCGCGGCTTGCGCCGTCTCCCGCCGCGGAGTTGGCCCTGGGCAACTGCCTGTCGCGCCGCGGATCCCTCCCCCAGGCAGCCGCGGCCTTCGCCCAGGCGGTGCGCTGGAATCCGCGGAGCGCCGCGGCGCAGGGCAATCTGGCGGTCCTGCTGGCCCGCCTCGGCGATTCGACGGCCGCGAAACGCCACGCCGCGCGCGCCCGCTCGCTCCGGCCGGGCGATCGCCACATCCTCACGCTCGAGCGCTGGGTGCGGGAGGCGACCGACGCGAGAGGCGCCGAGTAGGGTCAGTCCGTCGGGCCCAGCACCTCGGGCTCCCCGCCCTGCACCAGCGAGAACGCCCAGCCCGCCGGCAGGGTGAAGGTCTGCGTCGTCTGTGCCGCGTCCGGCCAGCGCACCGTCATCTCGGCCTCGCACTCCGCCCCCAGGCCGAAGTGCACCGCGAGGTCGTTCTGCGCCCCGTAGTGGCCGTAGCCGCCGCCCACCTCACGCGTCTGCGTCACGCCGCCGGCCGTCGCCGTCACGCGCGCCCCGATCGCCGCGGCGTTCGTGCCTCCGCCGCCCGCGAGCCGCAGCTCGACGAAGTTGCCCCCCGCGCCGAAGACGTTCTCGAACAGCCGGAGCTGCTGCGTGGGGTAGCACGCCGACACGCGCGAGGGGTCGTCGGCGCAGCGCGCGAACGAATGCCCGACCACCACGTCCTGCGCCCCGTCGCCGTCGAAGTCCGCCACCGCCACCCCGTGGCTCCGGTGCTGGTCGATGCCCTCCGCCGTCCCGACGGACTCGAAATGCCCCGCCGCGTCCTGGTGGAAGAGCCGTCCGTACGCCCCCGGATAGTCGCTGTCGCCCCAGTACAGGTCCAGCCGGCCGTCGTTGTCGAAGTCGAGCGCCGAGCCGCTCATGATGCCTTCGTTCCAGTCGCGCCGCGCATGGTCGCGCGCGAGCCCCGTGACGTCGTTGCCCGGCCGCTCGAACCGGATCGCCGGATCCTGCAGGTTGACCAGCAGCTCGGCGGGGTCGGAGCTCAGGCCGACGTCCCAGTGGACGATCTCCCCGGTGAGCAGGTCGAGCCACCCGTCGTTGTTCATGTCGGCGCAAACGGTCGCGCCGCTGTTGCCGCCCAGGCGGAACGGCTCGCGATCGTAGTCGTTGTCCCAGCGGAACGCGTCGGCGTCGCTCGAGCAGGCGATGCGGGTGGGCGCCGGCACGCCCGCACATCCGGTGTCGGTGGGGTGGAGGTGACACCAGCACCGCGCCGACTCGTTGTCCGACCAGTCCGTCCGCTCGTCGAAGGCGTAGCCCGAGGCGACGCTCTCGTTGGTGAAGCGGAAGTCCGTGTCCGCCGCGCCCGCGCGCCACAAGAGGTTCGGCGCGCGGCCGTAGGACGAGGCGAGCAGGTCGAGCCAGCCGTCGTTGTTGAGGTCGCACGCCGCGGCCGACCAGCCCCAGGAGTGGCTGCGCGCCGCGTTCAGGTCGGCGACGGACGACCAGGCCCGCGTGACCAGGCCGCGCGCGGAGGTGTCGCGAACGAACGCCCCCGTGCAGTCGCCGTGGTAGAGCTGGTCCTGCGCCGGATCGCCGGCCAGCGCATTCTCGACGATCCACAGGTCCAGGCACCCGTCGTGGTCGAAGTCCAGGAAGCTCGCGCCGGCCACCGAGTCGCCCTGCGCCGCGGTGCGGCGCAGCTCGCTGGTCTCGGGGCCCAGGCGGAACGTCCCGTCGCCGTTGTTGAGCAGGATTTCGCTCGTCTCCTCCGTCGGGTTGGCCGCGTCGTGCTGCAGCCCGGTGAACACGTCCAGGAAGCCGTCGTTGTCCACGTCGCCGAAGGCGAACACGTCGCCGGGACGTCCGCGGTCCGGGTCGGCGCCGGCGCGGGTCCGCCGGATGCCCGAGGCGACGGTGACGTCCTCGAAGGTGCCGTCCCCGCGGTTCCGCAGCAGCCACGTGAGACGCGTTCCGCCGGCGCCGAAGTCGTCGCCCGCGGCACCGGGCTGCCGCGCCGCGATGTCGGCGAAGCCGTCGCCGTCGAAGTCGACCGCCGAGATTCGGATGCCCAGCGCCCCGATCCCCTCCAGCCCCGACTCCGCCGTGGCCTCGCGGAAGATCGGCGTGCCCGTGCTCCAGTACGTGCCCGCCGTGCAGCGCGGAGGCGGCAGCCCGCCGTCCTCTCCGTCCACCGCATCCGCCTCGCCGGCCTCCCCCGGCGCCTCGGCGTCGTCATCGACGACGTCCGCCGTGTCGGCGTCCGCGGCGGGGCTCCCGTTCCCGCCCGGGCAACCGACGAGCGCCCCCACGGGAAGCAGCATCGCAACCCATCGCCATCCGCGCACCGTCATGGCACCACTCCCCGGCGCCGATGCACGTCGACCGCGGCGCCGTCCCGGTTCCCCGCAACGGAGACAGTGGACGGTTCCCGTGCGCAGATCAATGGGGGTGTGGCAGCGATGGGGGTGTGGCAGCGATCGCGTCAGCCCTGCGGAGGCATTCCCGGACCTGGGCCCGGCTGGCCCTGGGGCGGGGCGCCGGGCGGCGGGTATCCCGGAGGAGCCCCGTAACCCTGCGGCGGCGCGCCCTGCACCGGGTACCCGGGAGGAGCGCCATAGCCCGCCGGCGCGGCCGCGGCCGCCTTCGCCTTCTTCGCCGCGACGATCATCACGATGCCGAAGGCGATGCCCAGCATGCCGCCGAGACTCGACAGGTAGACGCCAAGACCGGTCGTCAGGAACGCCATGCTGGCCGGCTTCGTGGCGACGAAGGCGCCGGCCGCCCCGTTGCTCAGCATGGCGAAGACGAGCGCCGTGATGCCCGCACCCTTCCCGCCGCTTCCGGTGAAGGCGATGATGCCGAAGATGAGCAGCAAGAGCGACGTGACCGAGGCGAGCCCCGCGTAGGCCAGCCCGGCGGCCGCCCAGGTCTCGCCCGGGCCCCGCGCGCCCTTCATCAGCATCTGCGACTCGCACTGGCTGCCGTCGCACTCCTCGACCCACATCGGCCCGGCGCCCATCGAGTCCTCCCCCTCCTTCGCCGTATACCAGCCCTTGGAGATGGCGCTGATCGACAGCAGCAGCGCCGACGCCACGGCAATGATTCCCCCGATCGTTCGCAAGCTCATCGTGTTGCCCTCCTGCGATCGCCCGCCTCGGACATTCTCGGGGTCGTCGCGGCCGGGACAAGACACCATTTCACACCGCGAGGCAATCCCCCTGCGCGCCCCCCCCTGCGCGCCCCCCCGTTGCGCCCTCGGCCCCTTTGCGCCCTTTGCCTCTTCGCGCCCTTTGCGCGAAATCAGAATGCGAGCTGGATCTGGGTGCGCACGAGGCCGTCGTGCCGGTCCGCGTCGCTCCGCTCGTGGATCCGCACGCCGCCGTCCACCTGGAGCTTCAGCGTCGTGCCCAGCAGGTACACGTTGAAGCCGAGCAGGACCTCGTGCTCCGCGAGCAGGTGGCCGGTGTCCCGGTACTGCTTCACCAGCGCCGCCTGCTCGTCCGGGTCCGTCTCCGCCGCGATCCTCTGGTCCGCCCAGGCCCGCGCGTCGTTGCGCAAATCCTCCAGGATGGAGATCGTCGAGTACCGCAGGGAGACCTCGCACATGTCGAGGAAGACGTAGCTCATCTGCGCCACGCCCCCGAACATCCCCAGGGCCATGGAGTCGTCGCCCGTCGACTGGTCCCAGAACCCGAGATAGAAGACGCCCAGCGCGTGGAACCCGCCGACCTTGAGCAGTACCTCCGGCGCCAGCCGCATCGCGAAGTCCAGCCGCGAATCGGGCTGCGCGTCCCACGCGGCGGAGACGCCGACCGAGAACCGGAACGGCCCGCCCTCCAGGTCGGACGGCTTCCGCACGTCAATGCCCCCGTAGTTGTAGGCCAGGTGCACGACCAGCTCGGGATGGAAGGACGAAGGCGGAGCGGGGTCGGTCAGCAGGGAGGGATTCGGCGGCGTCTCCGCGAAGGTCCGCGCAATGCCGATCCCGTTGCTCGCCCTGGCGTTCACGCCGGTGTAGATGCCGACTTCGTACTCGAACTCCGGGGGCCGGTCCATGCCGTTGTGCAGCGTCAGCCCGATCTGTCGCTCGCCGCCGAAGTACGGCGTCTCGTAGCCCCACTCCGTCAACGGCAGGTCCTGGAACGAGTCGATGCGGTAGCGAGTGAACGGGACCTTGTTCTGCCCCAGCAGGAGGCGCGCCTGGTCGTGGAGCTTGTAGGCGATCCACAGATCGTCCAGCTCGAGCAGCCCGGGGACGAAGTTCAGGTGCAGGCGGTACGTCAGATCCTCGGTGATCGCGCTGCCCTCGAACACCACCCGCAGCCGCCGGAACAGGATCCGGTCGGTCCAGTCCCGGTCCGCCCCGTCGCCCTTGTCGGCCGAGGTCCCCTCCCACCGGAATTGCGCGGCCAGACGCAGCCGGATCGAGCTCTGTCCGTCCTCGGTCGCGATCTCCAGCCTCGGCCGCTCGAACGACTGCCCCTCGCCGTCGGCGGCCACGGTCCGCGCGACGCCGAACGCCCCCACGGACGCCGCAAGCAACCCCGCGATCCGCACCATCCCCGCCGCCCGCCACGACCTGCTCTCGCGCGTCATTCGCACACTTCTCCCGTCCCCCCGAAAGGTCCGCCGGAACTCCACGATTCGCTGTCCCCCGCCAGCAAGGTCGGTGCCAACCATCGTACGCCCGAACCCTGTTGAGTTTCACGACCGCTGCCCCCTGCAACGGGGCGCAAGATCCCACCCCGGCCGACGCACCCGCTCCTTCCTGCCAATTCAGTTCCCGTTACGGGATCTTGGCCCGCGAACCGACCCTTGGGCCGATCTGTCCGACTCGCCCGGCAACCCGTCGACCCGTGCACGTCCAGGAGAATGCTCCCGACCACCGCCGCACGCAACCTTCCCACCCATCCTCCCCCCCACCCCCCGTCTCCCTCCCGCACTTCCCGCCCTCCTCCGCACTTCCCCCGCACTTCCCCCGCACTCCCCACCTTGCCCCCGCGCCCGCAACTCGGTAGCCTGCCGCTCCATGGGTTCGGCCTGGTCCGCCAGCGTTTCGGTCGCCGCCGCCTCGCCCGACATCCTTCGCATCGCCGCGTGGGCGGTCGGGAGCATCGCGGTCGCGCTGCTGCTCCTCGCCTTCGTCGTCCTGCCCGCCCTTCGCAGGAGGGCGCGGGCGGCGGGACCACTCCGCGACGACGACGTCGCGAGCCGCTCCGCCGGCCCGATCCTGCAGCCGCTGCGGCTCATCGCCTCGCTGCGCCAGCACCTGGTCCGCGTGGCCGAGCGGCCGAAGGTCGACGTCGTCGAGCTGCTGGACTTCCTCGTCACCCAGACCTGCGCCATCGGCGCCAGCGACATCCACTTCACGCCCACCGCGGACGGCATCCGGGTCGCGATGCGCGTCGATGGCCTGCTCTACGACCTCGGGTCCTTCTCCGCCGACGTCCGCAACGCGATGCTGGTCCGCGTCAAGGTCCTGGCGAAGCTGAACGTCTACAAGCGCGACTCGCCGCAGGACGGACGCTTCGCGGGCGGCGCCCCCGGCCGCGCCTCGCCCCTGGACATCCGCGTCTCGATCCTCCCCACCATCCACGGCGAGAAGATCGTCCTGCGCTTCCTCGGCCGCTCCAGCATCCCCTACGACCTCGACCACCTGGGCATGGACCCCGAGACGCTCGAGCGCTACCGCCTGCTGTGCGCCCGGCCGCAAGGCATGATCCTCGTCACCGGCCCGACCGGCTCCGGGAAGACGACCACCATGTACGCCAGCCTCGCCGCCGCTCGCGAGCGCCGCGGCGCAGGGGTCAACATCGTCACCATCGAGAATCCCGTGGAGTACGTCGTCCCGTACCTGAACCAGACGCAGGTCAACGAGGAGACCGGCCTCACCTTCGCCGCGGGGTTGCGCTCGGTCCTGCGGCAGGACCCGAACGTGATCATGGTCGGCGAGATCCGCGACAAGGAGACCGCCGAGATCGCCATGCAGGCCGGTCTCACCGGCCAGCTCATCTTCTCCACCGTCCACGCCGAAAGCTCCGCCGGCGTCATCACCCGCCTGCTCAACATGGGGGTCGAGCCGTTCGTGCTCGCCTCGGCCGTCGCCGCCGTCGTCGGCCAGCGCCTCGTCCGCCGGATCTGCCCGGCCTGCATCACCCGCGCCGATCCGGACGCCGGCCAGCTCGCGCAGCTCAAACGACTCGGCGTCGCACCCCACTTCCTCGACGGGCCCTACTGGAAAGGCAACGGCTGCGATGCCTGCCTGGGCATGGGCGTCGCCGGCCGCACCGGCCTGTTCGAGCTGCTCGAGCTGTGCGACAGTCTCCGCGACCTGGTCGTCAAGCAGGTGCCCACCCAGCAGCTCCATGCCGAGGCGCAGGCTCGCGGCATGCGGCCGCTCCTCGTCGCGGGCCTGGAGCACGCCCGCAGCGGCGCCGTCCCGCTGGACGAGGTTCTGGCGTCGGTGGGAACGTAGGGGGGAGAGTCGCCGGTTCGTCGGGGGTTGGAGGTCGGGCGGCGCGTCCGGATCGGAACCGCGGGCTTCAGCCCGCGGCCGGGCTTCCGCGCAAGCCGCGCCCTGAAGGGCGCGGTTCGGTTGGGCGTGGCCCCTTCCTATCTGTGTCCATCGGCGTCCATCGGTGGTTTCTTCTTCCCCCTCCCGCCGTCCCCTGCCTTCTTCCCGCAGCGCGCCAGGACGTCGGCCAGCGTCAGCGAGCTGAAGTGGCGGTTGAGCAGCTCCGTGGCGTCGGCCCAGATCGCCCGCGAGAGGCAGTCCGCCGCGCGCGAGCACCGCTCCGCGTGGTCCACACACTCGACCAGGGCCAGGCGACCCTCGACCGCATCGAGGATCTCGCTCACGCGGACCGTGTCCGGCCGGCCGGTCAGCGCGAATCCGCCGTTCCGCCCCATCACGACCCGCACCAGCCCGGCCCGCTTGAGCAGCGCGAGAAGCTGCTGCAGGTAGCGCGCGGAGATCCCCTGCGCGCGGCTGATCGCGGCCGCCGACAACGGCGCCTTCCCGTGGTGCAGCGCCAGCTCCAGCATCGCCCGCGTCGCGTAGCGTCCCCGAGTCGACAGGTTCATCCTGACTCCGCCTGCGGGACCGGCAGTGCCGTCCGCCCGATCCCGCTCTACCCCCGTGGTCGCGGATGTTCTAGGACTTCTCGCTGCGTTCCGCAAGGCAGGCGCCGGTCGCCGGGCGCGCGCGAGGCACCCGGACGATGAACCGGGTTCCCCGGTCGAGCTCCGAGTCCACATCGATCCGCCCGCCGTGAGCCTGTGCGATCTTGTTCGCGATGAACAGGCCCAGACCGGTCCCCTCGGCTCCCTTGGAAGAGAAGAAGAGGCTGAACGCCTTCTCGCGCGTCTCGCGGTCCATGCCGATCCCGTTGTCCTCCACCTCGAAGAGCACCGCGTCCGCCTCGCCGCGCGCCCGCACGACGACCGCGTGCGACGCCTTCTTCGAGTCCACGCGGCAGGCGTCGATGGAGTTCTCGACGAGGTTGACCAGCAGGGCGCGCAACGCCCGCGGGTCGGCCTCGAAGGTGCGTCCGTCCTCCGCCGCCTCGCCGCGCAGCTCGACCCGGTGCTCTCGGGCCCGGCCGGCCAGCACGCCGCAGACCTCCTCGACCAGCGCCCGCGCCGACACGGCCTCGGTCACCGGCTCCCGCTCCTTGGCGTAGTACAGGATGTTCATCACCGTCCCGCGGATGCGCTCGATGTTCCGCTGGACCATTTCCCAGCCCTGGGTCACGCGCTTCGGGTCGTTCTTCTGCAGGCCCGAGTTGACGAGGTAGGTGCCGCCGTCGAGGCCGGTGAGCAGTCCCTTGATGCCGTGGGAGACCGAGCTGATCAGCATCCCGATCGATTCGAGCTGCGACTGCAGGCGCCGGATCGGGGTGATGTCGGCGCTCATCTCCATGACGTGGCGGATCGTCCCGTCGACGTCGCGGATCGGCGCCGTGTAGACCAGCGTGTTGAGCTGCTCCCCCTGGACCGAGGTGACCACCTCCTCGCGGTGGTGGGTCCGACCGTCCCGGAACGTGTTCTGCACCGCGCAGTGCTCGCACTCCTCGTCGCGGTGCTTGTAGATCTGGTAGCACTTGCACCCGAGGTGATCGCCGAACGCGTCCCGGAAGCGGTGGTTGGCGTCGACGATCCGCAGGTCCGGATCCTGGATCGAGATGTAGCACGGGACCTGCTCGAACAGCAGCCGGCAGCGCTCCTGGCTCTCCCGCAGCTGGCCCTGCAGCCGCTTGAGCTCGGTGATGTCCGTGCACATCTCGATCACGCCGGCGACCTCGCCGCGCTCGTCCAGGATCGGCGAGGTGTAGACGATGACCGCGACCTCGCGCCCCCGCGCGGTGCGGATCCGCTCCTCGCTGCGGTGGCACAGGCCGTCGTCGAAGGTCCGCAGCACCGGGCACGACTCGCACCGCTCCGCGCGCCCCTTGTACACCTGGTAGCAGTGGCGACCCTCGAACTCGCCGAAGTCCTCGCGGAACCGCCGGTTCGCCTTGAGCAGGCGCAGCTCGCGATTCTGCACCGTGAGGTAGCACGGCACGAGATCGAAGTGGTCGGCCTCGGCCAAGGCGGTCCTAGTTCGCCTCGCCGGCCAGGCCGAGGATCTTGCGCACGTTGCGCAACAGCGTCTCCTCGTCCACCGGCTTGTCCAGGTAGCCCTCCGGCGGCGGCACCGGCCGCTCGTAGATCAACTTCCTCATCTCCGGCTGGCCCGTGATGATGCACACCGGCAGCGCGCGCAGGTCCTTGTCGCCGCGGATCGCCTCGTAGACCTTCCCGCCGTCCTTGCCCGGCATCGACAGGTCGAGCGTCATGAGATCGGGTTTCGCCGAGCGGGCGAGGGCGAGGCCCTCGTCGCCGGTCGCGGCCGCGAGCACCTTGGCCCCGTTGTCTCCCAGGACCGCCGAGAGGAACGCCCGCACGTCCGGCTCGTCGTCCACGATCAGGATCGTCCGGCCGGCCAGCGCGCCCGCCGGCTTCGCCGCCGCCGCGGGCACCTGCACCGCGACCCTCTTCTCCACGATCGCCGCGTTGGCCACCAGGTTCACGAGCTGCGTGACCTTCATGCCGACCTTGTGGTGCTTGATCCCGTCGGACAACCCGTCGACGCAGTTGTGGCACGAGGTGACCACCGTCTTCGCGCCCGTGGCGCGGAGCTGGTCGGCCTTGGGCTTCGCCGACACGAGCCGCCGCGGCGTGTACTCGGCCATCGACATCGCCCCGCCGCCGCCCGTGCAGCAGAAATTCTCCGCCCGGTTGGGGAACATCTCGCGGATGTCGGTGCAGACGTGCCGCAGCACTTCCCGCGGCTCCTCGAACATCCCGCAGCTCCGCGCGTTGTTGCACGAGTCGTGGTACGTGACCGAGTCGGTGTTGCGCGAGCGGTCGACCTTGATCCGTCCCAGCTCGAGGTAGCGGAGCATGGTGACGACCGAGCTCTCCATCTCGAACTTGACGTCCATCCCCGCCCAGTTCTGCCCCTCGCAGCGGGTCGAGCGGTACCCGTGGCCGCACTCGGACATGACGACCTTCTTCGCCCGCAGCTCCGTCGCCTTCTCGAAGACCCGCCGCGCGACCGCCCCGCCCAGCTCGTCGTCGCCGGAGAACAGGCCGAAGTTGGTCATGTCCCAGCCCTCGCTGGGCATCGTCCAGTTCTCTCCCGCCAGGTAGAAGATGCGCGCCGCGTCCGAGATCGTCCGCGGGTCGTACTTCACCTCGCGCGGGTTGATCGTGTACATGATCTCCGCGTCCGGCTTGTCGATCGGGATCGCCGCCTTCGGGTCGCCGAACTCCCGCACCAGCTCCTCGGAGAGCCACTCCAGCGTCTCCAGGTAGTCCTCCTTGAGCACCCCCATCTGGTTGCCCAGCTCCCACTGGTCCTTGCTCACGACGGCGACGCCCTTGGGCATCACGCCGACGTGG